>CAYXRM010000002.1:191-428994 GCA_964467625.1 uncultured Gammaproteobacteria bacterium | reverse complement strand
GGAATTCCTGGTGTAGCGGTGAAATGCGTAGATATCAGGAGGAACATCGGTGGCGAAGGCGGCTTACTGGGCTTTTACTGACGCTGAGGCTCGAAAGCGTGGGGAGCAAACAGGATTAGATACCCTGGTAGTCCACGCCGTAAACGATGAGCACTAGGTGTCGGGGTCGCAAGACTTCGGTGCCGCAGTTAACGCATTAAGTGCTCCGCCTGGGGAGTACGCACGCAAGTGTGAAACTCAAAGGAATTGACGGGGACCCGCACAAGCGGTGGAACATGTGGTTTAATTCGAAGCAACGCGAAAAACCTTACCAGGGCTTGACATCTGAGGAACCTTTGTGAAAGCAGAGGGTGCTCTTCGGAGAACGTCAAGACAGGTGGTGCACGGTTGTCGTCAGCTCGTGTCGTGAGATGTTGGGTTAAGTCCCGCAACGAGCGCAACCCTCGTCGTTAGTTGCCTAGTATGGTATACTGTGCTATGGCTCTCTAGCGAGACTGCCGGTGATAAACCGGAGGAAGGTGGGGACGACGTCAAATCATCATGCCCCTTATGCTCTGGGCTACACACGTGTTACAATGGCTGGTACAACGAGCCGCCAACTCGCGAGAGTGCGCAAATCTCTAAAAACCAGTCTCAGTTCGGATTGCACTCTGCAACTCGAGTGCATGAAGTCGGAATCGCTAGTAAACGCAGATCAGCACGCTGCGTTGAATACGTTCCCGGGTCTTGTACACACCGCCCGTCACACCATGGAAGTCGACCACGCCCGAAGTACGTGAGCTAACCGTAAGGAAGCAGCGTCCTAAGGCAGGGTTGGTGACTGGGGTGAAGTCGTAACAAGGTAGCCGTACCGGAAGGTGTGGCTGGATCACCTCCTTTCTAGGGAGATTAACGGTAGTCTTTAAGACGTAGTAAACCGTTCATCCCAAGGTCGATGCTGTTATAAAGATTGGTTTGTTTTCCCAATTGTTTTATCAAATTAATCAAGGCATTGAAAAAATCGACAGGTACTTGACGTTTCAGATTGAAGTGTTATTCTTGTTTTCAGCGTTTAAGACGTTGAGAACCGCACATTGAAAATTACATATAGATAATAAGCGTAAGTTAACTAAATCGAAATTATTTTCTGAAAAGTTAATAACGTAATTGAACCAATGTTAAGTATAAATTTTGTTTTAAATGAAATTTATACACAGGTAAAGCTACAAAGAGCTAATGGTGAATGCCTTGGTACTGACAGCCGATGAAGGACGTGTATAGCTGCGATAAGCTTGGGGTAGGTGCTAAAAACCCTTGATCCCAAGAATTCCGAATGGGGAAACCTCGTAAGGTTTGTACCTTATGATCCACTGATGAATACATAGTCAGTGTGAAGGAAAGCCCGTGAACTGAAACATCTTAGTAACGGGACGAAAATAAAATAAACTAATGATTCCCAAAGTAGCGGCGAGCGAAATGGGAAATAGCCTAAACCTTTTGCATGTGATAGACTGCAATCGTTGTGTAAAAGGGGTTGTGGGATTTCAATGAACAATTTGCAGGTTGTTCGAAAAGTTACAAATCTTTTTGTTAGTTGAATTGAGTTGGAAAGCTCAGCCATAGAGAGTGATAGCCTCTTAAACGAAAACAAAAAGACTTTTATGAAACACCCGAGTACGGCGGGGCACGTGAAACCCTGTCTGAATCCGCCGGGACCATCCGGTAAGGCTAAATACTAGTCAGTGACCGATAGTGAACGAGTACAGTGATGGAAAGGCGAAAAGAACAGTGAGAAGCTGAGTGAAATAGAACCTGAAACCGTTAGCTTACAATCAGTCAGAGCACTATCAATAGTGTGATGGCGTGCCTGTTGAAGAATGAGCCGGCGAGTTATCTTTTCTGGCAAGGTTAAGGAGTTAATATCCGGAGCCATAGCGAAAGCGAGTCTGAATAGGGCGTTAAGTCAGTGGAGATAGACCCGAACCCGGGTGATCTAACCATGATCAGAATGAAGCGTAAGTAACATTACGTGGAGGTTCGAACCGACCGATGTTGAAAAATCGGCGGATGAATTGTGGTTAGGGGTGAAATGCCAATCGAACTCGGAGCTAGCTGGTTCTCCCCGAAATGCGTTTAGGCACAGCGTCTGATTTATCTTATGGGAGGTAGAGCACTAGTCTGGTGCGGGCCGGGTATTCCGGTACCAAATCATGTTAAACTCCGAATGCCCATAATGTTACTGTCAGGCAGTGAGGCTACGAGTGATAAGGTCCGTGGCCAAGAGGGAAACAGCCCTGAACGCCAGTTAAGGTCCCTAATATATGCTAAGTGAGTAAGGAGGTAGAATTACTCTGACAACCAGGAGGTTGGCTTAGAAGCAGCCATTCCTTAAAAGAGTGCGTAATAGCTCACTGGTCAAGTGATTCCGCGCCGAAAATATACCGGGGCTAAGCATATAACCGAAACTGCGTCATATAACTTGTTATATGGGTAGGGGAGCGTTCTGTTGTAGGTTGAAGCTAGAGTGAAAACACTAGTGGACGAAGCAGAAGTGAGAATGTCGGCATAAGTAGCGAAAACATTGGTGAGAATCCAATGCACCGAAAACCTAAGGTTTCCCACGGCAGGCTCGTCCGCGTGGGGTTAGTCGGATCCTAAGGCGAGGCCGAACGGCGTAGTCGATGGACATCAGGTTGATATTCCTGAACTACCGATTATTCGATACCAGATGCGTAGGGACGCAGGAGGATAAACACGCAAGCGACTGGACGTGCTTGTACAAGCGTGTAGCAAGTTTGAGTAGGAAAATCCGCTCAGGCGTAATAAAGTAAGGCGTGATGTGTAGAGCTTACGAGCTCGAAGGTGTTGACTCCACACTGCCAAGAAAAACTTCGCAATCGAGAATAATAGGTATCCGTACCCTAAACCGCCAAAGGTAGGTAGGTAGAGAATACTAAGGTGCGCGAGATAACTCTCGCTAAGGAACTCGGCAAAATTACCTCGTAACTTCGGGAGAAGAGGTACCCTGGTAGAGTGAAGCGGCTTGCCCGTGGAGCTTGATAGGGTCGCAGTGAATAGGCCCAAGCGACTGTTTACCAAAAACACAGGTCTCTGCTAAGTCGAAAGACGATGTATAGGGGCTGACGCCTGCCCGGTGCCGGAAGGTTACGTGGAAGGGTTAGACTTCGGTCGAAGCTCTGAAACTAAGCCCCGGTGAACGGCGGCCGTAACTATAACGGTCCTAAGGTAGCGAAATTCCTTGTCAGGTAAGTTCTGACCCGCACGAATGGCGTAACGATCTGGATACTGTCTCGGAGAGAGACTCGGCGAAATTGGATTATCCGTGAAGATACGGATTACGTGTACCAGGACAGAAAGACCCTATTGAGCTTTACTGTAGCTTGAAATTGAATTCGGGTTCTTATTGTGCAGCATAGGAGGGAGACTTTGAAGCAGAAACGTCAGTTTTTGTGGAGTCGCCGTTGAGATACCTCTCTGTAATAATTTGAATTCTAACCTCGATCCCTCTAACATCAGGGCGAGGAACAGTTTCTGGTAGGCAGTTTGACTGGGGCGGTCGCCTCCTAAAGAGTAACGGAGGCGTTCAAAGGTTCCCTCAGGTTGGTCGGAAATCAACCGTTGAGTGCAATAGCAAAAGGGAGCTTGACTGCGAGACCTACAAGTCGAGCAGGTGCGAAAGCAGGATATAGTGATCCGGTGGTCCCGAATGGAAGGGCCATCGCTCATCGGATAAAAGTTACCATAGGGATAACAGGCTTATCTCCCCCAAGAGTCCACATCGACGGGGAGGTTTGGCACCTCGATGTCGGCTCGTCGCATCCTGGAGCGGTAGTACGTTCCAAGGGTTGGGCTGTTCGCCCATTAAAGCGGCACGCGAGCTGGGTTCAGAACGTCGTGAGACAGTTCGGTCCATATCCGGTATGCGCGCAAGAGATTTGAGTGGAGTCTTCCTTAGTACGAGAGGACCGGGAAGAGGGAACCTCCAGTGTACGGGTTATCGCGCCAGCGGTAAACGCCCGGTAGCTGTGTTCCAAGCGGATAAGCGCTGAAAGCATATAAGTGCGAAGCCCACCACAAGATGAGATCTCTCATAGCATAAGCTAGTAAGTCCCCTCGCAGATCACGAGGTTGATAGGATGCAGATAGAAGTTTGGCAACAAATGCAGTCGAGCATTACTAATCGGACGAGGGCTTTTCCTGAAAACCCGATTGAAACAAGCCTAAGTGCATTGCACTTGGCAAGTATAAGAGGGCTTAAGGTGTGTGCAGCAACTGCACGGCAAATGTTGAATTTGGCGGGCTGTTGTGAAACCGTTACAAGGTGATGTAGAAATCTTTGATTTCCTCAGGAGCTTTGCGGTGATACACAATTTTTGGTTCAAAATATTATCTGTATGTAACTTTCAGCGTGTCGGTTTTGGGGCTTGTCCCAAACAAAATCGAACGCATACCAGATTTTCTGGTGGCCTTGCGGTAGGATTCCACCCGTTCCCATCCCGAACACGGTCGTAAAGACTACTCGCGCTGACAATACTTGGATGGTAGCATCCTGGGAAGATAAGTAGCTGCCAGATTCTAAATTTAAGAAAAATAACCTTTAAGAGAAGTCTTAAGGGTTATTTTTTTATGTTATTTGTTAATTTCTCTGCCACACATTTTATCACTCGTATGACATACTTTAACAACCCTCACCCTGAATTTATTTCAGGGTTTTGTTAACTTTAAAAAGCGCTGTGATTATTTATGGGGATTATTAATTGGCAAGATCATAAAAACGAGTTCAGGATGACAGGAATGTTGTGCTTTTGTTGTCTTGTTGTCAGTTCAGGATGATGTAATAATTTGCTTTAGAGTTTTAAATAACAAACGCTATTTTTTTTCATCTGTAAAATTTAAAAGTTCGTATGGTTCTACACCCAATTTGTCCGCTATGATTTTTAATTTTGATAGCGTGATATCTGTTCTTGCGGTTTCAACCATTGCAATCATAGACCTTGAAATTCCTTCAATATCCAAGAAATCATCCTGTTTTATCCCTTTTTGCTTTCTTATTTTCTTTACATTTTTTGCAAATTTTTGTAAAAATTCGTTGTTCATTTTCTTATTATCAGCTATACTGACAATATAAAAAATCAGTGACACTGACAAAATAAGGAATAATTTATGAAAAAAGGATTTACTTTAGCGGAAGTTTTAATCACACTTGCAATTATAGGCGTTGTGGCAGCACTTACAATCCCTTCTGTTGTTGCAAACACTCAGCAACAAGAATTTAAAACGGGTCTAAAAAAAGCGGTAAATGTTTTAAATGATGCAATTACAACAATAAAAGCAACAACAGGAGAAACTCCTTATGACAACATTGATTTATATAATTATTTAAAACAGCATATGAGTATTATGAATGAAGTGAAACCAAAGGGGGATATCAGCGCAAGTACATTGGTAGGAAGATATAATCTTGCTTTTTACACAACAGACGGTATGAGGTTTGAATTTCCAAATGAGGGCATGACATCAAATACTATTATAACCCATGAAACAGGTGCTCGTATATCAAATTGGGGCAGGCCTTCTCCGGCAGGTAAATATGGCGGATATTGCGGTTCATATGGGCTAGATAATCCAAATGGCACAAAATATCAGCCCTGCGTTGTTTTAGTTGATGTAAACGGAGATAGAAAGCCAACACTTTATGGTGCAAATAAAGATGTTTCTGGAGACGGCAAAAGCACAATAAATAATTATAAATACCCTTCACCCGATGATAAAAGGTTGACAGACGTGTTTAACATTTTAATTACGGAAGATAAGGCCATTCCTTTTGGGGTTGTTGCCCAAAGAGCAATGTATGAAAAATAAATTTTAAAAACTATATATACACATTTAAAATAGTTTTCCCTTTAAGAACCTTCTTAAAGGGTTTTTTTTAAAAAAAACCACAAAAGGAGAAGCTTTATGATATAATATTTTTACTTTTTTTAGGAGATGTTATGAAAAAAGCTTTTACCTTAGCGGAAGTTTTAATCACACTTGCAATTATAGGGGTTGTGGCAGCACTTACAATTCCTTCTGTTGTTGTAAACAGCCAACAACAAGAATTTAAAACGGGTTTGAGGAAGGCGGTTTCTGCCCTCAATTCTGCAATTACAATGAATATGGCGCTTGATAGTGAAACTCCGTATGATAATGCTAATTTGTTTGGGTATCTTATGAAGCATATGAGTGTGGTCAAAAGCACAACTGAACTATATAAAAATTTTGCGGTTGCAAGCAAAACTCCAAATTCAAGAGTTTTTAATGCGGCATTTTATACAACAGACGGTATGAGATTTGAAATCAGATCCGGTGGCGAACATAAATCCGGACTTTATTTATATGAGAACAATGAAGTTGAACTGTGTAGCACTTCTAATTTAGATTTTACAAATGGAACTGGAAATCCAAACAAACGAAGTATGTGCGGTGGCTGTGGCAGCTACGGTTTGAACACCAATATAGAAGGCACAACAAAGCCGCCTTGTCTTATTATGGTAGATGTTAACGGGGATAGAAAACCAAATCCTGCAAATGTTGATTGTAAGGTGGTAGCATGTGCACAACCGTATAAATATTCTGACCCCCTAGGTTCAAGGCTAACAGATGTATTCAGTATTATGATAACTGATAAAAAAGCCGTTCCTTATGGTGTGGCAGCACAAAGGGCGATGTATGGAAAATAAAATCAACATAAAAACATAAAAATTTAATAATATTCTAAACTACCTGCAATAAGCGGGGACTATCACCCTGAAAAATACTTTTTTCAGGGTTTTTTACAACTTTAAAAGTTTATAAGACAATTTTTAAAAAAGAAATGTTTTTTATAAGGTAGGTTTTGTACCCGCTAAACTTAAACGTGAGCCTGTTGACCCGTTATTACCTAATTTCTTAAAAGCAAGCTGGGTGCCAAAAACATAAATTTTATACATTTAAATAAAAAAATAAAATAAAAACAAGGGTTTTTAAAGCGCTCTTGTTTTTTTAAATAAAAATTTTGTTTTGACTGTTTGATACTTTAAATATCTCTTGAGGCAGCTTTTTTATGCTATTATTTTTTTATGCTAGAGCAATTTTCAAGAACTGAATTATTAATTGGCAAATCTGCTATAGAAAAACTTCAAAATTCCCATGTTGCAGTTTTTGGAATAGGCGGCGTGGGCGCTTATGCGGCGGAAGCACTTGTACGCTCCGGTATAGGGGCAATTGATTTAATTGACAGTGATACTGTTGCAGTATCAAACATAAACCGCCAACTTATTGCAACAAATAGCACAATTGGCAGGTATAAAACAGAATTAATGAAAGAAAGGGTTCTTGATATTAATTCCGATGTTTGTGTGAACATTCATACAAAATTTTTCTTGCCTGAAAATTCTTCAGAGTTTCCTTTTGAAAAATATGATTACATAGTGGATGCAATAGACACGGTTAAAGCCAAACTTGAACTTGTTGAAATTGCAAATAAATTTAAAATTCCGATAATTTCTGCAATGGGGGCGGGAAATAAACTTGACCCTACAAAATTTGAAGTCACAGATATTTATAAAACCTCGGTTTGTCCTTTGGCAAGGGTGATGAGGACTGAACTTAAGAAAAGAAAAATAAAAAAACTAAAAGTGGTTTATTCAAAAGAGCCGCCAATAAAACAAAATTTTGAACAAATAAAAGAAAATGAAACAAAGCGCCCTGTGCCTGCTTCCATTGCCTTTTGCCCTTCTGTTATGGGGCTTATTATGGCGAGTGTTGTTGTGAGAGATTTAATAAAAGAATAAAAACATATACCAAAAACTATGCACACGGGCAATTTACAATTCTATGTATGATTTTTATTATAATGATGTGCATATTCAAATCTTTCACTCGTAAACTGTATTCACCCAAGGATTTCTTGGGTTTTTTTATTTTTAAAAACGGCTTATAAAATTTTATAAGCCGCAAATTATTCCATTTGTTGTTTGATTGGATTTTTGAATTTTGTGGTTGCCCCTTGGAACAATAGTTCAACTTCGCCGGTGGGGCCGTTTCTTTGTTTTGCAATAATAATTTTTGCTTTGTTTTTAACTGCAGGGTTGTCTTTTTCGTAATATTCTTCTCTATAAATAAACATTACAATATCGGCATCCTGCTCAATTGCGCCTGATTCTCTCAAGTCTGACAGCATTGGGCGTTTATCTGTTCTTTCTTCAACTTTACGAGAAAGCTGAGAGAGTGCAATAATCGGAACATTTAATTCCCTTGCAAGGGATTTTAATCCCCTTGAAATTGCTGAAATTTGCTGAATTCTATCGGAAGAACTTTTATCATCAATTAATTGAAGATAATCAATTATCACCATTCCAAGGTCAGGACATTGCATTTTTAGCCTTCTGCATTTTGCTCTAATGTCAGAAACGCTTACCCCCGCAGTATCGTCAATAAAAAGCGGACTTACATGTAATTTATCCATGCATTCTGCAATTCTTTGCCAGTCATTTGGGGCAATATCCCCTGTTCTCACTCTTTGTGCGTCAATTTCTGCTTCGGAACACAAAATTCTTTGTGCCAACTGTACTTTTGACATTTCAAGAGAAAAAATAGCCACGGGAATTTTATGCCTGATTGCTATATTTTGCCCAATATTCAGTGCAAATGCGGTTTTACCCATTGAAGGACGTGCCGCAAGAATGATTAAATCTGATTTTTGAAACCCTGCCGTCATTGTGTCTAAGTCATAATAATCGGAAGGAACACCTGTATATGTGCCTTTGTTGTTGTATCTAAATTCCAATTGTTCAACCGTTTCCGGCAAAATTGAAGATAAGGTTTCTAAGTTGCCTGAGGTTTTGCTTTGTGAAATTTCAAAAATCATTTTTTCTGCATATTCAAGAGAAGTTGCAGATTCAGGATTTTTAAAAGATTCCTCTATAATAAGGCTGCCTGCGTTAATTAGCTCTCTTTTTAGAGCGTTTTCTTTAATTATGTTTGCATAATATTCAATGTTAGAAGTTAAGATTGTGTCAATCATAAGGTCGTTTAAATATTCTCTGCCCCCGACAGAATCTAACTGGTCTTTTGCGTTGAAATATTCAGCAATTGAAAGGCTGTCAATTGGCTTGTTTTGGTTGAACATAAATAACATTGCTTCAAAAATAAGCTTGTTTCTTGGGCTGTAAAATGAGGCGGGCTTTAAAATTTCAACCACCCTGTTCATTGTTTCATTGGGGTTAATTAAAATTGCGCCCAAAACGGCTTCTTCCGCTTCAATGCTGTGGGGCGGCAGTTTGGCATTTATTTTTTTAATTCCTTGAGATTGACTAACCATTATTTTTCCTTTTCAAAAAGTATAAAATAAAAATGCCCAACAGGAAAGATAATTTTACAATATTATACAAAAGTATGAGAGAAATCTAACTAAAGTCTAATTTTAAAAGTCCCCTCAAAAGTATATTATTATTTTGTAAATAAATTACATCCTTAAAAAAGCAATTTATATCTAACTGGTGATGGCAATACAGTGGAGCTTGAGAAATCGGCTCCTTTTTTTATTTTCAAAAAATAAATTTTATTGTATAATTAATCTAAATCAGGTTGTTGGAGTTTATTTATGTACGGTGTTATTTTAGCTGGCGGTTCCGGTTCAAGATTATGGCCCTTATCAAGGGATTTATATCCAAAGCAGCTTTTGAAAATAAACACTGAAAAAAGTCTTTTGGAAGGCACATATTTAAGACTTTTAAGTTTTATTGATGAAGAAAATATTATCAACATTACAAATCAAAAGCATTTGTCAGATGTTAAATCTCAACTTGATAACATTTCTAAAAAAGTTACCCTTTTAGCTGAACCCACATCTAAAAACACGGCACCTGCAGCAGCAATTTGCGTTAAATATATTCTTGATAAAAACGGAGATGACCTTGTTTTAATTGCTCCTTCGGATCACCTTGTAAAAGACGATAAACTTTTTAGGGAAACAATTAAAATTGGCGAAAAGTACGCAAAAGAAGGGTATATTGTTACTTTTGGCGTAAAACCAGTTAGTCCGCAAACTGGTTTTGGATATATTAAAATTGGGAAGGATTTTAAAAATTCAAAAAAAGAAAAGGAAGCATATAAAGTTGCCGAATTTAGAGAAAAACCGGATGAAAAAACGGCAAAAAAATATTTTAAATCAGATAAATATTTATGGAATTCGGGAATTTTCTTGTTTAAAGCGTCTGTATTTATGGGGGCGCTTATGGAACATGCCCCTGAAATTTATTCTGTTATAAATGAATTCAATTTCAAGAAAAGCGATAAAATTGACTTTATGAAATTTGATAAAATGCCTGTTATTTCTCTAGATTATGCAATTATGGAGCATGCTAAAAATTTGGTTGTTGTTCCCGTTAAATCGGATTGGAATGACCTTGGGTGTTGGGAATCTATTTACGAAATTAACAATAAAAACAAAGACGGAAATGTAAATATTGGAAATGTCATTGCGAAAGATTGTAAAAATTCAATGTTGTATTCTTCAGAACGTCTTATTGCGGGCGTTGGTTTAGATAACATTCTTCTTGTGGAAACGGCGGACGCCATTTTGGTCTGCAATAAAAATAAAACGCAAGATGTAAAAGAAATTTATGATAAATTAAAAGAAATGAACAATGAAGCTCACAGGGTTCACACGACAGTATATCGTCCGTGGGGTTATTATACCGTGTTAAATCAAGGAGAGGGGTATTTAACCAAAATGATATGCGTTTCTCCAAGGGGTCAGTTGAGCCTGCAATCGCACAATTTTAGGTCTGAACATTGGGTTGTATTAAACGGCACCGCAAGAATTACACTGGACGATAAAACCTTCATTTTAAAACCCGGTTCAAGTATAGATATTCCGGTTAAAATTAAGCATTCTCTTGCAAACCCTTATACAACCGAATTAAAAATAATAGAAGTTCAAAAAGGCGACAAGCTTGTTGAAGAAGACATTATAAGATATAAAGACATTTATGGACGAGTTAAAGCAGAATAAAAAACTTTTTTATAAATCGCTTTTAGTTGCGGGCATTTATTTCGTTTTGACTTTTATTTGCGCCATGTTTCATGAGGTTTGGTGCGATGAAGCACAAGTTTGGATGCTTGCAAAGCATTTATCTGTGCCTGAATTGTTAAAACATCTTGTAAATGAAGGGCACCCTTCCCCTTTTTATCTTATGGTTATGCCTTTTGCAAAATTAACAAATCATTTTATTTTTCAAAAGCTGATTTGTTTATTTTTTTCGACCGCTGCAATCTTTCTTCTTTGGAGATATTCAAAGTTTAATAATCTCGCAAAAATAATAATTACATTTTCTGCCCCTTTTATTTATTATTTTCCAGTTGTGGCAAGAAGTTATTCTTTGGTCGCATTTATTGTTTTTTCTCTTGCGATTTTATACAAAAAGCAAGAAGGGCACCCCATTTTATATTCTTTGTTGATTGCATTTTGCGCCAATACCCACGCCATTATGTTTGCCTTTGCCGGACTTTTGGGGCTGGATTTCAGCATAAAGCAGGTTTTTTTACCTATAAAAAATAAAACATTCGATAAAAAATATATTTTGCCCTTTTTAATTATTGTGTTTGGGCTTTTGGCACTTGTAGCGCAGCTTGCAGGTACAACTCAAAGTAATGTGGCAATTACATATTATGAAGAAGTAAATCATTTTGAAACGTTTATAAGAACAATAATGCTCTTTGCGTTTAATTCTTTTGATGAATATTTTTTGAAAGTGCATCTTAGATATTTTACCCCATATACAATAACAATGTTTTTCCTCACTGTTGGCACTTACTTTATGGCTTTTTATTCCATTTTTAAAAGTGATAAAAAACTTTTTTCCATAACATTTTTAGCAATTCTTTTCCATTTTCTTATTTACATTTTTATCTACAGTAATTTTATTTTTCCGACAAGAATTTACTGTGCTTATGTAATTCTTCTTTTTGCATTTTGGATTATAATTGACAAGAATGATGTGGGCAAAAGCGCTTTATCAAATAAAAAATGGATTAATATTATTGTATCACTTATGTTTGCGCTTACTTTTATCAACGGCTTTAAGAGCTATTATGGCGATATTGTTTTTGATTATACAGGTTCTAAAAGAACGGCAAATTTCATTAAAAATAATTTTGATAAAAATAATTCAATTATATACATTGATGATATGGCATACGGCTTGCCCCTTGCGTTTTACATAAACCCTGATTTTGAAATTTATGGAACAAACGGCAAACCTATTAAGTATATGGTATGGAAAGACGAATACATTCTTCAGACGAAAGAAGAATATGTCGAAAGTTTTTTTGCTTTTCTTAGAAAAAGCAATAAAAGTAAAGATTTATACATGCTAACAAAATCTGACCCTTATTCTAAGGGAAAAGATTATGCACTAAACGATAAAAGCTTTGAACTTCTTTATATATCGCCTTACAATTTATTAAATTCAGAAACAGTGAAAATTTGGAAATATAAAAAATAAAATTCGGCGGTAACGGGATTTGAACCCGTGTCAACAGAATGAGAATCTGCTATCCTGACCCCTAGACGATACCGCTAAGTGGTGTAATAATTGTACCACAAATCCTGTATATAAACTAGATTTAAAAAAGTTTATATATTTTGCTCAAAAAAATGATAGTATAGTCTTTGTGGAATTATATAGGAATTTATGTGTATGAAAAATTGTTTTAATTATATGTTCTTGGATTCTGATTTTTTGATTAAAATTCTTATTTACGTATCTTTGCTGTTAATTGTGGCAGTTACGGGAAATATTGCACAGTCTTCTGTTGATTTACAAGGGACGCTTGCTACTTCTTTTTCAGCATCTGCGATAGCTTCTCTTTTAACACCGGTGTTGACTTCTTTTTTAATATCTGTGTTGATTTCTCTTGTTTTGTCGGGATATTCAATCTCCTGTATCAGGGCTTGTATTGAAGCAAAAAAACAAGGGCAAAACCCGATACTTCCTTATATTAATGTGTTTAAAGATATAAAAGACGGAATAAAAGTTTATTTGGGGCTGTTGTTGTTGGTGCCGTTGGTTTTTTTATGTTATATTCCTCTTTTTGCGCTTTTTCTCTTGCCTTCAATTCTGGCAAAAGCAATTATAATTATAATTGGCTTGGGCTTGCTTGTTTTTTTCGCCTTGACTAATATAATGTGTTTTTATATATATGCAAACACGGGAAAAATAACTTCATTTGTAAGACTTATATATGCATATAAACTTATTAAAAGAGCCGATGTTAACAAAAGATTTCAAAAAACAATTAATAATTATTGTCTATTGTTTTTGTTTACCGTAATTGCATCTTCGATTGTGGTTGTATTTCTTTGTGTGTGCTATGCAATTTTTTGCAATCCTTCAGCCTTAACATCGGGGCAGGCCCCAAAATTACCTCTTATGGTAGTGTTTATTTCTAATCTGCTTTTTGCTTTTATTCAAGCATATGCCACATTTGTAAATGTGCACATAGTGGCTAACTGTTCTGATGCTGCAATTGAGGAATAAAAAATATAGCTAAAATAAAAAACCGACCTGTTAATTAAGGTCGGTTTTTTCTTGTTTTTTCTTTTTTGAGACAGAATAAATTGATTTATAATTTTTGTATTTATTTACAAATTCCAAATCTTCATCTTTATTTCTGTGATTGTATTCATGCTTATCGAGGGTATGGTCGTGAAGCTGAATAATGCTTGTTGCAATATTTCCGCAGTGCGCTGCAATTCTTCTAAAATCATTCAATAAATCAGAAAACATAAAGCTTAATTCTACATTGCATTGCCCTTCTTTAAGTCTTTGAATGTGATTGTTTTTAATTCTTCTGATAAGTTTTTTAATAACAGCTTCAAGCGGCTCAACCTCTTGCGCTAATTTTAGGTCATCATTTTTGTATGCTTCAGATGATATTGTATAAATTTCCTCTAATGCCTTGACGGCAACCTTAAGTTCACCTACGGCCTCATCAGATAATTTTTTTTCATTTTCTTTTAATTTTTCTGCCACCTTCAAAATGTTTACGGCATGGTCGCCAATTCTTTCATAATCCCCCAAAGTTAAAAGCAACTGTGAAATTTTGCTGTTATCTTCTTCGGAAAGTTCCCTTCCTGAAAGCTTTAAAAGGAAAGAGCTTATTCTGTCTTCATATGTATCAATGTTTGTTTCTATTTCTCTTATGTCGTCAGCTTTTTTTTGATGATAACTCTTGAGCATTCTGGTGGAATCAATAAAGTTTTCTTCTACCATTTTTGCCATTGTAATAATTTTGCCAAAGCATTCAGAAATTGCAAAAGTGGGCGCAAGAAGCAATCTGTCGTCTAATAAAACTTGTGTATTTGTATTTTCTTTATCCGGAACAAATTTAACGGCAAGTCTTTCCATTACTTTGATAAATGGAAATAAAATTATTGCGGACAATAAATTAAATGCCGTATGAAATAATGCAATGCCAAAAGCCGATATAGAGGTTTTTAAAATTGCAAATTTAAAAGCCCAACTTAGAAGGACAAATAAAGGGAAAAATATAAGAACGCCCAAAATGTTAAAAATAACATGAACGGCAGCCACCCTTCTTGCATTCGTATTAACCCCAATACTTGCAAGTATGGCTGATATACAGGTGCCTATGTTTTGTCCGAAAATAATTGGAATTGCAGCCCCCCAAGTGACGCCGCCGCTTATTGCAAGAGCTTGCAGAATACCAATTGAGGCGGATGAAGATTGAATAACCATTGTGACTACAACACCTACAAGCAACCCCAAAATTGGGTTTGAAAATGCGGTCATTATGTTTCTAAAGCTTTCCATTTCAGACAATGGTGCCATTGAAGAAGCCATAAATTGCATACCGCACATCAAGATTGCAAAACCAATTAAAACAGACCCTGCATTTTTGCGCCTGTTGCTTTTTGATACCATCATCATTATTACCCCGACAAAAGCTAAAATCGGAGTGAAGGTTTCAGGTTTTAATAATTTTATTAAAAAGCCGGCACTTTCTTGAATGCCGGTTAAACTTAAAATCCATGCGGTAATTGTAGTGCCAATGTTTGCGCCTATAATAACGCTTACGGTTTGGGATAAATTCATAAGCCCCGAGTTAACAAGCCCGATTAGCATAACCGTAACCGCCGAAGAGGACTGGATTACAGCTGTAATGCCTGCACCTAGCGCAAAACTTTTAAATGGGTTTGAGGTCATTTTTTTGAGAAGCTTTTCAAGCTTCCCGCCCGCAACTTTTTCTAATCCAAGGGACATAATTGATATTCCGTATAAGAAAAATGCAAGTCCGCCAATTAAAGTTATTATTGAATATATAGTCATAAAAATTCCTTTATTTTGTCTGTATTTGGTGCTTTTTATGCTCCAAGGCGATTATAACAGGAATATGTTTAAATTACTTTCTTTTTTTACGGGATGTTAAGTTTTGAAAATATTATGAGAGTCTTGTTTTAAAATCGGAATAGTCAAATTTTCTTATAATTTCATAATCCCCTTTTTCTTCAAGGACAATATCAGGCAACTTCATTCCGTTAAAGGTATTGTTTTTCACCATAGTATAAATTGCCATATCTTGAAATTCAAGCATATCGTCAATTTTGAGGGGTTTGTCAAAGGAGTAATCACCTATAATGTCACCCGCAAGGCAAGTTGCACTTGAGAGCCTATATGTGTAAGCTTTTTGGTTTTCTTTGTCTGAATTTTTTAAAGGGGGTCTGTAAGGGGCTTCTATAACATCAGGCATGTGACATGCGGCAGAAGTGTCTAAAATTGCAATTTTTATCCCATTTTCAACAATATCAAGCACTTTTGTATACAAACTTCCCGCATTTAAGGCAATAGCTTCCCCTGGCTCCAGATAAACCTGTACATTGTATTTATTTTGAATTTTATTTATGCACTCAATAAGGACATCTGTGTCGTAATCGTCACGTGTTATGTGGTGTCCGCCCCCAAAATTTATCCATTTTAATTTATGCAAGTGTTCGCCAAATTTTTTTTCAACTTCATCAAGAGTAATTTTAAGAGCGTCTGAATTTTGTTCGCAAAGCGTGTGAAAGTGAATACCGTCTACAAAATCATACATTTCATCTTCCATCTGGCTTTTTGTTGTCCCAAGTCTTGAGCCAAAAGCGCAAGGGTCATATATGGGCTTATCTTGAGTGGAGCATTCTGGGTTAATTCTTATGCCTATTTGTTTTCCTGCTTTTTTTGCACGTGCGCCGTATTTTTTTACCTGTGAGGGTGAATTAAAAACAATGTGACAAGAATATTTTAAAATTTCATCAAATTCATCTTCTCTGTAGGCCGGCGAATAGATGTGAACTTCCCCTTCCATTTCTTCATAACCAAGTCTTGCTTCATATAAGCCGCTTGCAGTTGTGCCTGATAAATATTTTGAAATTAAAGGGTACAATTTAAACATCGAAAACGCCTTTTGCGCAAGTAAAATTTTGCAGCCTGTAAGGTCGCTTACTTTTTTTAGTTTTTCTAAATTTTCAATAATCTTGTCCTTATGAACGACATAGCAAGGAGTTTTCAGTTCTTCTTTTTTCATTGTTTTATTTTCTAAATTAATCAACAAGAACAGGGTTTTCTGATACTACCCATGGCAAGCCCCAAATATTCAGTGCTTCCATAAAAGGATCGGGGTCGAATTCTTCAATATTATAAACCCCCGCTTTTTGCCATTTTCCTTGCATTACAAGCATAGCTCCAATCATGGCAGGCACGCCCGTTGTGTATGCAACGGCTTGAGAACCGGTTTCTTTATAGCATTCTTGGTGGTCGCACACGTTATAAATGTATAAGTTTTTTTCAACTCCGTCTTTTTTGCCTCTAAAAATGCAGCCGATGTTGGTTTTGCCTTTTGTTCTGGGGCCCAATGAAGCAGGGTCGGGCAGAACCGCTTTTAAAAATTGTAATGGTACAATTTCCCTTCCCTCGTACATAATAGGCTTAATGCTTGTCATACCTACATTTTCAAGGCATTTTAAGTGTGTAAGGTAACTTTGTCCGAAGGTCATAAAGAATCTTATTCTTTTAATTCCTTTAATATTTAACGCTAAAGATTCAAGTTCCTCATGGTGCAAAAGGTACATATCTTTTTTGCCAACCTCGGGAAAATCGTATTCCCTTTTAATTTCCATAGGTTCTGTTTCAATCCACTTGCCATCTTCGATGTATGAGCCTTTTGCGGAAACTTCCCTTATGTTTATTTCAGGGTTAAAGTTTGTTGCAAAAGGATACCCGTGGTCGCCCCCGTTACAGTCTAAAATGTCGATATAATTAATTTCATCAAAATAATGTTTCATTGCATATGCACTGAAAACGCCTGTTACTCCAGGGTCAAAACCTGAACCTAAAAGAGCTGTTATGCCTGCTTTTTCAAATTTTTCTCTGTATGCCCATTGCCATTTATATTCAAATTTTGCAGTGTCCTCAGGTTCGTAATTTGCAGTATCAACATAGTGTACTTTGCACTCAAGACAAGCGTCCATAATTGTTAAATCTTGATAAGGCAGAGCCAAATTTAAAACTACATCGGGCTTTTCTTTTTTTATAAGTTGTACAAGCTCATCCACCTTGTCTGCATTCACTTGTGCGGTGGTGATTTTTGTTTTTGTTGTCGGTTGAAGTTTTTCTTTTAATTTGTCGCATTTTGAGATTGTTCTTGATGCAATGCAAAGTTCATCAAATACGCTGTCGTTTTGACAAATTTTATGAATTGCAACGCTTGCAACGCCGCCGCAGCCGATAACTAAAACTTTTCCCATTATTTTATTTCTCCTTATTCAACATTTTTAAGTAATTCTTCCACATAGACAGGGAGTGCAAAAGCACCTTGATGAATTGTGGGTTGATAATATTTTGTCCTGACCCCTTTCATATACCAATCTACACTGTTTAGGTCTTTTGTGGGGTGATATTCTTTTGAGGCAAAACCAAAAAGCCAGTGACCCGAAGGATATGAAGGAATGTGCGCCTGATAAACCTTGCATATCGGGAAGGTTTTAACAATTTTGTTGTGCATCCTTTGCGCCTGATAGGCTTCTTCTTCATAAAAAGGGCATTCGTTCTGATTTATCATAATCCCGTCATCTTGAAGCGCATTGTAACAGTTTCCGTAAAATTCTTTTGTAAAAAGCCCTTCCCCGGGGCCAAACGGGTTTGGCGAATCTATTATTATAAGGTCATAAACATCTGTTTTTGAGCGCATAAAGCGAAGCGCATCTTCATAATAAATCGTAACCCTTTTATCTTTCAAGCTGCCTGCAATTTCAGGAAAATATTCGCTGCAAACTTCGACAAGCATTTTATCCGGCTCCACAACGTCTATTTTTTGGACTTCATTATATTTTATAAGTTCACGCACAACGCCGCCGTCACCCCCGCCTATAACAAGGGCTTTTTTCACCTCAGGGTGCACTGCCATAGGCACATGGACAATCATTTCATGGTATATAAATTCATCTTTTTCCGTGAATACCAAATCCCCGTCAGATACAAGAATTTTGCCCATATCGCAGGATTCAAGAATATCAATACGCTGATAATCGCTTTCTGCAGAAAACAATTGGTTGTTAATTCTGATTGAAAAATTTACATTATCGGTGTGATTATCTGAATACCATATGTCCATTTGTTATCCTTCTTTTAGCACGTTTAAGCGTTCAATACCTTCATCTTCAGGGCCTGTTAAGGAACACCCTTTCTCTTTTGCGTATAAAATGTAGTCAATTATTCTGTCTGTTACTTTTTCTCCGGGGGCAAGAATTGGAATTCCGGGGGGGTAGCACATTACAAATTCGCTGCAAACTCTGCCCTTGGCTTCTTTTAAGGGAAGAGATTCTTTTTGTGCGTAAAATGATTCTTGCGGAGTTTTAACAACAGTTGGCGGAATATATTCTTGACTTAACATGCCTGTTTTGTCTTTTTGATAGCGTCTTTTAATATCGGCAAGCGCCGAGACAAGCCTTTCAACTTCTTGTTTTCTATCTCCTATAGACAAATACGCAAGAATGTTTCCTAAATCTCCAAATTCAATTTGGATGTCGTATTCATCTCTTAAAATGTCATAAACTTCAATGCCGGCAAGACCAATATCTAAAGTGTGGACAGAAAGTTTTGTTTTGTCAAAATCAAAAACGCTTGACTTATTTATAAGTTCACTTGAAAATGCCCAATATCCGCCGATTTTATTGATTTCACACCTTGCATATTCGGCAAGTTCAATAAGTTCCATAAAAGATTGTTTTCCTCTAAGCGCAAGGTTTCTTCTTGAAATATCAAGGCTTGATAATAAAAGGTATGAACCGCTTGTTGTTTGTGTAAGGTTGATAATTTGGCGAACATGCCCTTTGTTTACGTTTTTGCCAATAAGAAGAAAAGAACTTTGGGTTAAACTTCCGCCTGACTTGTGCATGCTGACGGATGCCATATCTGCACCCGCTTCCATTGCGCTTATCGGTAAATTTTCACCAAAATAAAAATGGGTTCCATGGGCCTCATCGGCTAAAACCATCATATTGTTTTTGTGCGCAAGTTCAACAATTCTTTTTAAATCTGAACATACCCCGTAATATGTTGGATTGTTCACAAAAACAGCTACAGCGTCAGGATTTTCCAAAATTGCTTTTTCCACCTGCTCTGTTTTCATACCAAGTGAAATTCCAAGGTGGCGGTCAACTTCAGGATTGACATAAACAGGTTTTGCCCCGCACAAGACAAGGGCATTAATAACACTTTTGTGCACATTTCTTGGAAGAATAATTTTATCTCCCTTTTTGGTGCAAGATAAAATCATGCTTTGGACAGAAGATGTTGTTCCACCTACCATTAAAAACGCATATGCTGCGCCAAAGGCCTCTGCCGCTAATTCTTCGGCTTGTTTAATGACAGAAATCGGGTGGCATAAATTATCTAAAGGTTTCATTGAATTAACATCAATTCCAACACATTTCGCCCCCAAAAGTTCAACAAGTTCCGGGTTTCCCCTTCCTCTCTTGTGTCCTGGTACATCAAAAGGTACAATTCGCATTTTGCGAAACCTCTCCAGTGCCTCATATATTGGCGCATTTTGTTGTCTTGTTTTGTTGTAATTCATTTATTTTGTACCTTTTGACAGAGCAAGGGCTTACTTACCCGTGCAATAATAGCTGATAATAAATTCCGAGTAGTATAAATTCATATTATGTTGTTTTATTTTCATAATATTTTGCATAGACAATATTATATACGGAAATAAAAATAAATGTTTGTTTTTTTAAAAAAGATTGCATTAATTATAAAATTTTTTGCACCTAAAATAAAAAAAATTATAATTAAACTTTTTGGATTTATATAAAAAACTCCCGCAAGCATTGTGCGGGAGCTTTTTGCTTATAATAAAATTTTTATGGCTTTTTGTATCCGCATTTTGGACAAACGCCGTCTTTTGTGAGCGCAATTCCACACAACGGACATCTATCCATTGTTTTATTTACGCTATAGTCTTCTGTTGCAACATTCACGCCACTTGTAAAGGTAATTTTGGAGATGTTTAATTTGTCTTTTAATAAGTCATAAACAATTTTTATCATCCCTTCGACTGTCAGTGTTTCTTTTGTGACAACAAGTCTGCAATCGGGATATGCTGTTGCAAGTTCGGTTTTGAACGCTTCACCTTTCATTGTGTTTTGTGGAGAACCGTTTTTAATTCCCTGTTTTTCATAGACTTCTAAAATTGCAGGCAATAGTGGGTCATCTTCTCTTAAAATTAAAGCGTGGTCAAAGTTTTTTAATAAGTCCCAAGCTGTTTTTTGTATTTCATTGCAGGGAAATACCATATTAACACCTTTATTTATTGTATCTTCCACTTCAATTGTTAATGTGCCTGTATGACCGTGTAAATACTGTGCTTCTCCCTTGAAGCCATAAAAGCGGTGAGCATACTGCAGGTCAAAAGTTGTGACAGATTTCATGCAATTCTCCTTTTTTTATAAACACTTTTAAATTATAACAGTTTCTTGGGGAATGGGTATTATCCAAAAAATGTAATTGTAAAATTGATTATAAGTTTTTTCAAAAAAAAGTCCACCTTAGAATAAAAGCCCCATATAGAGCATATTTTGTAAATTTCTTGTTACAAAATATAATTTAAAAATCAATAAAATAAATAATATTTTTTTTATCTAATTGTGTTATTAACATAAAGAAAATGTAAATGAACAGTGTTAACCTATCTCATTTAAAACAATCACAAGTTGATATACAAACAGATGATAAACAAAAGCCAATTACTTCACGAGCACAAAATGCGCCTTTGTGTGACTCCGATTTAACTCAAGATGTATTTGAACCAACGCATAAAAACAAGAAAAAAAATATTGCAAAAAATATTTTTGCTGCCGCTGCGGTTCTTGCCGCAATTGCAGGCATAGCAATAGTTGCATTCACAGCGATTAAAAAAAATAAAGTAGCTGAATTGTCTTATGATGAATTTAAGAAAATAGGTGGAACATTCGATAAAGGAAAAGCCATAAATAAAAGCGGCAAACCATTTAGCGGAAAATTAATTAAAAAAACGGCAAAGGGCGACAAATTTGTAGTTGAATACAAAAATGGTTTAACTCAAAAATCAACAAAAAACTTCTCAGAGTTAGTTGATAAATATTCCACAAAAGAATATTCGTATTCTAAAGGTGGAAAATTAAAAGAAGTTGTATCTAAAGAGTTTGAAATAAATGAAAACGCAAAAAACTCATATTTAAAGCTTGATGAGAATGTAAGACAATGTGTGAATAAAAGCGGTCTTTATAATGAAACAATGGTTTCTAAAACGCTTTATGATGATAAAAAAATTAAAACTTTTGTAACCGATTTTGCTCAAACAGCAGAGGGCAAAAGAAGGGCGCAAATGAGCGATGAAGATATTTTAGCGGAAACTCAAAAATTGTTTGATGATATTTTAGCTAAAAAAGGTATAGATAAAACTGTTGCGCCAAAAGTTAAGATTATTCCCGATGATTTACACCATGGCGGAAGTTATAATCAAAACACAAATGTTTTAGAATTAAACCCAAATTCCTTTAGGGCGGGCAAATTTAATTTAGAAGATGTTGTAATGCATGAAACAACTCATTTTGAAGAAGCGCTTTTAAGAAGCAGACTTGACGATGATGTTGTAGCTCAGGCTACAAAAAATAAGCTAACTTCAAGAATTTTTAAAGGCGAAGCAGATGAAGTAATTGTATCCGGTGGACTTTTAGGCACAAAAACGGTCAAAACACCCAAATTGTCTGAAAAAATGAAAAAAGAATTCCAAGAGTTTGCAACAGATAATTTGTATACTAACGATGATGAATTTAGGCGCAATATCGTATCTTTAGCAAATAATGAAGGAAAAGCACAAAATGCGGCGCAAGAAAAAATAATGTCTAAAATTTCCAAGTTGATTGATGATAACCCCGACTTTGTTAAGCAATATTCATCAAAAGAAGAAGCGGCCGAAATGCTTGCAAATTATTCTGCATCGCATTGTGTTAGATTTTCAGCTATGACAGACAGATCCAAAATAGATGTTTCGGGGCTGCCAAAATTAACTTTGGAAGAAGAAAAAAGAGCACTTGACTCTTTGGACGGATATTTGGAAACCGTGGAAGGAAATGCCAGAATGAGCGGTTTTAGAATATTTGGCAACACTAAAGAGGAATTTAATAATTACCAATTTTCAAGAGAAGAAGTCTTGGCGCAAAAAAATGGAAATGCATATGCAATTGAAAAAATAAAAGCTAAAAAAGGACAAATGAAAAAAGATGGTACCTTGACACCTCAGTTTGAAGCGTATTTTGATAGCGTAATTAATAAGTCAGGATTAACGATTGAATATAAAACAAAAGGGCAAGTTTGGTATCAAAAATATATTGAATCACTGAATAATCCCGATAATGTGGCATTAAAAGAAGCTGTTGAAAAAGAATGGGAAGAACTCGCAAAAATATCTGAACAAATACAAAACCCCCTAATTCCAACAGGGGTTTGGGAAAGAGTGAAAAAATAATTCTGCCCGCCTTTTTATTTCAATAGATTTTATGACAAATTTTTTTCTACCTATAGAACATAAAGGCAAAAACTAAACTAAAAAATTTAAAACAAAAATTTATGCTAAAATGTAAGCCATTTTGAATTATTTGTTTTTTATTGTTTGTGTAATTAGTGTAAAATAATGGGCTTTTAGTATATGTGTAAAAATTACATGATATAGATAAATGGACATTTTTGAAAAATATGTAATTGAAATTTTGAAGTGAGATTGGCTTGGTGTTTGAGATTGAGGCTACTTCCCTCGGTTTTGGTTGGTCAAAGTAGTGATGGACGAAATGTCCGTTTTGTGTCCTTTGCTTGTCCTCAATTTGTCCCTCAAATGTCCTTTGTATATTTGGATTTTAGCGTTTTTTATAAAATGTAATCGAAAATTTTCGATTACAGTTTTAATTACATTATTTTTTTTACTTCCCACTTCAAGGGAAGTTCTTTCTTCCTTCTTGTAACAATGACTTCCGAGCTAGAGGGAAGTTGTTAAGCAAAATCTAAAAAATGTAATTAAACGAATTTCAATTACATTTTAATAAAATAGGTTGAAATTAAGTTACTAAAAGAGTTTATGACAAATTTTTATAAATATTGTTTTTATGGAAGAAAGGAAGAAATTTGCATAAATTTTTATGCAAATGTAATTGAAAGTATGTAATTGAAAATTTAAAAGAATGGAATAATTATTCATCTATGCTTTCAGGGTAATTTATGAAAAATGCATTAACTTGATCTGCATCACGACGTAAGTATTAATTATTTACTATTTATTAATTTAGCTTTTATCACACTAATTCTATGTGGAATTACATAGACATATTCAATAATAATTTGAGTAAAATTTATCATTTCTTGAATTATACGTTCATTATAATCTACGTCGTCGCCATGCGCAGCTTCGTTTCCTAATATCCTCAAAACATCAGAGGCTTCATTAATAATTTTGGGGAAAATACTTTTTTCAGTCAAATCTAAAATTTTCTTTTCTAAAGTTTTACCTCTAGCACCCATATCTTTGCAAATTATTTCTAGAGTACGTCTTAATGCCATTAAACAAATAATATTATCAACATAGCGAACTTTTAATGCAGAAGAAAATGCGTCATCTACATTTTCAGGCACGTTAGTCCCTTTATATGTTTCAACTGGGAAATGTGTAGTATAAATTTTTTTATAATCGTACTCGCCATCAGTATAGCCAATAATAGTATCTTCCCCTGAATAAAGCGAAGCTAATGAGATTTTGTTACAAACACAACATTTTAACATTAGCCAATTTTGCTCATATATTAAATCTTCTGGCTCACCGTATTCAACATATTTTCCAACAATATCCAACTTTGTTTTATTACCACAGTAACGACATTCTTCTATTATATAATTTTCATTGCTACTCATTGTATTCCTTAAATTCTATGCTACTGCCAAATTTTTCATTGTATTTTTCCATTCATCAATAACTGCAGGTATTTTTTCTTCTACCCACGAAACAGAATTGGTGTCCATTATTGAATTTATAATCTCATCATACAATTGTTTCATATAGTCATGTTTAAATTCTCTTTTTGCGTTTTTGATATAAGCTACGATTTTAAGAATTTCTATTAATTGATTTATTGTTATAGGTATAATTTTCTGTTTTGCACCTTCATATTCATATTTTATACTTTGATAGTATGTGTTTATTGTATCTCGATGTAATGTTGGTGCAATAAATAAGCAATAACAATCTTTAGAATTATTAGTAGTTTCGAATTCTCTTAAATGTCTCATTACAGGTTGACCTTCATTATACCATTGATCTCGACTAGAGAGCATTGTAACTTCGCAAGTTGCGTTGAAAGTGTCATAATAACATTCAATATCAGGAACTCCTGGTGGCGCTGTAAATGTTGGCTCATTGTCATCACCTACAATACTATTAGGTTTTATTAACAAAGAATCATTTATAATATTTAATGCAATGTTAACCCATTTTTCTAACGCAATAGATGGCTTCAGACTTAAATTTCGAATATTATGCAAAGCTTCAATTGCTTCTTCGACTTTATTTACATCTTTATTATAATCATACTTTATTTCTAAGTTTTGTAACTGAATGCGATTAGCTCTTAATTCTGTTATTTTAGATTTTATTTCTTTTTTTGATATTGGACATTCAATACTTGTTAACGGTAAAGAAAGCTTTTGTTCTAGAGAGTTAATATCTAATATTATTTCATTAAATATTTCGGTAAGCTTTTCTTTTGTGTCAAATGGCAAATCATAAGAACCATATGTTCCAAAATATTTAATCCAATCTTCTCTTGTAAAATCTTTTGCAGAGCCATTATCTTTTTCTAAAATTGAATTTATTTCCACCATTCTTCTTGGCTCCAAATCAATGCAAACATTGCCATATTTGCCTCTTATATATACATATTTAGTAATACGCATATAGCGAATAATATTATCAGTATATTCTTTAACATTTTGTTCAGGATTATTGAACCCAGAAAGATATCTAGCAATAAAGGTTTTTCTATAAATTTCCTTATCTGCATTTGTTGCACATTTTTCATAGTGTTTTCTGAAATTAATAACCTGATGAGCTATTTCATCTACATCTATATAATTTTTTATAGATAAAGCAAAAATACCAAACTCAACTTTTGTTAACCCTTTTGCTTTAGTATTGTTCAAAATGCACAATTCATTAACTTTTTTAATAAGTCTAAGTGCATTAATAAAAGGTTTTGAATTCCAACTCAAATGTTCTTTTTCAATAGCATTTGGATATTGCAATTTTAACAATTGTTCAAACATAAATTCATCATAGGTAATTTCATTATTTAATAGTTTATTTCCGACATCGGTTAAAATAATTTTCCCAGAACTTCTATCAACTAGTCCCAATTTTTCTAAAGGTGACATAGATTGCCTTCCACGCATTGGTGCGTCTTGATATCCTTTTGTATCAAAAATATCCTTTGCTTGTTCAAATGTCATTTCAATTCTTTTGTCTTTCAATAAATTTATTTGTTCTGGAGTTAATTTATTGAAAGTTTGAGTAGAATCAGAATTTAAATATTCCCTATTTTTAATAAGTAAAATTTGAAATTTAATCTGAGTATCTTTAGTCCATTCTTCATTTTCAATTTCTTTTGCGGTTTTAAGAAAAGCAGGAATTCTTTCTGCTTCACGAATAGTTGTAGTCATACTCCATAATGAATCCATGCCTGCCTCCTAATAATTTATAATTAAAACTTCTTCAGTAATAGAATCTTTATTTTTTGTTTGATAGTTGGAATTCTTATAGTCGTATTCCAAACTGCAAACTAGATATTTCCCTTGATTCTTTTTTAACCAGTTAATTAAAATTGTATTTTCTTTTCCCTTATTCCTAAGAACATTAGATAAACCAAATTTAATACTATTTGAATGTAGCTTATCAAGAAAATCCAATAAATCTTTTTCATCTTGCTCATTCCAACCATCTTGCTCGTTATATGTCGCACAAGTTATTAAATATGGAGGATCTACATATACAAAACTATTCTCGGTCAATTGTGAAATATCAAAGTCCCTAAAATCTTTATTTGAAAATTCAAAGTTTTTACACTCTAAACGTGTAATAAATTTTTGCAATTTTTCTTGCATTTTTTCATTAAAATCACGTTTGCCTGCTGGCAAATTAAATTGACCTTGTCTATTAAAGCGAATTTGATTGTTGAATGAATAAACAATTAAAACATATAGCATTGCATAATGATAATAACCAATGTCTTTGCTATTGTTAAAATCTTCTCTTAATTTTAAAAATTTATCTTTATTATAAGGAGCTAATCCGGAATTACTATTGCAAGAATAATAATCATAACCATATTTAGAACTTTGCGATAAATCATATTTCTCAATTATTTCATCTACTAATGAAAAAAAGTCATTTCCAAGATTTTTGAATGTATTAAATAAATATGTAAGGTTATCATTGGTATCGTTAAGAATCGTTCTTTGACTTTTTATATTAACTCCAACATTTGCTCCTCCGCAAAATAAGTCTACAAAAATATCAATATTTTCAGGAAATAATGGCAATATTTGCGGCAATAATTTAAACTTACCGCCTGTGTAATTTAGAGGCGATTGAATTAGTTCTAAAACAATGTCTGAGTCTAATAACATTGGCATACGAATAGTCTTTCTGCATTTTCTTCAATATTAGATTTTCCTGTTGAAAATGCTTTATATTCTTGCTCAAAAGTTTTAACTTTCCCCTTTTTGCCTAAAATTCTATAAATATCTTCATCTGAAATTTTAGCATTAGAACGGTCATTGCCTTTTTCTGCCATGTTGTTATAAGACAATACTATGTATTTTGCATTAATGTTTTCTATTAAATCTTCAAAAGCTTTTGTCGCACTTATTGTGCAATAATCACTTTTTAATTTGGATCTATCCATTTTTTTTGCAACACCAAATACACTTGGTTTCTCCCATTTTGCGACATTTTCAAGCAAATGGTATGCATCGCAATATTGTCTAGAATTGTAAGGGGGATCTAAATATACTACATCAGCAGAAATATTCTTAACTAATTTGTTTATATCTTCGTTATAAAGTTTATTTTTAGAATGAGATTGTTCAATTTGGGGGAATCCTAATATTAAGTCTTTATCCAATTCCCCATTTCTTCTATAAGCATCATAATGTCCACAAGTATTCGCAATCTTATCCATTGCATATAATAACGAGGTTATTAAAATGCATTTTTCACGCAAATTAATATTTCCTGCTTTAAAATTATTTTCAATATCTTCTCTAATATACCCAATTTTTCTGCAATTTTCTTTGCTAAAATATGTATTGCTATAATGCTTAGAGAAGTAATTATCTCTCGATACTTTAGTAATATTATAATGATTCAAATATTTAATAATTTTGTTTTTTGAATATTTATCAGTTCCAAACCAAGTTTGATGACAAACATAATTGCTATATAAAATGTCGTTAACAATTAACTGTTTATCTTGAAATAACGAAGCAACCGAACCTGTTCCCGCAAATAAATCCGCAAAACTACTAAAATCTCCACACTCGCTAATTATATTATGGTAGATAAATTCGTTTAGTTTAAATTTATTTCCAAGATAACGTCTATTATTAATAGTAAATGTTTGAGTAGGTGCTTCGACAAAAGCATTATTAACAACTAAATGCAAGTTGCGTTTCAAATCAGTTGGTTCAATAAAGCTATGAATTTGTGTTTTTTCAAATTCTTTAACTGGCACCCTTCAAACCTCCTCCCAAGTAAATATATTGTAATACAAACATGTTAGGTTTGTCGAATTGTTACATGATATTGTAATAAATGTATGCTTTTAAAAGTCGGACAATTAAAATCAACCAATTTGGGAAAAATTATTAGAATAATTATTCCTAAAAATTATTTTCAAAAATAACTGTCCGACATTTCAAAACTAATTGTCCAGAACTCTCATTTTGAGAGTTAAATTCTCATTTTGCAGTCAGAAATTCTCACCCTGCAAGACAATTTGTACATGATTTGATTACTTTAGGGCAGATGGTGTGATTATTTTAGGCAAAGCCTCTTAATAAAAAAAGCGCCATTTGGCGCTTTTTATTTTATTTAAATGGCGGGGACGACGGGGATCGAACCCGCGACCTCATGCGTGACAGGCATGCGCTCTAACCAATCTGAGCTACGCCCCCATACCAATTAAATATTCAGTTTTCAATCATTCATTATATTTGTTTTGACTTTGTTAGAGCGCATGCCTCATGGCCTGCTTTTATATACACAGCAAACTCCACGCTTGCTTAGTTAATCAAAGCTTTTGCTCTCTTAACAAATTCAATATTCAGTTTTAATTGTTCAATATAGTTTAAAGCTTGCGCTTTTAACATTGTTTATCATATCTTAAAAATCAGATTTTGCAATAGTTTATTTTGCGTAAACGCTGACTTGTTTTCTTGTTCTTCTGTGAGGTTCGAATTTCACAACACCGTCAATAAGTGCAAATAATGTGTCGTCTGAGCCGATACCAACATTATTTCCGGGGAAGAATTTTGTTCCTCTTTGTCTTACAAGAATATTTCCTGCTAAAACTTCTTCACCGCCGAATTTTTTAACACCAAGGCGCTTGCTTTCGGAATCTCTACCGTTTTTGGTTGAACCTAGTCCCTTCTTATGTGCCATTATTCTGCCGCCTCTCCATTTGTATCAGCGCTGCTTTTTTTAGCTTTTGCGTTGATTTTATTAATCATAACCCTTGTGAACTGTTGTCTGTGACCTTGTTTTTTTCTGTAGCCTTTTTTGGGGCGTTGTTTGAAAACAATAATCTTTTTAGCTTTGCCATGTTTTAGGATTGTTCCTTCAAC
The DNA here is from genome assembly GCA_964467625.1 of uncultured Gammaproteobacteria bacterium. Classification (GTDB taxonomy): domain Bacteria; phylum Cyanobacteriota; class Vampirovibrionia; order Gastranaerophilales; family Gastranaerophilaceae; genus Galligastranaerophilus_A. The sequence goes on along the minus strand of CAYXRM010000002.1, from coordinate 399,487 downwards.
GGTTGCAGCTTCAACATAGGGTGTACCAATTTTTGATTTTTTGCCGTTAACAAGCATTATAATTTTGTCAAAGGTAACTTTTTCGTCAACATCGTTTTCTAAAAGTTCAATATCAACGTATCTTCCTTCTTCAAGTTTATATTGTTTGCCGCCGGTTTCTACGATTGCATACATTTGTTTTTGTCCTTTCATTTTAAGGGATTGCAGCAAATAATTTGCATTTAGACGCAATCATCCTGTCTTACGTTTAATAAATATATGATGAACAAAATCTTTTGTCAACTTTTAGTTAAGGCGAAGCTAACGGTTATAAAAATTAAATAATCTCAACTTCAAGCGGCATATCAACAACTTCAAGTTCAACAACAGCCTCTGTCCCTAAATCTTCAAACGCAACTAATTTAGCAGATTTTACACATTTTTTGTATACGTTTGCCACTCCGCCCGTTGCCTTAAAGTAAAGCAAATCACCTTCCCTGAAGGTTCTTTGCCCTTTGCCGATTGTTGCAATAACCCCTTTTTTATATAATTTTGGGGCAAATTTATCCATTCTTTTTGAAGTTGTAGGGCCAATCGGGCCGATAATTTCATCGGGCGTTTTTGGGCAGGGCCCTGCATAAAATATAATTGAATTTTTTAAATCAAACGGCAATTTTTCGCCTAAATCAATCATTTCGCAAAGTCTTTTATGTGCCGCATCACGGGCTGTATAAATTTTTCCCGTTAATAAAATTTTATCTCCGTTTTTTAATTTTTTAAGGGCGGCAATATCGTTTGCATCCACTTTTTTGGCGTTGGATGAAGTTGTTGAATTTGGAATTTTGTAATCTTCAAAGTCATAAATTATTTTTTCATTTTTGATAGTGCACTTCATATGCCTGATACTGTGGCAATTTAGGTTAATACAAACGGGAAGGCACGCAATATGAGTGGGGGATGATATTATTTTTGTTTCAACAACATTGTCAATTTTTATATCTAATTTTTTCCCTTCAAAAAGCGCACGTTTGGCATTCAGCGCCGCAATTTCTGCGGTTCCCCCTGCGCCTATTCCCATAATCATTGGTGGGCAAGCATTTTCTCCGGCTTCATATGCTGTTTGCTTTGCAAAGTCAATGACATCATCAATTGTGCTTGTGGGGTTCATCATTTTAAGACGGGTCATATTTTCTGCCCCGCCCCCTTTTATTGCAACCAAAATTGAAATTTCATCTCTCTTTTGAAATTTTGTATGAATAATACAAGGGGTGTTTGTGCCTGTATTTGTACGGTCAAAGATTGCGTCTTTGACAACGGATTTCCTATAAAAATTGTCCTTGTAACAGTCTGAAACTGCCTTGTTTATAACATCTTCTATAAAATCTCCGACAAGGTGAATATCTTGCCCAACATTAATAAAAACAACAACTTGCCCTGTGTCTTGGCACAAGGGGCGTTTTGTTTTGTCTGCAAGGTATGCGTTTTGTAAAATTTCATTTTTAATTTTTGTATTTGAGTTGATGACGGCTTCAAAATCTTTTTTGTTTAATTTTGTATTTGCCTGACATAACATATTATAAACGGCTTGATAAATTAACTTTGTGTTCATATAGGCTATTTTATAATATTTTTCATAAACTTGTCAAAACAAGTTATTTAAATAATTCAGCGGGACTTATTTCTAAAAATTCAGAAATTAATATTATTTTATCAAGGGTGATATTTAGTTTTGCGTTTTCAACTTTGCCAATATATGAATTATCAAGGTCAAGGTTAAGCGCAAGCTCCTCTTGAGTGTAGCCCTTTTGTTTTCTGTATTTTCTTAAATTTCTACCAAATTTTTTTTTGATATTTTGTTTCATATAGTTTATTTTTGCTTTTTTTCAGCCATAAAAACACGATTGACAGTCCTGAAAAATCATGTCATAATCAATCATGGCACATGTTTTAACCCAATAAAATTTGTAAAAAATGGAAAGGATTTATATGAAAAAAGATTGTTCGTTATTTAACAAAAATAAACTTTTTGCTTTCACCTTGGCAGAAGTCTTAATAACTCTGACGGTTATCGGTATTGTTGCTGCAATTGTAATTCCAAGTCTTGCTACAAATGTTAACGATAAAGCATTTAATACTCAACGAAAAGCGCTTTATTCACGTTTTTCAAATGCAATTCCCTTGCTACCTCAATTAAACGGATATGGAAAGTTAACAGGTGCCTTAAGTTCAGGCTCTGACCCTCAAGAAGTTACAACAGATACCGCAACGGAATCTTTTATAATAGATGGTCTTACAACTGTTATGAAAATTAAAAATGTTTGCTACAACGATAATTTGGCAGACTGCGGCTTCCCTGAAACATTTACAACACTTGACGGTGCAAAAACAATTGATTTAAATACCATATCAACTCTATCAGGTTTAAACGATAAGTTTAAAAAAGGCTCAGGTTCATCATATGAGCAACTTGATACAAAAGCAGCTGCGTTTGAAACCGTAAACGGAGAGAGCATAATTGCATACTATAATCCAAATTGCCAAACCAACTTATTTGAAAAGACAAACCATTTTTCTCAGCCTAAAATGTGTGCAAATTTTATATATGACTTAAATGGTACAAAAGCGCCAAACACAGTTGGAAAAGATATCGGTTTTATTTCAGTGCTGTATGCGCTTGACCCTGTTGTTGTGGCACCTATGCCTTTTGCAAAAGATGCAGGTGCAGGAAAACAAACACAGGCTTCTGCATTATGTAAAGCACAAGATTCAGATGCCAGAGTGCCTGATATAGATGAACTTTCATCTGTTTTCTATAACATAAATCTTTTAGGAACTTTTGATGTAGCCCAACGCAATTATTGGTCTTCTTCAGTTATTAAATCAGGTAATACGGGAACGGCTTGGTCACAAGGACTTAAAACGGGTACTCTTTTTCCATCTTCAAAAACAGGCGACGGCAATGTTCGTTGTGTTAGAAGATAACATTGATTGACTTTCGGTACTTAAAAAATGCTTTTTAAAACGCAAAACTTATGGCAAATAAAGTTTTACTATATATACACATAAAAGTAGTTTTCCCTTAGAAGTTTTCTTTTAAGGGTTTTTTTATTGCTTTTAAAGTTGTCTTATAAATTTTTCCTTATTGCGCCGTTAAAAAAAGGTTATGAATTTAGAGTTTTTGTGTCTTATGCATTTTTTCCTATATTTGCCAAAACCCTATTTAAAACACCAAACACAGTTGGAAAAGATATTGGTTTTCTTCAGTTATTAAAGCAGGTGATACGGGAACGGCTTGGTCACAAGGATTTTAAAACCGGTATTCTTTATCCATCTTCAAAAACAGGCACCAGCAATGTGCGTTGTGTTAGAAGATAATTTTTTTTAGGTTTATTAATATATTTAGTCGGCATTTTGTCGGCTTTTTATTATTCTATATTTTTTTAAACGCTTCTTTTATGGCGCATATCACGGTTTCATCTTGAATATTTGGATTAATCTCTTTTAAGGTTACAATTTTATTTTTATCAACGGGTTCTTTAAAAATTTTTTCTAAAAAATCGTAATCTGCATCTTTTAGAATTGAACCGTGCTGCAAGAAGAAACCCTCTTTTCTAAATTGTGCCGAACCTATAAATTTTCTTCCCTGATAACAAATATCTGCACCTGAACTTATGTTCATACAGTAATTTTTGTTTCCGCCTCTCTCACCTGCAAATTCAAGCTTTATATCTAAACTTTCAAAACCTTTAATTAAAGCGGTGGAAAGCATTTTATACGTTTCAATAACACTTTGTTTTTCTTGAATTTTTCCAACAACGCAATATGTTATCTCCATATCATGCAAAAGCGCCCTTCCGCCTGTTGGGCGGCGGACAACGTCTATTTCTTCATTTGGCGTAAATTCTTTTTGGTTTCTGCCTAAAGAAACACATCTTGGCTTCCAACCGTAAAATCTTAAATAAAGTTCATCTTTTTGTTCCAAAATGGCTTGATTCAGCATGGCTAAATCAATTTCCATATTCTCACGTCCTGTAAAATTTTTATATTCTGATAAAAAATTGACTTTCATAAAATAAATAATATCATGTAATTATGAGGATGATACAAAAATTAAAAGGTTTAGAAAGAGCGGTTGTTTTTTTAAGGTGGGCAACGGATGCTCAATTTGGACGTATAAAATACGTTGGGGAAGATTTTATTGAATTTGAAGTTTTAGATTCAAACTCAATGGAATACACAGAAACCGTGCTTATAAACTCTCAACTTATTTTAGAGGTTATTGTTTCAGGGTATGAAATTGCAAGAGTTATAGCAGAAATTGCCGTAAATATGGATAGTTCAGAAAATTAAGGACACTTGAACCCTGCAGTAAAGCAAATTTCGTCTTTAAATTTATTTATTTCAAATGTTCCAAAAAGCAGTTTTATTTTTTTGGAAACAATACCAAGTCCCATTTTGGTTGAATTTTCAAGAGAAAAGTCACATCCAAGCGGGTTTTTAAAGCAAATGCGAAGAAATCCGTCTTTGTTCAGAAGGCGTATGGTGATTTTTTCGTTTTCTTGCGTATATTTAACAGCATTACTCAAAAGGTTCAAAATAATTTGCCTTGCAAGAGCTTTGTCGGTTGTAATTTTTGTATTTGAATTTTTTTCAACTTTTAATTCAATTTTTAAATTTTTCTTTTTTATTAAAAAAGATAAAACCTTTATTTCTTCTGCTACAATCTCATAAAGGTCGATATTTTCGCACCTCAAACGGTATTTTCCCCGAAGGGTGAGGTACCCTGAAAGTAAGTCTTCTATGTAATTTAAGTTGTGTTTGTTTATTCTGTAAATTTCTTCTAAAAATTCATTTCTTTTTATGGTTTTTAGCGCAAAATCCATGCTTAAAACGGGAGATTTTAAGTCATGGATAATTTCAAAAATAAAATCTTCATTCTTGCTAAAAAACTTCATATTTTTCTTTTACCCCCGTTTTTCAATTTAAACATTCTCATATTGGGTAATTACCTTGCTATTTACATTAAATTATGGTTTTAGTACAATGACTAATGTTATTTGGGAACCTTTAAGATGATAAAACTCGACTGTAAAAATGTTACAAAAACTGTTATTGGAGATGAATTCGGGCTTGATTTAGATTTTGAATTTTCAAAATATGCTCCTCAAATTGATGAGATTATTAAAAATTTAAACTTTAATAAAGATAAACAAGGTGCATATCTTCAGTGGATGAACCTTGGGTATAATGAAGAAACCCTTTGGTATGTCAAAGAGTACGCTGCTATGGTGGAAGGACGTTTTGATAATGTTCTTGTGCTTGGGATTGGCGGTTCGGCACTTGGTGCAAGAGCTTTTTGCGAAGCGCTTTTAAAACCCCATTGGAATATGCTCTCAAAAGAAGAAAGAGAAGGATACCCAAGAATTTTCTTTTTAGATAACATTGACCCCGATGAAATCAACGGGCTTTTAAGCGTTTTGGATTTAAAAAGAACCCTTGTAAATGTAATTACAAAATCAGGCTCTACAGCAGAAACAATGTCCCAATTTATGATAATTAAAGATAGGCTCCAAAGCCTTCTTGGGGACGATTGCAGAAAAAATATTGTTGCAACAACAGATAAACAGTCGGGAATTTTAAGGCAAATTGCAAATGAAGAAGGATATAAAACTTTTGTTGTGCCCGATGATGTTGGTGGAAGATTTTCCGTTTTTTCACCTGTCGGACTCGTGCCTATGGCTTTGTGCGGAATTGATATAGATGAAATTATAAACGGCATTAAGGTTATGGACTTGGCGCTTAAAAATACCGATATAAACAGAAACATGGCAGCGCAAAATGCCCTTATTCATTACCTTATGGACGTTCAAAAAAATCATTATATTTCAGTTATGATGCCATACTCCAGTAAGTTGAAATATGTTTCAAACTGGTATGTTCAACTTTGGGCAGAATCTTTGGGCAAAGAATATGACAAAACGGGCAACCTTGTAAATGTCGGGCCTACGCCAATTGCCGCTTTGGGCGCTACAGATCAGCATTCTCAAATTCAACTTTTTAATGAAGGTAAGCATGATAAAATTATTAATTTTATAAGGGTAGATGAATTTGATACAACTCTTGAAATCCCTAAAATTTTTGAATTTACAGGGGTTAATTACCTTGGCGGAAAAACAATAAATGAGCTTATAAACGCTGAAGCAGACGCAACGGCGGTTGCTCTTTGTGATTTTAAACGTCCAAATTTAACAATACATCTTCCTAAAGTAAATGCTTATTATTTGGCGCAATTGTTTTATATGCTTGAAGTTCAAACCGCAATTGCAGGCGAATTGTATAATATAAATGCATTCAATCAACCCGGGGTGGAACAGGCAAAGAACTATACTTATGCCCTAATGGGACGTCAGGGGTATGAAGAATCTCGCCATGAGCTGCAAGAAAAATTAAGTATTCAATAAAAATTGTTTTAAACTTCACATCCAAAAAGGCACCAAATAGAGGCTTTTTCAAGTTTGACATTTACAAAGTCGCCGACTTTGTGTTTTTCAGATTTAAAATGTACAACTTTGTTATTTCTAAGCCTGCCTTCAAGTGTGCGGGCGCCATCTTCGATTTTTTCTTTTTCAACAAGAACTTCTAAAGTTTTTCCTACATATTTTTTATTTGAATTGAAAGAAGCCTCTTTAATTGTTTCATTGAGTTCAAACAGTCTTCTTTTTTTGATTTCTTCAGGAATGAATTTATCTGTCATTTTCCCTGCAGGAGTATTGGGGCGGGGGGAATAAGAGGCAGTGTTTGAATAATCCAACCCTAAAAGTTTAATTTGTTTTATTGTATCTTGAAATTCTTCCTCTGTTTCTGACGGAAAGCCTGCAATGAAATCTGATGTAACCGTAACATTTTCAATTTCATTTTGAATTTTTCTTACAATATTTGTATACTGTTCAACATTGTATCTTCTGTTCATCGCCTTCAAAACACGGTCGTTGCCTGATTGCATGGGGATATGGAAACATTCGCAAATTTTTTTCCCGTTTTTTACAACTTCAATCACCTCATCTGTTATGTCTGTGGGATAGCTTGTTGTAAACCTTATTCTAAAATTCCCATCCAACTTATCTAATTCAGATAAAAGATAAGCAAAAGTGGGCTTGTTTTCTAAATCTTTTCCGTAACTGTCTACATTTTGCCCCAAAAGGGTGATTTCCATAAACCCTTCTTTAATAATTTGTTTTGCTTCTTTAATAATGACTTCGGGCGCTCTTGACCTTTCCCTTCCTCTTGTGTAGGGGACAACGCAATATGTGCAAAAGTTGTTGCACCCTTCCATAATAGGAAGCCAAGCGTTAATGCTTTTGTTTCTTACAATTTCAAATTCTTTTTCACTAACCGCTTTTTGTCTTATTGCACAAATTCTTCCTTCTTTATTTAAAAGCTCGGGAAGTTCATAAATGTTGTGTGTGCCAAAAATTATGTCAACGTATGGGAATTTTTTTAAAAGGTTTTCTTTTTCCTGTTGAGCAACGCAACCGCAAATTCCGATTTTAATTTTTTCGCCCTGACGCTTTCTTTTGCCCCAATTCCCAAGTTTTGAATATGCTTTGTCTTCGGACAATTGCCGAATGGAACATGTATTTACAATTAAAAAATCTGCTTCTTTTTCTTCTACAAGTTCATAACCAAAGTGTCCCATTATGCCTGAAATTCTTTCTGTGTCAGACTTATTCATTTGGCAACCCAAGGTTTCTATATAAAGTTTTTTATTTGGACTGTGCATTTTTGTTTCCTTACACAATTAAGTGAGATTTAATTTTATCAAGACGCTCCATTCTTTCTTTCAAGGCGCCTGTTGGTTTGTAGTACGGTTCAACTGTCATAATTTTGGCAGCAATATTTGGATAGAAATAAATAAACCTTAATTCACTTTTGGTAAGTGGCTTTTGTGTGTGCACGTTTGCATATCTTGCAAGTTCCAAAATGTTTCTTGCTTCTTCTTCATCTTTAAATTCAAGTTCTAAATTTTGATATACGTTTCTAAAACCTTTAATTCCCGCATATTCGCCAACAGTAATCATTCTTCCCGTTTCAATTATTTCAGGTTCTCCCCTGCCTAATTCTTCATAATCGTACAGTTCATAATTTCTTCTGTCTTTTAAGGCGCCGTCAGCGTGAATTCCGGATTCATGCGCAAAAGCGTTATCCCCAACTCCGACTTGGTTTAAGGGAATTGGCACCCCAAAAGCGTAACTTGTATATTTTGCAAGTTTCCATGCTTTTGATAAATCTATTTCAGGATTAATTTTATATTTTCCTTGAAAACCGCTTGATTTTAAAATTGCCAAAATGCAGGAAATTAAATCTGCGTTACCCGCTCTTTCGCCCATTCCGTTAATTGCTGTGTTTATCCATGCGCTAACACCGGCGTCAATTGCGGCTTTTGCACCCATAATAGAACATGCTGTTGCCATACCCAAATCGTTATGAAAATGCATTTCAATATCCATATTTGTTTCTTTTGCAATGGTATAAATTCTATCATATGCGGTTTTAGGGTCGTCATAACCTAGAGTATCGCAGTATCTAAAGCGCTTTGCGCCGTATCTTTTACATTCACTTGCATATTTAATAAGATAAGACAAATCCGATCTTGAAGCGTCTTCGGCATTAACCCCGATAGTTTGGGCATTGTGCCCTATTGCTTCATTTACCGCTTCTAAGGTTTGGGACAAAATGTCATCTTTATTTTTCTTTCCGCCGTATTTTCCCAAAATCATTTGGTCTGATGTGGATTGCGAAAGGTTGATATTTTTTAATTTGGGAACATTTTGAAAAGATTTTTTAACATCACTCGCAAGAGCTCTTGACCAGCCTGAAAGAACGGTTTTATCAATAACTCCAAGCTCCACAAGCTCAAGGTTCCCATTAAGATAATTTATTTCATGTTCTGTTGTTGGAAAACCAAATTCAGACTGTGTTATGCCCATATCATTTAACATTAAATTTATAATTGTTTTTTGAAGTTTTGCAAGGCCCAATCTTGAAGTTTGTACCCCATCTCTGTTTGTAACGTCCACAAAATTTATGTAATTTTCAGTCATATCTTACCTTTTTTTAATTGTTAATAAATATTATATTAACAAATAAAAAAAAGCTGGCAATTTTTTTGTGTTTGTTTTACAATTAATACAGAATTGATAATTTGGCATGGTATTCTCAATTTGAGAAAAAGGATTATATGTCTGGCGTTTCAAAAATTTCATTTCTAAGTCGCTCATCCAACGGATATACTTCGGGGGAACGACATCGAGAGCGACCTTTGTTAAAAAAGATTTCATCTATGACGGACGATGAAATTATTAAAGCGAGCGTAAGAAATGCAGACAAAAAAGTAAACGATTCTAAAGCTGCACGTGCCTTAAAAAATGGGCCTTTATTATTTGCAGCAACAACATCACTGGTGTTTGGCGCCTTAGCCAAAGGTAAGCTTTCAAATAAGGCTATGGAAGCTGTTAAAACTCTTGCAATTGCAGGAGTGGTTTGTGGGCTTGCAAAGCCGACAGGCAAATTGACAGACGCCATTTTTAAATCAAAAGAAGTCGATGATACAAAGAAAACAAATACTTTTGCAAAAACAGCAGTTTCAATTTGTACGCTAGCAGGCGCTTCTGCTCTCTTAATTAAAGGTGCTACAAAAGGGGTAAATAAATTGGCGTCAATTTTTGAACCTACCGCAAATGTTGTTAAATCAAAAGTTTCTCAAATTTCTTCTGCTATTGACGGTTCAAAATTGGGTAAATTAACTGATAAAGTTTCAGGGCATGCTCAAAAATTTGCAAATGCACACCCTAAAGCTGCAAGTGCGCTCACAGCAACAGTTTTATACGCCCCTCTTGTTGGTGGATTGCTCGGCACGGCCGCTTTAGATAAAAAACTTTCTGATAAAAGAGAGCAAATTGCAATTTCTAATATGAATAAACTTAATTTGTGTCGTGAATATGCAAGTTGTGCAATTGATTGTGAAGAAGCCTTGGCTGACGATTAATTTTTCATATTAATATATCACATTTTGTTTGTAAGTATAACTAAAATATATACTAACTTTCATGTTTTGTTAAGAAATGTTAATTCTAAAATCCTGTTATATCTTTATAGACACTTATCTTTAAAAAAACAATTTATTTTTTTTGTTAAGTAATATGAATAATGTAAGACAAACTTCAAAAAAAATGATATTATGTAAACATAAAGTGTTCTTTTTACCCTAATAAAATTTAAGGAAGAGAAGAAAATCCATTAAGATATGAAGTTTCGTTAAGAATTAACAACAAAAAAGTCAATTTATTTGAAATCGATTTTTTTATATATGTATGAAGGAATGATATCTTTATGTCTTAAAAAAAGGCAAAAGGAAGTAGTGAAGAAATTAATGTGGAGGAATCTCGATTAATATGACTATCAGTGTGAACAATCGTAAAAAGCAAGCAAAAAAATCATTTGAAGAATTGATTAAAGACTTGCAAACATCAAACTCTGAAAAAGTTCGCTATAATGCAGCAAGAGTTCTTGGAGAAATGGGCGATTTTAATGCAGTTAAGCCTCTTATTGATGTTTTGAAATATGATAAAAACGGTTCTGTTCGTTTATATGCAGCCCGTGCGTTGGGTGAACTTGGCAACACAGATGCAACTGTTCCTTTGATTGAATCTTTAAGAGAAGATAGAAACGTTGACGTTCGTGTCCGTGCAGCCCGTGCGTTGGGGCGTTTGGGCGGTGCCATTGTTGTTGAACCTTTGGTAGAAGCTCTTAATGATGAAAACCCCCAAGTTTGTATTACAGCAACAGACGCCTTGATTGAAATTGGCGATGTTGCAACAGATGCTTTAATTGAATCTTTAGACCATGAAAAAGTTAATGTAAGATGTGACGCAACCCGTGCGTTAGGTGAAATCGGCAATAAAAAAGCGGTTGAGCGAATAATTACAATGCTTAAAGATGAATGGGTAAATGTTAGAATTTATGCAGTGACTTCTTTGGGCAAATTGGGTGACACAAAAGCAGTTCCCGCTTTAATTGAAGTTATGGAAAACAAAGAAGAAAATGATTTGGTTCGTGCAGGCGCAGCAGCTGCGCTCGGTGTTTTGAGAGATCAACGTGCACTTTTACCGTTAAGAAAATTAATTATTGAAGCTGAAGAATTGGGCGAACTTGAAGATACAGCATTAAAATCTTTCAAGAAAATTATGGCTGCAAACTGGGAAGCAATTCCAGGGGCTGCACCTGTTAAAAAACCGGCTTTATTCTAAAATAAATTCAAATAATATCACAAAAAAGACCGATTGAATTTTTAATCGGTCTTTTATTGTTTTTAATTATTTTAAAATTATAAAGAGTGGACTTTTTCTTGAACCCCTGTTTCAAGGTCTTTTACTGAATAATACCCTTCTTTGAGTTCGTCTTCCCCTATAATTACCGCCTTTTTAGCAATTTTACCTGCTTTTTCAAGTTGTTTTGTAAACTTGCGCCCTTGAAGGTCAAAATCTACGCTATAACCTTTTTGTCTAAGCTCAAATGCGGTTTTAAGCGCAATATCGGGTAAACTTGAAACAACAAAATAATCAAGTTTTTTATACTCTTGTTTTTCAATTAAGCTGCACAACCTCTCAACTCCAAGCGCAAAACCAACGGCAGGCGTCTTTTTGCCGCCAAGCATTTCAACAAGTCCGTCATATCTTCCCCCGCCCAAAATTGCGCTCTGTGCGCCAAGATGTGCACTTTTAATTTCAAAAACTGTTCTTGTATAGTAATCAAGCCCTCTTACAAGCATTTTATCTACTTCGTATTTGATGTTTACTTTGTCTAAATATTCTTTTAATTTTTCAAAGTGATTTTTACAATCTTCGCAGATAAAATCTTCTAAAACGACTTTTTTAATTTCTTCAAGTTCAAAAATTTTCTTACAGTCGTCATTCTTGCAGTCAAGCATTCTTAGAGGGTTTTTTTCATACCTTGTTTTGCAATCATCGCACAATTTGTCTAAATAAGGCTCAAGTGCTTTTTTAATTTTTTCTTTATATTGATTTCTGCAAACAGGGCACCCAAGTGAATTTAAGCTCACTGTAAGGTCGTCTATTCCATTTGCCTTTAAAAATTCTGACGCAAGAACAATAACCTCAGCGTCTGCTGTTGGGTTTTCAACCCCGAACATTTCAACCCCTATTTGGTGAAATTGCCTTTGGCGACCGGCTTGTGGTCTTTCATATCTGAACATCGGCCCAAAATACCAAAGTTTAACAGGGGGGGACACTTTATCCATTCCATGTTCAATATAGCTTCTCACAACGCCTGCTGTGTTTTCAGGGCGGAGCGTAATTGAAGTGTCACTTTTTGGCGCACAAAATGTATACATTTCTTTATTTACAATATCAGTTGAATCCCCAACCCCTCTTTTAAAAAGCTCAGTTCCTTCAAAAATCGGTGTTCTGATTTCTTTGTAATTTGCGCCTTGAAATAAGGTTCTCGCCTTTTTTTCAACTTCCTGCCAAAGAAATGTATCCTCAGGTAAAATATCTTTTGTGCCTCTTTGTGCTTTTATCATTTTTTTATCCTTTTTGTCTTAAATATCCTTCAATAAAACTGTCAATGTTGCCATTCATAACAGAATCAACATTTCCGACTTCAACATTTGTTCTGTGGTCTTTTACCATTTTATAGGGGTGAAAAACGTAACTTCTTATTTGAGAGCCAAAGTTTATATCCATAACTTGTCCTTTTAAGTCAGATAATTTCTGCTCATGCTCAAGTTTTTTTAGCATTAACAGTTTGGATGCAAGCATTTGCATGGCATTTTCCCTGTTTTGCAATTGGGAGCGTTCTTCTTGACATTTAACCACAATTCCTGTGGGCTTATGGTAAATTCGAACTGCTGTTTCAACCTTGTTGACATTTTGACCGCCAGCACCGCCTGAGCGCATTGTTTCAAGAACAATTTCATCCGGCGGAATTTCAATTTTATTTTCAAAATCTTCAATTGCGGGAATAACTTCAATGCTCGCAAAGCTTGTTTGTCTTTTACCGTTTGCATTGAAGGGGGAAATTCTAACTAATCTGTGCACCCCTTTTTCTGCTTTAAGGTAGCCGTATGCCCACTTTCCTTTAATTTTTATCGTGGCAGATTTTATTCCGGCTTCTTCCCCTTCGGATTTATCTAAAAGCTCTGTACTGTACCCCTTAATATCAGAATACCTTAAATACATCCTCAACAGCATACTTGCCCAATCCATAGCGTCCACTCCGCCTGCACCGGCGTTTACGGTTAAAATGGCATCGTTTGGGTCATATTCATCAGAGAGCATTTTTTCAAGGTCAAATTTTTCTAAAAATTTTTCAAGATTTTTTAAGTTTTCAATTGATTCTGATATTAAATCCATATCTGACAACTCTAGCGCAAGAGAGCTGTCTTCTAAAATTCCCTTGTTTTTTTTAAAATTTTCAAGTTCGCTTTTTATTTCTTTTTGGCGTTTTAAAATTTTTGATGCTAAAGCAGGTTCTTGCCAAACATTTTCATCTTTTGCTTTTTTATCAAGTTCATCTAACTCTAAAGTCAATTTTTCTGTGTCAAAGACACCTCGCATATGAATTAAAGTGCGGGGTGATGTTTTGTATTAATTGTTTTAAAATTTCAGAATTTTCTTCCATATAATTAATTTTACTATAAACATTTTTTTTGATAAAATAAACTTATTCGGAAGTTAAGGATTAAGATATGAATAATGAATATATTTTAAAAGCAATTAGGACGGTGCCGGATTTCCCCAAAAAAGGAATTTTATTCAGAGATATCACAACCGCAATTAAAGATTCAACAGTTATGAAAAAAATGATTGATAATATCGTTGAAGAATTTAAAGATGAAAAAATTGATTACGTTGCGGGAATTGAGTCAAGAGGGTTTATTTTTGGTATGCCTGTTGCATATTCTCTAGGGTGCGGTTTTATTCCAATCAGAAAACCAAACAAGCTTCCGGCTGAAACGTATAGTGTCGAATACGCTCTTGAATACGGAACAGATAAAATTGAAATGCACAAAGATGCAATTGAAGAAGGAAAAAGAGTTTTAATAATAGATGACCTTCTTGCAACGGGTGGAACGGCAAAAGCTGCGGTAGAACTTGTAAAAAAAGCGGGCGTTCTTGCGGGACTTGCTTTTGTGATTGAACTTGAAGATTTAAAAGGTAGAGAAAAACTTCCACAGGATGTGAAAATTTTATCTCTTGCGAAATATTAATCGGAGAGTTTATGGCAAAAGATAAAAAATACGGTAAATTGTTTGTTGTAACAGGGCCATCCGGTGTGGGCAAGGGAACTATTCTTGCAAAATTTTTTGAACACAATAAAAATGGGGTTTACTTTTCTGTTTCTATGACAACAAGGGCGCCAAGACCAAATGAGGTTGACGGAGTCAATTATTTATTTGTTTCTGATGAAGAATTTACAAAAGCTGTTGAAAGGGATGAGTTTCTTGAATGGGCGGAATATTCAGGACATTTTTATGGAACGAATAAAAATATTGTTTTCCAAAAATTAAAAGAAGGAATAAACGTCATTCTTGAAATTGAAACAAACGGAGCCAAAAAGGTAATGGCAAAGTTCCCAAATTGCGTTACAATTTTTATTGTTCCGCCAACCATAGATGAGCTTGAGCAAAGGCTAAGGGGCAGAAAAACAGAAGATGAAGCTTCAATTAAAAAAAGATTGAATGCGGTTAAAAATGAGCTTTTGATGTTGGATAATTATGAATATAATATTGTAAACGATGAAGTTGAACTTGCATATCAAAAACTTCAATCTGTTTATGATTATGAAACGAAAGAAAACGATGAAGAATAAAAATGTACTAATAGGTCTAACCGGCTCTATTGCCGCATATAAAACTTGTGAGATGGTGTCGCTTTTTAAAAAAAGCGGTGCAAATGTGAAAGTGGTTATGACAGACTCTGCAAGTCTTTTTGTGGGGGAAAAAACTTTTGAAACCCTGACAGGTAATCCTGTTTATATTGATATGTTTCAAAAAAAAATGGAAACAGGGCACATTTCCCTTGCGGATTGGGCAGATATTTTTATAATCGCACCAATTAGTGCAAACACAATTTCAAAAATTGCTCAAGGGGTGGCGGATAACCTTTTAACTTCCCTTGCTTGTGCTTATTTGGGCAAAAATAAACCCTTTTTTGTTGCACCTGCAATGAATGAAGGAATGTGGAAGAACCCCTTTGTTTCTCAAAATATTGAAAAACTCAAAACGGCAGGAGTTTATGTAGTTGAACCTGTTGTTGGAAATTTAGCCTGTGGTTACACGGGCATTGGAAAAATGGAGAATGTTTCCGTTATTTTTGATTTTGTTAAAAGCAAATTGAGAACCTCAAACGGCAAAAAGGTTTTAATAACATCGGGCGGAACAAAAGAATATATTGATCCGGTCAGGTTTATTTCAAACGATTCATCTGGTAAAATGGGCAATGCCCTTGCAGATTGCGCCTATGAAATGGGGTATGATGTTGTTTTAATTTCAACATATGAAATTAATAAGCCCTATAGCGTTATTGTTAGAAAAACGGCAGAAGATATGCAAAAAGCGGTTTTTGAGGAATTTAAAAATTCTAATTATTTAATTATGGCATCTGCTGTTTCAGATTTTAAAGTTGAGATGAAAAAATCTAAAATAAGAAAGTCTGATATTAAAAATGGTTCATATAACATTGAACTTCAATTAAATCCTGATATACTTAAAAGTGTGGGACAAATAAAAAAAGAAGGACAAAGAGTTATTGGCTTTTCCCTCTCCACGGAAGATACACTTGAAATTGGTGCTCAAAAACTAAAAGATAAAAATTGTGATTTTATTATTGCAAACGAGGCTAAAACTTCCTTGAACAGTGACAATGCGGAAGTTTGGGTTATAGATAAAAATGGTGTGAAAAAACTTGAATATCAAAACAAAAAAGATATTGCAAGGGCGATTTTGGAGATTGTGTTATGATTAAAACAGAAGAAATTATTCAGAAAATTGAAAGGTATGCTTCCCTTGATTTAATGGAGCCTTGGGATAATTCTGGTTGGCAGATTAACTTGTGCCATGATTATACAAACAAAGTTCTTGTGGCATTATCTTTAACTAAAGAAACTCTTGTGCAAGCAATTACAAACGATTGCGATTTGATTATAACTCATCACCCTTTGATTTTTGACCGTTTAAGTGCGATAAATGATTCTGTTATTATTGAAGCAATTAAGCACAACATTTCTGTTTATTCGGCACACACAAACCTTGATAAAACCTATGGTTCCACAACTGACGCTCTGGCAGGGGTTTTGGGGCTTAAAAATTTAATCACAATTGATGATTACATTAAAATTTCTCACCTTAAAGATGAAATTTCGCTTGATGAATTTCTTGAAAACGCAAAAATCAATCTTGGGGTGGAAAGAATTAAACTTGTCAACCCTTCAGGGGTGACAACGGTTAAAAACATTGCAATTTGCGCAGGTGCAGGCGGAAGTTATATTAAAAAGTTAAGAGATTATGACATTGACCTTTATATAACAGGGGATATTAAATTTCACGCTGCGCTTGAGGTTCGCAATTTTGCCGCTGCTGATATCGGGCATTTTGAATCTGAAATTCCTGTCTTACCTTTATTACAAGGGCTAATTGCAAAAGCTGGGGTTGAAGTCATTATAGCGGATGAACATGTGCCTTGGACATATATTTAGGAGAAGAAGAATTTGGCAATAAGATTTTTAACATCGGGAGAATCCCACGGCAAGTGCTTAAATGCCATTATTGAAGGAATAGGTTCAGGATATGAACTTGATTTTGATTTTATAAATAGTGAACTTTCAAACCGCCAAAAAGGCAAAGGCAGGGGCGGAAGAATGAAAATTGAAACCGATAAAATTGAAGTTAAATCGGGAGTAAGGTTTAATGTCACAACAGGCGCGCCCATTTGTATTGAAATCAAAAATAAAGATTTTGAAAATTGGAAAATTCCAATGAGCGCAGAGAAAATCAATTTTGACGGGCTTTCGGTGGATGAAAAAAATGAAATTTTAGAAAAAATTCAAGAAAAAACAATAACAAAACTTCGCCCGGGACATGCAGATTTTGCAGGAGCCATTAAATATAACACAGAAGATATAAGAAATATTTTAGAAAGGTCTTCTGCAAGGGAAACCGCAACAAGAGTGGCAGTTGGGGCAATATGTCAAAATATTTTGGCTAAATTCAATATAAAAGGAAAAGTAAAAGTTATCTCCGTTGGCGGGAAAACAGATGAAAAAGAAATAGATGACGTTATTGTCAAAGCCAAAAAAGAAGGGGTTTCCTTGGGCGGTGTGGTTCAAGTGGAATTTGAAAATTTGCCTGTTGGGCTTGGCAGCTTTGTTCATTGGGACAGAAGACTGGATGGAAAAATCGCAGGCGCTCTTATGAGTATTCCTGCGGTTAAATCGGTTGAAATCGGCATGGGGTATGAAGTTGCAAATTTAACTGGTGATAAGGTTCATGATGAAATTTTTTGTGATAAAGCCAAAATTGTAAGGCGCACAAATAACGCAGGCGGGCTTGAAGGCGGAATGACAAACGGGGAAATTCTTGTGGCAAAATGCGCAATGAAGCCCATTCCGACAATGAACAAAGCCTTAAATTCAATTGATATTAAAACAAAAGAACAAACTTTGGCGCACTTTGAAAGGGCAGATACCTGTGCTGTGGAAGCAATGGGCACGGTTGCGCTCAATATGGTTGCAATTGTTCTTTTGGGCGAATTTATGGAAAAATTTGGCGGGGACAGTTTTGAGGAAACTTTAAAAAATTATGAGGCGAACAAAAAATAACATAATTCTGATAGGCATGCCTGCATGCGGGAAAACTACCGTGGGCAAGGAACTTTCTTCAAAGCTCGGGTACGATTTTATTGATATGGACGCCTTGATTGAAAATTCTGAAGGAGTAAAAATTTCTGAAATTTTTTTAAAAAAAGGTGAAAAATATTTTAGAAACCTTGAAACTTCCATTTTATCTTCTTTATCTTCAGATAAGCCCTATATTTTATCTACAGGCGGGGGCGTGGTTGAAAATAAATCAAATATCTCAATTTTATTTACCAAAGGGGAAGTTTTTTATCTTGAGATAAAGCCGTCTAAAATTTTTAAAAGAATAAAAGATGATAAAACTCGTCCCCTTCTTCAAAACCCAAATCCAAAAGAAACTTTGACTAAAATATACAGAAGAAGAAAGAAAAAATATGAATGTGCAAACTTCAAGATACAAGCGGATGTTGAGCCAAATCTTGTTGCAGATAGGATAATTGAAATTTATGAAAAAACTGAATGTGAAAACACCAAACAAGTCTTATGATATTTTAATTAAAGAAGGAATTTTGTCTGAAATTCAAAAATTTTTGCCTGAAAAAAACAAAAGTTTTTTAATTACAAACGACAATCTTGAAAAAATATATCCAAATTTTGTATCCCAATTTGAACACAAAGTTGTCATAAAAGACGGTGAAAAATATAAAAATTTTGAAACTTTTCAATTTGTAATTGAAAGTTTGTTATCTCAAAAAATTGAAAGAAAAGACACAATTTTTGCCTTTGGTGGCGGTGTTACGGGGGATATTGCAGGGTATGCCGCAGCTTCTGTTTTAAGGGGAGTAAAATTTGTCCAAATTCCAACCACTCTTTTAGCTCAGGTGGATTCTTCCGTTGGTGGAAAAACAGGGTTTAACACAAAATATGGCAAAAATTTAATAGGTGCTTTTTATCAACCGGAATGTGTTTTAATTGACCCTTGTGTTTTATCTACCTTAAATGAAAGAGAAATTAAGACAGGCATGGGGGAAGTTGTAAAATATGGATTTATTGAAAAAACTTGTTCTTCTAACTCTGAATTTTACCTTTTTGATTATCTTTCAGGTGAAAAAGAGCCAGATTTTTCAAAAATAATATACAATTCTTGTGCTCTAAAAGCTGAAGTTGTTTCAAAGGATGAAAAAGAAGGGGGCTTAAGAGCTATATTAAATTTAGGGCACACATTTGCCCATGCAATTGAAACAATTACAAATTATAATAAATTTACCCACGGTGAAGCGGTTGCAATGGGCATCAAATCTGCCTTTGAGCTTTCTTTAAATTTGGGACTTATTGATTTTGATTATTTTAAAAAAGCATTTTTCTTAATAGACAAATTCAATCTTGCAGATGAACACAAATTGGATTGGGATAAAAAAAGATATTTAGAGATTATGAAATCTGATAAAAAGGTTCAAGCCTCAAAAATAAGGCTTGTTTTGCCCGTATCAAAAGGGGAAGTTAAAATTTTTGACGATATATCAGAAGACGATATTTTAAAGGTTATATAAATTTATTAGTAAATTAAGATTGTATAAACAACACTTGATTTTTATTCTTTTTGTTATATGATGTAATTGTGAAAATAATCACGAATTAATCACAAAAAGGAGAATATACTATTATGACAACTACGGAAACAAAACCAACCGAATTGGTTGAAACAGCCGAACAATTGGACGCTCTTGTTGACAGAGTTGTTGCAGCGCAAAAAGAATTTGCAACATTTACTCAAGAACAAGTAGACAAAATTTTCAAAGCTGCTGCAACCGCTGCGGACAAAGCCCGCATACCTCTTGCTAAAATGGCTGCTGAAGAAACAGGCATGGGCGTTGTAGAAGATAAAATTATTAAAAATCACTATGCAAGTGAATACATCTACAACAAGCACAAAAACACAAAAACTTGCGGTGTTATCGAAGAAGATAAAGCAAACGGAATTAAAATTGTGGCTGAACCTTTGGGCGTTCTTGCAGGTATTGTTCCTACAACAAACCCAACTTCAACTGCTATTTTTAAATCTTTAATTTCCTTAAAAACAAGAAACGGCATTATTTTCTCCCCACACCCAAGAGCAAAAGAATGCACAATTAAAGCCGCTAAATTAGTTTTAGATGCTGCAATTAAAGCAGGTGCACCTAAAGATATTATCGGCTGGATTGATGTTCCATCTATTGAACTTTCAGGGCAATTAATGAAGCACAAAAAAATTGCTTGCATTTTGGCTACAGGCGGTCCCGGAATGGTTGCTGCAGCGTATTCTTCAGGCAACCCTGCATTGGGTGTTGGCCCCGGAAATACATCAGCTGTTATTGATGAAACAGCAGATATTAAAATGGCAGTTTCTTCCGTTTTGATGTCAAAAACTTTCGATAACGGTATGATTTGCGCTTCAGAACAATCTGTAGTTGTTGTTGATAGCATATATGAAGAAGTTAAAAAAGAATTCGCATACAGAGGCGCTCATATTATGAGCGAAGCTGAAAAACAAAAACTCATTGATTTTGGATTTATTGACCCTAACCGTGGCACAGCTCACCCCAAAATCGTTGGGCAGCCTGCTTATGAAATTGCAAAAATGGCAGGTTTTGAAGTTAGCGAAAATACAAAAGTTTTAATCGGTGAAAGAGAAACTCTTGACTGGGCTGATCCATTTTCAAGAGAAAAATTATCTCCAATCCTTGCTATGTACAGAGCATCAAGCTTTGAAGAAGCTGCTGAAATGGCATACACGCTTGTTTCGAAGGGCGGTGCAGGTCATACTTCTGTTTTATATACAGATGAACGCAAAAAAGACAGAATTGACGCTTACGCAAAGAAAATGCCTTCTTGCAGAGTTTTGATTAACCAACCTTCAAGCCAAGGCGGTATCGGCGACCTTTACAACTTCCGTATGGAACCTTCTTTAACATTAGGTTGCGGTTCTTGGGGTAAAAACTCCGTTTCAGGAAACGTTGGGGTTATGAACTTATTAAACTATAAGAGAGTTGCTGAAAGGAGAGAAAACATGCTTTGGTTCAAAGTTCCTCAAAAAGTATATTTTAAACGTGGAGCAACTGACTTGGCTTTAAGAGAATTGGCAGGCAGAAAGAAAGCTTTCATCGTTACGGATAGATTTTTATTCAATTCAGGCGCTGCTGATCAAATTATCAAAACTCTTGATGAAATCGGTATTGACCATGAAGTTTTCTTTGACGTTAAACCGGATCCTACATTGTCCACAATCGAAGAAGCTTTTGCTATTATGAAACCTTTTGAACCGGATGTTATTATTGCACTTGGCGGTGGTTCACCAATGGATGCTGCAAAAATTCTCTGGTTAAAATATGAACAACCTGACACTGTCTTTGAAGATATTGCAATGAGATTTATGGATATCAGAAAAAGAATTTGTCAGCTTCCTGAACTTGGTAAAAAAGCTCTTATGGTTGCAATTCCGACAACATCAGGTACAGGTTCTGAAGTAACTCCATTCTCAATTATCACAGACGATAAATCAGGTGTTAAATATGCAATCGCAGATTATGCGCTCACACCTTCAATGGCAATTGTTGACCCGAATTTTGTTGACGGTATGCCAAAAGGCTTAACAAGCGCTTCAGGTATTGACGCTTTAGTTCACGCTGTTGAAGCTTATGTATCTTGTATGGCTACAAACTTTACAAATTCAAACGCTCTTGAAGCTATAAAATTAGTGTTCAAATACTTAAGCCGTTCATACCACGAAGGGGCAAACGACCCGATTGCAAGAGAAAAAATGCACTATGCCGCAACAATCGCTGCTATGGCATTTGCAAACTCTTTCTTAGGCTTGTGCCACTCAATGGCTCACAAATTGGGCGCTATGTTCCACATTCCTCACGGTGTTGCAAACGCATTACTTATCAGACAAGTAATCAGATACAACGCAACAGATTGTCCGAAAAAACAAGCAACATTCCCGCAATATAAATACCCTTGTGCGCTTGAAAGATACGCACAAATTGCGGATGAATTGAAACTTGGCGGTTCAACAAATGAAGAAAAAACAGAATTGCTCTTAAAGGCAATTGATGAACTTATGAGCGATATTGAACTTCCAAAATCAATCAGAGAATGGATTGAAAGAAACGGACAAACAGAAACCGATTTCTATGATAAATTGGATGAAATGGTTGAGCTTGCATTTGACGACCAATGCACGGGCGCAAACCCTGTATATCCTTTAATGGCTGATATAAGAAAACTTTATATTCAAGCTTTTAACGGTGAATACTAAAAATAAGACAAGATGCTCTTTTTGGCTTTTCCCAAGAAGGGCATCTTTTTAATATAAAAATGGATAAAATTTCAGATAAAGTAATAAATAGATTAACTCAATATCATTGCATTTTAGTGGAATGTATTAAAAAAAATGAGGAAAATGTCACAAGTTCTTATTTGGCGCAGTTGTTAAAAATTGACGACTCTCAAGTGAGGAAAGATATTTCCATGCTGAAAAACACAGGAAAATCCCGTGTGGGGTACGATGCAAAAGAGTTAAAAGAAAAAATTGAAAAAACACTGGGGTTTTCAAACCCGAAAAACGCTTTTATAATCGGGGCGGGAAATTTAGGGTCTGCGCTTGCAAAATATAATGATTTTGAAAGTTACGGCTTGAATGTTTTGGCGCTTTTTGATGTTGATAAAAATAAAATAGGGAAAAAAATAAACAATAAGCCCGTTTATAATATTGAAGAACTTGCTTCATACACAGATAAAATGAATGTCGAAATTGCCATTTTGACTGTGCCTGCCGATTATGCGCAAAAAATTGCAAATTATGCGGTAAAATCAAAAATTAAATATATTTGGAATTTTTCCCCAACTGTTTTATGTGTTTCAGATGACATTGAAGTTTGGAATGAAAATCTTATGGGGAATTTTC
Source organism: uncultured Gammaproteobacteria bacterium (assembly GCA_964467625.1). Classification (GTDB taxonomy): domain Bacteria; phylum Cyanobacteriota; class Vampirovibrionia; order Gastranaerophilales; family Gastranaerophilaceae; genus Galligastranaerophilus_A. The sequence continues at coordinate 376,692 of CAYXRM010000002.1, read as the reverse complement.
TGCAATTTTCTTATAAAATTTCAAAATAAAACTGTATTAAAAGCTAGCCTTAAAAATACATTAAAATGCATTAAAAAAGCGCCTTTTGAAAAAGACGCTTTAATTATATTTTAAAAAATTAGTTTTCAAAAACATATGCAATAAGTGATGATTCTCTTGCTTTTTTCACTGCGGAAGAGAGTTTTCTTTGGTGAAGTGCGCAAGTTCCTGTAATTCTTCTTGGAAGAATTTTTCCTGCCTCTGATAAAAATCTTTTTAATTTTGAAGCGTCTTTGTAATCAATAACTTCAACTTTGTCTGCGCAAAAGCTGCAAGTTTTTTTCTTCTTATTGTCTTTTAAATCTTTAGCCATTTATATTTCCCTTTATTTTACTAATCTTATTAAAACGGAATTTCATCCGGATCTATTAAATCTTCAGCAATTTCTTCCGTTGAAAACTGAACAACGTCCTCATTTTTTGAAGGGGCGCTTTGAGCGGTTGCACACTCTGTGTTTCCGATTTTTTCAACATTTGAAGCGTTTATTGTTGCAACTTTTCTTTCCTTGCCGTTTGTTGTTTTAACTGTTTCCATCTGCAATCTGCCATCAACAATAACAGTATCATTCATTGAAACATTTTCTGCAATTCTGTCTGCAACGGCGCCAATAGCGCTTACCCTAACCAAAGTTTCATCCTGAGGATTGATATTTACAATTAAGTTTGCAACCGCAAGATTGTTTTGTGTAAATCTTTTTTCAGGGTTTTTAACTACTTTTCCTGTTACAACGATTTTTGCTAAAGTCATTTTTTATGCCTTTACTTTTGTAAAAATTGTTCTTAAAACATTTTCATTTAATCTTAATTGCCTTTTTAATTCGACAACTTGATTTTCAGGAAGATTCATTTTTTGGACTACAAAATAGCTGTCTCTGTAGCCGTTAATGTCGTAAGCTGATTTTTTTCTTCCCATTTTTTCAGTATCAATAATATCCCCACCAAGATTTTGAACTGCTTCTTCAATTTTAGAAACAACTTTATCTGCTTCATCATTATCAAGGTTTGGTTTAATTGCTGATAATAATTCGTATTTTCCCATTTCGTTTTCCTTAATTTTTGTATTTTCGCTATTCTAAAGCCTATCACAAACATTTTTTATACACAAGTAAAGAGTTAATTTTTGTAATAAATTCCGTCAAAAACTTTTGTGGCAGGGCCCTTCATATAAACATTTTCGCCGTTATATTCAATAAATAAACTTCCGCCGGGGAGTTTCACTTCAACCGAGTTATCTAATAGTCCTTTTTTAATTCCCGCAACAGTTGAAGCGCATGCGCCCGTACCGCAGGCAAGAGTTATGCCGCACCCTCTTTCCCAAACATTTACTTCAATTTTGTTACGGTTGATTATATTTATAAATTCGACATTGGTTTTTTCAGGAAAAATTGGCGAATTTTCAATGGAAGAACCGAACTTAAGCGCAAGTTCACGTCCATTTTCATTTGTAAAAATAAGACAGTGAGGGTTTCCCATACTGACAGCCGATGCCATAAAACCACAAACTTCAAAATTAAGAACATCTTGAGCTAAAACGGGAATTTTATCATTTTCTAAAATTGGCTGCCCCATATCAACTCTGACATATGTTTCATCCAAAATTTCAGGAATGACATTTCCTCTCAATGTTAAAACGGAAAATTTCTTTTTGTCTACAAGCCCCTTTTTATAAGCATATTGGGCAAAGCATCTTATGCCATTTCCGCACATTTGCGCAATTGAGCCGTCTGAATTGTAAAAATCCCAACCAATATCCGCCTTATCTGTTTTGATTGGGCTAAAAATTCCGTCTGCCCCTATGCCAAATTTTCTGTCGCACATATCAATTGCAAGCTCTGGTGTGATTTTGGTATTTTCTAAAATTATAAAATCATTTCCAAGCCCGTGCCATTTTTCAAATTTAATTTCCATATAAATTTACCTCAATTTCAAAACTTCTCTCCCATGGAAGGCTGTATTTTGCCTTAAAATCCACATTTAGGAACTGTTTTATTTTACATTCGTAGTATGAAAAAATCAAGTTTTTAAATTCCTCTTTTGATTTTTGTACTTTTATTCTTTCATTGGCTTGATATCCCCAATCGTCTAAAAACCTTACCACAAGGGCCCTTTTAAGGGCATCCTCGCAAAATGTATTGTTTTTCTTTGCAAGATATGCAACCACACCAAGACAAATTGCGCTCCCTATTGTGTTTGCGCTTGTGTTATACCCTGAATAGCTAAGAAAATCAGAGTTAAAACCTTTTTTAAAAATTGCTTCAATAAGCCCGTTGTCTGCCCCGTTTGCGTTGTTAATATCCGCTATAATAAATGGTGAATTAAAATTTATATCTAAATTTTCAGAATGATTTATAACATCTTGAAAAACAAGGTCCCCCTGACGCCCTTCAAAATTATTTACATACAAAATTAAATCATACTCGCTATTTTGTAATTTTGCTTTAGGAAGGGCAAGAGAAAGCTGTGCTTTTGTGCAATTTTCAACCGATAAATCTTCATACCTTGAAATTTTATTAATTGAATTTGGGTAGTGAAAAATTGTTTTAATTTTAATTTCTTCTTTTTCTGCAACACCCCTTGTAAAAAGTCCTAAGGGGATTTCGTCTGCGCCTGTTTTAATAATTGCAGGCAGTTTTTTTGATTTAATTTCTTCTTCAAGCCTCTTGCCTTCAAGAACATTAAGCCCGTATTCTCCCGTGTCGTCTTTTGAAAACACACAGTAGTCAAAAATTTTTTCTTCCAAAAATTTTATATACAACCTGTTTATTTCAAAATTTCTTTTTCTTGTTTGAAGATAATCTTCTAAAATTTCTTTTGGGATGTCTGTTTCTTCACTTTGATGTTTGTGGAAATTATAGGAATATTGAAAAATTTTTTCTCCCCACAAATTCCAGTATTCTTTTTCTTCTTCGTTAACATTGTTGTTTGAAATGCGCATTATGCTTGATGTTGCAAAAATTTTAAGGTTGGGATTTTTATTTTTTTTAGAAAGAAGAATTTCTTTTAAAAGAAGAATTCTTTCTTTAATTTCTTCATAAGTTTCCCTGCACCTTCTAGAGGGCACAAGCCCGCCATATGCAATTGTATCAAGTGATAAAATAATTAAGTCAGGGTCATTTTCATATTTTAGCCAATCTAAAATTTCATAAATTTTTGCCTGACAAAAAAGTCCGCCAAGGGCTTCTCTTTTTGGCATTACAAGATTTAAACTTTTATTAACATCTGCGATTTCTTTTGTCAGAAGATACGTTATGGGGCGGTTATCTATCGGTACAAATAATATTTTCATAAAAGTATTTTACATCAATCAGTATTTGATTTACAATAGATGTAGCCAATTTTGGCAATATTTTTTAGGGGAGAAAAATGAGCTTCAGTATACAGGAAATTATAGAAAACACAAACGGAGTTCTTTTAGTTGGTGATATAAACAGCGATAAGCTTTTTGATATTTCTACGGATACAAGAAAAATTAACAATGGAGATTTTTACCTTCCTTTAAGGGGTGAAAATTATGACGGGCACTCTTTTATTGATAATGCGCTAAAAACAGGTGCTTTGGGGTATTTTACTCAAGATAAAACAAAAATTAATAAAAGTGCTGAATTTATTGTATACGTTGAAAACACTCTTGTCGCATATTTAAAGCTTGCAAAATACATAAGACACAAAATTAACCCAAAAGTTGCAGCAATAACGGGTTCATCCGGAAAAACTACCGTAAAAGAAATGCTTTTTTCCGTTTTATCTACAACGTACAAAACGCATAAAACAATTTTAAATCACAATAATGAAATTGGGCTTTGCGAAACTTTTTTCAAAATGCCAAAAGACACGGAATTTCTTGTTTTGGAAATGGGAATGAGAAATTTAGGGGAAATTGAACTTTTATCAAGTTATTCAGAGCCCGATATCGGCATTATTACAAATGTTGGCACAGCCCATGTGGAGCTTTTGGGAACGGTTCAAAACATTGCAAATGCAAAGTGTGAAATCACAAGTCATTTAAATAAAGAAGGGCTTTTTGTTGCACCTGATTGCAATAAAATTAAAAACACCGTGAAGTTTGAAGGTAAAAAAGTTTTTGCTTCAGGCGGCGAGAACATTAAAATTGAGCGGAATAAAACCACATTTACGTATAAAAATGAAGAATATGAGCTCTCGGTTGAGGGGGAACACAATGTCCAAAATGCAATTTTAGTTATTGAAGCGGCACAGCATGCGGGCGTTTCTGTTTCCAACATAAAAGAGGGGCTTAAAAAATTTCATCCGATTGAAAAAAGGTGGGAAATTTCAAACATAAAAGGTTTTAATTTTATAAACGACAGCTACAATGCAAACCCTGAATCCATGAAGGCTGCAATTAAAACTTTTCTTTCCGTAAATCACTCTCCCGTGGCGCTTGTGCTTGGGGATATGGGTGAACTTGGAAAAGATTCTATTATGTACCACAAGCAAATTGGTGAATTTTTATCTTCTTATTATAAAGAAGGAATTGAAGTTTTAACCGTTGGGGAACTTGCCAAATTTATTTTAAAGGCATCAACCTTTGAAGGTAAAAATTTTAAAACAAATGAAGAATGTGCAAAATATATTGTTCAAAATTTAAAAAAAGGAACAACAATTCTTCTTAAAGCATCAAGATTTATGAAATTTGAAAAAATTATGGAGACGGTGGAAAAGCTATGATAATGATTGGAGTTTGCGCCCTTATAACCTTAACTTTGTGCTTATTGTTTGGCGTGCCTTATCTTGCATTTATGAAAAAGAAAATGTATGAACAATACATAAGAGAAGAAGTCCAAATTCTTCATGCGCAAAAAAACAAAACCCCGACAACAGGCGGTGTATTTATTGTGGCATCAATTATAACAGGGGCGTTGGTTACACTTTTTATGGCGCAAGAGTTAACCACAAGGGCAAGCATTGTTCTTATGACATTAATTTTTTATATGTTTACAGGGTTTGAAGACGATATTAAAAAAATTAAAGGAAAACAAAATGAAGGTTTAAGCCCAAGGGCAAAGTTGGCGCTTCAAATTGCAGTATCAATGCTCCCTGCTTTATATTTAATTATGGAACATCAAACAACATTGAGCTTTTTTAATTTTAATATTGAACTTGGATATTTTTACCCCTTGTTTGCAGTTTTTATGATTGTGGGTTCATCAAATGCACTTAATTTAACAGATGGTTTAGACGGGCTTGCTTCAGGGTGTTCCGTGTTTGCGTTTCTGGCATGTGCTATGATTGCAAAACTTGGCGGCTACAATGACATCGCAATAATTTCAATTGCTGCAAGCGCCGCTTGTTTAGGGTTTTTATATTTCAACAGAAATCCTGCCAAAATTTTTATGGGCGATACAGGCTCTCTTGCTTTGGGCGGCATGCTTGCAACGGTTGCAATTATGGGCAAATTTGAACTTTGGCTTATTCCAATTGCAATAATTTTTATATCAGAAACTCTATCTGTTATGATTCAAGTCACAAGTTTTAAATTAACGGGAAAAAGAGTTTTTAAAATGAGCCCGATACATCATCATTTTGAACTTTCCGGCTGGAGTGAGAAAAAAATTGTGGCTGTGTTCTGTGCAATATCAGCAGTTATGTGCGTTCTTTCGGTTGTTGGTTTTTGGTTTCAAAAGGGTAATATGTAAATGGATTTAAAAAATAAAAAAGTTTTGTTTTTAGGCTATTCCCTCACAAGCAAAAAAAGTGCAGAATTTTTTGTTAATATGGGAGCAAATGTTTATATATCAGAATTTTCGCCCCAAAAAGAGGATGTAAAATATCTTGAAGAAAAGGGGGTAAAACTTGAATTTGGCGCCCATAGTGATGAATTTATTTCAAATTCTGATATTTGCATAATTTCGCCTTCCATTAAAGATACAGCAGATGTTTTGGCAAAAATTAAGTGTCCTGTATATTCTGATATTGAATTTGTGGGAGAAAAATTAAATTATAAAAACAAAATGGTTTTAATCACAGGAACAAACGGCAAAACCACAACAACAATGCTAACATCTTTTCTGTTAAGTGAAAAATATAAAGCGCCCTATACGGGTAATGTCGGTGTTCCGCCTTTATCTTGTCTTGTAGAAAATGATGTGGATTATTTTGTTGTGGAAGCAAGTTCATACCAGCTTCATTACTCCAAAACGCTTGCTCCAAAAATTGCAATTTTGTGTAACATTACTCCTGATCATCTTGCTTGGCATAACGGAATGGAAGGGTACATTAAAGATAAAACCGATATTTTAAAAAGAATGGATGAAAATTCATATGTCATTTTAAATTATGATGACCCTTATACAAAAACCTTTAAAGATGAAATTAAGGCAAAAATATATTATTTTTCGCTTGAAAAAATTGATTATGAAAACTTGTGTTATTTAGACAACGGTTCAATCTATTTTAAAAATGAAAAAATTATAGACACAAATGAAATTAATTTAGAAGGAAACCATAATTATCAAAATGTTATGTGTGCAATTATAGCAGCAAAATTAGAGGGGCTTGATAATTTAACAATTAAAAATGCAATTAAAAAGTTTAAAGCGCCGGCTCACAGACTTGAATTTATTGCAAAAATTGGCAAAACGTCTTTCTTTAACGATTCTAAGGCAACAAACCCTGAGGCTTCAAATGTGGCAATTAATTCTTTTCCAAATAAAAAAGTGGCGCTAATTGCGGGCGGAAGGGACAAAAACACCCCCTTGGATGAATTTGTGTCTTATATAAAAGAGAGAATTGAAAAAGTTGTTTTAATAGGCGAAGCAACAGAAAGGTTCAAAAAGGCGCTTTTGGATGTGGGGTTTGACAATATTAAAGAAGAAAAAACCCTAGATTTTGCAATTGATGAAGCGGCAAGGGAAAACCCCGATGTTGTGCTTTTTTCGCCTGCTTGTGCAAGCTTTGATATGTTTGATAATTTTGAAGTAAGAGGGGAATGTTTTAGAAATTATGTCTTACAGAAGAGAATTGCCGAATAATTATACGGAAGAAGACGGTTATATAATATCGCCGCCGGATAGAACCCTTGTGATTGTTACGATATTTCTTGTGGCAATCGGTATTATGGCAATTTTTTCTGCGGGTTCTTCAAAAGCCGTTATGGAAGGGCTTTCGCCTTTGCATTTTACGATAAGGCAGTTCATATGGCTTATTGCGGGGATATTCGGGGCAAGTTTTTTTGCAAGGTACGATTATAAGAAATTAAAAAGATATACAATGCCTCTGACTATTTTTGTCCTTGTATTGCTTGTTTTGGTGCAATTTACCCAATTTGGGCTTACGGTAAATGGGGCAAAAAGGTGGTTTGTCTGCGGCCCCTTGCAGTTTCAGCCCTCTGAATTTGCAAAACCTGCTGTCATTTTAATGTTCAGCTCTTTATTTTGCAAAAATGTTTCAATTTTTGATTCTAAAAAATTCCCCTATTATTTTATGTTTGCCATAATGCTTTTGTTTATTTATAAACAGCCTAATTTATCCATGATAATTTTGCTTTTGATGACATCTCTTTCCATTTATTACATGTCAGGCGGGGCAAGTGCAAAACAGATACTTTGTTGGTTCGCCTCGGGCGCTTTTTTGGTTTCATTATTTATTAAAGATTATCAAAAACAAAGAATTTTAGTTTGGCTTGATCCAAATAAAGACCCACTAAATGCAGGGTATAACATAATTCAATCTTTAATTGCGTTCGCCTCGGGCGGGTTTTTTGGAGTAGGGTATGGCAATTCAAAACAAAAATTATCTTGGCTTCCTGAAGGGCACACAGACTTTATATTTGCAGTTATAGCGGAAGAATTCGGCTTTTTAGGGTGCTTTTTTATAATTTGTCTTTTTGCAATGTTTGTTCAAAGAGGTTTTGTTATTGCAACAAGAAGCCCTGATATGTTTGGCAAACTTGTAAGTATCGGAATAACCTTTTCAATAGGTTTTCAAGCATTAATGAATATTTCCGTTGCAAGCTCAGCGCTGCCTGCAACAGGGATAACTCTTCCTTTTATAAGTTATGGGGGAAGCTCTTTATTTATTTCACTGTGTATGCTTGGGGTTTTGTTAAATATTTCTAAAAAAAGAGTGCAAAGGATAAGACCATACAATGAACAAAGATATATCTGAATATAAATTTTTTATTACAGGTGGCGGAACAGGCGGGCATATTTACCCTGCTGTATCTGTTATCAGAGAGCTTTTAAAATCAGGCGCCAAAAAAGAAAATATTTTTTATATTGGAAATAAAAAAAATCTAGAATATAAAATAGCTAAAGAAAACGATTTTCAATTTTTATCTACAAACGTTTTTGGTATGCCAAGAAAAATTTCCCTATCTTTTATAAAATGGGGTTTTTGCCTTTTGGTATCTATTATAAAAGCGCTTTATTATGTTTTAAAATACAAGCCGGATGTGGTTTTTGGAACGGGCGGATATGTCAGTGCGCCAATTTTATTTGGTGCAAAATTTTTAAATATTCCATATGTCCTTCATGATTCAGATTGCATGCCGGGCATTGTAACAAGAAAATTTGCACAGGGCGCAAGTGCTATTAATCTTGCTTTTTTAGAAGCAAAAAAATATATTAATTCAAACAAAGTTTTTAATTACTTAAACCCTGTCCGTGCAGAATTTTTTGAAAAATCAAAAGAAGAAGCAAGAGAAAAATTAAATATTAAAAATGAATTTGTGATTTTAATTATGGGGGGCTCTCAAGGGGCAAAATCCATAAATGAAGGCGCACTTGATTTAATTAAAGAAGCTCCCTTAAGAGAAGATATAAAAATTATTCTTCAAACAGGAAACAAGAATTATGACGATGTGATAAGCGGTTTAGAAATCCCTAAAAATACGCTAATTGCGCCATATTTTTCTGATATGTCAATTCCTATATTAGCTTCAGACTTAATTGTTTCAAGGGCAGGCTCAATTAGCATTTCTGAAATTTTGTCAGCGGGTGTGCCTTCAGTTTTAGTTCCATATCCTTATGCCGCTGCCGATCATCAAAAAATTAATGCGCAAAATGTTGTAAATAAGGGCGCTGCAATTTATCTTGAGGATAACGAAGTTAAGGAAGGAAAGCTAAAAGAAACGGTTTTAAAACTTTTGGCGGATAAAGAGGGATATGATAAAATCAAAAATTCCGCACAACAGTTTAGGGCAAAATATAAAATTGCAAATGAAAACATTTTAAATTTAATTTTGGGCGCACTTAAATAATGGAAGCTGAAAAAATTTTAAAAAGCACTGAAAAATTTAAAATTACCCTCGGGCTTGATAGGGTAAAATTTGCGCTTGCGTGTTTTTCAAACCCTCAAGATGAAATAAAATTCATCCACGTTGCGGGAACAAACGGCAAAGGGTCAGTTTGTGCGATAATGGAGCAAATTTTAATTGAGGCGGGGTATAATGTTGGCAAATATACATCTCCTCACCTTTTTTCCTATACGGAAAGGTTTTCTGTCGGGGGCAAAAATATTGAAGAAGATGAGCTTGATGAAATTTTAAAAGAAGTTCTTCAAGTTGATAAAAAGTTCAATATTGGTTTATCAGAATTTGAACTTTTAACAGTTATTTGTTTTTTGTATTTTAAAAAACATAATGTGAAAATCGCAATTTTAGAAACGGGGCTTGGCGGAAGGCTTGATGCAACAAATGTTATCTCAAGCCCGATTGTATCTGTTATAACCTCAATTTCATATGACCATAAAGAGCGCCTTGGGGATACGATTGAAAAAATTGCAAAAGAAAAAGCGGGAATTATTAAGCCTAATTCAAAATGTGCCTTTTTAAAAAATAATATGGGATATACCACCCTGCTTGAAGAAGCTAAAAAACAAGGGGCAGAAATTCTTCCTGAAATCAATTTAAAAGTGGATGGGGGTTTTGCCCATATTGATAATAAAAAAATCCCCTTTGGACTGAAGGGTGATTTTCAAGAGGAAAATTTAAAACTTGCTCTTATGGGGGTTTTTGCGTTTGATGAAAATATAAGCAAAAAAGCACTCTATTTAGGGATAGAAAAAGTTAAGTGGTGTTTTAGAATGGAAAATGTTGATTTAAACGGGGCAAATCTTCTTTTAGACGGCTGTCATAATCCTGATGGCGCAAGGGTTTTATCTGAACACTTGAAGAAATATTATAGTAATAAAAAAATTAAATTTATTTTTGGATGTCTTTCAAATAAAGAATATTTTAAAATTTTGGACATTTTGTATAATAAAAATTGGGATTTTTGTTTTTATGAATTCAATTATCCAAATGCTCTGAAATTTGAAAATTTGGGAAAATACAAAAAACTTTTACATAAAATTGAAGACCCGATTGCAGAAATTAATAAAAAAGAATTTGACCTTTGTGTGGTGTCAGGTTCACTTTATATGTTGGGTCAAATTTTTAAAAATGTTTAATTTTAATTTAGTAATTTGAAATTTGTTTTGGGTTGTATATTTTAAAAAAACCTTCGACAGATTTGCCGAAGGTTTTTAAATGTTAATCAATATAGATTAAAGTTTTGAAGCAACCATTAATGTTGTTTCAGCCAATCTTGTTGAATAACCGCATTCGTTATCGTACCAAGAAATGATTTTAACCATATTGTCGCCCATAACTCTTGTAAGTAAAGCGTCAACAGTTGAAGATTGAGCTGTTCCGATGTAGTCTGATGAAACAAGCGGTTCTTCTGTGTAGCATAATACGTGGTTGTCTGCACCTGCTTTTAATGCTGCGTTAACTTCTTCAACAGTAACTTTCTTTTCTGTTTCAAATACAACGTCAACTAATGAAACGTCAGGTGTAGGAACTCTCATTGCAAAACCGTCCAATTTTCCTTTTAATTCAGGAATAACTAAAGCAACAGCTTTTGCTGCACCTGTTTTTGTAGGAACGATGTTTAAAGCGCCTGCTCTTGCTCTACGAGGATCTTTGTGACCTGCGTCTAAAATTCTTTGGTCGCCTGTGTATGAGTGAACTGTTGTCATCAAACCTTTAACGATACCGAATTTTTCTTTAATAACTTTTGCAACAGGTGCTAAGCAGTTTGTTGTGCATGATGCCATTGAAATAACATTGTGTTTTGCAGGGTCGTACATATTGTCGTTAACACCCAAAACGATTGTAATATCTTCGTTTGTTGCGGGAGCTGAGATAATAACTTTTTTAGCGCCTGCTGTGATGTGAGCTTTTGCTTTTTCAGCGTCTGTGAAGAACCCTGTTGATTCAACAACAACTTCAACGCCTAATTCTTTCCAAGGAAGTTGTGCAGGGTCTTTTTCTGAATAAAATTTGATTTTTTTGCCGTTTACGATGATACCTTCATCATAAGCTTCAACGCATCCGTCAAATTTGCCCATAACTGAGTCATATTTGAAAATTCTTGCAGCATCAGCAGGTTTCAACCCTGGGTCGTTGATTGCCACATAATTAATTTTGTCAAAAATGCCTTCTTTAATAGCAGCACGGAGAGTGTTTCTTCCAATTCTGCCAAAGCCGTTAATTGCTACATTTACCATATTCTGGCTCCTTATTAAGTAATACTACGTTTCTTTTTATATTACAAACAAACTCAATAAGCAAGATTTTTCAAGCAAAAATTTTTTATTACATGTTTTAAAGAAAATGTTTAATAACATAAAAGGAATAGAGATGATAACACCAATTTCATTTTCAGGAACATATAAACTTTACGGAAATGCGAAAAATGCTTCAAGTTGTCTTGAACTTGCAGATAATCTTTATATGGATAATTGCAAAACAAGAATAGATTTTCCGTCTGCAAATTCTTTAGATAAACATAAATCAGAATTATCTTTAACAACGGTTGTGCCCGATAATTACAACGGGGCAGTTGAGCAATTTTGCAAAAGAAATGGAATACCATACAAAAAAATGGACACAGATGTTCTTATGAAAGAAAAAGAAATTAATTCAAGAATTTTGGTTACGGAAGGAAACAAAAAAACGCCGATTGTGGCAAAAATTAATTCCGAAAAACTTGATAAGCTTCTTGAAACTCAAAAAATTGGCAATATAAAACACAATGAGAGTGATTATGAAGAATATTTTAAGGATGATGTGAATTTTTTAATTAAAAATGGGGAGCCGATTAGAACAACTACATTTTTAATTACATCAAATATGGCGGGAAATACAAATGATGTCCTTGAATATCTTGACAGATTTGGGGACAATTTGAATGAAGATTCTTTATTTTTAGATTTTATAAGCCAAACAGATGAACCCGACCAATGCGTTTATTTTGGTTTGAAAGATGCAGGCATGAAAGAAATTCCGGTTTATATGGACAAAGATACATATTTGATTAGCAAAAAATTGGGACTTTTATCAAAATAAAATTTAATTTATAAAACAAAAAGCCAAATGTGAAGCACATTCGGCTTTTTTTATACTCACTATTTTAAAAAACAAAAGCCAAATGCATTTCACATTCGGCTTTTTTATATTTATCGTTTACTTTTTAAGCTAAGATTTTTACAACATCACCAACAGTACCAAGGTCATTTAAAACACTTTTGTATACGTTCACATTTTTTTGTGCAATATCGTTAATGCCGTCTTTGTTGCCGTCCGTTGTGGCAATTTTAGTTGTACCTGCAACCAAGGTGCCAAGTCCTGCAACGGTAGGCAATGCTTGGTCGGATTTTAGCATATTTCTGAATTTGCCAACTCCTTTTGCACCAAATTTGCCAATTGTTTTACCTTTAGATAATGTGTTTTCTAAGCCCGTTAAAACTTTACCGTCACCAAATTTTGCAAGGTGTTTTGATAAGAAGGCTGCAGGTTTTGGGAAAACGCTTGCGGCTTTTTTTGCAACTATTTTGCCGCCGCCGTATGTAAGAATTCCTGCAACTGCAAGTGAAAGAAGAATGCCCACAAAATCTTTTTTGTTGTTTGCCTCATCTTCACCTTCTTTGGCTTCTTTTGTATCCTTTGAAAAATTGCAACTGTCTTTAAGGGTATCTGTTTTGTCGACAAGTGCATCAAATTCTTCATCGTAGCTATCTCTGCCTTTGAAGAAGGTTTGAGGTTTAGTGCATGCATTGTTTATGGAGCTAATATTCATTTTGTTCCTTTCAACTTCAATCCACTGGTACAACTCTTGTGAATAATAAATGTTGCGCTTTTTTGCAAGAAATTTGAACTTTTGTAAAATTTATTTAACAAAAAATTCTGCATTAACAAACGCTCTTAATTGAGTTTTTCCGGCTTCTATCGGAATTGCACTTTCAGCCCCAACAGCTCCGTCATATGTGTTTGCTTTTGTCATTAATCTGTAATTTGAAGAAAAGCTTTGAACAGAGCTACATCCTGCGTTAATGTGTTTTATCCCGTTAATGGAAGTTGCCATTGATTGCGCAACTTTATTTGCCCTTTGTTTTGCTTCAAGGGAAGCTTTTTGAATTAATTTATTGCAAGACTCATTCGTTTCATCCAAGATAAATTGAACATTATTTACAACATTTGCGCCGTTTGAAAGTGCTGCTTGAACAATTTTTCCCGCTTTGTTTGGGTCTTTCAAGGTTACATTCAGGGTGTTCCTTGCAATATACCCGTTTAATTTGCGTGTCCCGTCTTTGTAATTATATTCAGGATTTATGCTGTAGGAAGTTGTTGTTACATTTTCCCCTTTGGATGTATCAACAAGTTCTTTTATGGCGTTTATCGCTTTTATTGAGGCTTGTTTATTTTCTTCTTGGGCGCTATTTAAATTTGACGCTTTTGTTTCAATCCCAAAAGAAATTTTTACAACAGTTGGTTCAAGTTCTTCTGTGGCTTCCGTATTAACAGAAATATACCCCTTGTTTTGATTTTCGCTTGCATAAGCAAGACCACTCAAGCAAATGGCAGCCAACAGAACGCTTAATAATTTTTTCATTTTATTCTCCTATCAATTTTATAAATTCTTCTTCACTTAAAATTGGGATATTTAAACTTTTTGCCTTTGTGATTTTAGAACCGGGGTTTGCCCCTGCTATGACATAATTTGTGTTTTTACTTACAGCGGAAGGAGTTTTGGCACCCAAGGATTTTAGAATATTTTGCGCTTCATCACGTGAATATTTTTCTAAAGTTCCCGTTATCACAAAAGATTGCCCCTTTAATTTTAAATTATCAGAAATCATATAACGGTTTTCAGGCTCAACCCCAGCGTCAAGTGCTCTTTTTAATATGGCAAGATTTTTTTCGTTTCTAAAATATTCCCAGATATTTTTTGCCATTTTATCTCCAATGCCCTCAAGTGCTAAAATTTCTTCAAAATGCGCATTTTTGATTTCTTCAAGTGTTTTGAAATTTTGAGCTAAAATATCGGCAGATTCCTTTCCTACAAGCCTTATACCAAGGGCATTTAAAAATCTTGATAGAGTGGTTTTTTTGCTTTTTTGAATGGCGCCATATAGGTTTGAAGCGGATTTTTCTTTAACAAGGTCTAATTCAAAAAAATCTTCATAGGTTAAATAATAAAAATCTGAATAATTTTGAACTTTTTTAAGGTTAACAAGTTGTTCTATAATACTTTCGCCAAAACCTTCTATATCCATTGCATATTTTGATACGAAATATTCAAGCCTGCTTTTTATCTGCGCAGGGCAATTTTCTGTGTTTGGGCAATATTTTGCAACTTCCCCTTCAACTTCAATAAGTTTTTGTCCGCAATAAGGGCAGTTTTGAGGAATTACAAACGGCACTGAATGTTCCGTTTTTTCTGATTTTAAAACTTTTGGAATAATTTCAGCCGCTTTTTTGACAAGAACTTTGTCGTTAATTTCAATATTAAGCCTCTCTATTTCATCAAAATTATAAAGACTTGCACGTGAAACAGTGCTCCCTGCAATATTTACAGGTTCTAAAATTGCAACAGGAACCGCCATGCCTGTTCTTCCAACCTGCACATCTATTTTATTTAAAGTTGTCCAAACCGCTTCGGGTGGAAACTTATAAGCAGTTGCCCATTTTGGCGCACGGGAAGTATACCCCAATTCATTTTGCAATTGCAGACTATTTACTTTAATTACCACTCCGTCCGTTGCCCAGTTTAGGGTTTTTCTTTTTTCATCAAGTTCAAAAACTTTCTTAATTGCATCTTCTATCCCAATTGCAACTTGAACTTCGTTCACTTTAAAACCCAGCTTTTTTAAATATTCCATTGTTTCAAAATGGGTTGCAAATTTTTTGTCTGTAATTCCTGCATATATAAAAATTGATAAATCACGCTCTGAAGTAATTTTTGGATCCAGTTGGCGCACTGTGCCGGCGGCAGCATTTCTCGGGTTTGCAAAGGTTTTATTGCCAAGTTCTTCTTGTTTTTTATTTAATTTTTCAAAGGAAGTAATTGGCATATAAATTTCGCCTCTAACCTCAATATCAACTGGCTCAAATAATTTTAAGGGAATTGCTTTAATTGTTTTTAAATTATTTGTAATATCTTCTCCCGTGGTACCGTCCCCTCTTGTTAAACCTTGGACAAAAACCCCGTTTTTATATGTTAGAGAAATTGCAAGCCCATCAATTTTAAGTTCAATTGCAAGCGGAATTTTTTCGCTGTCCGTATTGAAAAAACTTAATTGACCGGAATTTGTCGGTGTTGCTTCTTTTAAAACTCTATCGTACCACCTTTTAAGTTCTTCAGGACTGTTTGAATTGTCCAAGGAATAGAGTTTTGTCTTGTGTTTTACTTGGTTGAATTTTTCAGAAATCCCACCCACTCTTTGGGTTGGTGATTCTGGTGTAATTAATTCGGGGTGCTCTTTTTCTAAGCGCTCAAGCTCATGAAACATCTCATCATACTGATAATCCTCAAGTTTGGGCTCATCAAGCACATAATAAAGGTAAGAATTAAGTTCAATCTCTTTGCGTAATTTTTTGATTTTTTCTTGAACATCCATAAGTAATATTTTATTATAAATATATGAATTTATGGAAATTAATTAACAATAATAAAAAAATACTTTTTACAACCCCGACCCATGGCGGGAAAAGCCCTTTTTTTAAAGAGTTGGGTGAATTTTACAAAAGAGATTTATCCGAAATTGAAACTCTTGATAATTTGTCTGACCCCAAAGGTGCAATAAGAGCTGCTGAAATTAAGGCTGCTGAAATATATAAAAGCGGAAAAACACTGTTTCTGACCCAAGGTTCGACAACAGGTATTTTGGCTGCAATGAAAACTATTATAAAGCCTGGGGATAAAATTTTAGTTGCAAGAAATTGCCATAAATCTGTCTATAATGGCGCTGTCATCACAAATTGTGATGTGGACTGGATTTTGCCTGAAACAATTCCATCTTGGGGAATATACGGTGCAATTGACCCTTGTAATCTTGAAAATCAATTGAAATTAAATGATTACAGGGCATTTATCATGACAAGTCCCACATATGAAGGGATATATTCAAATATTGAAGAAATTGCAAAAATATGCAAACAGTACAACACTTATTTAATTGTGGATGAAGCCCATGGAAGCTTGCTTAATTTTTCGTCAAGTTTTCCAAAAACAGCACTTGAGTCGGGGGCAGATTTTTCTGTTAACTCCCTTCATAAAAATGCAGGTTCAATTAATCAGTGCGCACTTGTGCACATTTCAAAAGATATAAAAGGAATTGAATTATCAAAGCTTCAAGAGGCGGTTAACCTTTTTCACACAACAAGTCCGTCATATCCCATGCTTGCTGTTATTGAAGAAAATATTAACTTTTTAAATTCAAAAGAGGGCTTGAAGGCAATTGATGAATTGGTTTTGAATTTAATTAATTTTAAAAACTATTTTAAAAACACAAAAGTTAAATTTATTAATTCTGATATGCAGGATATAACAAAATTATTTGTTGGAATTGAAGGCATGAAGGGAAGTGAGCTGTCTTCAATTTTGTATGAAAAATATGGTATCGAAGATGAATTTAACAACGATTTTGGAGTTTTGTTTTTGTGCGGAATAGGAACGGATAAGGCAAAACTTGACAAATTAAGAGTGGCACTTTTGAGAATAATGGAAGATGCAAAAGACTTAAATTATCTTCCAAAAGCTGAATTTCAGCCGCTGCCACTTGTGAAAATCCCCCCTTGTGTTGCATTTTGGGCAAAAGAAACTTTTGTAAATCGTGAAAATTCAGAACTTATGGTAAGTTCAAAATCTATTATTCCATATCCCCCGGGAATTGGCATTTTGTATGCAGGTGAAGCAATTCAAGAGTGGCATATGAAATATTTAGATGATAATGCAGGGGTAATTCAATTATGAAACGAGCAATCATTGTTGTAGTAGATTCCATGGGAATAGGCGCCGTGGACGATTCTCTTGAATTTGGAGATGACAGATGTGTTAATACTTTATGTAACATTGCACATGCGTCAGGTGGAATTTCACTTCCAAACTTTGAAAAAATGGGACTCGGTAATATAAAAGATATTTTGGGGGTTTCAAAAACAAATTCTCCAATTGCACAATATGGAATTATGAAGCCAAAATCCAAAGGAAAAGACACAACCACGGGGCACTGGGAAATTGCGGGGCTTGTTCTTGAAAAGCCTTTTAAAACATATACAAAATTTCCAGATGAAATTATAAGTGCATTTATTGAAAAAACAGGCTGCAGGGGAATTTTGGGGAATTATCCCGCATCGGGCACAAAAATTATTGAAGAATTAAATGAAGAACATCAAAAAACAAAATTTCCAATAATTTACACATCTGCAGACAGCGTTTTTCAAATTGCCGTTGACATAGACATAATCCCTCTTGATGTGCTATATAAATGGTGCGAAATTGCAAGAGAAATTTTGGATGACTCAAAAGGGGTTTCAAGAGTTATTGCAAGACCGTATAGATTGGTTAATGGCAAACCGGAAAGAATAGGAAAATTCAGGCATGATTATTCGTCCCTGCCGCCTTCTAAAACGCTTTTGGATGATATTCAAGATTCAGGCAAAAAAGTTCTTGCAATCGGCAAAATTAAAGATATTTTCTGTGGAATGGGCGTATCAGAACATATTAAAACTGGCTCCAACACAGAAGGGCTTTTAAATACCCTAAATTCAATTAAAGATAAAAAAGATTTTTCCCTTATTTTTACAAACCTTGTGGACACAGATATGCTCTATGGGCACAGACGTGACGTTTTGGGGTATAAAAGGGCAATTGAAGAAATTGACTCTTATCTTCCAAAATTTGTGGATAATATGAGCGAAGATGATATTTTAATTATAACTGCAGACCACGGTTGTGACCCTACATATAAAGGAACAGACCATACAAGGGAAGTTGTCCCTTTGATTATTTATGGCAAACAAATTGAGTCAAAAAATTTAGGCACAATTGACACTTTTGCTTACGTTTCAGATGTTGTGAAAAAATGGATTAATATTTAAAAATTCATTTTATCTAAAAGCTTTTTAACGGCAGACTCCCAATCGCCTTCTTTGTTTTGGCGGAATAATTCAACAGAGTCATACCATACGGTTGTATTTTCTTTTGTAAACCAGCGCCATTCGTTTGCCCAAGGCAGCAACATATACGTTTTAACCCCGATAGCGCCCGCCATATGAGAGGGGGATGAATCAATTGAGATAAGTAAATCTAAATTTTTTAAAATTGCAGCCGTGTCGTCAAAATCTTGTATTTTATCGTACATATCTACAATAAATGGGTATTTTTCGCATTCTGTGTGCGATTCATCTTTTTGAATGGAATAAAAAATTGCCTTATCTTTGTATTTTTCAAACACAGGCTCAAGGGCAGATAAGGGCATTGAGCGGTTAAAAAATGTTCTTGTTCCTTCTCTGTTTCCATGCCAATTTATTCCGATTTTAATTTTATTATTTGCGAAAAGTTCAAGCTTAAACTTATCCACTTTGTTGTCATCAACCTTCAAAAAGCCGTCTGTATGGGGAACAAAGAAATTAAAATCTAAATCAAAGAACTTCAAAATATGCATAGGTGTTGTTGCCCAGTCATAATCAGTAAAAATTATGTCAGAGTCAATAGGCTCAATGTAAGGAAATGAAGCTTTAAAAATTTTATGCAAAGTTTTTGGCAAAAGAACATATATTGTCTTAAAACAATTTTTTAAATATTCAAAATATCGGGCAAACATAATCATATCACCTAATCCACCCGTTGCAAAAACACAGACGGAAGAATCGTTGTGCGCTGTGCCGTCCCATTCGTTTTTAAAAAATGCGGGCATAATTTTTATCATATGGTCTGTGTAAAGTGGATAACCGTTTTTAAAATCCTTCAACATAAGGTAGCTCATCGCAAGAGAGTATTTTGGCTGAGGCGATTTTGGATTTTGAACAATTGATTTTTTTAAATATTTAATGGCATCTTCAAACTTGTGCATTTTTCTTGAAATTATTCCAAGGTTGAAATTCGGGCTGAAAAAATCTTTAATAGATAATGACTTTTTATAACATTTGTAAGCAAGCTGCCATTCGTTTATTTCTTCATAACAAAGCCCCAAATTGTTGTGTGCCACCCAATCATCGGGGCATAGGTCAAGCAAAATTTTGTAATATTTAATTGCAGTATCAAAATTTTTAATTTTTTGCGCAAGGTGAGTTATATCTCGAAGGGTCAAAATGTCTTTTGGTTTGTGCTCATTCATCATAATCTTAAGCCCCAAAAGCCCTTCGTTATTGTTTGTGAAAACAAGAATTTTTTCTAAAATTTTTGCATATTTGTGGTCGTATTTTTCAATAATTGAATCAATTAAATAATTTTGAGCAAGGCTATATTTTTTAAGTTCCCAAAGACACAACCCCAAAAGCCCTTTTGTCTTGTAATCTGCTTTTTCAGGCGGGATTTTTGCAAGGATGTTAATTGCGTCTTGAAAATGTCTGTTATCAATAAGGTCTATGATTTGCTCAAGGTTATCCATTTCCTTATTTTATCAAATTTTTGTCTTCTTGTAAAAGTTCACGTGCAACTTTTACGACATTTTCAACCGTAAAGCCGAATTTTTCAAACAAAACATCTCCGGGGGCGGAAGCGCCAAATTCATCCATTGTAATAGATTTCCCTTTAACCCCCATATATCTTCCCCAGCCAAATCTGGAGCCTGCTTCAATTATAAGCCTTTTCCAGTTTGAAGAAGGTAAAATGCTATCTTTATATTCTTTTGTCTGCATTCCGTATAACTCCATAGAAGGCATTGAAACTACTCTTGCGTCAATTCCTTCTTTTAGAAGCTCTCTTTTTCCTTCAAGGGCAAGTTTAACTTCAGAGCCTGAAGCTACAATTATTAAATCAGGTTCACTCTTTGTTTCTTTATCAACAATGTATGCCCCTTTTATCGCCTCATCGCTTGTATTTTCTAGCTGTGGAAGGTTTTGTCTTGATAAAACAAGCGCAACAGGGGTTGTTGTGTGAGTTAAAATAAATTTCCAAGCTGCAATTGTTTCTTTTGTATCAGCTGGTCTAAAGGTTACAAAATTTGGCATTGACCTAAAGGTGGCAAGGTGTTCAATAGGTTCATGCGTTGGGCCGTCTTCCCCCACTCCAATTGAATCGTGGGTAAAAATGTATGTTACGGGAAGTTTCATTAAGGCGGATAATCTTGCCATAGGCTTTAGAAAATCGCTGAACACAAAAAATGTGGAAACAAAAACTTTTAGGCCGCCATAAAGCGCAATTCCGTTGGCAATTCCTGCCATACCGATTTCACGTACTCCAAAATGTATATTTCTGCCGCTTCTGTTTTCTGAAGAAAAACTCCCCACGCCTTTCATTTCGGTTTTGTTTGAAGGGGCAAGGTCAGCAGAGCCGCCGATTAAATTTTTAACTTTGTCTTTTAACTTGTTTAAAATATCTCCGGAAGAAGCCCTTGTAGCTTTATCTTTACCGTCATATGTCCAAATTTCAGGGTCAGAAAGTAATTTTTTATAATCCGGATTAAAATATTCTTCCCAAAGAGCTTTCATTTCGGGATATTTTGTAAAGTATTCTTTTTTCATAAGCTCAAATTTTTCTTGAGCTTTTAATTTTTCTTCAAGAAGTTCTCTGCAATTTTTGTAAACTTCATCGGGAATGTAAAATGCTTCTTCATATTCCCAGCTTAAGGTTTTTCTTAATTCTTGGACATTTTCTTCCCCCAAAGGTTCCCCATGGCATGCGCTTGTGCCTTGCTTTTTGGGGCATCCAAACCCAATCTGGGTGTTAATTTTAATGAATGAAGGTTTATTTTGTTTTTTAGCATTTTTAATTGCCCTGTCTATTTCGTCAATGTCGTTGCCGTCTTTGACTTCTTGAACATAAAAGCCGTAGCTTTCCATTCTTTTTAGGGTGTTTTCCCTGAAAGCTATGTCGCACTTGCCTTCAATTGTTATATTATTTGAGTCGTAAAGAACAATCAATTTTTCTAAGTTTAAGGTTCCCGCAAGTGAGAATACTTCGTTTGAAACTCCTTCCATCATACATCCGTCCCCTACAAGCACGTATGTGTAATTGTCTATAATTTTATATTCGGGTTTGTTGAAAATTGAAGCCAAGTGAGCTTCTGAAATTGCCATTCCGACACCCATTGCAGCTCCTGCGCCAAGAGGTCCGGTTGTTGCTTCAACCCCCGGAGTTTGTCTGTATTCAGGGTGTCCTGGAGTTATAGAGCCCAATTGCCTGAAATTTTTGATATCGGACATTTTAATATCAAACCCAAAAAGGTGGTTGATAGAGTATAAAAGCATAGACCCATGACCTGCAGATAAAATAAATCTGTCCCTGTTTTGCATAAGAGGATTTTTAGGGTTAAAGTTTAGATGATGTGCAAAAAGGCAATAAACAATGGGCGCTGCTCCAAGCGGCATTCCGGGGTGTCCTGATTTTGCCTTTTGAATTGCATCGGCAGACAAAATTCTTATTGCATTTATGGTTTTTTCATCAATTTTTCTCATTTGTAAACTCTAATCCTTAAAAAAATCTATACTTAATTAATATAGTATCAAAAAATAATAAATATTTTTATAACGATTAAGAAAAATAACAAAATTTAACTAAAAATCTTTTTTTATGGTATTTTCTTTTTATGCAAAATAGAGAGTTTGTACATAAAATCAAAAAGAAACAAATAAATGTTTCTGTTGTAGTGCCTGTTTATAATGTTGAAAAATATTTAAAAAGGGCGCTTGATTCTCTTTCCGTTCAAACTTTAAAAGAAATTGAATTTATCATTATAAATGACGGCTCAACAGATAATTCAGGCAAAGTTATTGAACAATTTTTGGGCGATAGCAGATTTATTTATATAAAACAAGAAAATAAAGGGCTTGGTGCTGCAAGAAACAGAGGACTTAAAATTGCAAGAGGCAAATACGTTGCCTTTTTAGATTCCGATGATTATGTGGATGAAGACTTTTATGAAAAATTGTATCTCAATATAGAAAAATACGCTGCTGATATTGTTGCGACAAGCATTATAAGAAAAAGAGAAACATTTGAAAAGTGGCGTGTTCATTATGAAAAAACAGCAGTCTATACAGATAAAATTGAGCAGTTTAAGGCAATTTCATACCCTGAACAGTCTTATGTTTGGAACAAATTGTACAGAAAAACTTTTTTGGATAGTATTAATTTTACTTTTCAAGAAGGGGTTTATTATGAAGATATCGTTGCAACCTTAAAACTTATTTTAGCTTGCAATAAGCTGGTTTGTATCGAAGGCACAAATTATTATTATATGGTAAATGATGGCACATCCATTGTAAAAAGTAAAAAAACTTATAAAAAAGAAAAAGATAGGTACGAAAATCAAAAATTTTCAAGAAAAACCCTAATTGAAAATAATATTCCACTTGAAGGACAAAGCAGGTTTATTAAAAAACATGAATATACATTTTTGAATTTGCCGCTTTTAAAGGTTAAAGAGGATATTTTATATAAAAAAGAACTTTTTTTGCTTTTTAATTTAATTCCAATTTTATACATAAATCAAAATAAACTAACGGATATAAAAATTTTCTTAAAAAGGTTGTTTTCAATTACAAACATTGATTCTCACATCTTGATTATGTTTTTGTTTATAAAATTGAATATAAAATATTCTTCTTCAATTAAAGAGCCTAAAATCACCTCAAGTGCGCTTAATAAAACAAAAAGAGATAAAAAAATTATTGCAAGCCTTACCACTTTTCCAGACAGAATAAATTCCGTTTCAAAAACAATTAAAACCATTATGGCACAAACCGTTCTGCCTGATGAAATTGTTTTGTATCTTGCAAAAAGTCAATTTCCAAAACTTGAAAATGAATTGCCAAAACAACTTTTGGAATTAAAAAAATATGGGCTTCAAATTAAGTGGTACAAAGATGATATAAAATCTTACAAAAAACTTATACCCGCACTTTTAGATTATCCGGATGATATTATTATCACGTTTGATGATGATATTTATTATGAAAAAGATACAATAGAGGTGCTTTATAATTCTTATCTTAAAAACTCTAAAGAAATTCAGGCAAATAGAATTTGGAGAATAAAAGTAAGCGAAAATACCCTTATTCCTTTGCATTCAAGCTATTTAATGTGGAATGAAGAAGAATACAAAATTCCTTCATACAAAAACACAATAATTGGGTGCGGCGGGGTCTTATACCCACCGAATTGCCTTTATAAGGACGTTTTGGACGATAATAAGTTTAAAGAAATTGTTCCAACGCAAGACGATATTTGGTTTTGGGCAATGGCAGTCTTGGCAGGTACAAAAATAAGACTGAATAAAGGGTATTCATATAATCATATAACCGTTGAAAACACCCAGCAGTCAGGTTTATGCAAAATCAACACCTCTAAAAAGCAAGGTATTTCAGGCAAAGACGGCTTTAACAGAATGCTTGAATTTTATCCTGAAATTTTAGATATTTTAAATAAAGATTAATTTTTCATAAGTTTTTCAATTATAATATCTGCAATCCTTTTGGACGCAAGACCGTCTCCATAGGGGTTTCTTGCCTGTGCCATTTTGTTGTATTCGGTTTTATCACATAAAAGGGTGTTAACCGTGGTTACAATTTTTTCAATATTGGCACCCACAAGCTTAACTCCGCCTGAAGTTACAGCTTCCGGTCTTTCTGTTTCATCCCTTAAAACAAGAACGGGAACGCCCAACGAAGGGGCTTCTTCTTGTACGCCGCCTGAATCTGTCAAAATAATCTCCGATTTTTTCATAAGGGCGCAAAATGGTGCATAATCAAGCGGGGTGATTAATTTTATTCTATCTTGTTTGCTTAAGAATTTTTCGACCGTATTTTTAACATTCGGGTTTGGATGTACAGGGTAGATAATTTGAACATCTTTGTTTTTTTCCACAATCTCAAGAGCTGCCTTGCAGATATTTTCAAGCGGCTTGCCAAAATTTTCTCTCCTGTGCGAAGTTAAAAGAACAGTTCTTAAATTGGGGTCAAGTCCAAAATCATATTCTTCTTTATCGTTTTGAATTGTGTGTAAAAGTGCGTCAATTACCGTGTTTCCTGTTTTGTAAAGGGTGTTTTTTGTTTTTATTCCCGAATTTATAAGATTTTCAATTGAACCTTCTGTGGGTGCAAAATGAAAGTCTGATACACTATCTGCCAAAACTCTGTTAATTTCTTCCGGAAAAGGATAATTTTTATCAAAAGTTCTAAGCCCTGCTTCCACATGTCCTACAGGAATTCTAGCGTAAAAAGCACTTAGGGCGGATGCAAAAGCGGTTGTGGTGTCTCCGTGGACAAGCACAATATCGGGTTTTACTTCATCCAGTACGTTTTTAATTGAAAGTAAAATGTCAGATGTTAAATTCCATAAATTTTGATTTTCTTTCATTAAGTTTAGGTCATAATCGGGTTTTATTTTAAATAAATTTAATACAGAATCCAGCATTTGCCTATGTTGTGCCGTAACAATTACAACAGGTTCAATCTCTTTTCTTTTTTGAAACTCCAAAACAACGGGTGCCATTTTAATGGCTTCAGGCCTTGTTCCAAATATTATTGCTGCTTTAATTGTTTTTGTCATTTTCTTTTGTCCTTGTCCATAAAGTGAAAATAAACCCAACGGCTATTCCTAAAATAACATTATACAGGCATGATAAAAAACAGGAAACAAAAATTATTTTGGATTTTAAATTTTGTTTTTTGAATATAAAAAAGTGAACTTTTAAAAATCTAAGACACTCAAGAAAACAAACCGCACCAATTAAAGAAAGCGGGATAAAGCGTATAATATTGTTAAAATTAAGTACAAGCAATAAAATAAAAAGAGTGTTAAACAAAATTACGTATTTATTATCTTTTTTGTCGGGGCTTGTTTTAATTGATTGTATTGTGCCTGCAATTGTACCAAATAGAGAAGATATTATATTTGAAAAGCCAACAAGAAGAATGTTTTTATTTTCTTTTGATTTATTTTTTGTGCTGTTTAATGTGGCAACAACAAGTAAAATCGAAAGAAAAAAGCTTATAAAAATTATTTGAAAATCTTGTAATAAATTCCAATCAAGAATAAATTTAAAAGATGAAAGACCATAATTTGCCATGTTTGGGTCTAATTTGTAAAAATAATTTATAAATCCTGCGATAACGGCAGAAAAGAAAATAAAAGGTAAGGGTATATGAATTTTTCTAAGATAATAATAAATTACGCCGTATAAAATTGCCAAAACAATTCCGCCTTCAAAACACTGGGCAAAAAAATCCCCCTTTATGTGCGGAATAAAAAGAACTGAAGATAAAATTTTATTTCCTAAAATTAAAGACAAAGATAAAACAGCCCCTTGAATAAATATAGAAGACAAAAATCCGGAAGACACACATTTTGGGATATTTAGCATTAAGTTTTTACAATTTTTTAAAAAAATAAAAAGCAAAGAAAAAATCCCTGCTGCAAAAAGAATTGTGCAAAGAGTTTCGTTTTTTCCGCCAAGAACAGTGTTCCCACAGGTTAGTGCAAGTGCAAAAGGTATAGTGGGTGCACAAATAAGCGGAAGTCTAACTTTAAATAAACAAAAAATTAAACTTATAATAAAAGTGCCAACAAGCGCATTGTAGCTGCCAATTCCCGAGATAAGCCCGATAAACATAATCATGGGGATGTAATCAAAAGTTTCTTTGAACGCACTTTTTAAATCGTTAAACATGAATATCCTGCACAAAAAATTATTTTCATATTATAATGCAAATATAACAAAAAAAGTTGGAGTTTTTGAAAAGATGACAAATCAGACTTATTCAGGTGCGGAAATACTTTTAAAATCCCTTGTAAAGGAAGGCGTGACGGAAATCTTCGGATACCCCGGCGGCGTTATTCTAACGGTGTATGAAGCCTTGTATAATCAGTCTGAAATTAAACATTATCTTGTTCGTCATGAACAAGCTGCAATCCATGCTGCCGAAGGTTACGCAAGAGTAACGGGAAAATGCGGAGTTGCCATTGTAACATCCGGCCCTGGGGCGTGTAACACCATAACAGGCATTGCAAATGCTTACTATGACGGATATCCTATAGTTGTATTTACAGGACAAGTTGGCTTAAACCAAATTGGAAATGACGCTTTCCAAGAAGCAGATGTTGTTGGAATTACACGTTCTTGCTGTAAACATAATTATCTTGTGAAAGACATTAAAGATCTTCAAAGAATTATAAAAGAAGCTTTTCATATTGCAACGACCGGAAAACCGGGGCCTGTTGTAATTGACTTGCCAAAAGACATTTTATCCCAAAAAATTGCTTTTGATTACCCCAAAACCGTTAAACTTGCAGGGTATAATCCAAATTACAAAGGGCACCCTATCCAAATTGCAAAAGCGCTTAAAACTTTAGCAGAAGCTCACAGACCCGTAATTATTGCAGGGGGCGGAGTTTTAACTTCCGGAGCATGTCAAGAACTTTTGAAAGTGGCAGAATACCTAAAAGTTCCTGTGGCGCACACTCTTATGGGAACAGGCACATTCCCTT
This sequence comes from uncultured Gammaproteobacteria bacterium, assembly GCA_964467625.1. GTDB lineage: Bacteria > Cyanobacteriota > Vampirovibrionia > Gastranaerophilales > Gastranaerophilaceae > Galligastranaerophilus_A. The sequence continues at coordinate 349,721 of CAYXRM010000002.1, read as the reverse complement.
CAAATTCACCTTTGGATTTGGGAATGCTTGGTATGCATGGTAATTTCTGGGCAAACCATGCAGTGTCCCATGCGGACGTAATTTTTGCGCTTGGCACAAGGTTTAATGATAGAATTACAGGTTCTCTTTCACGTTTTGCAAGGGATTCTCATGTTATTCATGTTGATATTGATCCTTGTTCAATTTCAAAGAACGTAAAGGCAGACATTCCAATTGTTGGGGATGTTAAAAATGTTTTGATTGAATTAATTCGTCAATTTGAAAAAACAAACCCAAATATTTATGAAACAGATAAATCTAATTGGCTTGAACAAATTAATGTGTGGCGTGAAAAACGTGCGGTCAGAAAAATTAATTCAGACAAACTTTCCGCACAGGTGGTTATTCAAAAACTTTATGAGGCAACAAAAAAATATAATCCTATTGTGTGCACGGAAGTTGGACAACACCAAATGTGGACAGCACAGCTTTTTAAATTTAATGAACCAAGAAAATTTGTTACTTCAGGCGGCCTTGGCACAATGGGGTTTGGTTTTCCTGCTGCAATGGGCGCATGTGCCGCTAAGCCGGAGCAACTTGTTTTAAATATAGCAGGTGACGGCTCAATTCAGATGAACATTCAAGAACTTGCAACCTGCATGGATTATGGCTTTAAAGTTATAAATTGTGTTATTGATAACGGGTATCTTGGCATGGTACGTCAGTGGCAAGAAAAACTTTTCAATAAACATTATTCCGAAACAAAAATTTCTCATCCCGATTTTGTAAAATTAGCAGAAAGCTATGGTGCGGTCGGAATTTTGGTTAAAACGGAAGATGAAATTGAACCTGCGATTGAAAAAGCACTGAAATCAAACTCACCTGTTATTATAGATTTTGTAACTGAACCGACAGAAATGGTTTACCCGTGGGTACTTGCGGGCGAGCCTTTGACTAAGGTTTTGTTATCTAACGAATGTTAATTATATAAGATTGGAAAATAAAAAATGGAAAATTTTCATACTATATCAATTTTAGTTTCAAATGAATCAGGCGTTTTATCAAGAATAGTAGACCTTTTTTCAGGGCGTGGCTACAACATAGAAAGTTTGACCGTTGCCCCTACAATTGACCGTCTTTATTCAAGGGTAACAATTGTAACAGGCGGAAATGAAGCTGCAATTGAGCAAATTTCAAAGCAATTAAACCGTCTTATTCCTGTTATTAAAGTTGCTGACTTAAACATCGCAGAAGCACTTGAGAGGGAAATTGCGCTTGTTAAAATTCAAGTTAAAGATGAAGAAAAAAGCGATATTTTAAGAATAGTTGAAGCGACAGGTTCCAAAATTATTGACGTTACGGACAAAACCTATATCATCCAAGCTCTTGGGGATGAAAAGCAAATTCAAGCGCTTGTTGAAATGGTGCGCCCGTATTCGGTAAAAGAATTTGTAAGAAGCGGAAAAGTTGCAATTTCAAAAACTAATCAATTTTTAAACTTGAAAAATGTTTAATTGTTGATTGATTGACTGTCTTGCTTTATAAAATCGCACATAACTTCAAGGCGCTTGTCTTCCATAGCGTCTATTAACTCTTGAATGTTTTTAAATTTGCCCAATTTTAAACCGACTTCCGCTAAAACAACGCAATCGTTGCAAAGGCGGTATTTTCCGTATTGAATGCTCCCTGCATAAGGTTTAAATTCTCCGCAGGCGGAGCAATCAAAATATTCCTCGACAGATGCAGGGTTTTCTTCAATATCATCTTCATACATTTGACGTGCAACAAGTTGCATTTCTTCAATAATTTTTTCAGAATTTTCCATATAAAAATATTAACACAAAAAATCGCATAAAATATAATTTGAAATTAAAATCCCCTCTAAAGAAAGTTTATACCCTTTTTTAGTTTTTAAAATGTGCCCTGTTTTTAGGTATTTTTCAATAATTTTTTCATATTTTAAATTAAAATTTATGTTAAATTGTTTTTCTATTTTTTCAACATCTATCCCTTCTTCTTTTCTAAAACCAAGAAAAATATTTTCTTCAAGAAGGTCTTTTTTAGTCATTAAAATTTTTTCTTTTGTTTTAAGGGGGTCTTTAAAATATTCTTTAATAATATCTGTATTTTGATAACGATATTTGCCGTCAAATCCTGAGGCGTTCAGTCCAAAACCCCAATAAGGTTCAACATTCCAATAATTTAAATTGTGTTTGGATTGATAAATTTCATTTTTTGCAAAATTTGAAATTTCATAGAGTTTAAAATTTGTTAATTTACAAATTGCAAGTTCATACATTTTTGCCTGCATGTCCTCATCCGGAAGGTTTTTGGGCGGAAATTTTCCAAAATAAGTATTATCTTCAATTTTTAGTCCGTAAGTTGAAATGTGCTCTATATCAAGATTATTTGCAATCGTTAAATCTTTTTTAAATAAATCAATATTCTGTTCTAAAAGCCCATACATAAGGTCTATGCTTACATTTTTAAACCCTGCCTTTTTGGCATTTTCAATAGAAGATAAGGCTTCTTTTGCGCTGTGACGCCTGTTTAATAGCTTTAAAATATTATCATCAAAAGTTTGAATTCCGATACTTAATCTATTTACCCCAACATCCAAAATTTGTTTTAGATAGTCCAAAGTTAAATTTTCAGGGTTTCCCTCAAGCGTGATTTCTGCATCTTTTGTAAAATTAAACTTATCAACAATTTTTTTAATTAAATTTGGATTTAATAAAGAAGGGGTTCCGCCCCCGATATATAGGGTTTTTTGCGCACCATTATCATATTTTTTTTCTATTTCAATTAAAAGAGAATTTATATATTCTTCAATTGAATTTAAATTGACAAAAGATACAAAAGCACAATATTTGCACTTTTGTCTGCAAAAAGGAATGTGTACATAAGAAAATTCAATCATAATAATTATTGTAACAAGAATAAAAAGCTTTATAATAATAAGTATGAAAAATAATATGGAAAAAGAAATATATTCTGAAGTTGACACCATAACAAGAATTAAAGAAAGTTATGTAAAATCAGGAAAGGTTAATTTTAATTTTCCTGATGTTCAATTTGATGAAATTAAATTTATTGCCTCTGGTTCTTCTTATAACGCTGCGAGGCTTGGACAAAAATTTTTTGAAACATATACAGATAAGCTGTCTTCTTTTGAGTATGCTTCAGAATTTATTTCAAACCCGAATAAGAAAATTAAAAAAGACATCCTTTACTGTTTTGTAAGCCAATCGGGCGAAACTTATGATACAAAGTGCGCACTTGAAATAATTCAAAAAAATGGGGGCAAGACAATTTCTTTTGTAAATAATTCAAACTCCACAATATATAATGGTACAAATTTTGGGGTGGACGTGCTTGCAGGGTGCGAAAATTCAATTGCAGCAACAAAGTCTTTTTTGGCTTGTGTTATTTGCCTGTGGCTTTTTGCGGTGAGTTTTTCGGTTGAAAAAATTAATATAGAAGAACACTTAACTGAAGCAAAAAATGCAATTGACGATATTCTCAAAAATTCTTTTTCTATAGATTATGTGGCAAAAGTGTTGTCTAAAAAAAATAAGCTTTCAATTGTGGGGTATAACTTTGGGTATATTCTTGCAAAAGAACTTGCCCTTAAAATAAAAGAAACTTCATACATCGACACAAGCGCTTATCCAACGGGAGAATTTCTTCACGGGCACACGGCAATTTTAAATTCAAATAAAACTCTTGTTGAAATTTTTACATCTTCCTATTTAGAATTTGAACAAAAGACTTTAGCCAAAATTAAAAAAGATTTTAACCCTGAAATTATTGAAATTACAGACAAAAAAAGGGCTTATAAAAAAGCTGTATATTTTAAAAATTACCAATATGAAATTTCTAAAATTTGTGCAATTATAATAATTCTGCAACTTTTGGCATTAAAAATTGCACTTTTAAAGAAAATGGACGTTGATAAGCCAAATGGCTTAAATAAAGTTGTTGCGGGTTAGTTTTTAGTTAAAACAGAGTTTATATCTTCTTCAAGATATTTGGGCTCAATTTCTTTTGCAGGGTTAAGTCCGTATTCTTTTAATTTTTCAACTTGCCCCAAAAGCCCGCCTCTACCTTTAATTGTGGTGAAAACATCGTCAAATTTTTTCCTTACAACATCAAAAGAGGTTTGAACACTTTCAAATTTTTGAATAAAGGTGACGCATTTTTCATAAATTGAAACCCCAAGTTTTGTTATATCTTTGATGTTATCGTATTGATTTTTTTGCGCCCAAGAATAATTAATGGTTCTAAGTGTTGCAATTAAGGTGGAAGGGCCTGCAATTACAATGTTTTGTTTTATAGCATCTTCAATAAGCTTATTATTTGAATAAATATAAGTTAGGGGCGCTTCAAACGGGATAAACATTATTGTAAAGTCGGGGGTTAAAAGCCCTTCAAGGTTTGTATATTTGTTGCTCAGTTCTTTTATTCTGTCTGTAACATCATTTATAAAAGCGTTTAGTGCCTTTTGTTTTTCTTCTTCACTTTGCGCTTCTGCAAAGTTAATAAATTCCGCTAAAGAAGCTTTAGAATCAACCACAATGCTTCTTTGTCCTTCTGACAAGTAAATGACGGCATCCACAATTTTTGTTCTTCCATCTCCGTTTTTTTCCCTAAAACCAACTTGGGTTTCATAATTTCCAAATTTTGGATTTTCTTTTTTATCAATAAGTCCTGAAGATTTTAAAAGTTTATCTAAAATCATCTCTCCCATAGTCCCTCTGAATTTTGAATTTTGACTCAGCGCACATGAGAGTTTTTCTGTTTGGATTAAAGTTATTTGGTTTTGTTTTACAAGGTCTTCAATTTTTTGTTTTAAGGTTGCAGTGTTAATTTTCCCCGCTTCATCTGCCGCTTCCACTTTTGTTTGAAACTCTTTAATTTTTTCTTTCAAGGGGTTCAAAAAGCTTTCAAGTGAAATTTTATTTTCTTCTTGAAGTGATTTTTGTTTTTGAATTAATATTTCATTTGCGCACAAGCTAAATTCTTTTTTAATAAGTTCAGAAAGCTTTTCTTCGTTTGCTTTTGTATCCTCAAGCATTTTGTTTTGCGCCATTAAGGATGTATTTTCTTTTTCAAGCAAAAGGCTTGCTTTTCTTTCTTTGTTTAATTTTGCATATAAAAATATAAAACAAATAACAGCCCCTGTAATTAAGCCGAAAAAGAATATTATAATATAATTTAAATTCATTTTTTATTTCCTTTACTTTAAAAAAATTTTAAAATAAAAGGCGCAATTAGGCAATTTTTAATTCTTTTTTCCACTCATATAAAAAGTAAATAGCAAGTACCGTGTAAAAACTCCACATAATAACAGTGCCTGCGCAGTGTGCGCCATTTAGCAGGGCAAAAATCCACATTGTGGTTGATATTACGTTAACAAAAAACCAAATAATCCACTGTTCATAACATCTTTTCACGGTTAAAAATTGTCCCAAAATAGAAAAAGAAACGGCAAAACTGTCCATTATTGGGCTTGCTGAATTGTTTGATTTTAAAATAAAATAAATAATTATTCCCACAATAAAAGTTAAAGGGTAATATGTAAATTTTTCTTTATTTTTTAATTTTGTTTTTATAATTTCATTTTTGTCTTTTTTTAGTTTTTTCTTCCACTTAAAAATCCCGATTATCTGCATTGGCAGAAAATAAAGTCCATATAATAAAAAATTCCCAAAAAAGCCGTTTTTATATGCAATGTAGCAGTAGCAAAATGTGCCTAAAATACCTATATAATAACAAAAAACTCTTCCCTTTCCGGCAAGAATTGTGTATGCAATTCCGCAAAAAGTTGAAATTGTGACAACGGGGTTGTCTTTCATATAAATAGAAATTAAAACGGCGCATATTACCCCTGTTAAAAAAAATATTCCTTCTTTTTTCTCAAATTCGCCGAAGTGTTTGTTAATCAAGCTTTTTAAATCCATTTTTGAATTATAAAATAAAACAAAACGTAATACCACAAGGCAAAAAAATTGATTTTCATTTTTTAACATATAGGATAAGGAAAATGAGAGTAAATTCTGTTAATAAATCTCCTTTAAATTTTAAAGGGGGAGTAAATAAAATTTTACTTAAGGGACTTGAAAAAATTTCCGACCACGGCGCAAGTTTTGCTGCGGGGGTGTCTTTTGCTTGTGCTGTTGGCTTAAGACCGCTTGCAATTTCGCTCACCCCGAAGGCAAAAAAAGAAAATAAAGATTATGCTTGCGCTAATTCCGTGGCTTCAGGATTGATGAAACTTTTAATTGCAGAAGGGATTGCAATTCCAATTGAAAATGCAATTTCTCATATTGAAAAAAATCCAGAAAAGTTTTTAAAAAAAGAAACTATTGAAAATTTAACCAAAAACTCTAAAGATATTTTATCTTCAAAAGATTTTAAATTTTTAAGTCAAAGCACAAAAATGGGCACGGGGCTTTTGAGCGCAATTCCAAAATCTGTTTTAACGGTTGCCCTAATTCCCGTTATTATGGACAAAATTTTAAGAAAAAAACCGGAAAAAAAGGAAGAAAAAACAAAAATAAATGAGTATAACCCTGTATTTTCTCCGGTTTATGATAAGCTCTCTTTTAAAGGCGCTATGACAGAAAAATTGGCACATGGAATAGGCAAAATTTTTGATATTTCAAGTGTGCAAAAATTTGCACAAAAGCACAGTGCAAATGAAGCAAATATAGCAAGAAATGTGAGCATGATGACAGATGCGCTTTTGGTTGCCACAGGGGCAGTTCGAATAAAAAAATCAGATAAAATTCAAAAAGAAAACAAAAACCCTTTAATTTATAATAATTTAATTTCAACAGGACTTAGTTTGGCTTGTGGTTTTGGGCTTGATAAATTGGTTCAAAAAACACAAAAAGGTGCCATAGAAAAATTTATTAAAAATCACGCAGGCGATCCAAAACTTCCAAAATATTTAGAAGGAATAAATATATTAAGACCAACTTTAATTTTTGCCCTTATTTATTATGGCGTTTTGCCTGTTGTTTCAACCTTTTTTGCAGATAAACTTGATGGCAAATTTTCTTCAAATAAGGAAACATAAAATTAGATATTAAAGGTCTGTCGGGACAATTGTGATTAATTTTCCGTTTTCTTCAAAAATTGCTTTGGTTCTTCCCGTTGGGCTTTCTTTGTCATCGTATATGCAAGAGAAACTTTTCTTTGTTTTGTCTTCGTTTATAATTTTATTTGGGGTGTCTGTATAAATGGTTTTGAATATATTTTTTAATTTTTGAACGGATGTTTTGCTGCAAACTTCTTCCATTGTTGAATTTTCATTGACAAGGTATCTTTCGATTGCTCTTAATTTGCTGTGCAGACTGGTGTTTATTGTTTTGCCGTGGAAAGTCTGCACTTTTTTAGAGTTTACCAAATCTACAAATTCTTGCGGAATGTGGTTTGAAATTTCTTGTATTACTTGTTTTTGGTCTTGGTCGGCTTTTTGTTGAATATCTTCAAGCTGAAGAAGTTTTACTATGTTTTTGTAGCTGTTTTTGTCATCGTAAATATAATTTCCGATTTCACTTGCAATTTGCCATTTAGCTATTTGGGGCGGAGTTTTAACATATGCACTATTTAAATTGCAAATAAAGTTTTCATCTTTTCTTGTTTTGCCAAAAGCGTCTGCATAAATGCCAATGGTTCTGTCTGTTAGGTTTTTGTTGTGTAAATTAATAAATGAAGGACGAAAATTTGCAATGTTTTCATTATTTATTTTTATTACAATGTTTCTTTTGTCAAAGCCTTGCTGAATTGTATCTATGCAGTGTTGGAACAAATTGTGATTAATTATGTTTGGGCAATTTGAATAGCTCAATAAAACATTTTCATAATTTCCGGAGTCATCTTGATATTTCTTTAAAAGTGCTAACAGTTCTTCAGGTGCAATTTCCCTATCAATAGAGGTTATGAAAAATTGACTTAAAATGTTTGGGTCTTTAAGTTTTTGAACGATTGAATTAATGCACTGTTTGCTACTATTTTGAAGGACGTTTTCTTCTTGAAGTTTTGAAATATACTCTTTGTTTTCAGTTTTATCAAGTGCATCTAAAATTTTGATACAGTTGTTTGAAAATGTTTTATAATCTTTTATGCCGCTTCTGTTTATTTGAGTTTTTAGAAAATGCTCTGCTTCATAAGGGGTGTTAAAATAATTTTTAAGCGCTTCAAAAGCTTCTTCTTCCTCTTTTGAAATGTCAAAATAAGCTTTTTCTATAATTGTTTCGGTTGCTTTAATATCATTCGTTTCATTGAAAATATCAAGCGCACTTTTACCGTTTGCCAAACTAAAGGTTTTATACTGTTCGTTGAGTTTTTCAAACTCAGCTTTTCTTTCTTCTGATTTTTTGAGTATGTTGTAGTTTTTAAATTTTCTGAATTGACTTTTAATATCTTCGTTTGCATAGTTCAGTGTATCAACAAACGATATGACTTCTTGATTAGAAATTTTTTGGTTGTGCCTTAATTTTTGCTTTGTTATGGTTTCGTAAAGTTTTACAAAATCCTTGTCGTTTTTTACGTTGAAATTTTCTATAAGATTAAGGCAGCTTTTTATGCCGTCTGATGATGAAAAATCCTCTTGGTTTTGATAACAAGCATATATGACATCTTTAAGATTATAAAGAATTGATGTTGCAGCTTTTGGGTCAATTCCGCATTGTACAATTTCGTTTATGATGTCTTCTTTATTTTCAATAAGCTCTTTTGTGGGCGCACTTTCAATTGCTGTGTCTTTGACAAAAGAGTTTAAATCCACCATATTGGCGTTATTTTTGTTTAAAAATTCGTATAGCTGAATTTTGTTTTTAACATCTTTGAAATCAAAATAATTATTGAGCTTAGTGCGTGCATTTTCTCCAAGTCGGTTTTCTTCCAAAGCTATTTTATAAACTTTGGAAAATTTTTCTTTCCACTTGTTGGGTTCATTTGCATAAAGATAATCTATTATATTGTGTAATTTTAAATACAGCGCTCTATTTTTCTTATCTTGAACAGCACCATTTGGGTCTGTTATTTCTTTAAAGGCTTCATATTTTTCATCATATGTGGCAAGAATACAAGCGCAAGCATTCAGTTTATCAAAAGGGGTTTCAAAATTATTGTATTCCTGTGCGTAATTTTCAAAAGTGCTGAAAAATTTCTTTTCGTTTTGAACACCTGTTCTTTTTATGTCCTCTGTAACATAGTTGGGGTTTATACGTTTATCTTCTGTTTCGTTAATTAATTGGCATACAAGGGTAAGATTTGGAAAGTTTACTAAATCTTCTTTATTTTCAAGTGCACCGTAAACATCGATATATTTTTCCTTGTAGTCGTCTGTTTCTTTGCCTAATTTACTAATCAGTGTGGCAAAGTTTTTTACGTCTTTAAATGTTGTAATTCCGGCAATTTGAAACCTGTAGCACATATATTTTAAAAGGTAATTGTCGGTGTCTTTATCTTTTATAGAATCAATTGAGATGTTAACAGAAGGTGTTTTTTTAAGTGTATCAAGACTACATAAAAGAAAATTATTTAACATATTTGCAAAAATTTTGTCGTATAGAACATATTTAAATTCATCTACAACGTCATTACTTGAACTTTTTATAAATTTGTCCTCTTCGTCTTTTCCTTTAAAATGAACGGGCGAGGGGACATTTTGCTTGATATAAGGATTTATTGGATTAAAATTTACTTTCATCATAACGTAAATAATAAAGCAGAAGAAGGATAAAAATTGCTTTTGTCTTGATTATTTTGTGACAAATTGTTAATATAATCTGTATAGTTATATGTAATTTAAATTGTTATAATGTTAAATTTTTGAGGAATTAATATTTTATGAAAGCGGATAGATATTTTATTGTAAGCACAATAGACAAATTGTCCAAAATGTTTATGCTTGTGTTTGTCGGAGTTGTGCTTGGCACGGTTCTAATTAGAACATATTATGACTTTTTTGCTCCGGATGTAGATACTATATTGGGCTTGTCCGCTTTATATTGCGTATTTTTTGTTTTTTATATGTATTTTTCAAATAAACAAAAAAGCTCAACGCATGTTGCTTTTTTTAAAGATTATCTTTCTGTTATCTTAACAAAGAAAAATTCCTTTAAACAAAGAACAGACATTGCATATTCTGATATAAAATCTTATAAAGTGTCTTTAAAAGGGGCTGAAAAAAATAAAAATAAAGAAAAATCGACATTCCGTGCGTTTGGCTATAAAACGCTTGTTGAAACTTATGGGGGGCAGCAATTTGAATTTTGCGATTCAAAGGAAGATGGAGTTTTAATTTATTCCCCCGCTTACATATATGCGCTTCTTGATGTTAAGCGTTTCAGACCAGATTTTAATTTGGAATTTGAAAATTTTGAGTTTAACCGTGATGTGGAAGATTTTAATTATCAATTTAAATATTATGAAACAGAGGGTAAATCGCTTCAATTGTGGAAAAACAGGACATATCTTCTTTCGCTTTTGCAATATACGGTTTTGTTTTGCGTGTTTGCATTTTTGATTGCCGCAATTGTATCTTATGCTGTATTTCATGAATATCACAACATTTATACCGCAAGTCAAATTATTTTATCTGCACTAAAAACTTTAGCTGCAATAGTTATTCCTATGTGGACTCTTGCTTTTGTGGTCAGCATATATGGTGGAAGGGCGAATATGACCGCTCAAAACATTTTAAAAGAAATTCTTTGTTCGGAATAAAAAACAATTTTAAAAAAAGCGAAGATTTTAAAATCTTCGCTTTTTAGTATTTGAAAATTTAGAAACTATTTTTCTTCACTCCAAGAATAAAGTTTTCTAAGTTCACGACCAACTGATTCAAGTTGGTGTTCTGCTTTTAATCTTCTTGTAGCAATGAAGTGTGCACGGCCTGATTTGTTTTCCGTTATCCATTTTTGAGCAAATGTACCGTCTTGAATTTCTGATAAAATTTTCTTCATTTCTTTTTTGGTTTCTTCTGTAATTAAGCGTTTGCCTGTTTCATAATCGCCGTATTCTGCGGTGTCTGAAATTGAATAGCGCATTTTTGAAAAACCGCCTTGATAAATAAGGTCAACGATTAATTTCATTTCATGAATGCACTCAAAATATGCATTTTCGGGGCTGTAACCTGCTTCAACAAGAGTTTCAAAACCTGCTTGCATTAAAGCGGTAACTCCGCCGCATAAAACAGCTTGTTCACCAAAAAGGTCAGTTTCTGTTTCAACTCTGAAAGTTGTTTCTAAAACGCCTGCTCTTGCACCGCCGATACCTGCTGCGTATGCAAGGCCGATTTCTTTTGCTTTGCCTGTAGCGTCTTGATGTATTGCAATTAAACAAGGAACCCCTTTTCCTTCTGTGTATTCGCTTCTTACAGTGTGTCCGGGGCCTTTAGGTGCAATCATAATGACGTTAACATCTTTTGGCGGCACAATTTGGCTGAAGTGAATATTAAAGCCGTGTGCAAATGCAAGAGTTTTTCCGGCACTTAAGTTTGGTGCAATTTCAGATGCATAAACTGCAGCCTGTTTTTCATCGGGAAGCAAAATCATAATAAGGTCTGCTGCTTTTGTAGCTTGAGCAACGGTTGCAACTTTTAAGCCCGCATCTTCTGCTTTTTTCCATGATTTTGAACCTTCATACAAACCGACAATAACATTAATTCCCGATTCATGAAGATTGAGTGCGTGGGCATGTCCTTGGCTGCCATAACCGATAATTGCAACGGTTTTATCTTTTAATAAGCTAAGGTTGCAATCTTGTGCATAATAAATTTTTGTCATAATTCTCTCCTTAACAAAAGGTATCTTATCCAATAAGTTTAAAACCAAATTATTGAATAGTCAATTAAATGTTTTCTTTGTATAATTAATCTCAAGGAGCATTTTTTCTATGAATAATATATTTGACGTTAACAATATTTTGACAAACATTTCAACGCTTGCCGTGTTTAAGAATTTTTTATCTGATTCTGTCGGGTGCCGTTTTTTGGTTTTTTTAGAATCAATAAAAGCGGGAGATGACCTTTCTAGAGTCATAGAAATGTACACAGACTTTATTTCGGGAGTTTATGGCTCTGAATTTAAAGGCGACTGGTCAAGTTATGTCAGAAATTTTGTTTTAACGGATGAAAATGTTGTTTCTATTGAGTGTGCAAAAAATAAAAATTCTTCAATTCCCGTTTTTATTATGGGTGCTTTTGAATATGAACTTAGAATTTTAAGCGATATTGCAAGCATTAAATTTGAAGATGTGAGAGAGCTTTTGACCTCTTATTTCCATGAAACGGACGATGTGGCGTTTATAAATTCGCTTCCTACTTTTGATTCATATAAACTTTTATTCACAAAAGATCAAATTCAAAACTCTTATAAACAGTGTGGATACGGTGTTATTTCAAGGTATAGCGCCTTTAAATTTAATACAAACCTTGAAATTCTCCCTGTAATTGCGCAGGATAATATTTCTCTTGATGATTTAAAACTCTATTCTTATCAAAAAAATCTTCTTAAAAATAATACCCTTGCATTTTTGAAAAATAAAAAAGCAAACAATGTTCTTTTATATGGGGATAGGGGCTGTGGGAAATCTTCCCTTGTAAAAGCAATTGCAAATGAGTATAAAAATTTGGGTTTAAAAATAATTCAAATTTATAAAGAGAACTTAGCTGAAATAGAAAAGCTGTCTGAATTTTTGGCGGATTTTCCTTCAAAATTTATTATTTTTATTGATGACCTTGTGTTTGATGAAAACGACCCAATGTTTTCCTCTTGTAAAGCGTTATTGGAAGGCTCCCTGTCTTGCAGGCCTTCTAATGTCATAATATACGCAACAACAAACAGGCGTCATTTAATTAAAGAAACCTTCTCAAGCCGTGAAGGGGATGAAGTTCACCTTAATGACACAATGGACGAGGCGGCATCGTTATCAGACAGGTTTGGCATTACAATTACTTTTTCTTCGCCTGATAAAAAAGACTATCTTGAAATTGTAAAACAGGTAATGGATGAGGAGAAAAAACCGTATAATATTGACCTTCTTTTTAAGGAAGCGGAAGCTTTTGCGCTTTTAAAAGGGAACAGAACTCCAAGAGTTGCCCGTCAATTTATTGTGGATTATCTTGCAAGGTCATAAAAACAAATTCAATAAAATGGCACGGTTGATGTTTTTGCTTTTTGGGGTATAATTTTTTGTGAGAAGTATTATGTGGAGAAATTAGATGAATATAAATTTGGCAATCTTGCAAGACGGCTTTACGGTTTTATGTGTTGGTTTTTCAATAGTGTTCAGCTTTCTTGTTGTTTTAATTTTTGCAATGTCTATTATGAGCAAAGTTGTTTCATATTTAAACAAACTTTTCCCTGTAGCACAGCCCATGCCTGCCGTTGCTAAAAGTGCTTCATCTAATGCGGATGAAGAAATTGCAGTTGCAATTGCAGCTGTATTGATGAAGGGATAGTTTTTATAAAATTTTTAAGAAAGTGCCCTCATTTTTTGTGGGGGCATTTTCTTTACAAACTTTTACATTATTTCTTTTTAAGGGCAATTTTTCCAAAAAAACATATTTGATATATTTAGATATTATTTATAGGAAAAAATAATGTTTTTTGCTCCCATGCCAAGTAAATATATCGCAGGAAGCCCGTTTCAATTGAGTGGAATGGGAAATTGCGGCACCTTTGGTACTTTTGCATACGGCATGGGCACACATCCTTCGGCAATCGGCGGGCCTAAAATCAATTATTACACGGGTCAGCCTCTTAATTTTCAGCCGATGTCATCTGTGCTTCAGACAAATTATACAATGGCGCCAAATCTTCAAAACGGGAATAACACGCCTTATATTCCATCAAGTGCGCCCTTAAATTCAAAAGGTACAGATAACTTTGTTCCAACCGACCCTGCTGCAAAGATGTTAAATATGCAGCTTGTTTTGGAAAATGCAAAAAATGAGCAAGGGGTAATAGGCAAAGCTATAGACACTATAAAAGGCATGACGGGTATTGGAATAAGCAGCAAAAAATGTCAGCAATATATAGACAATGCCAAGGCAGGACAAACTTCATATGAAGAAGCGTATGAAAATGTCAGCAAATATGCTCTTTCTCAAAAAAGAACTCTAAATACAATATCAGGTATTGCATCGGCGGGGCTTGCCCTTCTTGCGATTACAAAAGGCAAAAATAAAGGTATAAATATTAAAAATATCTTTACAGCGGCAGGTGTTGGCGCTGTAACTAAAACGGCAATAAAATTCACGGACAGAAGCACAAACAATGTTCAACAAGATGCTTTTGATCCAAAAAGCATTTTGAAAGACAGTGCTCAAGGCGCATTGAATGGAGTATCTTCAATTGCAGCTTTGGGGCTTGCAAAAAATGTGACATCAAGCGCAACAAGTGCAGCGAATGCATTTGGGCTTGGCTCTATTCAGGGTGTAAAAGCAGGGATGGTAACAGGTGCCGGAATTGGCGCAGGTGACTATGCTCTTGATTGTGCGTTTGATAAAGATGAAAAATTTGACGTTAATAATTTTATAAAGGCAACTGCATATTCAGCAACGGCAACAGGGCTTTTGGGCGGTCTTGCAGGTGGAATTAAAACAAAATCTGCATATGATAAATTAAATCCAAAAGCACCAAAAGTAAAAACAAAGAAAAAGACAAAATCAACTCCTGAAACAGAACCAACTACAGTGCCTGAATCAAAAAAAGGAACTGAACCAACTGTAGATAAAAACAATGTGGCAGCCCCTGAACCTAAGAAAACAGGAACCCAATCTGAATCAACAGTGTCTGAATCAAAAAAAGGCACTGAAAAGAAAGCCACTGAATCTAAGGAGACAGGAACTCAATCAGCAGGAACTGAAAAGAAAGGCACTGAACCAACTGTAGATAAAAAGAATGTGACAGCCTCTGAACCTAAGGAAACAGGAACCCAATCAGCAGGAACTGAAAAGAAAGTCCCTGAACCAACTGTAGATAAAAAGAAAGCGACAGTGCCTGAACCTAAGGAAACAGGAACTCAATCAGCAGGAACTGAAAAGAAAGCCCCTGAATCTAAGAAAACAGAAACTCAATCTGAATCAGCAGGGCCTAAATCAAAAAAAGCTTCTGAATCATCATCATCCAAAAAAGCAAAAAACTTAACAGATACAATGTCAGGTGACACATCATCATCCAAAAAAGCAGAAAACCTAACCGCTACAATGTCAGGTGGCACAACATATGAACAAAAGGCAGAAACTGTTGCAGACACTTGGGATAAGATAAATGCAATTGAAGGTTCCAATACACCTAAAAAAGGCGGGTTTTTTTCACGCTTTGCAAAATAAATAAGGCGCCAAAAACCCTATTTTAGCGGGGTATAAGGTTGTGCTTTTTTTCTGGCGCTTCTTTGTGGTTAACATAGATTAGCAATTTAAAAAATCTGTTTTCAGAGAGATAGTTTATCTTATAAATTATTTTAGAAAATCTTTCATTGTTTTTATAAGAAGCTGAATGTCGTATGGTTTTGGCAGGTAAAAGTCTGCCCCGTGGGCTAAAATTGTTTTTTTATCTAAAACATTGGTTGAAAAAATCACGGCGGGCATTTTTTTATTTTCTTTTTTATAATATTCTCTTGCCCGTCCAAGCGCTGAAATCCCGTCTGTGGTTTCATTTTTTCCGTAATCTAAAATAATTAAATCCGGCTGAAAATCAGATAAACATTCTACAAAATCTTCGTACGAATTGCATATTTTGGGGCAATATCCGTTTATTGTGCAACTTGTCTCAATTAATAATTTAAGAGCCTCATCATTTTCCATAATTAAAACTTTATTGTCGCAAGATTTATCAACATGCCCGTATAATTTTGGTCTATCTATAATATAAGTAGATTTTTCCGAATTTTTAAGCGGCTTTAACATGTTAAATAAAGATTGCACAAGACTTTCTGAATTTTTATGTAAGGAAGGCGAATATTCGCTCACCGCTTCAATTAATGTCATTAATGAAACTTTTCTTTCTTCTTTTGAATTGCTTGAGTACATTAAAAATTTGTTTGAATAGTCGTATTCCGAATAAAATCTGTCCAAAACGTTGTCAAAAGCAAAAGCCAAAAATTCTGCCAATTTTTCAATTTTATAGGGGGATGAAAAAATCATAAATTCATTTTTTGAATAATGCCCTATTGTGTCTTCTTTTGTGAGGGTAGAGGCAATAATGGCGCCTATTGTTTGGAAAACTTTTTCATAAGCTATTTCCCCGTATATTTCCCTGTAAAAATCTATATTTTGAATAGAAGCCAAAATAATTGCCACCGGTTTATCTTGTTCGACAATTTGTTTTATGGTTTTTCTTGTTAATTTTTCGTTTAAAAATCCCGTGAGAGGGTTTGTAGAATTTTCGATGTGGCGCCTTATATGGGCGTTTATACGGGCTTGAAATTCTCTGTTTTGCATGGTTTCCGATAAAAAATCATCAGCCCCCGCATTTAAAATATCAAGCCTATCTGAAATATCGTCAGATTTTGAAACCACAATGACGGTTGGTCTTATTGCGCAGGGAAACATTCTTATTTTTTTTATAAAATTTTTAATACTTCCTTCTGTTGTGTCTGAAATTATAATAAAATCAAACTCGTTTTCTTGTATTTTTTCGGCACCTGAAATAAAATCTTCTGCAAGAACTGTTTTTGCAGACAAAAGATTTAAAATTTTTTTATATTTTATTGAGAGTTCTTTTCTTTTACTTATTATCAAAACAGAGGGGCTATACATTTTTGTTCCTTTCTGTGAATTTTTCAACTTCAAATATCGGAAAAGAAATTTCAAATTCCGTGTAAGGATGTGGCGTATCATCGGAAATCACGTTAATTTTGCCGTTCATTTTTTCCGTTAATGTTTTTGTGATATACAGCCCAAGACCGCTTCCTTGGGTTTTTGAAGTAAGGTAAGAATCCACCCTGTAAAATTTATCAAAAATTTTATCAATTTTATCTTTTGGAATTGAGGTGCCATAATTTTTAATTGAAATTGTGTTAAAATTGCCTGTTGTTTTTGTTTTAATTTCAACTGTTTTAGAATTGTTGGAATATTTTGATGCGTTATCTAAAACATTTACAAAAACTTGTTGAAGTTTGTCCACATCGGCACAGGAGTATATATTTTGTTCAAAATTTGTTTGGTATGAAAAATCTTTGTAATTCATTTTAACAAGTTCAATTGATTTATTCAAAATTAAATTAATGTCGGCTTTTTTAAAAACAAGATTTGTATACTCACAATCTGTTTCTGCTGCTGCAAGAGCGTTTTCAATTAAATTTTTTAATCTTTCAGATTGTTCAAGAATAATTTTAATAAATTTTTTCTTTTGTTCGTCTGTTAAGTTATCGTAAGAGTCCAATATGGTTTTGGAAAACCCCTTTATACTTGTTAGAGGAGTTCTTATTTCATGAGATATTGTAGATAAAAATTCTTTTGTTCTGTCCATAAATTTTATTATAACGTCTTTTCTTTGATAAATTCAAATAATTCATCTAAGCGTTCTTTGTTATTTAAATAAAGATACCCAATCAAAACTTCAAATGCTGTCGCAAGGCGGTGAGTGTGTTGATTATTCTTTTTTCCAACACTTAAAGGCAGGTTTCTTCCTCTTTTAACAAGCTCTTGTTCCTCTTTACTTAAAACAAGTTTTTCTAAAATATCTGCTTGAAAACCGGCGTTAACATATTTTGTAGTAAGCTCATGGAGTTTTTTTTGAGTGTTTGCATAATTAATGACAACTTCTCTTATAAAAAGTTCCCAAACGGCATCGCCAATGTGTGCATAATGTTTTAAATTAAATTTTTCCATAGCGCCATTTTAGCATAAAATTTTTTAATAATTCTTAATATAAAATATTTGTTTATCAATTTCTTCGCCCCATAAAACTTTATTTATATATAGGAGAAGAACCAGGAGTATAAAATGTCAGTTAACGGAGTTAGCAACACACAAGCTATGACAGACGCACTGAAATATATTCAAGGCGTTGGGGTATGCGAAGAAGAAACAAGCATTTTAAAAGATGCTGCGGGTTCTGTATTTAACCCCATTCAACTTGTTTTTGCTGCTACGGGTGTTAACAGTGCACTCAAAACTGCGACAGATTCAACAAAATTAAAAGAAATTCCTAAAAATATTAAGAATTTTCCAACACTTAAAAAAGGTGCTCAATACAAAGAATTTTTAAGAAGTACAAATGTAAAAGATCAATTTACAAATTCGATTGATTATTATATTAAACAAGCAGATAAAAAAGCTGCTGATAAACTTACAAAAGCTAAACAGCTAAAAGCTGATGTAAACAGCGGTTCTGCAGGAATTTTCAAAAAAGCTAAATTTGGCATAAAAAAAGCAGGCTCAAGCGTCAAGGGCTTATTGAGTAAAATCCCTGGAGCAAGTAAAGTTTCAAGCTTGTTTTCTAAAATTGGCGGTACCAAAGTTGGAAAAATTGTTAAGGGCACAGGTGCTGCCGGCATGATGATTTTTGAAGGCATTTCAGGGATTATTACAGATGTTATACCCGCTTTTCAGCAGGGTGGTGCAAGCGCAGGGTTTAAACAACTTGGCAAAACTGCTGTGAGCGTTGCGGCAACAGGTGCAGGTTGGGCTGCAGGTAGCTGTGCTGCAACTGCAATTGGTGCAGCTATTGGCTCTGTATTCCCTGGAGTTGGTACCGTTATAGGCGGCGCAATTGGTACTGCAATTGGCGGCTTCCTTGGTTCAAGCATATTTACAGGCATTGCAAATAAAATTTTAGGTAAATCAGAAACTGAAAAAATACAAGACGAACAATTTGAAGAAGCCGGTGCTCAAGTTGCGCAAGATTCCGCTTCGGTTCAAGAGTTGGGCGCATATGTTGCTCAACAAGTTCAGGCAGATATTGAAAGCGGAAATGTAACTGAAGATACTGAAAAAATGGTGGCTTATCTTCAATCGGGTGCGTTTGGTAATATTTCAACAGGTCAATATACAGGCACCGGTGAGGCAACTGGAACAACAACAGATACAACAACAGATACAACAACAGATGTGCCTGCAAGCACAAATTGGGTAACTGAAGCGGCATACAGAATTCAAAATGGCGATACGAGTATGTATAATATTTCAGATGACAAATTGAACACTGTTTTTGCAAGCCCAAGTTCAGTGCCATTCACTTCAAATACAATACAAACAACAAATACAATGACTACTCAAGAAGTTCCAATGAACTTTTATGCTTAAAAATTATTGCATTATTGCAGACAGAGCAACCAAGTTTTCATAGGGCACGCCCGCCTCTGAAAGCTCCTCTGCGGATAAACCAAATAGAGTAATCAAACCAGCTACAGTATTTGTTTCTTTTATGATAGACCTTTTTATAATTTCAGAAACCTTAGATACGGCTTTTTCTCTTGTCATATAAAGGTTTGAATTGGTCTTATGAAGTATACGTTTTTTAGCCTTTCCCATTTCAGATATAAGTATCGTTTAAAATTACCCCCTTGTAAATCAATTATATCATATTGTAAAATTTTATTTTTTATATTGACTTATTTTAAATTTTAAACAATTACCATGCCAAAAAGCCTAAAAACCTATTGTTAAGCCGTGTAAATTTTTTTATTTTCTTTGGCAATAAACTGTATGTTTCTTTTTTTAATAAAATGTGTGAATGTGGAAAAGCGGTATGGATACATCAAAAATTACAAATATTCCTTATAATAATGCCCCTTCAAATTCGCCTGCAAAGGCAGAAAGCGCTTCTGTCAAAAAATCTAAAAAAAAGAAGGCACCAAAAAAAGATATATACAATGAAACACCAATCAGAAAATTGGGGACAATTGATGATACCGCAAGGGTTTTAAAACCTTTCTTGGCTGCTGCAAAATCTCCCATAGTAAGGGCAATTCCGCCAATAGCCTACACTTTATCAGGTGTATATATGGCTTCAGATGTGTATGATAAATATAAAAAAGGGGAAGATGGAACAGGCGAAAAACCAAGTATCAAAATGGGTTTTAGACAAGCACTTTATCAAGGTGTAACAAGCATTTTGGCTCCAATCGGTATTATAAAGGGCACAAAAGTTTTAACAAAAAGGCTATTTACGGGCACTAAAGTTTCAGGAAGTATAGAACAGGGCGCAAAAGTGGTTAAAAATTTGGCGCAAAATAATTCTGTCACCAAAAAAATGCTCAGTGCGGCAAGCACTCCTGTGAAAGTTATCGGCGCTTTGGCGTCAGTGTTTGCGCTTTCAAAATTAATCAAGCCCATTGATTTTGTAGTGGATAAATTGTTTAAAATCACGGTTGACCCACTTCTTGGCATAGGCAAGCAAGAAAAATAAAATTAAACAATTTGATTTATTCGCTTAAAATTTGAGAAAGCTCTTTTTGAAAGGGCGAAATTTTTGCAAGTTTTTTAATTAGCTTCGGTATTTGTTCTAGCGCATATTCAATTTCTTCTTTTGTTGTAAATCTGCTTAAAGAAAATCTTATGCTGCCATGGAGAGAGGTAAACGGGGTTTTCATTGCACGAAGCACATGACTTGCCTCTAAGCTTCCTGATGTGCAGGCAGAGCCCGAACTTGCGCATATGCCAAGTTCATCTAAGTGCAATAAAATAAGCTCTCCTTCAATGAATTCAAAACCAATGTTTGTTGTGTTTGGCACTCTGTTTTTTGTTCTTGAATTTAATTTTGCATTCTTAACAGCCTTTAAAATGCCTTCTTCAAGCATATCTCTTAATTCTTTTACTTTTGTTTGTTCAAGATAAAGCGCCTCTTGTGCAAGCTCTGCGGCTTTTGCAAGTCCAACGATATATGGAACATTTTCTGTGCCCGCTCTTAGACCTTTTTCTTGGTGCCCGCCAGTTAAAACGGGTGAAATCTTTACTCCTTCTTTTACATAAAGAGCGCCTATGCCTTTAGGAGCGTGAAATTTGTGCCCTGAAATTCCCATAAAATCAACTTTTGTGTTTTTAACATCAAGTTTGATTTTGCCTGCGGCTTGAACTGCATCAACAAAAACTTTTGTATCAGGATTAATTGATTTAATGATTTCTGCTGCTTCTTCATAAGGATAAATAGCGCCCGTTTCGTTGTTTGCTGCCATTATAGCAACAAGAGCGGTGTCTTGCGTAACAAGACCTTTTAATTCTTCAAGGTCAAGCTCCCCGTTTAAATCCACACCAATGTAATCTGTTTTATACCCTTGTTCTTCAAGGCTTTTGAAGGTGTTTAAAACGCAAGGATGTTCAACTTTTGTTGTGATAATATGTTTTTTGTTTGTATTTTGTAAATACCCTCTTATGGCAAGGTTTGCACTTTCTGAGCCGCAGGATGTAAAAATAATTTCTTTTGCGCTCTTTGCCCCAAAAAAGTCTGCAACTGTCTGCCTTGCAGCTTCAACCGCACAGTGGGTTGTATGCGCAAGCTCATAGATACTTGACGGGTTTCCGTAATTTTCGCAAAAATAAGGAACCATTGCATCAAAAACTTTAGGGTCAACTTTTGTTGTTGCATTATTATCAAGATATATTGTATTCATTTTTTATCCTTCTTGAACTTCAAAAACCTTGATTTCAGGGTCAACAAGTTCGTTTAATTTTTTTTCGACAAAGCCTTTTAGGGTAGATTTTGAATTTGGGCAGGAAGAACATACCCCTTTTAATTTTACATAAACATTTTTGTCTTTAATATCAATAAGCTCAATTCCGCCATTGTCTTTTAAAAGTTCAGGAGCAATTGTATCTTCAAGCGCCTTGTTTACTTTAATTGTAAATTGAGCGGGGGTAAGTTCTTTGGTGGAAGGAGTGCTTTTGCCTAAAATAGAGTCTATAATTCCCTGAATTGCATTTTTGCATCTTCCGCAAGCGGAACCTGCATAGGTTAAATCCGTTATTTCTTGTACGGTTTTTGCACCCTGCTCTATTGCTTCTTTTATTGTATTTTCGGTTATTGAAAAACAGTTGCATATAATTTTATCTGTTGATTTTTCACCGATTGAGTACCCGTAATAATTTTTAAGTGCGTCTTCCAGAGCTTCCCTTCCCATAACGGAACAGTGGGTTTTTTCAGGCGGCAGCCCCCCTAGACGTTCAATAATATCTTTATTTGTGATTTTTTCAACTTCGCTTAATGGTTTTCCAATTATCATTTCAGTCAACATGCTTGAAGATGCAACGGCAGAGCCACATCCAAATGTTTGAAATTTTGCATCTACAACAATGCCATTTTCAATTTTTAAATAAAGTTTTAGTGCATCTCCGCAAGCAAGAGCTCCTGCTTCGCCTATGGCATCTGCATTTTCTATTGAGCCTACGTTTTTTGGATTTTTATAGTGTTCTTTTACTATTTCAGAATATTCCCACATGTTTAAATTCCTTTTTTTACATAAAAAATTATAAATCAAAAATACAACTTGTATATGGTGTTAAAAAAAAATAAATGTTCAATAATAATTGTATGGTGGATAAGTACACAAAAAATTCCCTTTTGGGACAATTGAAAAAAAACGGGTTTGAACTTAAAGGTTCTACCAACGGTGAATATTTGCCGTTTGGAATTCTAACGGGAAATATTGAAAACTCTCCTTTTGCAGAAAACCAAAAGCAGGAAGACCCGATTAAAAAAGAACAAAAAATTGTCAAAAAGCGCTTGAACGATTTTGATTTTAATATTTTTCAAGAAAGTAATTTTCTTGATATTGATGACATTGAATTGAGCAAGGAAGAAAAAATTTCAAAAATAAAAAAACTGATTAAAAAAATTGATGAAAAAATTTTCATGCTTGAAGATTTTGAAGACAGGCTTTTGATAGAAAAATTAGAAAATGAAAAACAGGCGCTTTTAAGTACCCTATCTTTGTTAGATGAAAATTATGTTGATGAAAATGCGTTATCTAAAAATGTCCAAATCAAAGAAATTGCGCAAAAAATTCACATAAAGGATAAAATTGAAAAAATCGAAAAAATTATTTTTAAAATCTGTCCGGCACTTAGAAAAAGTTTTCTTGTCAAAAAAGCTTTAAATAAACTTGTTATGTTAAACGAAGTTGCAAAAAATCTGTCCTCTAAACAAATTCCATACGGAGAATCTGAAGGCAGATACAATGATTTTATTGCTTATTTAAGCTGCGCAAATGTAATTCATGCTAAGCTTACAAAAAAGATGTAAAAATAAATTAAACAATTTTGTGAAGTTTGGTTCCATCTTTTGAAGATGAATCAATAAAACGTCTTAAGGAGCGGGCGCTTGAAGATGTTGAATTTCTTGCCTGTCTGCCTAAAGCTTGAATGTATAAATCGTTGATACGGCTTGCAATATAGGCATGGGAGTTGTCGGAATTTCTTCCTGTACTGATTGTGCTAAAGCCCGAATTAACGCTGTTGATTGGCTGTATATTTGCCATTTTATTTAAACTTCATCTTTCTTTTGTGGTATTTGGATATTTAACGTGCATTTTCCATTGTATCTAAAAACCCTGAAAAGTCAAAATTTCTTTTTTTATATATTCAATTCTGCAAAATTTACAATTCTTAATGGAATATTATTATTTTATGTTTGTTTTATAATGGCTCTATTATGATGATTAAAGAATTTTTTGAAAATGTTATTTTAAATGCATGCTCTATTGCAGCTCATCTTGGAAAACTAAACATTGAAGGGGCGCAGTTTGAGGCAGTTTGCACAATTCCTAAAAACACTGAATTTGGAGATTTTGCGGTCAATGTTTCTTCTCTGTCAAGGTATGCAAAAATGCCCCCTGTACAGATTGCAAATATTTTGAAAGATTGCATAAAATCTGATAGCTTTGATGTAAATGTTATAAACGGTTTTGTTAATTTTAAATTGAAAGAAAATTTTCTTTTAAAAATATTGAATGAAATTTTATATAAAAAAGAAAATTATGGGAAACTCGATTTAGGAAACGGTAAAAAAGTTAATATAGAATATGTGTCAGCTAACCCCACAGGGCCATTTCATATAGGTCATGGAAGATGGGCTGCCGTTGGTTCATCTTTGGCTGAAATTTTAAAATATACAGGATATGAAGTTTGCCAAGAATTTTATATAAACGATGCAGGGGGGCAGATTAACCGTCTTGCAAAATCTCTTGAATTAAGAGTAAAAGAACAAAAAGGCGAACAAGTTACATTTGATGAGGACCTCTACAGGGGTGAATATTTAATTCCTTGCGCAAAGGCATATCTTGAAGATAGCAAAGGGTTAAATTATGGCGATTTTGCAAAACAATATATGCTAAATTTGCAAAAGGAGCTTTTAGAAAAATTTAGAACAAATTTTGACGTATTTTTTTCTGAACTAACTCTTTATAAAAATGGTGATGTGGAAAAATGCACAAAGGCGCTTGAAGATGCCGGAAAATTATATGAAAAAGACGGTGCGATTTGGTTTAAATCTACAGATTATACGGACTCTCAAGATAGAGTGTTAAAAAAATCAGACGGTACAAACACTTATCTTACGGCAGACATCGCTTATCATAAAAACAAATTAGACAGGGGGTTTGACCGCCTTATAAACATATGGGGTGCAGACCACCACGGGTATATTCCAAGAATGAAGGCGGCAATTGACGCACTTGGGTATAATAGCGAGAACCTTGAAATTCTTTTGGGGCAGCTTGTTAACATTATCGAAAACGGTGAAGCTGTTAGAATGGGCAAGCGCAAAAAAATGGTAACTTTGGATGATTTGGTGGATGAAGTGGGCGTTGATGCAACAAGATATTGGATGTTAATGCGCTCAATTGATACAACCCTTGATTTTGATGTTGAACTTGCAAAAACAAAAAGTGACCAAAACCCTGTATTTTATGCGCAATATGCCCATGCCAGATGTTCTTCCATTTTAAAAAGAGCAACAGAACAAAGGGTTGATGTGGAAACGGGTGAAACAATACCGCCATATATTAAAAAGGAAGAATTTGAGGCAGTTCTTGCAAAGCCAAATATTGATAAGCTTTTTGATAACGATGAAAAAGCAACGGAAGCTGTAAGAAAGCTTATTTTGAAACTTGAAGAGTTTAAGTCTGTAATAGAGGCTTCTTCAAGGTTAAGAGCGCCATATATATTGTGTAAATATATTCAAGAGTTGGCATATGACTTTCATCACTTTTATAATTATGCAAGGGTTTTGGGCGATGACAAAGAAATTAGCAAAACTCGTCTTTTGATTGTTTATGCGGTAAAAGTGGTCATGGCAAAAACTTTTGATTTAATTAAGGTGAATGCGCCTGAAAAAATGTAATTTAAAAAAATAGTTGATTTTAAATTATGTGTGTGATAATTTAATATACGGTTGAGGCAATAAAATAAGCCGTTTTAAGCAATAGGCGGGTTGCCCGACAGAGAGCCGAAGGCTCGATGGAGCCGTATATCATATATGTGCGCTCGGTAAAGATAAAGCTTGATTTTGTACATTTATGTGATATTTTATTAAAAGTTGCGGGCTATTAGCTCAGGTGGCTAGAGCGCACCCCTGATAAGGGTGAGGTCCTTGGTTCGAGTCCAAGATGGCCCAAATGAAAGACTCCTTTTAAAAAAGGGGTCTTTTTTTTATCTCAATTTTACCCCTTATCAAAGGGTGCGCTTTTTTTAGGTTTTAAAGAAACTATTTCATATAAAAAGTGGTTAAATATTTTTTTAAAGATAAATTTTTGCTATGTGGTTATAATTTGACTTAAAATTTGAGAAAAAGTGGCATATAAAGCGAGAATTTATTGTCAGAATTTTTATGGGAATGAATTTTAAATTGTATTTACACCCAAAGTCCTTCACATTTCCCATCCTGCACACTTGGTCATTTTAATTCATCATAGGTTGCTGGCACAACCGTTATACAATATTCTTTGTAAAGTTTATCCATATCCATATCGTATTTTTGTTGACCTTTAAGCATTTTGTCTAATATCTCATTTGGACAAGGTTTTCTAAAATAGTACTTTAAACCTGAATGGCAACTTGCCATTATAACCATTACATCAGGATTTTGGGAAACTATATCAGGGTCGATACTTATTGCAGTGTTGTAATCTTCCCAAGCATCATCTTTATTCCATGTTTTACCTTTCGCATACTCACTGTCTTCACGCCAAAAATAATCCGGCGGTATTAGACCTATCAAACGAAATTTTGCCATAGAGCGAAGATAATACGCTCTTGCGTCATTCGGATTACTTTTAAGATATTCATTAAGGAATTTCACAATTTTCTTGCAAATGTCAGTTGACGGTTGTTCCCAGTATTCTTTAGCAATAAGAGCTAAATAACATTCATCTATATTACAAATACTCAAAATCGAACTCATAACTAAATAATATCACAAATTATTCTCAATAAAACCTGACGGATAATTATAAACAGATTTTTGGAGACTTTTCTTGGTTGAACAATATTTCAACATCCCACTACTTGCGAAGTTTTTATCCTTTTTCTATTCTTCTTGAAATCCAAATCTTGTCCGAGTTTGAGGCAAAATCCACACTCAAGTAAAGAAAAAAGGATAATTCTAAGGATAAATAAAGGATAAAAAGGATAATTTTTCTAAAACTTGAGGAAGTGGGTAAAATTTAAACAGGACCTAAATTATCCCTATATTCCCTCTTTCAACTTTATCCGTCAGGTTATAGTGGTTTAGTTGCACAAATTATGGTATAAATTTATTTATGCTTACTATAGAAAAAATGACTAACTTAGATTATGAGGCTGTATTTGAGATGATGAAAACATTTTATGCCTCAAATGCCGTTTTTACTGACGGTTCAGAAGAAATTTTTAAATCTGATATTGAAGCCTGTTTAAATGAAAGTCCTTATCTAGAAGGGTATGTTTTTTCTAAAAATACAGAAATTATAGGGTATGGAATGCTTGCAAAAAGCTTTTCTACAGAATTTGGCAAAAAATGCGTTTGGATTGAAGATTTATATGTTAAGCCCGCCTTTAGAGGGCTTGGTGTTGGAAGGCAGTTTATTAATTTTGTTGAAAAAAAATACTCCAATTGTCTTTTAAGGCTTGAAGCTGAGCTTGAAAATTCAGGCGCCTTAAAGTTGTATGAAAAATGCGGGTTTAAAAATTTACCTTATTTGCAAATGTATAAATAAAAATAATAAAAATTTTTTGGGTTTGAATTTATTAATTTGACTATATTAAAAAATAGGTCGGGCGTATAAGCCCGACACTAAAGATTGGTTAAACTTTTTAATTGTCCAGTTCTTTTTTTAAATTGTCTATATTTTCTGCGGTTTGGTTGTTTGGGTTTGCTAAGAGTTTTTGTTTCATTTCTGTTAAAGATTTTTGAACATCTAAACTTGTGCCAATTGCTTTATTTATTTCATCGTCAACGGATGTTTCAATTAAGCCAACTTCTCCGTATGCTTCCGCTAAGTTTTCTTCCGCATTTATTTTTGTTTTCATATCCTCTATCATTGCCATTGTGGAGTCAGAGGAAATTGATGATAATTGTTTGTTTATCTTTTTAGTTGTTTTTGCGACAGTTGCCTTTGCTTTTAGAGAAGTATATTCATTTTCTGATTCTTTAATTTTATTTTTTAATTCTAAAATTTTCTTGCTCATCTGCTCCAGTGAGGCATCGTATTTTTTAGCGTCTGCGGTTAATCTTTCTACTTCTTGTAAGGCGTCTTGTCTTTTTTGAAGTGCTGCTGCTGCAAGTCTGTCTGCTTCGGCTTCATCAAGTTCACCATTTTTTGCTTTTTGAAGCAGCACCATAGCTTTTTGCTCATAGTCTTTTGCAATTTGTTTTTTAGTTTCAAGTTCTTTTTTTGTTCCGATTGCGATTGCTTTAATTTGTGCAACGCTTTTCATAGATTCATCAAAATCTTTCTTTAAATCACGAATTCCTTGCTCAATCAGCTTAATTGGGTCTTCAAACTTTGACACTAACGCATGTGCTTCTGATTGAAAAAATTTTAATATTCTAATAAATAAATTCATAAAAACTTCCTTTCAAAATACGTGTACGCCTCATTTATTTGCCTTGTAACCTCTTGTGCTGATTTAAGCTTTTCGGGCTTATTTTGGAACAAGTCAGGATGATATTTTTTTAATAATTTTTTATACGCCTTTTTTATGCTGCCAAAATCACTTCCGTATTCTAATTCTAAAATTTTATAATATCGCTTTTCTTGTTGGTTTTCTTCATCTGGAATAATTTTTGAATCGGTATAATAAATGTCATCATACGAATTGATGTCGATGTCGATTTTTTCTTCCTTATGATTAATATTACTTTTTATTATATTTTCTATTCTTTTAAACAGACTCATTTTATATCCATACTTTACTTTGTTTTAAAATTCCCCAATTTGGGATGTTGAATTTTGCTTTTAATAATTCTCTGTAGCCGTTTGGATTTCTTGTATATATTATATCAAAATATTGACCCTTTTGTATAAGATATTTCACAAACAATTTTACGTTTCTATTGTGTCCGCCTATACATTCAGGTGCTGCAATATATTTATCATTTTGTTTTAATATGTATCTGTTTTTATCGCTAATACAAAACATTTCACTAAAAGAATTCATAAAAATATTTCTTTCATAGTTATTGCATCCGGCAAGGGTCATATAAAATTTAGAGTTCAATTCTGTATTAAAAACTAAATCAAGATGTTTGAAATTTGTTTTTATAACGGATAAATCACACATTGTTTTCAATAGGCAATTTGCTAGAATTTTGAGATTATTCTCTTGCTCATATATAAATTGGTTTTTGTTTATGATTTCTTCATAATTATCAAAAATCAGATGAAAACGGTGGCACATTTTCAAAAATGTTTTTTCAAAATTGTTAATTTTTGAATTTTTTCTTGATGTGCTGCAATGTTTTATTATGGACTTCAACCCTATGCACCATTTTGGAACTACGTTGCAGATAATTGCCTGTTGAGTGTCCTCTCCTAATAAGACATTATAAACTTGAGGAGAGAGCTTTTGTTCCGTTATTTTGCTTTTTGAAAAAACTTGATTCCACATTTCAGGCAAATTATTTCTATTTTTAGCATAGTCCATTATTTTTTCATCTATTTTTTTGCAATTTAGAGAATGAAGGTCTTTTTGGTCAATTCCAAGCCGCTCTATCCCGTTTTGTATTTTGTTGTCTTTATAACTTATCCCTTCAAATGTGTTAAATCTTTTTTTGATAACTTGCAAATCGGGGGAGTCTTCATTTTTAACAAGAGATACCAAATGCCAAATATTAGAGGTTTTATTTGGATTGTTTTTATCTATTCTTAAGGCTCTGCCTCTCATTTGGTTGGATAACATAAACGAGCCAACAACAGAAGCTATTATAAGTGTATTTACGCATGGAGAATCCCACCCTTCGCCCAAAAGTGCGGAAGTGCCAACTAAAATGTTTATATAACCTTGCTCAAAAAGTGTTGTGATGATAGATGTAATATCTATACTTCCATATGTTTCCACCCTTAAATAATTTTCATTAAATTCTGTTGTCAGAACTTTTGTATTGTCTATACCTTTTGCCTGCAAAATTTTATACAGCCCTTCTTTTGCCGTATTTGGAATAACAATAAGGGAACCTGTTAATATTGCGCAATTAACATGAATGTTGAGCAGTTTATTAAAAACCGATATAATGTTAACCCCTTCTCCGTCTCCTTTTCCGATATAGTCAAGCAATATAACTTCTCTTAACTTATTGCCAAGATTTTTATGTTCAAAATTTGAGATATTATAGATTGCTTCTAACTTGTTTTTGCTTCTGGCGAAAAGTTTTTTGAAATTAATTTTGCCTGTAAAATCTACGTTTTTTCCGTTAATTAGCCCATATTGTTTTAATTTTCCTTTAATTAACGGTGTGTTTTTGAATTGAGTGCTGAACTCTCCGATTATTCCATTGAACAGTGTTTCAGCTTGCGTATAATCAAATTTAGGAATTTGTGCAACCTCTAAACCTAAAAACTCTGCAAGTAACCTTGCATTTATATTCAAATCGTCCTCATTTAAAAGGTAAGAAATAAGCGCAACGGTAAAATTTGTATTTTTATAAATTATATCAACATTATTTTCTAAATTTGAAATAAACCCAGACCCTTCTATTGCGTATAAAATATCAGAGTGTTCATTTATATCTTTGAAAAAATCTTGTCTTTTTTGCTCAAAATCAAAGACAATATTTTCTTCTTCATATGTCAGGTTGGAAAAATAAATTAAATCTTGGTGCGGGCATAAATCTTTGGCTTTAACAAGCTCTGGAATTGATATTTCTGCATCAACAGGCCCGCAAAGAGAGTTGTAATTATTCCATTCAAAAGGAGAAACATCATAAGGGGGAGTTCCTGTCAATGAAACGATTTTAAAATTTTCATTGTTTAATTCTTCGTATAAATTTTTTAAAGTTGCCCACCACTCTGTTCTCAAGTGGTGTGCCTCATCTAAAACCAAAGTGTTGATGTTAAAATTTTTCAATTGCTGTATAAAATTTTGACGTTCTTCAGGATTTTTATACAGGGAATGCAGCCCTTGATATGTAGATATGGTGATTTCAGAAATATTTTTAATATCTGTACTTATTAAATTTGAATTAAAATCAGAAGGTAAAAAATTATCTAATATTCTTTGTTTCCATTGATTTTTTATTGTTATGGTTGGGGCTAAAATGAATGCCGAGTGTTTTAATCTTAAAATTACTTCAATCCCAAGCGTTGTTTTGCCTGCTCCGGGGGCGGCAACAACATTGAGCTTTTTATCACAAAAATGGTATTGTAATTCATCTAATACCCTTTGTTGGTATGAACGCCAGTGATCTTTAAATTTTAATTGAGAAACAATAGAGCTATTCTTTGTTTGCATTGTTTAATTTTATTGATACAAAAGAATATCTTCAACCTCTATATAAATGAGTTTAAAGGGATTTTTAAATGTTAAACCTTGTCATTTTGTATTGGGCACAAAAAAGTGGTGTTGTTTGTGTTTTATCTTTTAAACCGTATTTTTATTCCAAAAAACACTATAAGGATATTTTTTGAGGTCTTTTCAAAAGAAAATAAGCGGTTTTTAGATTTATTCAATACGTTTTTTATATCGTTTAAAGATTTTTTATATTTGTTGGCAGCATCTTTTAAAATATTCTTTTGCATTTTTTGATAATCTTCACCGGAAATATTAATTGCCTCTATCAGTGCTGAAGCTAAATCTCCGTTTTTGTAAAGTATGGATGTATCTTTGTTTATGCCAAATGGAGCTGCAAAAAAATCTTCGCAAATATAAACTTTGCCAAAACCCATTGCATACATAAGTCCAACAGAACATGTGCCGTTGCCGTATGTCTTTTTTTTGCCATTCATCGCTGCTGTCTGTTCCTGCAATTATAAAATCGCACTGTTCAAGAATGGGAAATAAAGTGTCAGGTTTGTTGTCGCCTAAATATTTAACATAATCTTTTATTTTATCTGGAATTTGAAGATCTTTTGTGGCATTACCGTTTATCCACAGTTCAAAATTATAAATTCCTTGCTCTATCAATTTTTCAATTGCGTCAAACACCATTTGATGATTTTTTTGCCCGCTGTTAATATTCCCTGTGACCAAAAAAACGGTTTTTTCATTTTTCGGGGTTATATGAACATCTCCAAAGGTCGATGCGCTCAACATTGGAGAATTGTTAGTGCCAAGGTGCGTAAAATATTTAATATCTTCTTTTTCTTCATACAAAACAGGGTGCGGCGGAATTGTAAGATACCCGTATTTGGGGCGGCTTGGGACATTTAACATTTTCATAAAAGTTTTATAATCATACCCTGAATCAAACCTGTTTGTTGTGTATACAAGATTGGCATTAAGTAAAACAAAATCGTATTGTGAAATAATGGGCAAAGAAAGTGTGGTTAAAATTTCTAATTCATCGCATACCATTTCTTGATATTTTGCGTTTTTCATTCTGCAAAAGAAATTCCACCTGTCACTTGGTTTTTTCCCGTATAACAAAAAGTCAACTTCATATCCTAAATCTGAAAAATATTGATATATGCTGGGTCTTATAACATCGTGCCCTGCGCCTATTTCAACCGAAAGAATTTTCTTTTTAAATTTTCTTTTTTTTAAATTAAAAATATCTGCATTGGAATTTTTTGATAAATTTAATAAAACTTGTATATTGTTTGTGTCCGTGTTTGTTTAGTTAATAATATCATAAATGAAAACTTTTTTGAAATTATGAACTTTTAATAATTGTTTTTTATTAAAAATTGTATATTAATATGTAGAAACTTAAGTTCTTTATGATACAATTGTTTTAAATTATATTCACGTGATTAAAGAGGAAAAATGAAGGTAGTTATTCTTGCTGGGGGCTTTGGCACAAGGCTTTCTGAAGAAACAAGGTTAATCCCAAAACCTATGGTTGAAATTGGTGGTAAGCCTATTTTATGGCACATTATGAAATTTTATTCATACTGGGGCTTTAATGATTTTATTATTTTAACGGGTTATAAATCTCATGTTATAAAAGATTATTTTATTCATTATTATCAACAGTATTCAGATATCACGGTTGATATGCTGAATAATTCCGTTGAAATCCACAAAATGCAAGCAGAGCCTTGGAAAGTTACTATGGTTTATACAGGTCAAAATACAATGACAGGCTCAAGAATTAAAAAAGCTGAAAGCTATATCGGCTCTGAGCCATTTTGTTTGACATACGGGGATGGGCTTGCAAATATTGACATACCAAAACTTCTTGAATGTCACAAAAAATCAGGCAAATGTTTAACCTTAACTGCCGTTAAACCTGCGGGCAAGTTTGGTGCTCTTGATATTTCATCTGACGGCTCCATAAATTCTTTTAAGGAAAAACCAAAAGGGGACGGAAATTATGTAAATGGCGGCTTTATGGTTGCAGAGCCTGAACTTTTTAATTATATTGAACCTGACAGGGATGATGTTGTTTTTGAGCAAAAACCCTTAGAACAACTTGCTCTGACAGGTAATTTAAACGCATACAAACACGATGGCTTCTGGTATCCTATGGACACTCCTAAAGGCAAAAATGATTTAACCGAAATGTGGACAAAGGGTGTGGCGCCTTGGGCATTATGGATGAGGGACAAGAATGTATAATATTGCCGTATGTTTCAGCTCTGACAGCAATTATGTTCGCCATATGGCTGCCTGCATGGCGTCTGTTTTGAAAAGTAAAAACGAAGATGAATTTATTAAGTTTTACGTAATAGACGGCGGAATTGAAGAAGGTGATAAGGAAAATCTTCATTTTTTTGAAGAAAATTTTGACTGTTCTATAAAATACGTAAAACCTGATTTGGAGAAATTAAAAAATTGCAAAATCTCTAAAAGTGATTATATCTCTTTTGCAACTTACTACAGGCTTTTAATTCCGGAAATTATTCCAGAGGAAGACAGAATAATTTATTTGGATTGCGATGTTATCGTAAGAAAGCCCTTACGTACTTTTTATGAAGAAGACTTTGGGGACAATCTTGTTTTGGGGGTTGTGGATGTTTCCCTTAAAGCGCACACAAACAGATTAAAATTAAAAAAATATGTTAACGCAGGCGTTTTATTGTTCAACAATAAGGGTCTAAGAGAAGGCATGTGGGTTGATAAAATGTTCGATTGGATGCAAGAAAATAAAGCCTTAATCGAATGTCATGACCAAGACATTATAAACGCTGCACTTAAAGGCTGGGTGGGTTATGCAGAGCGCTCTTTTGGGGCACAGGTGCAACACAAAAACAGAAACACGTTTGAAAAAATGAAAGACCCCGCAATTTTGCATTTTATCTCTCCCCATAAACCTTGGACTTTATGGAAGCCGCTTGATTATACAAGGTGGGAAAAGGAATATTACAAGGCTATTGAAAACACTCCTTTTGAAAAATATGCAAAAAAGTATAAAATGAAATCAAAGTTAATGCTTCCTTTAAGATTTTTTTATCCTTCGGGAATTATAAAATATTTAATCAGAAAAATTTTTTCTATCAGGAACTCAGATGATAGAAGTCATAAAATTATGACGATATTTTTCTTCAAAATAAAATACAAAAAAGAAAAACTCTTTACCGAAGATAGTCCAAAAAAACTCCTTTGTCATTTGCATTTGCATTATGTGGAACAATTGGATTATTTTTTATCTAAATTAGAAAATATAAAAGGTATTGAGTGGGATTTATTTGTTACTTCAGATGTTTTAACAAAAGAAATTGAAGATAAAATAAAAGCCTATAAAACTGACGCCAAATTTTTCCTTGTGGAAAATAGGGGATATGACGTTCTGCCTTTTATTAATCTTATAAAAAGTGTTGATTTGTCGGAATATGAATATGTTTTAAAATTACACACCAAAAATTCTGACAGAAAAGGCAGTTTCGCTTGGAGAGATAAATTAACGGACGCCATTTTAATGGATAGGGACTGTTTTGATGAAAATATAACCTTATTTGAAAAAGACAAAGAAACAGGCATGATTGTATCGGGAAAATATTTTGTAGATATCGAAGGAGATGAGCCTGAAAACAGTCAAATGCTTGAAGATGAAATAAAAAGAATTAATTTTAAAACAAAAGAAAGAAAATACCTTGCAGGTACAATTTTTCTTGCCCGTGCAAAGGTTTTTGAAATTTTAAATAATATAGATATAGATATACAAAAATTTCCCACAGATTGCCCAAGTCACGGACTTGGAACAATGGCGCATGTTTGGGAGAGAATTTTAACTTTATGCGTTTTTGAAAAGGGGTATAAAGTTCATACGGTTCTTGATTTTTGCCCTTGTCAAAAAGTGCTTGAGTTTTTTTTCAGTTTGAAAAATTCAAAAGACAAAAAACACAAAATCATAACCATATGTGGTATTAAAATAAAAATAAAAAGATAAAATAGGGTTGAATTTTAAAAAAGAGGGTCAAATGAAAAAAATATATATTGAACTTGTGGAGCACTTGGGTGATATTGTTGCGTGCGAGCCCATTTCAAAATATTTAAGGAAAAAAAACAAAGACGCCCATATAGCTTGGATTATTCACAAAAATTATAAAGATGTAATTGTAAATAACCCTTATATAAATGAAATTATTACTGTTGAATCCCTTTCTGAAGCGGATTCTTTGTGCCAAAAATATGAAAATGAAGGGTGTGAAATTATTAATTTGCACTATAAAGGAAGACTTTGCTCTAAAACGGGGGAAATTCATGCAAATAATATAAATAGCAGAATTAATGAAAGAAACATTTTTAATAACTTTCGCTCCATAGTGGAATCGTTTTCTGAAATTGCAGGTTTAGAAAAAATTTCAGATGCGCCTAAGTTTCATCTGGCTGACAACATTGAAATAAAAGAAAATCTGCCAAAAGAATATGTTGTTTTTCACTGTAAATCCAATATGAAAGAGAAAGACTGGCATATAAAAAAATGGAACCAGCTTGCCTCAAAGTTATTAAAAGAGGGATATAAAATTGTTGAAATCGGCAAAGAACCTGTTATTTCAACCAATAACAAAAATTATTATGACTTAACAAGTTTGCGTGACATTCAACAAATTGCAAAAATTATAAAAGGCGCAAAATGTTTTTTGGGGATAGATTCCGCTTTTGCCCATATTGCAAATTGTTTTAACATTTATGCAATTTTAATATTTGGCAAATATACGCATTTTACAGAATATAATCCTTATAGTGGTAACTATGGCAAATATCAAAACTGTACATTTATTTACACTAAAGTTTGTTCTGAAAAAATACCAACTTCAAAAGTGTACAGTGAATTTAAAAGCTTTATAAACAACGAAACAGACAAAATGAACAGAAGAACCTGTGGGAAATGGGCTCTGCCCTTTATATTTAAAGATGTTTTAAATTCTATTTTTACACTTAAAAATGAAATAAATGAAGATGGGAACAAATATAAAATTTTGGTTCTTTTGGGTATTAAATTTAAGACAAGATATAAACAGAAAAAAATTAAAATTACAAATCAGAAAAAAGCGGAATTTATTGATTATATTTTAAATAATCAACTGGACAAAAGCGAGTTTGTTCCACTAAGCGAAGAAAAATATGAGCTCAAACCCAACAATACAAAGTTGATTTCATTTTATCTTCCTCAATTTCATAGCTTCCCTTCAAATGACGACTGGTTTGGCAGGGGCTTTACGGAATGGACAAACGTCACAAAAACATGCCCTCAATATACAGGGCACATGCAGCCGCATTTACCGATTGATGTTGGCTATTATAATTTGGAAACAACATCAATTATGAAGCGTCAAATTGAACTTGCAAAACAATATGGTATCTATGGCTTTTCTTTCTATTATTATTGGTATTCAGGCAAAAAAATAATGGAAAAACCAATTCAAAACTTTTTAAAGGATAAATCTTTGGATATGCCGTTTTTTATGTTTTGGGCAAATGAAAATTGGTCACA
Organism: uncultured Gammaproteobacteria bacterium; assembly: GCA_964467625.1. Lineage (GTDB taxonomy): Bacteria > Cyanobacteriota > Vampirovibrionia > Gastranaerophilales > Gastranaerophilaceae > Galligastranaerophilus_A. The sequence goes on along the minus strand of CAYXRM010000002.1, from coordinate 313,266 downwards.
CCTTTGGGGCAACGGCGCTGATGAAGAAATTCTGTATAAGCAGGAAATTTTGGAAGGGGACGCAGAAAAATTTATGGAAGATATTCTCCCCTATATGAAAGATGAAAGGTATATTAAAATTAATAATAAACCTTTATTGATTATCTATAATCCTGAAATTTACCCATACAGTGTCTTTATAGAATTTGTGGACAGGATAAGACAAATCGCTAAAGAAAACGGATTTGACGATTTAATGATAAATACAATTTTAAAACCGTTTATGAAAATCGGGGTATATAAAGAATATCTTGAAAAATATCATCTTGACGCAATTGTGGAATTTTTACCGGGGTGTGTGTACAAATTATTCAGAACAAAAAACAAACCCATTATGAATCCTCTGTTTAAGGGGCGCATTTTGGATGTTGAAGATTTTGTTAAATATAAAAAGTATTCATATGATTCAGACGCAACTCTTTTCAAAGGAGTTTTTCCAATTTGGGATAATACGGCAAGAAGGTGCTATAAGGGGGCTGCAATTTTTGAATCAAATCCTTCAATTTATAAAAAATGGTTAAAAGGTGCAATGCAGTGGACAAAGGCAAATAATACAGACTATCATCAATTTGTCTTTATAAATGCTTGGAATGAATGGGCGGAAGGGGCGCACCTTGAGCCTGATGCACATTTTGGATATGCATTTTTACAGGCAACAAAAGAAGCGCTAGAGGAAGAAAATAAGTAAATTTATAGAAAAAATTTTTAGTGTTAAAAAAGAAGAAGGTAAAGAAACATACAGAAAAGTTCTTACCGTGTTTTTCATTAAAATGAAATTCAATACAAAAGAAAAAGTGCCGTCAAAAGTGAAAAAAACTTGAGGTTTATGAAAACGGTTTTAAAGATGAATTTGGAACAATCGGGGTACATACGTACGGTTTTAACCCTAATAATGTTTTTTGTCACAGCGTAACACATCAAGAGCATATAACAATTGGAGACTATTGTTCAATTGCTCCAAATGTTTCTTTTGTTCTTGCATCGGATCATTCTTATAAACACCTGTCAACATACCCTTTTAAAGTAAAAATCTTAAATGAAAAAGCTGAAGCAATTTCAAAAGGGGATATTGTTATAAAAGATGATGTTTGGATTGGAATGAATTCAATTATTTTATCAGGTGTTACAATTAATCAAGGTGCAATTGTTGCAGCGGGTTCTGTTGTTACAAAAGATGTTCTGCCATATGCAATTGTTGGTGGTTCTCCTGCACGTGTAATTAAATACCGTTTTGAGCCTGAAGTTATAGAAGAGCTTCTTAAATTTGATTTTTCAACCCTAACGGAAGAAAAAGTGCAAAAGTCAGTGGAAAAACTTTATGAAAATATCACGCCTCAAAATGTTAAAGGGATTTTAGAAGAAATCAACAAGGCATAGTTTTTAAGGAAAATAAAATGGACGCCAATTTATGTGAACCGATACTTTCAATATGCATTCCAACATACAATAGGTGTGAAAAGTTGTATGCAGATATAACAAAATGGCTTAAATCTGAAAACAAAAAATTTGAAATTGTGGTTTCAGATAATTGTTCAAATAACGGAACGCAAGAGAAATTGTCATCCATTAAAGATGACAGGTTTGTGTTTTTGCAAAATCATACCAATATGGGCACAAGCTATAATTCAAAGAAAGCTATGTTAAACGGGCGTGGAAAATACCTTATGCAGCTTATGGATAAGGATTTTGTTAATCTGGAATATATTGATGAAATAATTAATTATTTAGAAAAAAAATGATTTTGCGGTTGGGCGCTTGGCACCTGATTCAAGTTTAAAAAATATAGAAGACTTTAGGTTTAATTCTAAAATAAAAGCACTTTGTGAATTTTGTTTTACGGGAAATCACCCTTCAGGGTTCTTATTTAACAGAGAAATTGTCCATAAATACGACATTCTTGAAAAGTGCCATGCTTGGGAAGAAAAAACAAGAGCATTCTATACAGATTTTATATCAACCCTTTTGTTGCGCTATGGGGATGCGGTTTATATTGATATTGCTTGCGTATATACCGTAAAGCCGCCATTTGATGGTGTGAAACATTCTTATACTTATTCTGAAAGTAAGGGAAATTTGTTTTTTACACCTCTGTATAAGTTTCAAGTTTTTGAAGAATACATTTCTTTTCTGCAAAAAGAATATAAAATTCCATACTCAAATTTGTTTAAATTTATAAAAAGAGCTCTGGTTAATTTTCTTTGTTATTCAAATGCTGGGTATCTTTCAATTTAGAACAATAAAGAAATATGTGACTGGTACAATGTATCTGAAGATTTTATTGAAAAAGAGAAAAAGAAAGACCAAGTTAAATATTGTTTTGGGTTAATTAAAAATTCAAAACTTCTTTTTAGAACAAAAGGTGCGTATTTGATTGGAATATTCTTATTATATTTTTGGTATTTGTCAAAAGGAAGGAAAGTTTTCAAAAGATGACGGTTTTAATAACTGGTGAAACTGGCTTTTTAGGAAGTCATTTATTAAAAGCTTTAATTGAATTCACAAGTGAAAACATCGTGGTTTTAAAGCGTTCTTTTTCAAATTTAAAACGAATAGAGGAGATGAAAGAAAATCCACGTGTGAAATTTTATGATGTAGATAAAGTTGATGTTGAAGAAGCCTTTAAAAACAACAACATTGAAACCATTATCCATTGCGCCACAAATTATGGGCGTGGGGATGAAAGTTGCCATAATATTTTAGATACTAATTTAATGTTTCCGATTAAATTATTGGATTTAAGCGTTAAATGGGGCACAAAAACTTTTATTAACACAGATTCTTTTTTTAATAAAGAAAATTTTTTCTTATTCATACCTTTTGAATTATTCTCTTTCAAAAAAGAGCCTTCTTTTGTGGCTGAAATATTTTTCTCACAAAATAAAAGTGGTTAATATGGTGCTGGAGCACATTTACGGAAATGGGGACAGCAATTCTAAGTTTGTATATTAGATGATAGATAAAATTGCCATAAACAAACAAGAGAGTATAGATTTAACCAAAGGGGAGCAAAAAAGAGATTTTATTTATGTGGATGATGTTGTATCTGCTTATTTAAAGGTTTTGGAATTTACAAAAAATTCGGATTTTTCTTTTAAAAGTTTTGATGTTGGATGTGGGGTGGCGGTTTCTTTGAAAGATTTTGCATCTGCAATTAAAGAAATCTCAAACAGCCCGACAAAATTGAACTTTGGTGCGCTTTCTTATAGAGAAGATGAAATTGTTTGTTCAAAAGCAGATATTGCCGAATTAACAAAATTGGGTCGGCAACCAAAATATTCATACAAAGACGGTTTAAAAAAATATATCAAGGAGTTTTAAAATGGCGCTGCTTTCAATATGTATACCAACTTATAACAGATGTGGTTATTTAAAAAAGACACTTGATACCATTGTAGCTGAACCCTCTTTTTTGGAAACGGACGATGTGAATATTTTTATACAAGATAACTGTTCAAATGATGACACGGAGTGCATTGCAAAAGAGTATCAGGATAAATGCAGGGGCAAAATTTTCTATAACAGAAATAAAGAAAATATAGGGTTTGCAAATTTTAACAAGGTTCTCTCTGTTGCAGACGGTCAATTTCTTAAATTGCACAATGACACTCTTTTAATGCGACAGGGGTCTTTAGCTAAGCTTATCCGGACGGTAAAAGAAAATTTGGAGAGCAAAAATATTCCCTTTTTCTTAAATGCTTCGCTTGAGTGCACCGAGGGTGTGTGTTCTTCTTTTGATGAATTTATTCAAAGGGCTTCTTATTTCAACACTTGGATTGGTTGTTTTGGGCTGTGGAGAGAAGATTATGAAAGATTGAAAGATGTTCTTGAAATTAAAAGATACACAGAAATTCCCCAAACTTATATTTTATTTAAACTTTTGGAAGAAAAAAGAAATATATACATAAACAATGATTTGTTGTTTGAAGTCAACTCGCCGACTAAAAAAGGCGGGTATAATATAGCAGAAGTTTTTGGGCAAAATTATCTTGATATGCTTCAAGAATTTATGGCAAAAGGATTTTTGACAAGGAATGTTTATGAATATGAAAAAGAAAAATTAATTAAATTTATAAATTTTTATTATTTTGATAAAGACAACTTATTTTCATTTCATAAAACCGGATATTTCAGGTTTCTGTTAAAATATTACTGGCATGATAAATATTTTTATAAAGAATTATTTAATATGTTGAGTTTTGATGTAATTTATAAAAAAGAAAAGAAGGATGATTTAAGGGAAATTAAAATATTTGGCGGTTTAGTGCATATATGTTATAAAAAAAGAAAAAAGAAAAAAGATGTTTAATAATATTTATAAAGACAAAAAAGTTTTCTTAACGGGGCACACAGGCTTTAAAGGCACTTGGCTTGCTCTTTGGCTTACTTCTTTGGGCGCACGTGTGTTAGGGTATTCTCTTATGCCAAATACAACTCCTTCTATGTTTGATAAATTAAACGTGGCAGGGAAAATTGAAAAATCTGTAATCGGCGACATTTTGGATGAAGAAAAACTTAACCGTGAAATGAAATCATATAACCCTGATATTGTTTTTCACTTGGCAGCGCAGCCTTTGGTAAGGTTGTCTTATTGTGAACCTGTTTTAACCTATAAAACAAATGTTATCGGTTCATTAAATGTTCTGGAAGCTGCAAAAAATACACAAAGCGTAAAGGCTTTTGTAAATATTACAACCGATAAATGCTATGAAAATAAAGAAATAAAAAGAGGATATAGAGAAGATGAACCCATGGGCGGATATGATATGTATTCAAGCTCAAAAGGGTGTGTTGAAATTATGTCTTCTTCTTTTAGGCGCTCTTTTTTGCAAAATGAAAATTCAATGGCGCTTGCAAATGCTCGTGCTGGAAATGTGATTGGGGGCGGTGATTGGGCGCTTGATAGATTAATTCCGGATTGTGTAAGGTCAATTAATGAGGGGATTGATATTGAAATAAGAAACCCTGTTGCAATTCGCCCTTGGCAGCATGTGTTGGAACCTTTAAGCGGGTATTTGCTTTTGGGGCAAAAACTTTTAGAGGAAGGTAAAAAATATGCCGAAGGCTTTAACTTTGGGCCAAAAGAAGAAAGCATTTTGACCGTTGCTGAAGTTGCAAATAAAGTTGTACAAAATTACGGCAAGGGCAAGGTTATTGTGGGTGAAAAAAGTCCTTTGCATGAAGCGGGGCTTTTGATGTTAAATATTGAAAAGGCAAAAGCTGTTTTAAACTGGGAGCCTGCATACACAGCAGATACGGCAATAAAAGAAACGGTTAGCTGGTATAAACATTTTTATGAAAATGACTGTGATATGTATGATTTCACAATGAATCAAATTAGACAATATGAATGGAAAATAACGTGGAACAAGAATTGCGTAATAAAGTAAAAGAGGCTGCAAAAGAATATTATAAAGAAGTTTACGGCAAAAAACGTGAATTTGACTACATTCCGCCAAGCGGAAAACTTTTAGGGGAAGAAGAACTTTTAAACATGATAGACGCTTCTCTTGATATGTGGCTTACTGCGGGCAGATTTAACAGGGAATTTGAACAAAAATTTGCAAAATATCTAAAAGTTAAATATGCTCTTTCAACTAATTCAGGCTCAAGCGCCAATCTTCTTGCTTTTTCTGCCTTAACTTCCCATAAATTGGGTGATAAGGCTTTAAAAAAGGGAGATGAAGTTATAACTGTTGCAGCAGGCTTCCCAACCACAATTAACCCTATTATTCAAAACGGAATGATTCCTGTTTTTGTTGATTGTGAAATTGGCACATATAACATAAATGCAGATTTAATTGAAGAAGCGATAACCCCCAAAACAAAAGCGATTTTCTTAGCTCACACTTTAGGTAACAGCTACGATTTAGATAAAATAATGCAATTGGCTGAAAAATATAACCTGTGGGTTATAGAAGACTCCTGCGATGCTCTTGGTGGGGAATATAAGGGAAGAAAAATCGGCACAATAGGGCATATCGGGACATTTAGTTTTTACCCTGCACATCACCTTACAATGGGTGAAGGCGGTGCTGTTGTCACAAGTGATCCTCTTTTATATAAAATAATTATGTCGTTTAGAGATTGGGGCAGAGATTGTTGTTGTCCCCCGGGGAAAGATGGAGTTTGCAACAAAAGATTTAGCCAAAAATTGGGCAATTTGCCTTTTGGGTATGACCATAAATATACATATTCTCATATCGGTTATAATTTGAAAATTACAGACTGGCAAGCAGCTTTGGGGTGTTCTCAAATTGAAAAATTAGACAGCTTTTTGGAAATTCGCCGCCGCAATGCAGAATTATTGACTAAAAAATTGTCAGATTTAACGGATTATTTAATTTTGCCCACCGTAAAAGAAGGGGTAAAGCCCTCTTGGTTTGGGTATTTAATTTCAGTTAAGGAAGACGCTCCTTTTAATAAACAGAGTTTGGTTGAATACTTAGAAAATCACAAAGTGGGTACCCGTCAGCTTTTTGCGGGCAATGTTTTAAGGCAACCTATGATTGTTGAAAATGATGTTGATTTCAGAATAGCTTCAAGCGGGCTTATTAATTCAAAAAATTTAACTGAAGAAGAATATAAGCTTTTACCAAATACAGATTTTATTATGAATAATACCTTTTGGGTGGGCACATTCCCTGCTTTGGGGGAAGATGAAATTGAAAGAATTTCTGACACCATTCATAGTTTTTGTAAGTTGGGAGATAAAATATGCTATTAGATTTATTTAAAGATAAAAAATGTTTTAAATTGGTTTGTGGTGCAGGAAATGAAGATACACTGGAAGTTGAAAAGCTTGTTTATCTTTATTCAAAAGCAGGTTGTAATTTTTTCGATTTATGTGCAAAACCTGAAATCGTGGACGCTGCAAAAAAAGGCTTAGAAAGGGCCGGAATTGAAGAAAACAGGTATCTTTGTGTGAGTGTTGGAATTAAAGGGGACCCGCATGTAAGCAAAGCTGAAATTGATGATAAAAACTGTGTTAAATGTTCAAAATGCACTACAGTTTGCCTTCAGAGTGCACTTTTAGAAGATACAAATTCTTATAAAGTAAACACAACAAGATGTATCGGCTGCGCAAAGTGCGTAAAAGTTTGCCCTAAAGACGCAATAAATATGGTAAGTGAATTTAAAGATTTAAAAGAAATCTTGCCCCCGATTATAGAAAAAGGGATTGACTGTATTGAATTTCATGCACTTGGTGAAGATGAAACTGAAGTTGATGAAAAATGGAAGGATATTAATAACTTATACAAAGGGCCTCTAAGCATTTGTATTGACCGTTCAAAATTAGGTAACGAAAGAGTTTTAAAAAGAATTAAAAGAATGCTTGATGTAAGAGAACCCTATACAACAATTATTCAGGCAGATGGCGCCCCTATGTCAGGCGGAAAGGATGACTTTAAAACAACCCTTCAAACGGTTGCAATGGCAGAAATTTTCCAAAATGCAAAATTGCCCGTATACCTTTTATTATCGGGCGGCACAAACTCTAAATCAACAGAGCTTGCAAAAATGTGCGATATTGAAGCGGGTGGAGTTGCAATCGGTTCTTATGCAAGAAAAATTGTAAGAGAATATATCGACAGGGACGATTTTTTGGAAAACGAAGAAGTGTTTAATAAAGCGCTTGAGGTTGCAAAAAAATTAGTGGATGTATCGTTGGAGCATATGGGTTAATGGCTGATTTATATACAAAAAACTGGGAAATTAAAGACATTAACACCGTTTTGTTTGACAAAGACGGCACTTTTATTGATTCTTATATTTATTGGGGGCGAATTATCGCACTTAGAGTTAAGGCGGTTATGGAATTTTATGGGGTTTGTGAAAACCATTTTGATAAATTGTGTCTTTCTTTAGGGTATGATACAAAATCAAAAAAATTAATTGAAAAAGGCCCAATTGCACTTTTGGCAAGGGAAGAAGTTATAAATTCATTAATTGCAAAATTAAAGGAAATTAAAATAAATTCTGAATTAGAACAAATTTCAGAAATCTTTAAAAATGTGCATAAAACTTTTTTAGATGAAATTTATGATTATGTAAAACCGATAAAAGAGGCTGAAATTTTATTTAAAAGACTGAAAGAAAAAAATGTGCGCCTTGCGGTTGTAACTTCAGATATGAGGGCAAATACGGAACTTATACTCAAACATTTAAATTTGAGTGAATATTTTGATATTGTAATTGGTAAAGATGATTGCACAAAACCCAAAAAAACGGGCGAACCTGCTCTAATTGCGCTTGATAAGCTTGGTGCAAACCCAGATAATACAATTTCTGTCGGGGATGCGCCTATGGATTTTGAAATGGCGCAAATGGCAAATTTAAAAGGCTCAATTCTTGTTTCAACAGGGCAAATTACAGAACAAAGTTTAATGAAATTAACAAACACAACTGTCCAATCCTTAGATGAGGTCTTAGTTAAATGACAAAACTTCTTGATTGCACAATAAGAGACGGGGGACACTTAAACGGCTGGAATTTTTCTGATGATTGCGTGAGGGCTTCTTATTTTGCTGCAGTTAAGGCGGGGGCTGATTATTTTGAAATCGGGTATCGTTTTGAACATCCAAAATCGGAATGGGGAAAATTTGCAAAGTGCGATGATGATTACATTTTTAAACTTTTTGAACCCAATGAAAAATGTAAGCTTTCGGTTATGATTGATGCGGGCAAATCCACTTTAGATGATTTTAGGGAATGTAAATCTAATTTAACTCCGATTAGTTTGGTTAGAGTTGCAACTTATCCGCAAAAACTGGATATTGCCTTTAAACTCGTTGAAGGGCTTAAAGAAAAAGGGTATGAAGTATTTTTAAACTTAATGGCAATTTCAGAATTTAGGGAAGAAGATTTTGAAAAAATAAGAAATTGGAAAAATAAAAATTTAACAGACGCTGTTTGTTTTGCAGATAGTTTTGGCTCTTTTGTTCCGGATGATATTTTAAAATATCAAAAAATATTAAAAAAATTAGGTTTTAAAAACATTTGTTTTCATTCGCATAACAATTTGCAGTTGGCGTTTGCAAATTCAATTAGGGCAATTGGTGAAAAATTTTATTGTATTGACGCTTCAATTTATGGAATGGGCAGAGGCTCCGGAAACTTGCCCGCAGAGATTATTACAGGATATTTAAGCAAAATCGGGCACAAAGAATATAATCCCGTTGCATACATAGATGTTATTGAAAGATTTTATCTAAAGCTTTCAAAAGAAACCCCTTGGGGATATAGAATTCAATCTTTGATTGGGGGGTTAAAAAACATTCACCCTTATTATGTGGATGAGCTTTATGAAAAAAAATCTTTTACAATAAATGAAATCTGGACAGCTTCTGACCTTTTAAAGAAAAATGCGCCGATTTCTTTTAATGTTGATAGTTTAAACAATATTTTGTCTGATAAATTTGTAAATTACGATGACATCCACATTAAAAATAAATTGCACATTTTGCCTGAAGAGGACGCCTTTTATCAAGGGAATGTGGAATTTAAAAATTTATATAAAAACCGTAATTTTATAATTATTGCAAACGGGGGTTCAATTAAAGAAAAAAGAAATGAAATTTTAGATTTTATTAAAGAAAAAAATTGCGTGGCAATTGGTATTAACTTTTTAGAAAATTTATATGATGTGGATTTTCACTGTTTTGTAAACAGAAAAAGATTTCTAAAATATGCAAACACAACAAAATCAACCCTTCTTATCCCTTCTTATTTTGGGCATGAATTGGTTTATCAAAATACAAATAACAAAGTTATGTTCTATGATGTTGAAATTGTGGATGAAATTAAAGATAACTTGTTTAGAGGGGATGTTCATCTTTATAAATATTTAAATGTCGCAATTTCTGCCATATATTGCGCTTACCAAATGGGGGCAAAAGAAATATACGCCGTTGGCATTGACGGCTTTGGTAAAAACGGGAGTAGGCGGGAATTTTTCTATAAGGAAGATGACATTTTTGATAATAGGGAGTATTTAACAAAAGCTTATCAAGAACTTTGTGTTTGTTTGGATTTGGTAAATAAATTTTTAGAAAGTAAATCAATCCCGTTTTCAATCATAACGGAAACTTCTCATGACAAGTATTTTAGCGACATAATGGGAAAAAATAAATTAAAGATAAGTAGAGGATAAAAGTATAAAATGAATGTTTCTGAATATATAATGGACAAGCTTGCGCAAATTGGCGTGGATACAGTTTTTATGGTTTCAGGCGGCGGTGCAATGTTTTTAGATGAAGCTTTGGGGAATAATCCAAAAATTCAACACATAAGCAATCATCACGAGCAAGCTTCCGTTATGGCAGCAGAAGGATATTCAAGGGTAACTAAAAACTTGGGCGTTGCACTTGTATCAACAGGCCCTGCTGCAACAAATGCAATAACCGGGGTTTGCTGTGCTTGGATTGACTCAATTCCTTTGTTGGTTTTGTCGGGTCAGGTTAAAACACCCACATTAATTGGCGATACAGGCTTAAGACAAAGAGGTACTCAAGAAATTAATATTGTGCCTATTGTAGAAAGTGTCACAAAATATGTAGTTACTATAACTGATGCTAAAAAGGTAAGATATCATCTTGAAAAGGCTTTGTATTTGGCAAAAAATGGGCGCCCCGGGCCCGTTTGGCTTGATATTCCTTTGGATATTCAATCGGCAACAATCAACCCTGATGAGCTTGAAGGGTTTGTTCCGGATGAAGTTCAATATGAATTTAAAATTGATGAAACTTTGGAATTATTAAAACAGGCTAAAAGACCTTTAATCGTTGCAGGGGGCGGAGTTAAGCTTTCAGGGGCTCAAAAAATCTTTTTAGATATAGCTGAAACATACAATATTCCTGTTGTAACTCCCAAAAACGGTTATGATGTAATTTGGAACGACCACCCTTGTTTTGCAGGCAGTATTGGGATAAATGGTCAAAGGGCAGGCAACCTTGCTGTTCAAAACGCAGATTTGCTCATTATTTTAGGTGCAAGAATGACCCTTGTATCTATTGGGTATGAAACAAAACTGTTTGCTCCAAATGCGAAAAAAATTATGGTAGATTGTGATAGATGTCAGCTTGAGCACTGTTGGACAAATATAGATTTAAAAATATTTTCTGACCTAAAAGAGTATCTTCCAAAATTAAAAGATAAATTAAAAGAGGCAAACTTTGCCTATGACTTTGAATTTTGGATGAATAAAGTTCAGGGATATAGAAAAAAATACCCAATTGTGACAAAAGAAGTCAAAGAACAGAAAAAATACGTTGATTCATACTACTTTTTTGAAAGATTATCTGACATTATGACCGCAGATGATGTTATGGTGACAGATCAGGGTGCAACTTTTTATTCTTTAACAACGGCATTTAAAGTTAAAAAAGGTCAATTAGCATTTACAAACGGTGGTTTTTCTTCAATGGGTTATGGCTTGCCTGCATCAATCGGTTGTGCGTTTGCGCCAAATGTAAAGCGTGTCGTTTCCGTTAACGGGGATGGCGGCTTGCAGATGAATTTGCAGGAATTACAAACAATTATTCACAATAAATTAAACCTAAAAGTCTTTGTATTCAATAATGAAGGGTATTTGAGCATAAAACTTACTCAAACAAATTTCTTTAACGGGCACTTGGTGGGCTCAGACCCAAAAAGTGGCTTATCTTGTCCTGATAGCATAAAACTTGGGAAGGCATACGGCTTTAAGACATTTAGAATAAAAAATCATAAAAGTGTGGATAAAATAATTAAAAAAGCGCTTGAAACAAAAGGCCCTGTTTTGGTTGAAGTTATGATTGCGCCCATGCAGCCTTATTATCCAAAAGTGGCTTCTAAAAGGCTTGATGATGGCACATTTGAATCTCAGCCGCTTGATAATATGTGGCCTTATTTAAGTGAAGAAGAAATGAAAGAAAACAGGTGCGATGACTAAAACCATTTTACTTACAGGTTCAGGTGGGTTTATTGGAAAAAATTTAAAAGAGTATTTGAAAAATTCATATAACCTTTTAGCTCCAAGAAGTTATGAACTTGATTTAGCCGATGAAAAACAAGTTCAAAATTATTTTAAAAATAATAACATTGATTTTATAATTCACCTAGCTTCCGTTGGCGGAATACGTGGGGTTGAGGATGAAGAAACGGTCATTTTTAAAAATATTCAAATGGTAAAAAACCTTCTTAAATATAAAAATGAAAATGTAAGAATCATCGTTTTTGGCTCAGGCGCCATGTATAACAGATATAGACCGCTTCATAAGGTGTCTGAAGATGAAATTGGGAAATTTATTCCGAATGAATTTTATGGAAGGTCAAAGCTTGAAATTTTTAATCTTGTAAAAGATAGAAAAGATACACTGTGTTTGAATATTTTTGGCTGTTACGGGAAATATGAAATCCAAAAAAGGTTCCCAACCTATGCAATAACAAGCGCTTTGGCAGGCAAAACAATTCAAATTAATCAAAATGTTGTGTTTGATTATTTGTTTATTGAAGATTTAGAAAAAATAATTGAATATTTTATTGAAAACAAACCAAAGGAAAATGTTTTAAATGTGACGCCGGATTATTCAATATCTTTGGTTGAAATTGCGAATATAATTAATTCTTTTGTTTCAAACAAGGTAGATGTTAAAGTGTTAAATGAAAATTTAAACTTTGAATACACAGGTTCAAATTTAAAATTACATAAGGAAATTCCAAATATAAAATTTACAACCTATAAAGACGGATTATTTAAACTTTTTTCTCAAATTAAAAACGGATTATAGCAAAACATAACTTGCATTTAAAGGGTGTTTGTAATAAAATCCCCTTGTATACTAAATGAAGTTTACTTACTTTAAAAAAGGAAAAAATAATATGGAAACTTACGGAATTGAAAAACACGGCATTATTCAGCCAAAAGCAGTATACCGCAATTTGGGGCCTGCTCAATTAACTGAAGCTGCACTTAGAAGAGGCGAAGGCAGCCTTTCCAACACAGGCGCACTTGTTGTTACAACAGGTAAATATACGGGACGTTCACCTAAAGACAAATTTATTGTTGATACAGACGGCGTTCATAATGAAATCGCTTGGGGAAAAGTTAACCGCCCTATTTCTCGTGAAAGATTTAATGCAATTAAAAACAAAATTGCAGCATACTTACAAAACAGAGAAATCTTTATTTTTGACGGTTATGCAGGTGCAGACAAAACTTATACTCAAAAGTTCCGTGTTATAAACGAACTTGCAAGCCAAAATTTATTTATTCACCAATTGTTAATCAGACCAACTGAAGAAGAACTTAAAAACTATGGTGAACCTGATTACACAATTTTGTGCGCTCCCGGGTTTAAATGTGACCCTGAAGTTGACGGTGTTAACTCAGAAGCTTGCATTGCAATAGACTATGAAGCACACACAATTATTATTTGCGGTTCACAATATTCAGGCGAAATTAAAAAATCAGTTTTCGCTACAATGAACTATATTATGACAAAGAAAAACGTTCTCCCTATGCACTGTTCCGCTAATATGGATCCTAAAACAGGCGAAACAGCAGTGTTCTTTGGCTTATCAGGAACAGGTAAAACAACCCTTTCTGCTGACCCACAAAGAAAATTAATTGGGGATGACGAACATGGCTGGTCACCTGACGGTGTATTTAACTTTGAAGGCGGCTGCTATGCAAAATGTATCAATTTATCAGCTGAAAATGAACCTGATATTTACAATGCAATTAAATTTGGTTCATTGGTTGAAAACGTTGTTATGGACCCTAATACAAGAGAATTTGATTTTACAGACGGTTCTTTAACAGAAAATACTCGTGTAGGTTATCCTATCGACTATATTAATAACGCTCAAATTCCTTCAAAGGGCGGAATTCCAAAAGTTGTTGTATTCTTAACAGCAGACGCATTCGGTGTTTTACCCCCAATTTCAAGATTGGATAAAAACGCTGCTATGTACCACTTTGTTACAGGCTTTACATCTAAACTTGCAGGTACAGAACGTGGCGTAACCGAACCTCAACCTACATTCTCAACATTGTTTGGCGAACCTTTTATGCCTATGGACGCTTCAGTTTATGCTGAAATGCTTGGTGAAAAACTTGATAAATACGGCACAAAAGTTTACCTCGTTAACACGGGTTGGGCAGGCGGAAGCGCAGCTTCAGGCGCTAAACGTATGAAATTATCATACACACGTGCAATGGTGTCAGCTGCTCTTAACGGTGCATTTGATAATGTTGAATTCAAACACCATGATGTATTCAATGTTGATTACCCAACATCATGCCCTGATGTTCCTGCAGAAATGCTTGACGCTAGAGGTATGTGGGCAGATAAAAATGCATATGATGAAGCTGCTAACAAACTTGCTCAAATGTTTGCAGACAATTTTGCAGCTAAATATCCAAATATGCCTTCTGAAATTGTTAATGCAGGCCCAAGAGCAGTTGCAAACGCAAAATAGTCAAATTATTTTGATAATAAACTTTAAAAAAGCTCCCATTTTTTGGGGGCTTTTTTGTAACAATATTGTAATAAGCCAAAATTTTCTTCTCAAGTCCATTTGATTATTTTCCGTTATATTGTTTAAGCTAAAAATGTGAAAGGAAGAAAATGACTTTAAAAATCGAAAAGGCAGGATTGAGTTCTTTAGGTTCTGCACTAGATGTTAATTCAAATAAAAAAATAGATAAAACTTATGTTAATAATTTTTCTTCATCTAAAGAAAAAACTTCAAAAACAAGTGAAGATGAAAACCAAGAAGCAGAGCTCAACGATGTTACAGCTGAACTGGATGTAAACGGGGACGGGGTTATAACAGATGAAGAAGTTGAACAGTATCAAAAAAGAAAATCAAATAATGACAAAACAAATGAAATTGATGCAAACGGAGACGGCATTATAACAGATGATGAGGTCAATGATTATTCTTCCAAAAAGTCGCCTAAAGCTTTAGACACTTCTAAATCAGGTGTGACGTTTAATGAGGCTGCAATAAAAAATGACATTACAACCACGGTTGATGATTATGACCCAAGCGTTAATTATATACCAACTCTTAGCGAATTACAAAATGTTCCTTTTACAACAAACATTCCTGCCCTTGAAGAAAATGTTTTTACACTTGGACTTGGCGGAAACGCCGGAATAAGAGGGCTGGATGACGCTACAAAAAAAGTGTTGAATAATGTTTTTAAAGGAGAAAAAATTCTTTTTTGCAAAGACGAGCTTGACGGCACAACGGCGATACGTACAATCAGGCTGGATAACAACAAAGAATTAAGGGTTGAAGTGGATTGCTGGGGACAAACTTCAATTGAAATAAGCGAATATTCAGGCGACCCTGATGAGCCAAAGTATGGCGATAAGACAGCGGTTCAGTCTTATTATGAACTTGATGACGGCTATTTTGCACTATCTGCAAAAAAATATGGCACATACCGTGAAATCACTGATGAAGAAGACGATTTTGTATTTAATCTTTCATCTATCGGCGTTCAATATGCAGGTGATGACAAAATCTCTCCGATATTTTATATTTATGATAAAAATGGCAAGGAAATTACAAAAGAAAGTGACCCTGAAACATATGAAAAATACCTTGCTCAGGCGCAGGAAGTCTCTAGCGCATTTAAGTATATTTAAGCTTCTACAACAGAAACGTCATATTTTCCTAAATTTTTCACTAATGTTGAATTTGAAATCGTGATGTCTTCTGTTGTGTCCCACGGGTTAACAAGCGTTGTGGTGTTTTGTGTAACTTTTTTAACGGCATAAGCATGGTTATCTTCAAGCCCTGCAAACCCGTCCGTTATTCCAAGAGTTGCAGCACATTCATTTTGGTTCATTGCATATTCATTTAAAAGGTTAACCGTTTCAATGGGGTCATCTCCGTATGCATATTGAACTTCATTGTCACTCATTGCATTATAAAGATAATATGCGCTTCCACCCGTAATTCCGCTCTGTGTTACAATATCATTATTTCCTTCTTGAACTGCTTTTTCAACGGCAAGTTCCATTAAAAGCATATCATCATCCCCTGTTGAATAGCTTGAACTTTCAAGCCCAAGCCCTGACGATAAAGTGCTTACGTTTTTGCTTTCAAGTTCTTCCTTGCTTACTGTATAGCTTTTGTCAAGCCCTTCAAGCCAGACTTCATAATCGCCGTTTTTGTTTTGGAAAATTGAATTTTTAATTAATTCTTTCCCATCTTGCGTATATGAGAGGGATAAAACTCCTGATAGAAGCCAACAGTCGCCCTTTGTGCCTTGAAATACGGCTTCATCAATTTCCCCGTTCACACCTTTATTTTCATCGTTAAAAATTCCATGGAATGCTTCGTTAAATCCTGAGGTAGAACGTCTTTGCTCCCCTTGAATATGCGGAATTTTGTTTCCGTCAGTATTGTTTATATGCATATCCAAAACTAAACTCCTTATAGGTAAATAAAGAGTTATTTTTTGAAAAAATTTACTCAGCTTGCAAATAATGTTAATAATTGTTAATTTTTATAATTGATTTTGCCATTCTATCCTGTCTGGATTCACTTAAAATATTTCTTAATTTCATAATGGCTTGTGCATGAAGCTGACAAACTCTTGATTCAGATACATTTATTGCTTCGCCTATTTCTTTTAAAGTCATGTTTTCGTGGTAATAGAAAACAAGAAGCATTCTTTCTCTTTCGGGTAATTTTTTAAGGGCACGTTCAAGTTCTTTTTTAGCGTCTTTTTTCTCTGCAACTTCTTCCGGTCTTTCGCTTCTTGTGTCTTCAATTGTGTCAATAATTTCAACTGACTCATCCCCAAGATTTTTCTTATCATATAAAGAGTCAATTCCGGTATCTGCGGCTAAAATTTCATCAACTTTTTCTTTTGTAATTCCCAGTCTTTCTCCAATTTCAGCGCTTGTTGGAATTCTGTTTAATTCATTTTTAAGAAAATTATAAGCGTCTTTAACTTCTTTTATTTTTTTTCTGACAGTTCTTGGCAGCCAATCGTTTGAGCGAATTCTGTCTATAATTGATCCTCTTATTCTCATAAGAGCGTAGGTTTCAAATTTTGCACCTTTGTTTGGGGAATATTTTTCAACAGCGTCAATCAAACCTTCAATCCCATAGCTTAGGATGTCCTCATAAGAAAAGCTTGGCGGCAAACTAACCTTAATTCTGCCGATTACATATCTTGTAAGGTAGATATATTGCACGATTAACTTATCTCTGACGGCTTTGTTATTTTTATTCTGCTGAAATTCGCCCCAAAGGTTAACAAGTTCTTCATCGGTTAGCCGTGCAACTTTTTTGTAGGCGTCCACCTCAAAATTTTCGCTCATCTGTTAATTTTCACTTTCCCCAAAGTCTTAATAATTATTTACATTTACATTCTACATGAAGACCATGCCCTTGACTTCATATATGTGTATGAAAAAAAGAGTTTTAAATACTATCAATGAAGTAAATTGATTATTCTTCGCTCAAGATTTCGTATAATTCGCCTGCTTCATTAACGCTTACATTTCCACTTGGAACTTTTAAAACTTTTGCATAAAGGGTGTGAGATTTATATTCAATTGAAATTATATCCCCAACTTTAAGCTGTTTTGCGGGCTTTGCTGGGTTATTATTTACAAAAACACGTGCCATATCGCAAACTTCATTTGCAACGGTTCTTCTTTTTATTATTCTTGATACTTTTAAAAATTTATCTAATCGCATATAATTTCAACTTGATAATTTGGATTGTTATTTAATCTTTCTTCGATTTCTTTAAATGTAATAAGTCCTTCTTGTGCGCCAAACACCTCTACGCATGCGGCAGAATTAACGGAAGCATATGAAATAGATTTTTTAATATCTCCGCCAAATTTATCAATTGTAGCCACAAAAGTTGAAGCAAAGGCATCGCCTGCGCCCAAAGTAGACCTTACATGAGCCGGAAATTCAGGCGCTTTATAAAATTTTTCACCGTCATATGCAATAGCACCGTTTTTTCCGTCTGTAATTAAAATAATTGAGTGGTTTTTGCCCCTTAGCTCTTTGAATATTTTTTTAACATCGGGGTGAATTTTTTCTTTTGAATAAAATTCTGTTTTTGTATCGGGGCGAACTTCAATTTTTGTGAGCATGCTTGCTTCTTCTTTGTTTAAAATTAAAATGTCGCAAGAGTTCACAATTTCATCAAAATATTTTGCCCCCTTTTTAATTGCCGTTGTCCCTGCGTTAATTGCAAGTTTAATGTTGTTCTTTTTGGCAAAGTGTGCAATTTTATCAAGAAGTTTGTTGCTATCTCCAGATAATGGCGCCACATAAATCCATTTTGTTTGTTTTAATTTGTCAAAATCAATATCTTCTTTTTTGATTTTTGCGTTTTCTCCCCTGTGTGCAAGAACGGTTCTATCTCCTTGAAAACTGACAAGAATAATTGAAAAGCCTGTTAAGCCCTCTTTAGAGTGAATTATGTTTGATGTGTCCACATTGCTTGTTTTAATTTTATTTTCAATTAAGTTAACCATTTCATCATGCCCCATTTTGACAATGGTTGAGGTTGTAAGCCCCAAATTTGCAAAATTTATTGCCGTGTTAACCGCACCGCCCCCTATGTTTCTTGAAAAATCGGTGATTTCAATTTTAGAACCATACGGAAAAGACATAAAGTCGCTTCTTTTTGTTTTTGAATACACAGAAACAATATTCGCATCGTCTGATTCAATAAAGACATCTAATGTGGCAGAACCAATTGTAATAACATCAAACATACGCTATACCTTTTAATATATCAAATTTTATTATAATATAAATTCAAGGATTAATAAATGTTTTTAAAGAAAATCAAACTTAAAAATTTCAGAAACTATAAAGAGCTGGATTTTGAATTTTCAAAAAATAAAACTCTTTTTACGGGCAAAAACGCTCAAGGAAAAACAAATCTTCTTGAAGCCGTTTATTATTTATCTGTTTTAAATTCAAACAGAATAAGAAAAGATTCTGAACTTGTTAAGTTTGGCGAAGACATATCTCAAATCACAGGCGCTGTTTTTAAAAACGGGGCAGATATTGACTTGGATATTATTATTAACCCCCCAAAAAACAAAATTGTTAAAGTAAATGGGCTTAAAAAAGCTAAACATAAAGACTTTGTAAGGGTGCTTTCTGTTGTAAATTTTTCAAGTTCTGACCTAATGCTTTTGAGGGGTGATCCGCAAGGAAGAAGAAAATGGCTTGATATGGCGATTGTTCAGGTTTATCCTCAATATTTAGATAAACTTGCCAGATTTAATAAAATTCGTCTTCAAAAAATGAACTATCTTTCAAATTTTGGGATAAATGAAAGTATGCTGGATGTGTTTAACGCACAGCTTGCAATTGCTTCTTCAAATATAGTTTATCTTAGAATGAAGTTTTTATCTGAACTTAAAAAAATTGCATACGAAAAGCACAAGTTAATATCTGAATTTGAGGAGCTTGATATTTCATATGTATCGGAAACGGTTCTTGAATTTATGCCCATTGCGGATATGACGGAAATATTTTCAAAAGCTTTATTTGAAAACAAGCAAAAAGAAATCTCGAGGCAAACTTGCCTTATAGGGCCGCATAGGGATGATATTTTGTTTTCAATAAATAAAAATGATGCAAGATTTTTCGCCTCTCAAGGTCAGCAGAGAACTTTGGTTTTGGCGTTAAAATTGGCGGAACTTGACATAATTAAAGATAAAACAGGGGATAACCCGCTTTTGCTTTTAGATGATGTTTTGGCAGAGCTTGATGATACAAGGCAAAATTTTCTTTTAAAATCTATAAATTCTGATATACAAACAATTATAACAAGTGTGGACACGCTTTTTTTTGATGAAAAATTTTTATCTGATGTAGAGATTGTAAAGATAGAAAATGGAAAAATTATATAAAAAGCCCCCAAGATTTTGAGGGCTTTTATTTTTAATAAATTTCTTTATCTTTATTTGGGTTGTCATCACGGTCTTTGTCGTAATCAGGTTCCGGAGTTGGCTCTGGTTCTGGTGTCGGTTCAGGCTCGGGAGTTGGCTCGGGAGTTGGCTCAGGAGCTGGCTCTGGAGTTGGTTCAGGAGTTGGTTCCTGATCTTCTGCAGGGTCATCAACATCGCTATCCGGTGGAATATCATCTTCTGGTTTACAATCTTCAATTTCTTCAAAAATTGTTTCGACATCAGTGTTGATAATTTCTTCTAAATTAGTCATATCTTTGATTTCAGCTTCTTTTATATCAAGCTCTTCTGTCATATTTTCAATTTTTTCTGTAATGCTTTGAACAATATCTTTCATAGTGCTTGTTGTGCCGTCTTCATTTGTAATTGTATCATCGCCGTACAACAAAGTGCTCAAGTCTGCTTTACCGTTTTGATATAAGAATGAATTTTGAACATCTTCCATATTAAAATCAATATAGATTTTTTCACTGTTTGTGTTTTTTGAATCTGCAACCTGTTTATAGAAGGTTTCAAGATTTTCTTTTGTGTTTAAGGTTTCATTTGCAGTTATCGTTTCGCCATTCATTGTTAATTGGAATTGGTTGATAATAGCAGAGCCGTTGATATCTTCAAACGCTTCTTGAAAACCGTCATATATTTTGTTGTTTTCAAAGCGTTCTTCGCCGTTTGCCATAAATTCTCGTTCAGGAATTCCAATCATATCAGGCTTGGGTGGGTTGGCTTCAATTGCATGTTCACCTACTAAGTTATACGCCCTATTAGCTGCAAGACCTGAGAGGTTTATTTCTGTGATACCTAATTCAGCAGCACTTGAATAACCAACGCTAAAGTCAACGGAATTTGTCCAACCGGCATGCCCGTTTGTTTTTTCGCCTTTTTTGTAGTTATCTATATCTGTGCTATTTGAAATAGATTCTGTTTGTTTATTTGACATTAATTGAAGCATATCAAGTGCAGTTTTTGTGCGTATTGATTTTGTACCGTCTTCATTTAAAACGGTCATTGTAACCTCTTTGCCGTTTTCATCTGTTACATGGTCATCTTTATTAATCACGCCGTCATTGTTGTAATCGTATGCCAAAAGTTCATAAATACCGTCTTTTGAACCCAATAAGTCGTTTTCATAGCCGTCTTTGTAATCAAACGTGCCGTCATTGTTCCTATCTTCAATAAACGTATAGGTTGTGTTTCCTTGCTGGAACGCCATTGGGTCAAAGGACGGCCCTGGAGATGGTTCAGGCTCTGGTTTTGGATCTTCTTTAACATTTGCGCCAACATTCCATTTATTTAAAATGTCTTTTGAAATTGTTTTAAAAAGAGTGCCTGTTTTATCGTTATCTTGTAAAATTGTGTAATTTCTTGTATCACTATCAGGCGCATTTGGGTTTGGGTTATCACCTGTTGCTTGTTTTGATATGTCATAATCAATTCCGGCATCAGGGAAAATTGCAGTTAAGGTATACATTGCTTCTTTAAATGTGAACCCTGCTTTATACAGTGTGCCCAAAATGTCATCTTTTTCTACCGCTTGTTTAAGTTCTGCAAGTTGAGCTTGATTTACACTGTCTGCCGCTGATTTTGCATCAGGTGAGTAATTTCTTAATGCTGTATAAATTGCTGATGTGCCGTCTGCGTCCCCTTCAAAACCTTTTGTTGTTTCTCTGTGCCCTGTTGTGCCATGGCCGTATGGAATGCTCCAAGCTCCATCTTCAGTTTTTTTAAGTCCAATTTCCCAATTGTCATTAATAAATGTCAATAAGTCACTTTGGCTCATGCCGGATGCTGCAAATTGTTCCAGCATACCGTTATTAATAAAATTACCAAGTTCTGTAAGTACAGGGTTTGAGGTTTTATTATATCTGTCCCCGCTTGTGTATTCGGCAGTTTTTTTGCTTGCCCATTCTGTTTTTAATGCTGCTTGTTTGTCCGCTTGCTCTTTTGTTTGTTCAGCTTCTGATTTTTTATCTTCAACTGAATATCTTGATTGATATTTTTCTAAAAGTCCGTTTGCAACTTCTGCTTTTGTGCCTGAAAAAATTGGGGTATTTGTATCTGTGTCAACGTTTTGATAAGCGCCTTCCATTGTGCTTACAAGGTTTGCCTTTGTTCTTGTTAAAAGGTTAATTGTGGCGCTTGTTGCATTTAATTTTGTTGTCAGTCCTGCTATTTGTGTTCTGCAAACATTAATTTGTTCCAAACTTGCTTGAACGATACTGGATGTTTCTGTTCTTTCGGCAAGTAAATTTTTAATTATGCCTTTGTATTTGTCAGGACAGTACCCATCAAACGCTTCTGCATAAAATTTCTGAAAGTCTTCATTTGTTGCGCCTTCTGTGTTTCTGAACTGGTCGCAAGCATCTTTCGCTGCCTTTTCAGACGCTTGTTCAACTTCCATTTGATATTTGGTTTCGGTTTTTAAAATTTGAATTGTTATTTTTGCAAGTTCATCTGTTTCTTTTGTTGTTTTTGTATTAATTTTGTCAATTTCTTCTTGAATACTTTCCGCTTCTTTGGTTAGGTCTTTAATTTTTTCTTCAAGAGATTTAATTTGAGATTCAATGTGACCTATGTTTTTATTTTTGTTGTTATCATCATAATTGCCGTCATTATAATACTGTATTTCAGAAAACAGTTCTTCAACGACATCTTCATTAAAATTTGCATAATTATCTGCATTTGTTGCGCCATTTAAATAAGACATCAACTGCTCTATTGTTGATTGACTTTTGTCAATAGATGTCATCCTTTTTCTCCTTTCGCACGTATATAGATTGTTATTAGAATAAATCGGATTCTTTATTTAAAACTTTATAAAAATTTTGATATTTGTTGCATTTTCTTTACAAAAAAAATACCGCCTTTTTAAAAAGGCGGTATTTATTATATTTTATTTAATTAGATATCGTCTATCGGCTCTTCTTTTTCATCTTTTTTCATTTTGACCTTGTGTTCTTCTTGGAATGCATTCATATCTTCTTTTACCGCTTCAATTGCAGAAGTGTTTGCTGCGGTTTCAGTGTCATGATAATGCGCATATGCTGTATTTTGAGCTCTGGTTCTTGCCATATTAACATATGTGCCGCTTTTGCCGTCCACGCCGTATAGTTCCTGAATTTCGCTCCAGCTCATGTTAAGCCCGTACATATCAGGATCCTCAACAGCTTCGGCTTGTGCTTTAGCATCTTCTAAATAATCCTTCATTTCTTGAATTATAGAAGCGGTGGATGAAGCGTCTGAGTTGTAGTAATCGCTTTGGGCTTTTTCAAAGTCGCTTTTTGTAATTGTTGAATATATTTTTTCATTATTTTTTGCGCCATGAGCGTTATCTGCAGCTTGTTTATAGAAGGTATTTAAGTGATCATCCGTATCATTTGTTTCTTTTGCTTCAACTGTTGAACCGTCTTTCATTTTAATATCGAAGGTATTTAGTAAGGTTGAACCGTTTGCACTTTGTGCATTTTCATCACCTTTTTGAATTGTACTCAAATTGATTTCTTCTATGCCAAGGTCAAATGCGCTTGTATAGCTGATATTGAAATCGACAGAGTTTGTATATGCGCCTTTTTCTTTGTAATTGCTTCCGTCTTTATATTTGTCTACATCTTCTTTTGTGCCGACAGATTCTTCTTGAACATTTTTCATAATCATAAGACTTTTAAGTTCATCGCCTGAAATTATGCCGTTACCATCGGTATCGTATGCAATTAATTCATCAATTCCGTTTTGTGAACCTAAAAGGTCATTGTTATCCTTTGATGAATAGTCAAATGTGCCGTCATTGTTTCTATCTTGAATAAATGTATATGTTGCATTTCCGACTTGGAATGTAATTGGGTCGCCTTGTTCTTGCTCGGTTTTAACACTTGCCGAGGTTGATGTCGCTGTGGTTCCGCCAACATTCCAATATTTAAGCACTTTAGCTGCAAAATCTTTATAAAGAGTTCCTGTTTGTGAGTTATCTGCTACTATATTATATGCTCTTTTGCCGTCTTTTGGGTCATATGAAATTCCTGCATCGGGAAATTTTTGAACTATAATATACATCGCTTCTTTAAATGTAAAGCCTTCATTGTATAATTGGGTTAATATGTCTTTGCTGCCATCTTTTGGATTCATTGCAGAATAGAGCATGGATACATCTTTTGCATTCGCACTTGAGGCAGTTGCAGGAACCTCATCTTTAGATTCTGCAAATTCTTTTAATGTAGTGTAAATTTTGGATGAACCATCGGCATCTTTTTCGAAGCCTTTTGTTGTTTCTTTGTGACCTGTTGTGCCATGACCTGCAGGAAAATACCAGGAGCCGTCTTCTTGCTTGTGAATGCCGTTGTTGTCTCTGCCTGTTGTCCAATTTTTGGAGATGAAAATTAAAATTTCATCTTTACTCATGCCTGCTTGTTGAAGTTCATCCAACATGCCGTTATTTATAGCTTCGCCCAAATTTTTAAGTTCGGGGTTTTTTGTTTGGTTGTATGGGTCTGTAATCTTTGCATTTTCTGGAATTTGTTCTAACCATCTGTTTTGAATATCTTCTTTTGTTTCCATGGAAGCAAATTTTGTTGAATCGTAGTCTGTGTTTAAAATTTTGTTTGCGACTTCTTCTTTTCTTCCTGAATAATGAGGAATGTTTTTATCTGTATCAACGTTTTTGTAAGCACCTTCCATTGTGCTTGCAAGTCCGTCTTTTGTTTTCTTTAAAAGGTTTGCCGTTGCATTTGTGTTTTTAAGTTTTCCTTCAAGAACGTCAACTTTGCCCAAATAAGCGTCAATTTCGCTTGATACAGACTTAATTGAAGAATGAACTTTATCATAATCGGCATATAACTGTTTTAATTTGCCCATATTAACGCCAACTAAATTCAACTTTTTGGTGAAAGTTTGTTGAAAGTATGTAGAAAAACTTCCGCCATTTGCCTTGCAGTTGTTAATTGCTTCGCTTGTGGCTTCTCTTGCAGCTTTTTTAACAGATTCTTGATAGCCTGAAGTTTCGCCGTTTATATCACTTATAATATCAACAAGCTGATTTGATTTATCTTCTATTTTTAAATTTGCTTTTTCAATTTCATCTTGCAGTGCGCTAGCTTCTTCTTGAAGTGCCTTTATGCCGGCTTCAAGCCTGTCTAATTGCTTTTGAATTTCTGCAGCTCCCTCGGTGCCGGAATTGTAGTAGCTGACATCTGAAAAAAGTCCTTCAAGTTCTTCAAGTTTGTTTTCAACTTGTCCTTTTTCGTCAATATAGCCGCTTACAGTGTTTACCATTGGGCTTGTTTGGTTAATTTGTCCGGTCATTTCTTTATCCTTTCGGTTTAAAAATAATTTTTGTAAAATTAAGATGTTATTGTTCGTTTTCTTCAAAAAGTGTTGAAAAATCTGCTACGCTGCTAAACGCTTTACTGACAGCATTTGCGGCATTGTCTGTCCAGTCATAATTTTGGTTTTTTTCAAAATCAAAGCTGCCGTTTTGGCGCATGGCACAATTGTAGTTGACAATGTTTTCCACTATCTTTGTCTCCTTTGATATTAGTATCAATTGTATCGGCGCTTTAAGCCTGTTTCTTTAAGAATATTAGTAAAATATTAATTTTTCGTTACATTATTTATTTTTTTTAAAAATAATAAAATCGGTAACCGTTTCATTTTTTCTTGTGGTTAAATATTTTGGAATTTCCGATTTTACATATTTGTCTTTTTTAAACCCTAAAAATTCGATATATTTTTCATTCACCCTGCATTGCGCTTCGGTTGCATTTTTTATATTGTTTGGAGCTATGGGCTTTATATATCTTGATTTGTCGGGGCCCCAAAAATAACAAGCGGCACGTTCATTGTTTTCAAAAGGTTCTTCAATATCTTTTTTGTTGATTGTAGTTGTTCCTTCGGGGGTAATTTTTTGTGTTACCAAAATGTCATAACTTGATAAATCTTCATTTTTAAGGTGTAAAATGTTTATGGAATTAATTTTGCAATTTTTTGAAAATTCCATATATTTTGAACTGTATATCATATACCCGCTTGAAGTCAAAAGTCCTATTTTGTTGCCGTTTTCACAGTATGGAACAATCGCCTCTTTCATTGTATAGGCTTCATTAAAACTGGGGTAAAATTTGTAATTTAAATCTCGCATATTCTCTTGAATTAATTTGATATCATGCGTTTTTTGATACTCTTTTTTAAGGTAATGAAAAGGTCTTTGAGACAAATAAAGCGAAGCATAAGTCATATAGAAAAAGCAAAAAAGGATTACAAAAAATTTAAAAATTCTCATTTTTTTAAAATATGAAATTGAAAGAAGCGGAATTGCAAGCGCAATAAAAGAAACAATAAATCTTATGCTGTATATCATATAGGCAATAGAAAAGCTCAATGTGGCAATTTGTGCCCAAAAAAGAATGGAAAAAATTCTTAATTTTTTATTGAAAAAGCCAATTATGCTCACGGGCAGAAATACTAAAAATCCTAAAATTCCAAACCCCAAAACTTGTTCTGTCATGCTTATGTTTGTAAAATCAAGAGCGGCATTTTGCCCAATTGCACTATCGCTTGAAAAAAGTGATATTGCGGCATTTTGCATTTTTAATAAATAGGGATTTAAATAAAATCCTAAGGTAAACCCTGAAAAATCAAACATCTGAAAAATATATCTTATGAAATTGGCGAAAAACCCTTTTATTCCGCCCCAAAAGCAATGGCTTAAAATGGAAGAAGTTGACCCCAAGGGGTTATTAAAGCTTATAAAATTCAAAATGTAATTATAGCTTGAAAAAACGGTAAAGTTTAAAATAAAAAAACCAAAAAATTTAATAAAGTCTTTTTTTAATAAGACACAAAACCAAATAAAAAGCGGAATAGAGCCGATAATCCCCGTAGATTTAACACCGCAGGCAATACTGAGAGCTAAACTTGCAAAGAAAAGAGAACTTAAGCACTTTTTATTTTTATAATCTAAAATTAAATAAACCGTAGCGCAAAATAAACTTCCCACCGCTAAATCCGTCTGTGTGCTTGAAATTTGGCTTACAACTCCTGCAAGAGAAGAAAATATAAAAATTGCCCAAAGCCTTTTTTCAAAATCAATTTCATAAAATTCCATAATTTTAAAACTTGAAAAAATTAAAAGAAAATATGAAAAAAATTGTAAAAGTCCAACCACAGTATCTTGTTTAAAAAGCGCAAAAACCCACGTATAAAAGAGCTCTGAATTAATCGGCATAACAAGGTTTCTTATGTCAGTAGTTTCAAAATGGTGTATAAAGCCGTCTTGCGCCCAATAAAGCGCTCTAAGTGCGTGATACCCTTGAGCGTCAGGTTCATTTACAGGTGAAAGTGACGCCAGAATAAAACTTATGCTAATTAAAAATATCCAAAATAAAGATAAAACAATTAAACTTTTATCTTCTCTATAGGCTTTTAATAAATCCTTAAAAAATTTTTTAAACTCAACTTTTAATATCGGCTTTTTTTTGTAAAGCCAAATAACAAGCGCACAAATGGTTTCTATCAAGGTTAAAATTATTATATTCGTGCCGTTAATTTTTTTAAATAAAGATAAAATTTCAACATTGAGAATAATTGTGCTAAAAAATGTCAGAAAAAAATAAATTCCTCTATTAAAAATTGAAGAAACAAAAAAACTGATTAAGCCTGTTAAAATTGTGGCGCAGATGAGCAAATTATTCTTCTCCCAAACTTAAAACCGCCATAAACGCTTCTTGCGGAATTTCCACCCTTCCGACAGATTTCATACGCTTTTTGCCCTTCTTTTGTTTTTCAAGAAGTTTTCTTTTACGGGAAATGTCTCCACCGTAACATTTATCAAGAACATTTTTGCGCATTGCTTTAATTGTGGTTCTTGCAATAATTCTTCCGCCGATTGCCGCTTGAATTGCAACTTCAAACATTTGTTTGGGGATAATGTCTTTAAGTTTTGCGGTTAATTTTTGACCAATTCCGTAAGCTGAATTTTTGTGACAGATAACAGAAAGCGCATCCACCGTTTCACCTGACAATAAAATATCCATTTTAACAAGGTCAGAGCGTTTGTATGAGTGAAATTCATAATCAAGACTTGCATACCCCTTTGTTCTTGATTTTAATTGGTCATAAAAATCTGTAATAACTTCTGAAAGCGGAATGTGGTATTCAAGATTTACCCTGATTTTATCTATATATTGCATATTGATAAAATCACCCCGTTTTGATTCACATAAATCCATTAACGCTCCAACATAGTCATTTGGGGTAAAAAGATTAACCCTAACGTAAGGTTCTTCAATATAATCTCTATATTGCGCATCTGGCAGGTTGGCGGGGTTATCTATCTCAACCATTGTGCCGTCTGTTTTGTAAACTTTATAAATAACGGAAGGCGCCGTTGTAATCAGGTTTAAATTATATTCTCTCTCAAGTCTCTCTTGTGCAATTTCCATATGAAGCATGCCAAGAAAACCGCACCTAAAGCCAAAACCTAGAGCGGACGATGTTTCAGGCTCAAAAGTAATAGAAGAATCGTTTAATTTTAATTTTTCTAAAGCGTCTTTTAAGTCATGGTATTGGTCGTTATTTACGGGGTATAGACCTGAAAACACCATTGGTTTTGCTTCTTTGTATCCTTCTAAAGGCTCTTGTGCGGGGTTGTCTGCATTTGTGATTGTATCCCCTACAAATCTTGTTATTTCTTTAATTGACCCTGCAAAGTAACCAACTTCACCCGTTTTTAGTTCACTAACAGGGTTTCTTGCAGGGTTTAGAAAACCAAGCTCTACAACTTCAAATTTTTTCCCCGTTGCCATAAATTGAACTGTGTCGCCCAATTTAATTGACCCGTCCATAACCTTAAAAAAGCAGATTGTACCTAAATATTGGTCGTATGCGCTGTCAAATACAAGTGCTCTTAGCGGTTTATTTGATGTATCTACAGGCGGTGGAACATGTTTTACAACCGCCTCTAAGACATCTTCAATTCCAACCCCTTCTTTTGCGCTCACGGGAATTGCATAGCTTGCGTCAATCCCTAAAACTTCTTCAATTTCTTGCTTTACCCGCTCTACATCGGCAGAGGGAAGGTCAATTTTATTTATAACGGGGATTATTTCAAGATTTTGCTCCATTGCAAGGTAAACATTTGCAAGGGTTTGCGCTTCCACCCCTTGTGTTGCGTCCACAATCAAAAGTGCCCCTTCGCATGCAGCAAGTGATCTTGAAACTTCGTAAGAAAAATCAACATGCCCAGGGGTGTCTATTAAATTTAAAATATAATCTTTGCCGTCATGCGCCCTATAGTGCATTTTTGCGGCATTTAATTTAATTGTAATGCCACGTTCACGCTCAATGTCCATTGTGTCCAATAGTTGGTCTTGCATATCTCTTTTGTCGATAGTGCCCGTTTTTTCAAGCAATCTGTCGGCAAGAGTGGATTTGCCGTGGTCGATGTGCGCAATGATACTGAAATTTCTTATGTTTTCGATTGTTTTCATAAGAAAAGTATATTATAAAAAAATTTTAATTTCAGCAGTTTTGAATATTTAATTTATTTCCTTGATTATCCAACTCACGGTAGCTGTTATATTCTTCGATAAATGCACCATACTCATCAGAGTTTAGAAGGTTTACATATTCCGTGGTGCTGAAAACCCCGTCATCACCGGCATATTCTTTAAAAAGCTCAATGTTGTTATCCACCAAGGAATCCATTTTTGACTTAGTTTCTTCGCTGCATGAAAAAACACTCGGATAAAATGACAGCGCAAATTCTCCGATAGAATATTGTCCGTCTTGGTTTCCTTCATATTTGGCTTTTTCTTTGATAGCTTGGTTTGCAAGGGCGTAATATTTTAGTCCATACTTTTTTATTGCGTTTATGGTTTCAATCATTTTATTGTCTTTCGTTTAACTGTACTTGGCGCATGTATGCGTTAAATGCACTTACCATATCGTTTTTGCCCAGATTGAAACTTGCAAGAGCATTGTTGCTGACGGCGCTGTTGAATTTTTTATCTTCATCAGATTCTTGTTCAACAGTTGAAATGTAATCGCTGATAAATGGGTTGTCAAAAGCTTCCTTTTTTGCTTTTGTGCGCATTTTTGGTAACTGTTCGCTTGCCCTTGAGGTTAAATAAAATTTTGTTCCGTAAACTGTGTTTTGTGCCATTTTCTCTCTCTTTGCTTATTTTGTATCTCTCATATATATAAAAACGATATATATTCCAAAAGTGCTGAATTTTTTTCTTTTGTAAAGAAATATGAAACCTTTTATAAAACCGTTACAAACATTGCTCAGTAATAAATTTCTTTGTATAATTGTTTCATTCTTATAAGGAGTGGCTTTGGAACAACTTTCAAAAATTTCCGATATTTTAATTGAGTCTGTCGTTAACAAAAAGACTTATTCTTCTTCCATTAAAAGGGCGACAGCGTTTGGTTTTTGGAATAATATTGCAGGCGCAAAGTTTTCCAGTTTTTCAATGCCTTATGATATTAAAGGAAAAACTCTTTTTGTTGGTGTTAAAAATCCCCAAGTCATGCAGGAGTTAATTTTTTATAAAGATGTTCTTTTAAAAAAGATAAATGATTATTTTCTTCCTTTGGATATTGCAATCGAGGAAATAAGGTATGATTATAAAGTTTGGAATAAGCTAAACGCAAAAGAACAAATTCCATACGATGATACTCTTTCTTATTATTCGGAAGATGAAATTCAGGAAGTGTATTTAACAAAACAAGAAAAAGAAGAACTTGAAAAAGTGGCAGATACAATTTCCAATTTGTCATGTTTGAATGATAAATTAAAAGAAAAGTATGCGCAAAATATTATAAATGCGATAAAAGTAAAAAAACTAAGAAAATCATAAAAAAGAAGGACAAGAAAAGTTGGATAAGGAACATAAAGTTTTATCTTTTGGAAAAAAGAAAAAAAATGAAGAAAAACACAATGCGCCGATTGAATATTGCAGTTTTTGCAAACGCCCGAATACGCAAGTTCCAAAAATGGTAAAAGGCCCCGATGTTAATATATGTTCAGAATGTACTTTAATTGCGGTGCAATATTTAATTTTACAGGATGGCGCTTTGTCTGACGAGGCAAGAAAAATTCTAGATTTATTCTGGGGGTCAAAAGAATAAATGCCTTTGAATAAAATGCAAATAAAGGCACAAGTGTTCAAAATTATTGAACCCTTAAGAAGCTTGAGCGCACTTGATTTAAAAACAATTGATAAAGTTTTTTTCAAAATAAAAGCCATAAAAGGGGCAGATCTTGATTTTATTGCAAAACTTTTGATTAAAGAAGCGGACTGTGAACATGTTAAAGTTGCAAGTACCCTTTTGTTTTTGGCGCAAAGGCTTACTCCTGAAAATTTTATGGATTTTGTTTTAAGTGAATTGAATTCGCCCAAAGTTACAGATGATAAAAAAATGTTTTTAATTAATCTTCTTTCCGGCTTGGGCATTAATTTTGAACCTGAAGAAATCGAAAGCTATCTTTTAAATCCAAAAGAAGCAATTAACAGAGAAACAAAAAGGTTTATGGAAATTGCAAAAATTTCTCCTGATGCAATCGTGGATTTCCTTGATTTTTATTTTTCTTCTTTGGAAACAGAAAAAGAAGATGTAATAGATTCTGTTATATCAGAGGCGGAAGATGATGAAATTGCAAATCTTGTATCCACGGTTGCTTTAGCTGAAGACTCAGATGATATGGTTTTGTATTGTTTAGAGGTGGTTGAAAAAATTAAGTCACCGTTTTTGATAAAACCTCTAAAATATTTATCCCTTCACAGAAATGAAAAAATTGCCAAAATTGCATCTAAAATGTTGATGAAACTTACCATGCAGGGGTTTTCTTCAAAAAAAGTAAAAGAACATTATGACCTATTAATGGAAGATTTTGAAAAACCGATTATAAAATTTTCATACCCTGACGGTAATTCAAATTTTTCAATCGTTGTATCAAGAAAAACAAAAAATGATACGTATTATCTTTATTTTATTGCGATAAATTTGGATCTAGGGCCTTTTTCGTGCTTTGGTTTTGCAAAAATTACAAAACACGACCATGATAATGTTTTAAAACGCTTTTTTAATGGCGGCAGGCAGGTGACAGTTTCAAATTCGCAGGCAAAAAAAATTATTAAAGAATTCACGATTAAAAGAATTTCAATGAATAAAAATATTCCATATGAATATTTTGCGTGGGAAAAAATTTTGGATGATATTCAGCCTTCAAAAAATTCCGTTGAAGATATTTTCACATCAGGACTAACAGAAAGAGAAATTACCAAAACAGAAGCAATAAACGCTTGTGAAGACGATATTGTAAAGCACTGGTTTTTTAGAGTGTCAAATATTAATCTTTCTTTTTCAAAATTAATGTCAAAAATTTTGGATTTAAAAAAGGAAGAAATTTTCAACACAGATAACATAATTGAGGAATTTTCTTCAGATAAAAAAATTGTGGCGATAATTAAAAAGAGACTTATTTATTTGGCATTTTGCCTGAAAAATTCTAAAAATAAAGAACTTGCGGATATTTATTATTCTTTGGTGTTTAATAGGGTTTACTTTAAAAATTTTATAAAAGATGTTTTGAAAAAAAGCGTGTATGAATTTTTCTTAAATCTAAGGCACCAAGAGGCAAAAATTCCAAAATACAGGCACTGCGAAGCGGAAAAAGTGCAAAATTTTATTGAGTATATCGAAGAAAACTGGGTAAATAAAGCATGGAATTAAAAGACAGAATTTTAGGGCTGGATGTTGGGGACAAAAGAATAGGTGTTGCAATTTCAGACCCGTTTGGTTTATTTTCAAGTCCTCTTGGGGTTGTTGTAAGGGATAATGACGACAAGGCGATTGAAAAAATAGTCGAATATTGTAAAACTTATGGTGTTAAAAAAATTGTTGCAGGCATGCCGTATAATATGGACGGCACTGTCGGGGTGCAAGGTGAAAAAACTTTAAAATTTATGAATAAATTGGAAAAAAAATACGAAATAGTATATAAAGATGAAAGGCTTACTTCTTTTGAAGCTGAAGAAATACTTAAAAAAGAAAAAAAGAAGTATACAAAAAATAAGGGTCTTGTGGACGTTAAGGCTGCATGTTTAATTTTACAATCATATTTAGGAGAACAAAATGGATAATCAAACGGAAGAATTACAAATTATTAAAACAGTTGGCGAAAACGGTGAAGAAATTGAATTAAAGCTTCTTGATATTGTAAGCGTTAATGATGAGGATTATGCACTTTTGCTTCCTGCGGATGAAGACGAAGAAGATGAAGATGCAGAAGTTGTTTTAATGAAAATGAAAAAAGAAGGCGAAGAATACATTTTTGAAGTAATTGAAGATGATGATGAGTTTGAAGCTGTTGCAAAAATTTTAGCAGATGACGATTGCTGCGAAGACGAGAATTGCTCTTGTCATCATCATGAATAATTCAAGTTTTATAAAATAATCCTGCAGCCGGTTTGTTTGCAGGGTTATTTTTTTATCCTAAATAATTATAAACCGCCTTTGAAACTTTTTGAATTAATTCCCTTGCGCCATAATCATTGTGGGGTCTTTTTACCATAATTGTTAAAATGAATTTTTTCCCATTTGGTGAAAAAATAATTCCTGCATCTCCAAGCATTGTTCCAATGTCGCCTGTTTTGTGCATTAAAACGGCATCGTCAGGCACTTGCGATCTTATTAATGTTCGGTTTTCAACTTTTGACATATATTCTTTAATATTTGCGCTTGATTGAAGGGGTATAAATTTTTGATTATCAATATTATAAAGCATTGTTGCAATATCATAAGGGGTTGTTGTATTTGTTCCTCTTAAATCCGGAAGCCAACTTGTTACCTGCGTTTTGGAAAATCCCCAGTGTCTTAATGATGAGTTTAATTGGTTAATTCCGCCTACTTCTTCAATTAGCATATTAGTTGCTGAGTTGTCTGAATTTCTTATCATAATTTTTGCAAGATAATCAAGCGAATAATCGACATT
Source organism: uncultured Gammaproteobacteria bacterium (assembly GCA_964467625.1). GTDB lineage: Bacteria > Cyanobacteriota > Vampirovibrionia > Gastranaerophilales > Gastranaerophilaceae > Galligastranaerophilus_A. Next base: position 279,279 of record CAYXRM010000002.1, on the reverse strand, counting down.
TGCGCTTTTAAACTGTAAATTTCCGGAGCCTTCCGTTCTGTGGGCCTCGGTGAAGGTTAATTTTTTATCTAAGTCAATCGGGTCAAAACCTTCTTTTTCTAAATCTTTTGCCCTGTTAAACAAATCTAAAAGAACGGGAATTTTAATAATGCTTGCTGCAGGAAAAACCTCTTTGTCGTTAATTTCTACCGTTTTGCCCGTTGTGTAATCGTATACAAAAACCCCCGCATGCAAGTTTTTGTATTCTAAAAGTATTCCTTCAATTTGATTTTTTAAGCCTTTTATCTCCCCGCTTGAATTAATTGGAATAATTTTTTCTCTATTTTTAACAGGCACACCAGCAAGCAAATTTTGCCCCATTAAGGTTAAATTGCTCATATAATTTAATGTGGGGGCATAAATTTTTTCTGCCTCAAAATGAAGATTTTTATTTTTTATTCTGTTGAAATACACAGGGTCTAAAAAATTTCCCTTATTAACGGCAAGGGTGCATAACATAACCACGGACCAAAAGCAAAGGGCAAGCGTGAGGGCTGCTTTGGAAGCTTTTTTCCTCTTTTTGTATTGTGGTCTTTTTGTTTGCCTGTATCTTAAGGTGTTAATGTCGGTGTAAGAATGTGTATAATATCTTTCTTCCGTATTTTGATAACTTATATTTTGCATATTACACAATATATCAAATTTATTTTTGATAGGCTAATTTGTAAAAAAAATTAATTTTTCTTTTAATATAAAAATCTTAACTAAAACCGTAAAATATGCTATACTTCTTGGTATGAAAATTTTTTATACATTTATTTTTTTATTTTTATTCTCTACGCTGTCTGCTTTTGCAAAAGACAGTGTTTATGCAAATGGTAAGGAATATACGGGCAAAATTGAAACGTATTCTGACGGGCTTATTCAAATTGAATCCAACGGAGTTTCTTTAAGTTTTGCAAGAGCTAAAAAAAACGATTATTACGGGGATTATATCACATATCGTGAAAGACCGATAAAGGGCGGTGTTGTTCAAACAAATTGCAGAATTTTATACATAGATAGGTTTTATGTGGTTTATCTTACGGAAAACTCTAAAGCCCAAGTGCCAAGATACAGGGTTTCTTCAATAATAATTAACGTAAACTAAGGAGTATATTATGAATATTGTTGTTTATTCAAAAGATAAGAATTCGGAAATTTTAAATATTTTATCAGGCATTGATGATAATAATATAAGGGTTGAAGACCCTGACAATTTGGCAGATTATAAAAATTTAAACGCCGGTTTGCTTATTCTTGATATGCCTGTTGATAAAATTAAAGAAACTTCCATGGTAACAAAGTTCAATGCAGGTGTTATTGTGGTTGCAAATGAAGTGCCCGATATTACAATACGTGCAATTGTGTATGATTTCATTTTAAAACCGATAAACCCAGCTGAACTTAAAACAAGGTATAATGCGATTTTAAAGGCGGTTGAGTATAAACAATCTTTAACAAAAGTTTCAATGACAGATGAATTGACAGGGCTTTATAACAGAAAATATCTCCAAGCAAGGCTTGAAGCGGAAATGTCCCGTGCAAAACGATATGGAACAGATTTATCGTGCTTACTTATTGATATTGATTTCTTTAAAACAGTTAATGATATGTATGGCTATGAATGGGGAGATGTTCTTTTAAAGAAAATTGCAGAAATGCTCTCTGCGCTTATAAGAAAAGAAGATGTATTAACCCGCTACGGGGATGAAGAATTTCTTCTTATTTTGCCCAACACCCCTGAATCAAAAGCTTATATTTTTGCTGAACGCTTTAGACGTGATATTGAAAAAATGGAATTTATTCCTGCAAATGAAGAAGAACGTCACCCGATAACAATTTCCGGCGGAATTTCAAGTTATCCTTTCTTGGAAAATGTTGAAGAAACACCAAATACAATAATAAGATACGCAGAACATGCAATGTATAACGCAAAACAAAGCGGCAAAAACCAAATCGTGCAGTTTTCAAGGTTAAATTTAGGTTTTTAAAATGGCACCTGCAAAAAGAATAATTCCTTGCCTTGATGTCAAAGAAGGCATGACCGTAAAAGGGGTTAATTTTGAAAATTTGAGATATGCAGGCGATGCGGTTGAACTTGCCCGTAAATATTCAAACGAAGGGGCAGATGAGCTTGTTTTTCTTGATATAACGGCAACCAATGAAAAAAGAAAAACGGTTGTGGAACTTGTGGATAAAGTGGCAAGGAATATTTTTATCCCTTTTACCGTTGGGGGCGGCATTTCAGACATTGAAGATTTTAAATTTATTTTAAAAGCAGGTGCGGATAAAATTTCAATAAATTCTTCTGCTGTGAAAAACCCTTCTTTAATTTCAACGGCTGCAGAATATTTTGGTTCTCAATGTGTTGTGGTGGCAATTGACGCAAAAAGGTGTGACGGGGATTTTTATGTTTTTATAAACGCCGGCAAAAAAAATACAGGCAAAAAGCTTTTGGATTGGGCGCTTGAAGTTGAGCAAAAAGGAGCGGGCGAAATTTTATTAACTTCAATGGATAAAGACGGCACCCAAAGCGGGTTTGACCTTGAGATGTTAAATCTTGTTTCCAAAAAAGTGAATATCCCGATTATAGCTTCAGGCGGGGCGGGCGCAAATTTTGAACATTTTATTGATGTTTTTGAAAAGACAAACGCAGACGCCGCACTTGCCGCTTCGATTTTTCATTTTGATATGCTCTCTGTTCCTGTTTTGAAAAGTGAACTAAATAAGGCGGGAATTCAAACAAGAAGACTTGTAAAATAAAAAGCCGAAAGTGAATTTTCGGCTTTTTTGTGTATAAATTATGTTTTAATATTTTGGGTTTATCCAAAGTATTTGAATGTTCTTTCAACATTGCTCTTGATAAGTGATTCAGCAGATTCAAGTTCTGTTTCAACCGCTTTTTTCTGGGTTTCAATTTGGTTTAATTTGTTTTCAAGTTTTTTATCAAGTGCGTTAACTCTGTTCATAGCGCCGTTGTATTTAGCTTCTGCAGCAGCGTCATCTTCTGTATAATACCTTGAAGATACACCAGACAAGGAATCTGATGATTTTCTAACAAATTGAACTTTTTCGCCACTGGGGCCGTTGACAACTATATTGGAGTTTGTGTTTTCGTCTTGGTTGTCCATAACTTCCATATATAGTTCTCCGGTGCCGTTTCTAAGGCTTCTTTGAACAATACCGTATGGGCTTGAATCGTTTAGGGCTGTTATCATTGAATCATCCTCAGGTATAGAGGACATTTGTCCGTTTTCATCTAACACCCAATATTGCATTGTGTATGCATTAGCATCGGTGCCTGCATTCGGGTCGAGACTTGCTTGTGCAAAATATGTTTTTCCACCGTAAGAAAATCCTACCATTTGAGTGGACGCATTAGCTTGTACGGCAGTCTTCTCTGCTGTGCTGTCTTTCCAATCTGCGTCATTAAGTTCGGCTCCCGCTGCTTTGTAGCTATCATAATCTTCTTTGAAAATATATTCGCCCTTTTTAACCTCGATTGTCTTGGTAGTACCATCTTTTTGTTTTACTGTAAATTTAATATCTTTATTAGCAACTTTAGTATCGGCATCGTATGTGCTTACACTGCTACTTGTCTTACTTGTAAGGCAGGATTGGGCAATGGTTGCAAGAGAAGCACCTTTTTTGGTTGTTCCCATTTTACCGTCATCTTTTTTTGCTTCAACAGAATCCACCGTACATTCATAAATCATGTTGCTTGTTGCTGTTGAATATTCATCTGCAATCAGCTCTTGTTCCTGTGACAACAAAAGACGTTCATTTGAAATCAATTGCGCTTGCAATTCAAGATCATCGTTTTTTGCTGTTAATAAAAGTAACCTTGCTTGTGATGCTGATAAGCCCATTTTATACCACCTTTACTGATTAATAATTTCTTTTTAGAGAGAATTGTTTCTTATATTTCTATAAAAACAAATAGTATATACTAAAATCATATTTTGTATATATTGTTACATTTGTTTACAAAAATATTTAAATCCTTTCCATTTTTTTGTTTTGCCTGTAAGAATGTGTGTGTTTTTGTTCTTCTATTACCTTCTTTCGGTAAAAACAACAAAAACTTTAGTTTTTTCGAGTTCCGTTAATATTTTGTTACAAAAAGTTACTATTTAAACAATAATTTAGCTAATTGTAAAAATATTTTGTTTTGCACTATAATTATTTTAACAATTTTTTAAAAAAGAGGAAGCTCATGAGTTCAAAAAAGCGAATTTTACTTACAGTATTATGTATTATAGGTCTTATTATAAGTTTTGATTTAGTTTATATATATATAAAAACAAACTTTTTAACAGGCGCTCCTAAAAGTTTTTGTTCAATTAACAGTTTTGTGGATTGTGACGGCGTTGCGGTTACAAAAAAAGCATTTTTTATGGGGGTTCCGCTCGCAATTTGGGGTGTGATTTTATATTGCCTGTTTTTGTTTTTAACTTGGGTGGATAAAATAAGAGAAAAAATTAAATTTCCAATTTTAAACGTCTTTAAAAACCCGCTTTCATATATTGCAACAATTGGACTCTTTTCTTTTATGTGCGCAATTGCGCTTGCTTCAATTTCCTTTTTTGATATTAAAAAAATCTGCATTTTATGCTTCTGCACTTATTTTATAAACTTTTTTATATCTCTTATAGCAGTTCAAAAAGATTTCTTTATATCAGATATTAAAACAACGGTAATTGATGTTATAGCGGGAATTAAACAGTATTTCACCCTTTTTCTTGTGTGTTTAATCGGGGCTGTATCTCTTTTGGTGTATTTTCAAGTTTCACTTGTACTTGCGCCAAATATAAAAATTCAAAAATCTTTTGAAGAATTTGAAAAGCAAAAGGTAAATATCTGGGCATATGACGGAAATAATTTAGGGAACCCTGACGGGGATGTTAGCATTTATGTTTATGCGGATTTTATGTGCCCGTTTTGTAAAATTATGAACATGATGCTTCATAAGCTTGTTTTGGAAGATAAAAATGTTGGTGTGTTTCACCTGAATTTTCCTTTGGACCGTGCCTGCAATCCTACGGTGAGAAGCAAAATTCACCCAGGGGCGTGCATTTTATCTAAATACGCTCTTGCGGCACAAAAACAGGGCAAATATTTCTCTATGGTGAATTTGATTTATGACAATAAGCCGTTGAGCGAAGATGAGCTTTTAAAACTTGCAGAAGAAAAAGAATTTGACGTGGAAAAACTTTATAAAGACGCACGCTCAAAAGAGGTTGATGAATATTTGGAAAATCAAATATACAGAGGCATAAATGACGCAATTGTCGGTACTCCGACATTAGTTATAGACGGTATTCCGCACAATGAAGTTATGCCTTATTTCAGAATTAAACAACTTGTTTCTCAATCAAGAAAAAGACACAAAAATGCAAAATAAAATTTTAATTCATGCCTGCTGTGGGGTTTGTTTTTCTTATCCTCTTGTTTTGCTCAAAGAAATGGGCTTTGAGCCTGTTGTATATTTTTATAATCCAAATATATACCCTGAATATGAATTTGAAAGAAGGTATTTGGAACTTGAAAAATACTGTGTTGCAAACGGTGTTGAATTAATTAAAGAAGAATACAATCACAAAGAATTTAAAGATGTATCATATGGGCTTGAGAGTGCACCTGAAAGAGGGGAAAGGTGCAAAAAGTGTTTTTATTTAAGACTTTTTATGACTTTTAAAAAAGCAAGAGAACTTGGCATAAATAAAATTACAACCACTCTTTCTGTTTCCCCCCATAAGTCTTCAAAAGATATTTTTGAAATAGGAAGACTTGTTGTTTTGAATTCAAATATTGAATTTTTAGAGTTTGATTTTAAGAAAAAAGACGGCTTTAAAAAAACATCCAAAATTGCATACGATTTTGGCATGTACCGTCAAAATTATTGCGGGTGTGAATTTAGTATAAGATAAATTTATTCTTTTTATAATCTTTTGGCAAATAGGATAAAATCGCCTTATAGAAGGCATATTGAACCTATTTTAATGCAAACTTTGCACAAAGTTTTAGTTGTAAAAAAATATTTTTTTGATAATATAAGTTTTGGTGCAAAACCGTCAAATAAAAATATTTAGAGGTTTTGTATAAGTACATATTAGAGAACAAATTTTATTTTTTCATACTACAATTTTCTTTTCGTTACAGCACTTGAATTTTTTTGAGTGCTTTTTCTTTTATAAAAAACGGGCGCCTCTTGCCCGTTTTAAAAATTATTCTACTGTGACAGATTTTGCCAAATTCCTTGGCTGGTCAACGTCTTTACCTAAATATTCCGCTATATGATAAGCCAAAAGCTGAAGCACCGTTATATTGAGCGCAGGGGACACAATATCTTTTATGTCTGGAATTAAAATAACATCGTTAAATATATTTTTGTGTTTGTCGTCAATTTCGTTTGCAACCGCAATAAGCTTTGCCTGACGGGCATATGCTTCTTCGCAATTTGACATAACCTTATCATATACAATACCTTTGTTCATAATTGCAAGGACAGGCATGGTCTCATCCAACATTGCAATGGGGCCGTGTTTCAATTCCCCTGCGGGATATCCTGTTGCGTTAATATAGCTTATTTCTTTTAATTTTAATGCACCCTCAAGCGCTGTGGGGTAATTTATTCCACGGGCAATAAAAATAAAGTTTTTAAAACTTGAATATTTTTTTGCAATTTCTCTTATTTTTGGAGCTTCTGCAAGAACTGCCTCAATTTTGGCCGGAATAGTTAAAAGTTCATGCTTTATTTCTTGAATTTTTTCTTTATTTTTATCCAAAGTTTCTGCCATATAAATTGCAAACAAATATAAAGACATTAACTGTGCAACATAAGATTTTGTTGCTGCAACTGAAACTTCAATTCCTGCGTTAATGTGAAACAGACTGTCGGACAATCTTGCAAGAAGGCTTTCCTTGCGGTTTGTGATAATTAAAACATGGGAACCCTTTTCTTTAACTTGCTTGATTGCACTAATTGTATCTGCGGTTTCACCTGATTGAGAAATGCCGATTACAAGGGTATTTTCATCTGAAATTGTGCTTCTGTAGATAAATTCGCTTGAAGGTTCAACATCTGTTGGAATAGAGGTTAATTCTTCTATAACATATTTTGCTGCAAGACCGGCATGAAGGCTTGTGCCGCAGGCTATAACCTGTATTCGTTTTATGGATTTTAATTTTTCTTTTGTAAGGTTTATATCTTCAAGGGTGATTTTATTAAATTCATCATGCAATTTATCTTGCAAAATTTTTCTCACAACGTCAGGCTGTTCAAAAATTTCTTTTAACATAAAGTGTTTATAGCCCATTTTTGACAGCGCCGTAGGTTCAAAAGGTAAAATTTCTGTTTTATTGTCTGCAATTGTTCCGTCCTCATTGAATATTTCAATTGTGTTTGGGGTAACTTTTGCAATTTGGTTATCATTCAGATAAATTGCTTTTTTTGTGTGTTTTATAATTGCAGGAATGTCAGAAGCAAGAAAATTCTCTCCTTCCCCTACCCCGATTAAAAGCGGAGCATTTTTTCTTGTGGCAACAATTGTTCCCTTTTCATTTTTGTGCATAACGCAAAATGCCCATGCGCCCTTTAGCTGTTCTGTGGCTTTTTTGACGGCACTTTTAAGGTCTTTGCATTTAGAATATTCATAAGAAATTAATTTTGCCGCAACTTCAGTATCTGTTTGAGAATTAAAGGTGTACCCTTTTTGTTCTAAAAAAAGTTTAATTTCTTTGTAATTTTCAATAATTCCGTTATGAACAAGGGCAAGTTCTTTATCATCTGAGGTGTGAGGGTGGGCATTCACAACAGTGGGAAGCCCGTGAGTTGCCCATCTTATGTGCCCAATGCCGCTTTGAGATGAAAATTTTTCAGGGTTGGTTTTTCTTAAAATCTCAGTCAAGTTGGAGAGTTTTCCTTCGGCTTTAAAAATGTCAATTTCATCATTCATAAGTGCAATGCCTGAAGAATCGTACCCCCTGTATTCAAGGTGGCTAAGCCCATCCATAAGAATATGGATTGCATTTTGAAAACCGGTATATCCTACAATTCCGCACATAAATTAATTCCTCTAAAATATTATTTTATTTTATTATGCAAAACTTTCGTTTGCAAATTAAGATTTGATTAAGAAAAAATCTTTTTTAATTCATCGGGCTTAAACACCCCGTATTCCGTTATTATGCCTGAAATCAATTCATTGTCCGTCACATCAAATGAAGGGTTTATTACATTAACTTCTTTCGGGCAAATTAATTTATCGTTTATTTCAATCACCTCTTTTTTATCACGAAGCTCAATAATAATATCATCCCCTGTTTTGATTGACATATCAATTGTGGATTTTGGGGCGGCAATATAAAATGGAATGTTAAAGTGTTTTGCTGCAATTGCAACTGTTAATGTCCCGATTTTATTTGCACTGTCACCGTTTGAAGCAATTCTGTCTGCGCCTGTGACAACAAAATTTATTATTCCTTTTTTCATAAAATAAGAACACATTCCATCTGTCAAAAGGGTTGTTGGAATGTTATCTTGTAAAAGTTCAAATACGGTAAGCCTTGAACCTTGTCCTCTTGGACGGGTTTCATCTGCGTAAACTTTAATTGTCGGGTCATGCTTAAAAGCGCTTCTTATAACCCCAAGTGCGGTGCCATATCCCACCGTTGCAAGAGAGCCTGCGTTACAGTGCGTTAAAATTCCGGCCCCCTTGGGCACAAGGCTTGCACCAAATTCACCTATTTTTTTATTTATTTCAATATCTTCTTCTTCAAGTTTAATTGCATTTTGAACTAAAAGTTTTGTTATTTCTTTATCTGTTTTTTCTTTGTTTTGAAGAACAATTTCTTTTTGCTTTTTAATTGCCCAAGACAAGTTAACCGCCGTTGGTCTTGATGAATTTATGTAATCCATTTTATCAAAAAGCTTTTTTATAAAATCATTTTCACCAATAAGTTCAATTGCGCTAAGCGCCGCTCCATGTGCACCTGCAATGCCAATTGCTGGTGCGCCTCTTATTATCATGGTTTTTATTGCATTGTACATTTCATCTGCTGTATAAATTTTAATTCTTTTGTATTCATAAGGTAAAAGGGTTTGGTCTATCATTAAAGAATATCCAAATTCCCCTTCTTTTATCCATTCAATTGTTTTATCCATTTTTTCTTCCTTTAAAATATGTGTATATTCCGCCAACAATAAGCCCAACCACCGCATTTGAGGTGATGTACACCACTGATATCATAATAAAAAACAGACAGAATAAAAATAAATTTAAATTTTGTATACCATAATCATAATAATTTTTATTAATAAGGTGAATAACCCCAACCAATGGCACAAATACCACCAAAAATCCTGCACAAATCATAAGTCCTGACAGTCCGCCAAAAATTGCAAAAGTTTTGTTTTCACTTGGGCTGAAACCGTTTTTTTGTATAAGTAATATAAGAGGGATGTATCCCCCCAAAAATGGCATGAAAAATAAGGTGAAAAAGGGCATAAGGGAAGGAATTAAAGAAAATATTGCGCAAAGCCCCCCTAAAATAAGAGAATATATTCCAAGAATTTTAAAGAAAATAAAATCAATTTTTTCCATTTAAAGCTCCGACTTGGATGTTTCTATGGTGACAAATTGCAATTGCAATGGCATCTATAGTGTCATCCAACTTTGTATTTTTATCTATATCAACATACCTTTTTACCATATCACAAACTTCATTTTTTGAAGACCGTCCATGACCTGTAATCACCTGTTTAACAACAAGTGGAGTGTATTCCCCCGTTTGAATTTTCATTTCTTCTAGTGCCATAATAATAACCCCTCTTGCTTCGGCAACCGGAATTATTGTTTTTTGGTTTTTAAAGAAAAACAACTGTTCAATTGCGGCGCAATCGGGTTTGTACCTTGAGCATAATTCTTTCATATCGTTGTATATTTCAAGAAGTCTTTTTGAGGCGGGCGTATTTTTTTCTGTTTGAATGGAACCAGAAGCCACAACTTTAATTTCATCGTCATTCGCTTCGATAACTCCGTATCCTGTTATCCCTATTCCAGGGTCAATTCCTAAAATTTTCATAATGCGGATTATAGCAAAATTTCTTATTTTTGGCGGGGTATTTAATAAATATTTACTTTTATTCCATATAAAAATGCGGTCTTATATAAGACCGCATAAGTCAAGAAAGGAATGGTTAGACTATTAACGATAACGATTATTACACAAAATAAAATACTTGTGCAAATAATTTAATAAATGTTTACGTTTCTATACATTACTGTTTAGTATACAAATTGTTGGGTATTTTAAAATATGAATAATTGTTGTATGATAGCTTTAAGATTTCAGTCGTACATTTGTTACAATGGCTTAAAATCGGATAAAAGGTATAACACTAATTTTTCTGCCCGATTGCTTTTACTTGCATTGGGGTGAATTTTAAAAAATATGAAAAGGAATTAAAAATGACAAAAAAAATTGTAATCTCCGAGCGTGACAGTATCGCAGCGGTTATGGAAGATAATAAAGTATCTGAGTTTTTTATTACGAAAGGGGACGTTTTATTGGGGGATGTTTATTTGTCCGTTGTAGATAACGTCTTACCGAGTATTGAAGCCGCTTTTGTAGATGTTGGCATGAGCGATAAAATGGGCTTTATTCATACAGATGACATTCAAGGAAAAGGCCCCTTAAATGAAAAAGTTAAGCCGAAACAAAAACTTATTGTTCAGGTTGTAAAAGAGCCAACAGGGCACAAAGGCCCAAGAGTTACAACTTCTTTGAGTTTGCCAGGAAGATTTCTTGTTCTTCTTCCGGATGAAGTCGGCATAAATGTTTCAAGAAAAATTGACTCAAGCAAAGAAAGAGCAAGACTTAAATCTATCGTAAGCCTTTTAAAACCTGTAGGTGTGGGTGTTATTGTAAGAACGGAAGCTGAAGGACAATCAGACGCTGAAATTCAGGAAGATATGGAAATGCTTCTTGAAAAATGGAATTCAATTGTGACTGCGGCAGACACTTCAAATCCGCCTTGTCTTTTGTACAGGGATCAAGACTTGCTTTATAAAGTTATAAGGGAAGCAGCAACGGAAGATACAGATGAGATTATTGTAGATACTTCTTTTGCGCTTCATAGAACATGCCAGCTTTTACAACATTGGAACATGAAAATAAAAGTGTCTATGCATAAAGGGTCTGACCCTCTGCTTGTTGCACAAGGAATTCATAAAGAAATTCAAAATGCCCTTCAAACAAGAGTAAATCTTCCTTTGGGCGGGTATCTTTTCATTCAGCAAACAGAAGCCTTGACTGTAATTGATGTTAACTCAGGTAAATTTACAAGTTCATCCAGTCAGGCAGAAACAATTTTAAAAACAAACTTGCAAGCGGCAGATGAAATTGCACGTCAATTAAAGTTGAGAAATATAGGCGGCATGGTGATTGTAGACTTTATTGATATGGTTACAAGAGAAGATAAACTCCAACTTCTTGAATATTTTGAACTTGCGCTTGAAAAAGATAAAGCAAAACCGCAAATTGGTCAGTTGTCTGATTTAGGTCTTGTCGAGCTTACAAGACACAGACAAGGTCAATCTATTTCTGAAATTTTCACCAAAAAGTGTGATAAATGCCAAGGACAAGGGTTTGTAATTGAAGATTTGAAATTTATGTCTTCTTTACAATCGGGTGAACAAAGGGCAAAAATAAATAAAATCAAAGGGCCTTTTAACCAACAGAATAACAATCAAAATCAGAACAATCAAAATAATCAAAAAAATAATAATTTCCAAAAATTTAATAAAAACGGGAAAAAAGACTTTAAGAAAAATAATTTCCAAAATGAAAATAGAGACCTTCAAAATAAACAAAAAGAAGAAGTTAAAGTGTCTGAAGAAGAAGTTCAAGAATTTATTAATCAAATAATAAAAGAAAATGAAGAAACAATTCAAACACCACTTGAAACAAAAGCGCCCGTGGAAGAAGTTGAATTAAAAGAAGAAAAAACATCAACTCCCGTGGCTGAGGTTCAAGAAAATGCAGAAGTCGCACCAAAAAAACCGACAAGAGTTTCAAGAAAAACAAAAAAGCAAACTAAAAAGGAACAAAAAATAATTTCTGAAAATGAGACGGCTGAGGAAAATAAACCACAAGTTGAGTCTATAAAAGAAGAAACCCCTTCTGTTGAAGGTGAAAAACCAAAAGCAAAAAGAGCACCAAGAAAAACAACAAGAAAGGCAAAAACACAGAATGAACCTGCAATGGCGTAGAAAAATTGCAATATATCTTCTTTTGTTAACTTTGATATTCGGCACTGCTACCTCTGCTTTTGCTAAAAATACCAATGATAATGCACCTGAAGCGCAAGGAGTTGTGTATGCAGAGGAAGTTGAGCTTACAAAAGAGCTTCAAACTCCAAAAGTTGAAGATATTAAAGAAATGACCCCTAACGCAAATGTGAAAATTAAAAACGAGGTGGTCAATGAAACAAATGATAATTTAAAAAATCTTGTGCATAAATTTCTTATGGCAATGGCGGGAGTTATCATATCTTCAATTGTAATTTTTCTTGCAGCAACTTTCGTGAATAAAACCGGACTTACAAAGAATAATTCTCCTGTTTTATCTCAAAAAACAGAAACGGAATCCCCTCAAACGGACGATGAAGCCCTTAAAGTTTTTTTTGAAAAAACAAGATAATTACATAAACATTTTTAAAATAATGCCGTCTCAAGGATAGTTTAAGACGGCAAAATGTTTTATTAGAAGGAGAATATATGGAAACTAAAAAGAATTAATTTGCACTAAGGATTTATCCGGCTGAATATTGTTTTTAATTAATGTTTTTATAACTTTTGGCATTTGGCATACGAATGAATAATATTTTTTATTTATGGAACACAACTTGCAATTACAGTGTATATTGTAGCATTCAAGTGCTTGCAGCGTCCAACCTTGCACAATGGACTCAGATATAGCACCGTTTGTTTGCGGAACAAAAATGTCCGCCTCTTTTAAGCCGCTTCTCACCATAATAATCTATCTTCACCTCAACAATTTCAGTTTAAACCATGTAAATATTACTTTTCATCCTTCAAAAGGATGAGTTTTGTGATTTTTTCAACTTTTTGTTATGTTATAAAACTTTAAACAAAAGCACAAAAAATATATTTATGCTAAAATTGACTGTATTATAAAAGGTTTGTATTATTGGGGAGTGTATGAAAGACAGAGTCACATTATTATTTATTTTATGCTTTCTTTTTGCATTTTTAATAGTATTTCAGAACTTTTTTAATACAACATGGGCGATTATCTCTCTTGTAATTTTTATGGCGCTTTATATGATTTATATGTATATTGCAGTGAAACACCAAAGAAGAAAATTGAGAAAAAATCCCCCTGCCCCTGTTGAAATTAACCCTTTTATTTCTATTTTAATTCCCTGTCATAACGAAGCAGTTGTTATAAAAGAAACGGTTGAAAATATTCTAAAAGTTGATTATGAAAATTATGAGATAATCTTAATTGATGATAGGTCAATTGATAACACGGCAGACACAATAAAAAAACTTGCTGATGAAAATGAAAAAATAACTGCTCTTATTAGAGAAAAAGACGCATACCCCGGAAAATCCGCAGTGTTGAATGACGCCGTTAAAATTGCCAAAGGGGAAGCCTATCTTGTGTTTGACGCTGACGCTAAAATTAAACCCGATTTTATAAAGAAACTTTTAACAAAGTATGAAGGGGATGATGTTGGTGCGGTTCAAGCAAGAAAAGTTATTATAAATTCAAATCAAAACTTTTTAACCGCATGCCAGTATAACGAATATGTTATGGATACCCACCTTCAAGTTGGAAGAGATGCTGTTAAAGGGGCGGTGGAGCTTAGGGGCAATGGAGAATTAATCAAGAAAAAAGCCCTGCTTGATATAAACGGATGGAATAATGAAACCATAACAGATGACCTTGACATGTCAACAAGATTGCACATTAAAGGCTGGGATATAAGGTTTGTTCAAGATGCCATTGTGTATGAGGAAGGAGTTGTTACTTTCTCCGCTCTTGTAAGACAAAGAAGGCGCTGGACAGAAGGCAGTATCAGAAGATATTTAGAATATATCTGGGATGTTTTATTTACAAAAGAAATGTCCTTAAGGGTGGGCTTTGATTTAATTGCTTATATAAGTGAATTCTTGCTTCCTGCTTGGCTTATTGCGGAAGTTTTAATTCAAGCCTTTCACTTTGTAAAAGGGCATGAAAATTACATCTTATCTTCAATGATTTTAATTGTTTGTGTCGGGATATTTTTTGCATCAGGGCTTATATACAGTTTTAGAAAATACAGCCACTACAATCTTTTAAAATCCATATGGTATGCAATTACAACTTCTGTATATTTTATTACAATATGGTTCCCGATTGTTATGTTTATTGTGTTTAAAATTATTTTTACAAAAAGAACTATGGATTGGGGGAAAACCCAGCATGGTGTGGCAAATTGTACTTGTGGAGAGTTAATATAAAATGTCTTGTGTAAATTCAAGTGAAGCGTATCATTTTATTGCAATTGGCGGAGTTGGACAAAGTGCACTTGCAAAAATTCTTGCAATTAAAGGGTTTAAGGTATCTGGTTCTGATGTGGTAAGTTCCAAATATACAAAAATGCTTGAAGAATTGGGGGTTGAGGTTTCAATCGGGCATAAAAAAGAAAACATTCATCAAAATCAGATTATAGTTTTATCTTCTGCCATAAAAGAAGATAACCCTGAATTAATAAGGGCAAAAGAATTGAACTTACCCCTATATCATAGATCAGACATTTTAAAACTTATTTCTTCCAAATACCCTTGTTTTATTGGTTTTTCAGGCACCCACGGGAAAACAACAACTTCATCTTTAGCCTCTTACGTATTAGAAAATATCGGCGCAAAACCCGCTTGGGCAACAGGCGGAACGGTAAGCGGACTTGATACAAATGCGAACGCTTATCCTGCAAGTGAAATTTTTATAGCAGAACTTGATGAATCAGACGGCACAATTGTTAAATATTCCCCCGACTATATCGTAATAAATAACCTTGAAGGAGACCATTTTGATTTTTATAAAAATGGAGAAAAAGATTTATTAATTCAGTTTAATAAATTTTTAAAAAATTTAAAACCAACTTCGAAGATTTTTGTAAACAAAGACGACAGCGGTAATCAAAAGTTTATGGAAAATAATTCGACTTCAAAATTTATCACCTATTCAATAAAAGATAAAAATGCCGATTATTTTGCAGACAATATCAAGGTTACAGAGGAATTCAACTCTTTTGATTTATACAAAAAAGGTGAATTTTTAAAAACCGTAAAAACTTCTATTAAGGGGGTACATAATGTCTATAACGCACTTGCCGTTTTGGCGGTTTTGATTGAAAAGGGTTTTGAATTAGATAAAATGCTTCCTTATTTTTATTCTTTCAAAGGGGCAAAAAGGCGCTTTGAAGTTGTTTATGACGGGGAAGTTAAAATTATAGATGATTATGCACACCACCCGACTGAAATTAAAGCAACCTTGTCTTCTGCCAAAAAACAGACCAAAAATAAAATCACGGCAATTTTTCAACCTCATAGATATACAAGATTAAAGGCACTTTGGTCTGAATTTTTAAATTCTTTTGAAGATGTTGATAATTTGTTTGTGGTAGACACATATTCTGCCGGAGATAAATTTGACGAAGAATTTAACAGTGAAAAATTTGCGCATGTAATAAAACATAAAAATTGCACATATATCAAAGGAAATATGCAAGAAGCTGCAGATGAAATTTTAAAATACATTAAAAACGGCGATTTTATAATTACAATCGGTGCGGGAGATGTTACAAAAATTGGTTATATTTTAAGGGGGCATTATGAAGCAGGCAGAAATTGAACATAAGGAAAATTTTGACCTTGTTTTGTATAACACATTAAGGATTAATTCTGTTGCAAATGACGTTTATTTTCCGTCCTCAACAGATGAGATGACCCTTCTTCTTGCAAACTTGGATAACCCTTTGATTATAGGGTGCGGGTCTAATATTTTGCTTTCTTCAAATGGTATGCAAAGACCGGTTATTGTTACAAAAAAAGTGAATAAAATTAAAGTTGACCCCCCTTATTTTGAGGTTGAAGCGGGCGCTGTTGTTTCAAAACTTTCAAAAATGGCACTTGAATTAAAAC
Source organism: uncultured Gammaproteobacteria bacterium (assembly GCA_964467625.1). Lineage (GTDB taxonomy): Bacteria > Cyanobacteriota > Vampirovibrionia > Gastranaerophilales > Gastranaerophilaceae > Galligastranaerophilus_A. The sequence continues at coordinate 263,041 of CAYXRM010000002.1, read as the reverse complement.
TCACAGGGTTTGAATTTTTGTCTTTACTTCCTGCAACCTTGGGTGGTGCTGTTTGTATGAACGCAGGTGCTATGGGGCAGAGTATTTCAGATTGTTTTCAAAGCGCTTTGGTTTATGATTCAAATGAAGATTGCACAAAAGAATTTTCAAAAGAGGATATGCAATTTTCATACAGAAAATCTTTGCTTAAAAACCAAGAAAGATATTTTCTTTTATCTGCAAAATTTAAGCTGAATGAAGCAAATTCGTTTGATGAAATTCAATCTAAAATGGATGAAAATTTTGAAAAAAGGAAAACAACGCAGGCAAATTTAAAAGACCCTAATTTAGGATGTACGTTTAAAAATCCTGTTATAGACGGAGAAACTTTGTCTGCAGGGAAACTTTTGGATGAAGCAGGCATGAAATCTAAACTTATTGGCGGGGCTATGGTTTTTTATAAGCATGCAAATTTTATAATTAACTTTAACAATGCAACAAGCTTGGATTATCTTTTGCTTATGCAAAATATGCAAAATGCAGTGTATGAAAAATTTAATGTAAAACTTGAGCCCGAAATAATTTATGCGGGAGATGACAAAAAAGAGGCTGAAATATGGAAAAGTTTAATTCAAAAATAGATAAAAATGCAAAAATTGCCGTTTTATGCGGGGGCATGTCAAACGAAAGAGAAGTGTCTTTAAGAAGCGGAAAAAACGTTTTAGGGGCACTTTTGGCTTTGGGTTATAAAAATTCAATTTTAATTGACGTGGATAAAAATGTCTCAAAAAAGCTTCAAGAAGAAAATATAGAAATTGCATACAACACCCTTCATGGGCGCTATGGGGAAGACGGCTGTATTCAAGGGCTTCTTGAAATTATGGGAATTAAATATACGGGCTGTAATGTCAAATCAAGCGCAGTTTGCATGGATAAAGAAAGCACAAAAAATGTTCTAAAGGCGCACAACTTAAATGTCATAAAATCGGTGTGCATAAACAAAGGGGAAGATTTTATCTTAAAAACAAAAGAATTGAACTATCCACTTATGGTTAAACCCGCAAAAGAAGGTTCAAGCATTGGGATGAGCAAAGTTTCTTCAGAAGAAGAATTGAAAGCGGCAATGGAACTTGCTTATAAGTCTGATTTTAAGGTTTTAATTGAAGAATATCTTCAAGGACAAAGCTGCACGGTTGGCGTTTTGGATGACGGTATTAAGCCTTTTGCAACCCCAATTTTAGGGTTTGAAACTAAAACCGAATGGTATGATTTTGAAGCTAAATATACAAAAGGGCTTACAAAATTTGTTCTTCCGGCAAATTTATCAGAAGATATGACAAAAAAAGTGCAGCAAATGGCGCTTGATGCCCACATAGCTTGTGAGTGCACGGGAGTTTCAAGGGTGGACTTTTTAATTTATAACAATATTCCCTACATCCTTGAAATAAATACAAATCCCGGGATGACGGATTTATCTGATTTACCTGCTCAGGCAAATCATATGGGAATAGATTATAATAATCTTGTAGAGTTAATTTTAAATACGGCACTGATTGAAAAATAATGGGTGAATTTGTAAGAAGACAATTTTATAAAAGAAAAGCAAAAATTGTAAAATTAAAACGTAAAGTTGCTTATGCCAAAAGGCGCATAAGACGTTTTAGAATGCTTTTGAGGGTTACGATAATTTTTCTTCTTCTTTATGTGTCATATCGTGCACTCCATGCGCATTATTGGTATTTAAACCCAAATGATGTGTTGTCTATGAATAAAGAAGTTGTAAAAATTGAAGGGAATGTTATTACGCCTGAATATAAAATTGCAGATATAATTAAAACTTCTGATATTTCAGACAAACAAATTTTTAAATTTTCAACAAAAGCAATAGAAGAGTCGCTTTCAAGCCTTCAATCCGTTAAAAAGGCTTATGTTAGAAGGTTTTGGTTTCCTGCAAGAATTATTGTTTTTATTGACGAGGCAACGCCTGTCTTTTTAATTTCTCCAAACCCTGAAACGGCGCCAATTTCAGCGATTACAAAACAGGGCGGTTATATAGGCAGGGAATTTATGCCCATTCCTTCAAAATTTAAAACAATTAAAATTTTAAGCTATGGCACAGATGATGATTATGAAAAATGGGACAAAAAAAGAGTTGATGAAATTTTGAAATTCATTAAAGTAATTGAAGCTTATTCAAAAGAAAAAGTTGAATATATTGATTTAAGAAATAAAAATGACGTATATGTTAAGCTTGAACATGAACTTTTAAGGCTTGGCGCTTTTGATGAAAGCTTAACCGAGAGAATTAAAGGCATTCCGACAATTTTACCTGAAGCAAAAACTTTGAAACAAAAAGTGAAATATATTGATTTAAGGTGGAAAAATGCAACTTATATTAAGCTTGAAGATTCTCCCGCTTCAAAAACAGAATAAGAAATTATGAATGTAAGTTTTCAATTTCATATTTTATATTAACATTTTCAACTTTGTTTTTTATTTTGTCTATAAATTCGCCTGTTAAGGTGCCATGTGCCTTTAGGCAGTTTAGGCCAAGTAAAATAATTTCATTATCAATTGTTGTATTTAAAAGATTTTGAATTTCTTCATTAAAAGTTTCATCTGCAAGCTGAAGCGCCATTAAAATTTCGGTTTTAAAATCACTTAAAAGACCGTTTTTTATTGTAGTAGCTTTATCTTCATATTCTGTTATTAAATTTAAACTTGAAAGCACAGATTCGGCATCTTTTCTTGTGTTGCCCGAAAAATCAAGGCTGTATGCTTCATTTTGCATGGTTGCCCTGAGTTTGTCTTGCAAAAATAAAATCATAATAGAGGCAAAATTATCAGGTAATTCAATTAAATAATTCAAAACACCCTCTTTATTGTACTCTAAAATTTCTTCAAAAGTGACACTGTCCGGAAAATTGTATAAAAGAGATGAATAAATTAAAAATATATCCTCTTTTTTGTTTTCTAAAATAAGGGTTTCAAAATTTTTAAGCAAAAGCAAATTTCCGGCAACAACCTCATTTGTTCCTGTTTGTTTTAAATAATTCAAAATATAAGGGTAGGCATTTATGTCTTTATAGTATGTTAAAAATTCAACACTTTTAAGTTTTTCATAATCGTCATCAGAATTAATAAGGCAATTTAGTGCACTGTTGTATTCTTCTTTTACGTTGTATTTTGCAAGAAATTTTATTGCATTTGCTCTAAGTGGCTCAAAAATTGAATTTATGTTTTCTTTTGCATATTTTACAACCTCTGCGTTTTGAATATTGATAAAAAATTCAAGCGCATACGCTTTTTGCTCGTCACTTCCGATTTTTAAAAAAGAAAACATCTTGTCTTCAATTTCTTTAGTTGAAAACTTAATTAAGGGCTCTAAAATAAAATTTGCAAAATCTTCTGAATAAATTTTTGTAAATTCAAACAAGTTCATTACATTATTTTGATTAATTGCAAGTATTAAGTTTTTTGTAATTTTTTCTTTTATAAAATCAAAAATAAATTCAGCTTTTTCATTCAAAATTTTAAACGCTTCAATGTCTTTATGGTCGACAATCTCTTTTGCCGCCTGTTTTTGGAGCGTAAAATCTTTTGAAGTTAAATTGTTTAACTTTTTATAACCTAAATCCATATAAATATTATACAATATCCTAATTTTTTAGTATAATTAATATAATATTTTAATAAAGAAACGGAATATGAAATATAAGAAAATTTTATTGAAAATAAGCGGAGAAGCCTTAATGGGTTCTCAAGAATTTGGGATTGACCCCGTACCTGTTGAAAAAATCGGCATAGAAATTAAAAAAGCACATGATGCGGGCGCTCAAATTGCGGTTGTTGTGGGCGGGGGAAACATATTTAGAGGTATGAAAAACTCCAAAAAACTTGGAATGGATCAAGCCTCTGGTGATTATGTCGGCATGCTTGCAACTGTTATGAATGCTATTGCCCTACAATCTGAGCTTAGAAAATTGGGAGTATCATGCAGGGTACAATCTGCAATCACAATGAATAAAATTGCAGAACCATATATTAGGTTTAAAGCAATAAGACATCTGGAAAAAGACAGAGTGGTGATTTTTGCTGCAGGTACCGGAAATCCCTTCTTTACAACAGATACGGCGGCGGCATTAAGAGCGGCTGAAATTGGGGCCGAAGCTATGCTTATGGCAAAAAATGGGGTGGACGGCATTTATTCAGATGACCCTAAAATTAACCCTGACGCTAAAAAATTTGATAAAATAAGCTATGACGACATTATAGTCAAAGGCTTAAAAGTTATGGATACAACAGCTTGCGCCTTGTGTAAACAAAACAACATACCTATTGTTGTATTTGATTTTGACCAAACAAATGCTATTATAGATGTATTAAACGGCGCTGATATAGGAACATACGTAGGAGAATAAAGATGTCGATAGAAGAAATTTTAAAAAACGGTTCAGATAAAATGGAAAAATGTGTTGCCCAATTAAAAAAAGACTTGGCAACAATCAGAACAGGGCGTGCAAACCCGATGATTTTAGATAAAGTTCTTGTGGATTATTATGGTGCCCCTACTCAGTTAAGACAGTTATCTCAAGTTTCTGTTCAAGACGGCACAACTCTTGTGATTGCGCCTTTCGATAAAACAATTATTAAAGATGTTGAAAAAGCTTTAATTAAGGCTGAACTTGGAATTACACCTAATTCAGATGGGCTTGTTATTCGTCTTCAATTCCCGCCTTTGACGGAAGAAAGAAGAAAAGCGCTTACAAAAGATGTTAAGGCAATGGGTGAAACTTCAAAAGTTGCAATCAGAAATGTAAGACGTGATATGACAGATGATCTTAAAAAAGCTGAAAAACAAGAAAGCATTCCTGAAGATTCTGTTAAAGATGCACAAGACAAAATTCAAAAAACTACCGATAAATATGTCAAAATTGTTGATGAAACGGTTAGCGAAAAAGAAAAAGAGGTTATGACCGTTTAAAATGGAAGAAACACCTCAACAAAATTCTTGCAAAAGGTATATAACCGGAGTTATCTTTGGGGTAGTTGCGGTTGTGTGCATATTTTTTGGTGGCTTGCCTTTGCTTGCGCTTCTTTTGACTGTAATTTTGCTAGGCTCAAAAGAATATGTCGATATTTTAAGAGTAAAAGGCTTTCACCCGAGCTTTTCCGTTATGGCTTTTGTTGGGGTCTTAATTTGTCTTGTGGTTGGTATAGCAAGACTCGATTTAATTTTTTCGGTGCTTGTTTTGGGTACAATTGCTTCTTTTTTAATTGTGCTTTTTATGGGCAGACAACCTTATATTGCAAATGTTGCAACAACAGAATTAGGGTTTTTATACGGAGCGCTTTTGCCTTGTCACATTGTTTTAATTAGACAAATTGATTTAAATGTTTCAAACAGCATATTTTTATACGACATTTCAGGTGGCTTTTATCTTACCATGTTTACTTTTTTGTGTATTTTGGTAACAGATACAGCGGCTTATTTTGGCGGCAAAAGATATGGCAAACACAAACTCTCCGCTGTTATTAGTCCTAAAAAAACAGTTGAAGGTGCCGTCATTGGAAGTGTTTGCGCTGTATTGGTTTCCCTTCTTGGAGTTTTTTACACAAATATGACTCTTTTAGAATGCACAATCGGGGGACTCATTATCACAATTGCCTCTCAGCTTGGGGATTTATCCGAATCTTTAATTAAAAGGGATGCAGGTGTTAAAGATTCAAGCAACATTCTCCCCGGACATGGCGGCTTTTTAGATAGGTCGGACAGCTATATTTTTGCGCTTCCTGCTGCCTATTATTATTTTGTAAATTGCACCGGCGGAAACAATTTTATATTAGAACTATTTTCATATTTAAAGAGTTTATTCAATGTTGGTTTCTAAGGCAAGAAAAAAAGAACTTTCCGATTTTTTGAAAAAAAATGGTTTAAAATTTAAGGATTTTGACCTTTTAAATAGGGCTTTTTCTCATACCTCATACATTTATGAAAACAACCTTCAAAGAATTGAAAGCTATGAAAGACTTGAATTTTTGGGGGATGCGGTTTTAAAGCTTGCAATAAGCGATATTTTATATTCAAAATTTTCAGATAAAACAGAAGGTCAAATGTCTGAACAAAGGTCAGCTATAATTTCTGATAAGTCAATTTCTATTTTTGCGGAAAAAATTGGCATGCAAGAGCTTATTTTGACCGGAAAGTGTGAAAAAAACGAAGGTGCAAAAAAAGAATCCATTTTAGCTTGTGCATTTGAAGCTCTTTTGGGGGCAATTTATCTTGAATATAAAGATAAAGGATATCTTAAGGGTAAGGAATTTTTAATTAACAATTTTTATGACGACATTTTAAATGTTGATTTTTCAAACCCAAAAGCTGCGCTTCAAGAATTTACTCAAAAATATAATCATAATTTGCCGGAATACGTTACTTTAATGGAAGAAGGCTCTGCGCACAACAAAACTTTTACAATGGGCGTGTATTATGAAGACAAACTAATCGCAAAGGCGCAAGCCAAAACAAAGAAACAGGCGGAATTTTTAGCCGCAAAAGAGGCGCTTGTCATTTTGCGGGAAAAATATAAGGAAAATGAAAATGAATAAAATTATTGTTTCCCCTTCAATTTTATCGGCTGATTTTGCAAATTTGGAAGCTGAAATAAAACAGGTCGTGAATTTTGGCGCAAAGTGGGTTCATATAGACGTTATGGATGGGCATTTTGTCCCAAATATTACAATAGGTGCACCTGTTGTAAAATCTTTAAGGAAAATAACAAATGCTATTTTAGACGTTCATCTTATGATTGAAAACCCGATTAAATATATTCCTGATTTTATCCAAGCGGGCGCAGATGTCATAACATTTCATATTGAAGCATCTTCTTCTTCAACTTTGGAATGTATTGATTTAATTAAAAAAGCAGGTTTAAAAGTTGGAATTTCAATTAAGCCAAAAACTCCCCTTGATTTAATTGAGCCCTATTTGGACAAAATTGATATGGCGCTTGTAATGACGGTAGAACCAGGGTTTTCAGGGCAAATTTTTATGCCAAAAGCGGCGCAAAAAATATCTCAAATAAAAACTCTTGCTCCAAGCCTTGAATTTGTTCAAGTGGACGGTGGCATAAACGATAAAACCGCAAAGCAGTGTAAGGCGCTTGGTGCAAATTGTCTTGTTGCAGGAAATTATATTTTTAAATCGGAAAATAGAAAATTTGCAATTGAAAAACTTTTAGAAAATTAAAGAGTTTTATAAAAAAGCCGTAGTTAATTTATGTACATTTTGGAAATTTTTTATGAATTTGTTTTCTGTCGGCAACTTTTCTTTTAGCGATAAATATACATATGAGAGTCTTTTTGAAAAACAAAAAGAACTTCAAGAAAATCTTTTTGAAGAAATAAAAAGTAAAAACAAACCAAAAGATATATATTTTAGCCCTTTTGAATTTTCGTACAGTTCTGAAATTACCGAAGGCATGGACGCTTATATGATGGGATATTTAAAATTTCATCCTAACGCTCATTCTTTAAGAAAAAGCGAAAATGAACTTATGGTAATTGACGGAAATAAAAAACTTTTGGTTCACTTTGACAATAAAGGTGAAGTTGAATATACGGAAATTACTGAAGAAAACGGCGAATATGAGCTTTCTGCGGGCAAATATGGCAAAAACAAGGAAGAAGCCGTCTTAAAAATTACATCACTGTATAAAGAGCACGGGCAAACATCAGAAGTTGTTCAAGACACGGTTGTTGTAAATAAAGATGATTGTCAGCTTCAATATAAAGTGAGCGCAAATGGCGAAGTTAAAAAGGTAAACAGAGCCTTTAAAATAGAAGATTGTATTGGGGATGAGCTTCCAATAAAGCTAAAAGAAAAACTTGATGAAAATAAAAGCGCCTTCTTTTAAAAAAGCGCTTTTATCGTTAATTATTAAAGCGAAAGACCATTATGTCGCCGTCTTGAACAACATAATCTTTGCCCTCAAGTCTTGCAAGACCTTTTTCTCTTGCTTGAACCCAGCCGCCAGAGTTTACAAAATCTTCATATGAAACCACTTCAGCCTTAATGAAGCCTTTTTCAAAGTCCGTATGAATAACGCCTGCCGCTTGAGGAGCTTTTGTACCTTTTTTAATTGTCCAAGCTTTAACTTCCTTTTCGCCGGCCGTTATGTATGTTTGCAAACCAAGCAAGTCATAGGCAGATTTAATCATTTTGTCTATGCCTGATGTTTGAACACCAAGCTCTTGAAGGTAGTTTTTTGCTTCTTCTTCCCCTAAACTTACAAGCTCTGCTTCAATTTGGGCGCTTATAACAACGGTTTGAGCCCCTTGTTTTGAAGCGTATGCTCTAACCCTATCCACATAGTCGTTTCCGTCCAAAAGGTCGCCTTCTGCAACATTTGCGCAATAAATTACGGGTTTTGTCATAAGCAAAAAGAACTGTTTTACCGTTTTTTGTTCTTCTTCATCAAAAAGTTCTTTAACATTTACAAATTCGCCTCTTTCAAGGTATGGCATAATTTTGTTAATTAAAGAAACTTCAAGTACAGATTGCTTATCGCCAGATTTTGCAGTTTTTTCAACCTTTTTTAAACGATTTTCAAGAGATTGAATATCTGCAAGAGCAAGTTCTGTGTTTATGGTTTCAATGTCATCAATTGGGTCGATTTTCCCTGCAACATGGATTGTATTTGGGTCATCAAAACATCTGACAACTTGAATAATGGCATCGCATTCTCTTATGTTTGCAAGAAATTGGTTGCCAAGTCCTTCACCCTTGCTTGCGCCTTTTACAAGTCCTGCAATGTCCACAAATTGAATTGCTGCAGGAATGACGTTTTCTGTTTTAACCATAGGCTTTAAAACATAAAGCCTATGGTCAGGTACATTTACAACACCGACATTTGGTTCGATTGTGCAAAAAGGATAATTCGCACTTTGAGCGTTGTCAGACACGGTAAGTGCGTTAAAAAGGGTGGATTTTCCAACATTTGGAAGCCCTACAATTCCGCATTTTAACATTTAATTGCCACCTTTTGTTCTAATTGAAGGGTGATTGTTGTATTGTCGCAAACTTCGGCAGGTCCAAAGTATTGAATTGCTCCTGGGAATACATAACAATCGCCCATTGCATATTCTTCTCTGTGCGCTTCAAATTCTTTGAATACAGGGCCATCCAATTCAACAAGTGCTTTTTGGATAACAGGTTTCATTTTGCCGTGACGTTTTTCCATGTTCATCATCATAGTTAAAGGAACGCCCCCTGCAAGCCATTTTGCGGCAGGTTCAGTTAAATTTTTAATGCATGAAAGGTAACCTGTTAATCCTGCAAGGATAAGCCCAAATGCATTGTAGCCAAGTGAATAACAGTAATCTGCATCAAAGTTGGACGGCATTGCGCATCTTCCTTCGTACCCAAAGAAGTGTGCTTGTTCAGAGAACTTGCCTGAATATTTGCCTTCTGCTTTTAATTTTTTGAGGTTTGATTTAACCATTTCGATTAAAAGTTTTTCTGTTTCAATTTTTGAAACTTGAACGTTGCCGTGAGGGTCTCTGTCCATTAATAATTGCGCTTTGATTAAATCAGGAAGTGAATTAAACACAGAAGCGTTTTGATTGTCTAATTTAGACGCTATTGTTGCATATTTTTGTTCATTTTGTGCGTTTGTAAATGTTTCGTCTTTTTCTAAAACTGCCAAAATGTCATTCAAGCTTGAAATCATTGTTTTCATTTCAGGAATAAATTCAATCAAGCCTTCAGGAATTAAAGCAACGCCGAAGTTTTTGCCCATTTCGGCTCTTTTAACAACAACATCTGTAATATAATCTACGATTGATTTTAAAGATTGTTTTTTAGCTTCCACTTCTTCTGAAATAAGAGCGATGTTTGGTTGAGTTTGAAGTGCAACTTCTAAACCAACATGCGTTGCGGATCTTCCCATTAATTTAATGAAGTGCCAATATTTTTTAGCGGAATTAGCATCTCTCATAATGTTGCCAATGAGTTCTGAATATGTTTTTGTAGCGGTATCAAAACCGAATGAAATTTCAATTTGAGAATTTTTAAGGTCGCCATCAATTGTCTTGGGGCAGCCGATAACTTGAATTCCAGTATTTTTAGCTTTTAGCCATTGAGCAAGCATGCATGCGTTTGTGTTTGAATCATCCCCGCCGATTATAACAATTGCGTTAATGTTTAATTTTTTGCAATTTTCAAGGGTTTTTTCAAACTGTTCTTCGGTTTCAAGTTTTGTTCTGCCTGAACCAATAATGTCGAAGCCGCCTGTATTTCTGTATGCGTCAATAAATTTATCGTCAAATTCAACGTATTTACCCTCAATTATTCCTGAAGGCCCGCCCAAAAAGCCGTACAATTTGTTTGTTGGGTTTGCTTCTTTAACGGCGTCATACAGCCCTGCAATTACGTTGTGTCCGCCGGGGGCCTGACCACCTGATAAAATTACGCCCACATTTTTTTGTTCCATATTAAGAGCTTCGCCATTTTTGGAAAATGAAACAATGGGTGCTCCGTATACGTCTTTAAATAAGTTTTGAATATCTTCTTTATCTTTTACGGCGCTTGTAGCTTCGCCATAAGAAACTTTTACGTTTTTAATTCCTTCTTGAAGAATACCTGCTAATTTTGGTTTGTAACCTAATCTTGCTTTGTGAAGCGGTGATAATTCTCTCATTGTAATCTCCTTATTTTATATATGCACTATATTAATACAAAAACACTGATTTTTAAACCAAATTGGCAGAAAAATTTAAAAGACAAAAATTAAAAGTTGACAGCAAATTTTCATAAGGTATTATTATTTATGCAAAGAATATTTTGCGGGAGTAATTCAGTGGTAGAATGCTTCCTTGCCAAGGAAGATGTCGCGAGTTCGATCCTCGTCTCCCGCTAATAAAAAAGATCTGACTTTTGTCAGGTCTTTTTTATTGGTCAAATTTCTATGGGTGATCTGTGGGTAATTTGATTTTTAAAACTTAAATGCAAGAGAGTGAAATTAAAACATTGACTTATGTAACTTCAACAAATAATAATTCTTCTGCTTGTTTTTTTGTAATATTTAATTAACCGTTTTTTGTTTAATCTCTTTATTTTTTATTCAAAATGTAATGAGATTAATTTTTCAAGATATATTTGAATATTCGGGGTGTAGAACAATAAAAAAAGAAGAGAACATTACATTATTTAATATAAAATACAATATCTGTACGTTCGTGATAATATATATTTGAGCCAACTAAAAAACTAGCTCTTTGCAAAATGAATAAAATGTCATGAAAATTTGAAGTGATGTATGGCAATGGAGAAGTATATGGGTCAGTATACTCATCTGAAATTTGAAGAACAAAAATATGAAAATAAAAATTTATTAAAATCGGGTATTTCTGTAATAATTCCTTGCTATAATACCGAAAAATATTTGCGGATTTAAATCTTATTGGTAAAACAACTATTGAGGATATCAAAGTATTGATTAAAAATTCTTTTTTACATATTGATTGTGAAGGAGGTTTTGCTCATTTGAGAAACGCATTGAAAGCGAAGTACCCAGCAATTGTACTTTTCGGGCCAACTGATCCAAAAATATATGCGTATAGAACAAATATTAATATTTATAATAATTCTTGTCCGATATGTTGCGAATGGGATACATTAGCTTGGCAAAAAACATGCATAAATAGAAATAACCCAAATATATGCATGAAATCCATTGCCGTTGAAGATGTTTTTAAAACTATAAAAAAATATATACTAGAAAATTCAACTATAAATTAAAGGAGATATCATAAATATGCCCACTAATATTATTCCTATAGTTTTTATTACAGATGAAAATTATATTTTACCTACAGCTGTTTCAATAAACTCTTTAATAAAAAATAAAAATGAAAGTACACACTATAAAATTTATATTTTACATAATAATTTAAATTATAAATCTCAAAATTTATTCAGAGCATACAGTAGTGATACCGTCTCCATACAATTTTTAGAACCTGACAATTCTGAATATTTATTATCAATGAAAGATCACCGTAAATCTGATTATGTTTCTGCTGCAGTTTTATTTAAATTTGCCATTCCTAAATTGTTTAAAGAATATGAAAAAATATTGTATTTAGATGGCGATACAATAATAATGGGGGATTTATCAAACTTATATAATTCTGATATTAGCGATGTATATGTGGGTGTAGTCAAAGATGTTTTCCCAATTTTAAGTGGAGCATACAAAAATTATGGACTTGATACATATTTTAATGCAGGAGTGATATTATACAATATAAAGAAAATTTTGAATGACGGAATTGATGATTATTTGAATTCTGAAGAAATTTTAAATAAGACAAAAGAGTATTATTGGTTTGAACAAGATACCTACAACATTGTATTTAATAAAAATGTTAAATATCTTCACCCAAAATATAATTTTATTATAGAAAGTTGGGATAAATATGGAGTAAAAGAAAGTAGTAAAGTTTTTGACATCAATCCGAAAGAGGGGAAATCACTTTATAAAAATGCTTTAGTCTTCCACCTTGCAAGTGGACAAAAACCTTGGATTTACAAAAATGGTCTAATGAGAAAAACTTGGGAAAAATATTATAAAGATTCTCAATTCGAATTTATAAAGATTGATAATAAAATATATCACAAAAAAGATAGTAATTTAATAATTCAAAATATATTTTCAATAAAAAATAGCGGTATTCGGAAAGTTATAACTATATTTGGTTTAAAAATTAAAATTAAATCTGAAAAATTAGTTAAAAAAGAACAATTAAATAGATTAGAACAAAAAATCGATAACCTAAACCATTATATTATTGAATTAAAAAATTTTATTGAGGAGGTAAAATAAATGCTTATATCTGTTGTAATGCCTGTTTATAATACTCCTGAAAAATATTTGAGAGAATCTATAGAAAGCATTTTAAATCAGACTTGTGATGATTTCGAGTTTATAATAGTAGATGATGGATCAAAAGAATATATTTCACAAATTATAGAGTCATATAATGATAAAAGAATTAAATATGTATATCAAGATAACACAGGAATCGTTGGAGCCTTAAATAAAGGTATAAAAATATCAAGTGGAAAATATATTGCTAGAATGGATAGTGATGATATTTCACTTCCAAATAGATTTGAGTGTCAAGTAAAATTTTTAGATAATAATCCCGAATATGGTCTTTGTGGAACTCTAGTCGAGGAATTTGATGATGAAACAGGCGAATTAAAAAACATATTTGGTACATTTAAAGAGTTTCCAGTTTTAAGCGATATCTTATTTCAAACAATAATATGTCATCCAACTGCAATGTTCAGAAAATCAATTTTAGATAAATATCAAATATTATATTCCGCAAATTTCCCACATGCAGAAGATCAACATATGTGGTACCAAATGATAAAATATTCAAAAATCTCCGTCATTCAAGAACAATTACTTAAATACAGAAGGCATAAAAATGCAGTTTCTAGCATAAATGAACTTAAAGGTATTGAAAGTGCAAATAATGTTAGAATAATGATATTAAAAGATATTTTTCCATCTATAAAGATTGATAATAATAACTTTGGACAGGTTATTGAATCTTTGAGATTTCTAGTTTTTGGTTGCACAGATAAAAATATTAAGTCTAAAAATAATAATAACCTATTAAAAAGATTTTTTTCAATAAGTTATGAGAACTCTCATTTAATATTAAGATTATTATTTTTCAAATTAAAAATAAAAAGGGATGAATTATGAAAAAATATACAATAATATAATACTTTTAGGCGAAAATTGTGAACTTGCTTTTCAATATATTAATAATTTAGAGGATCCAGAAAGTGGTCTTTTTAATTGGTGCTATATATTTGATAAGAATCAATTTCTTAAAGTTGTTGAAGATCCTACTCTTGCTATATCTGACAATATTAAACTAATTTCAGAATGTTTTCTGAATTTAATAGTGAATTATCAAACTATGGAGAAATATCAAAAGGCTTTAATTTCTTTACTAATAAAGAAAAAACATATCCAAACTCTGCACAAGACTATGCAAATAAAAATGGTGGTAAAGAGGGATTTGTTTTTGATGTGTATTTAAAAATAGAAAATCCTTTGCATTTAAAATATTCAGGACATCAATATTATACCCCTATTGATTATTATGATACCAATTTCAAAGAAATAAAAAAGCAATATAATTCAGGTGATTATGACGGTATAATAATTGAAAATACCGATAAAAATATTGATGATAGTATTCTTTATGCGGTTAAAAACTCTGAACAAATAAAATCAGTTGGTAATCAAGGAATATTTGATGAAAATAATCCTAATATTTATTATCAGAAAAATAATAATATACCCGTTGAAATTGCAAAAAAATATGACTTTATTTACAACAAAATAACCGGTGAAAAAATTGATATAGTATTGAATGAAAATATAAAAAATGACAATATTAAACCGCAAAAATTATCGGCAAAATTGCCTTTCGAGATTTCAAAGAAATCATCTGAAAATAAAAAATCTTTAATAAAGGCGCTCAAATTAAATGACGGAAAAACAATTGTTGCGGTAAATGAAAATACTAATCAGTCGGGCGTAATTAGTAAAAATACAATAGAAAAATCAATATCAAATCTTTATAAGCAGGATATTGATTATAAAGATAAAATTACTATTTTATATAACACTAAAAAATTATGTGAATCCGCTGAATTGATTTTATCACATAAGGATGTAAAACAGGATACTTCTTTATTAATTAAAAGATTTGCAAATATAGCAAATGTAAACGGCAAAGATTATCTTGTAGAAATTGTAGGCAAAGACACAGGCGAATTGTCGATATATTCGATTAATCCCGTGAATACAAAAAATGACGGTAATCAGAAACGCCTTGATAAATCTCAGCAACTTGATACCGTCAATAACAGTATAACTCATATTCAAGACCTTTTCAAGTCTAAACTTATCAGTAAGTATAATAATGATTACAAAAATTTACAACAAAAAAGTAATATATATTTTCAGCCTGCTTATCATGGAACTCCTCATAAATTTGATGAATTTTCAACTGAAAATATCGGTACAGGTGAAGGTGCTCAAGCTCATGGTTGGGGATTGTATTTTGCTGAAGATAAAGAAAACATCATTAATGACTATTTAATAGCAGGATATAACATTAAGGAAATATCTGACAAGTTGGCGGAACTTTATGAAAAAGTAAACGAAGCAGATGTTGAAGGAAATAGGGAACTTATTTGTCTAAATTTCCGTGTGTGAAATAAAAGCCCGTTTCGCTTTGCTTTTCAAGTTCTTTTTTTGAAACTACTATATCCTTGCTTGTATCATGTGGGTTTACAAGTGTGATTGTGTCATCATCCATTGATTTAATTGAATAACAGTGCCATTGAACAATCTCTTGTTTATTTCCTTTGGTATCAACAACTGTAAATGGCATATTTGAGTTAAATACCTTAACATCACTTTCTTGTGCTAATTTGTATTCATTTTCAAAAATAAATTCATTTTTTTCTTTTGTTTCAAGTCCGCTTAAGGCTTCTGCTGCTTCTTCAATGTCTATAGTGTAAGTATTTCCTGTAGTTTGATTTTTATATGTCATATTTTCAGAATCTATGTCCATAATCTTATATGTGTCGTTTATGTTAAATTCGTATAATACTTTGTCTTCGCTTGTGACTTTTATGCCTTTTGTTACTTCATCATTAACTAAGTCATTAACTTTGAAAGTGTCTGTTTTTTTAAGCAGGTCTAAAATTTCACTTTCTTTTTCTTTTTCCATATTTACAATATGTTCGTTTGTGCTTTTGTCTGTTTTTTCGTTAAATTCATTTCCACAAAATGCTTTATAAAATTTTGTCTGATTTACGTTAGACAACCCTTCCGGCATGTCGGTGTTTGTTATTCTTATGATATTATCTGAGCTGATTTTATCTAATTTTTCTGAATTTTCACTACATTTTGACCAAGCTAATTCTAAAAGAAGCATATCTTTATCGCCTCTTGAATAGCTGCATTTAGAATAATCCATTATTTCATCAACTGTTTTTTCATACGCTTCATCCATTTCAGACGCACTAACAGTGTAGGTTTCATCTAATCCTTTAAAATATACATTATAACTTTCAATATTGCCTTCATCGTCATAGTTGGTTGAAATTGCGCTTTTTATTAATTCTTTTCCTTCTTCACTTTGAGATATTGAATTGCATATGCTTATAAGCCCGCAATCTTCCATTTGCCCTTGTTGAATTTCCATATCAAGTTCGCCATTGACTTCGTATTCTTCTTCATCAAATGCTTCAAAGCTTCTTGACGTGCTTTTGCCGTCTTCGTTGTGTTTTACTTCCACAACTCCGTCTTCTTCATTTATTTCCCATTCGGGCTTCTTGAAAAAGCCGAAAATTCCTTTAAAAAAGTCGCAAATATTGTCCCAAAAACTTTTATCTTCGTTTTCTTGTCTGTTATCTGTAACATCAATATCGGGTGGATAATTACCATAAAGCACTGTTTTTTCTGAATTTTGATAATCAAAAATACTGTTATTAGCCTTTGTGGCTGTATTTTGAGAATTTTGAATATCATAAATATTCTTATTCAATTGAATAGAACTGATATCACCAAACTGTGCTTGCATATTATACCTGTTATCTCTCTTATATATAAAAAATATACACAAAAATAAAAATTGCTTTTTTGTTAACGGATGTTAAGCTTGGCTATTGGATATTTTTTAAAAATAAGGTTATTTTTATATATTTTTGTGGCATTATTTTTATATGGAAGATTGCAGTGAAAAAATTGTTTCAAATACAGAAATTGAAAAATTCTCTCCAGAAGAAGCAAAAATCATTATAGAGGGGCTTCAAGAGGAATTAAAAACTTATATTCAAAATGGCTTTGGGCCTTTTCTTGCTGCAATTTATGATGAAAATAATAACCTTGTTGCAAAAGCGGCCAATTCTGTTGAATTAAATTCCTGTTCAAATTGTCATGCTGAAATAAATGCAATAAAATTGGCTGAAGAAAAGCTCAAAACTTATGATTTATCCTCTTATAATTTAAAAATTTATATTACATCAGAACCCTGCATAATGTGCCTTGGCGCCATTATGTGGTCAGGCATAAAAGAGGTTTATTATGGCGTTCCGTCTTCTTTGGTAGAAAAAATTACAGGGTTTGATGAAGGGTATAAGCCAAACTGGCTTTTTGAATTTAAAAAGCGTGGAATAAAAGTTTATGGCAATATTTCCCCCAAGCTTGGCGCAGAGGTTCTTTTGCAGTATAAAGCAGAAGGAAGAAAAATTTACAAGCCTGAAAGAGAATGAAATTAAATATTTTCTAACAAGTTGAAAATTTTATCTAAGCTTTCTTCTTTTGTGCAATAAGGGGGCATTACATAAATTGTATTTCCTAAAGGACGTAAAAGTACCCCGTTGTCTAAAAAATACTTATACAATTTTATTGCAACATCTGCCGTGTAATTATTTTCGGCTCCGTCTGTTTCAAATGCAAAAATATCCCCTAAAATTCTTGCATTTTTAAAGTTTGGAAGTTTTTTCTTATAATATTCATTAATTCTTTTAACATCTAAAAGAGGCTTTTTATCTTTCCAAAGGTCAAGATTGGCGCTTGCAGCCGCTAAACAAACAGGGTTTGCCGTGTAGCTTGAAGAATGGAAGAACATCTTGGACTTATCTTTTGCAAAATAGCTTTCAAAAATTTCTTCCGTGCAAACGGTTGCAGCCAAAGGAATTGTGCCCCCTGTAAGTCCTTTTGAAAGGCAGATAATGTCAGGTGTGATATTTGATTGTTCAAAAGCAAACATGGTGCCTGTTCTGCCAAAGCCTGTCATAACTTCATCCAAAATAAACATAACATCATATTTTTTGGACAATTTATAAAGTTCATTCAACACAAAAGGTTTATAAAAAAGCATTCCGCCTGAACCCAAAACTAGTGGCTCCAGAATGATTGCACCAATTTCCTCTGAGTGTTCTTTTAAAAGTTTTTCATAACAGTCTATTGTTTTTTGTTCTTCATTTTCTTTGGGGTATGGAATTCTAAGCACGTCAAAAAGCATTTTTCTATATGGCAGGTTAAAAACAGAATCTGCCCCCGATGACATTCCACCAAAGGTATCCCCGTGGTATGAATGTTCAAATGCTACAATTTTTGATTTAATTTTGTTGTATTTGTTAAAATAGTGTCCGACAGCCATTTTTAAGCCGACTTCAACGCAAATTGAACCTGAGTCTGAATAAAAAATGTGGGAGTATTTATCGGGTAAAAAATTTGAAAGCTTTTTTGCAACTTCAATTGCGGGGCTGTGGGTAAAGCCTGCAAAAATAATTTGCTGCATAATTTTTGCCTGTTTTTGAATTGCATCTGAAATGTAGGTGTTATTGTGCCCGAGGGTGTTTACCCACCAAGATGAAATCCCATCTATTATTTTCTTTCCGTCTTTTGTGATTAAAAATTCATCTTTTGTTTCTTTAATTTCAAAAATAGGCTCTAAAAGCCCATGTTGCCAAAAAGGATGCCAAATTTTTAACATGATTATTAACGCTTTCTGTTTTGTTTATGTTAATATGACTATAAAACAAATCTACTTTAAATTAAAGAAGGAGTATAAAATTATGACAAGAAAACCTATTATTGCGGGAAACTGGAAAATGCACAACAATTGCGCACAAAGCGTTGAATTAATTCAAGGCTTAAAGGCTGAACTAAAAAGTATTGATAAAAATTTGCTTCCGGAAGTTGTTGTGGCACCTGTTTTTACCTCTTTATATGCGGTTGATGAAGAATTAAACAAATGTGCTTGCGGAAAAATTAAACTTGCTGCGCAAAATTGCTATTATGAAGAAAAAGGCGCATTCACAGGTGAAATTGCAATTAATATGTTAAAAGATTTTAACTTGTCTTACATTATAATTGGACACTCTGAAAGAAGACAATATTTCAATGAAACAGACGAAATGATTAACAAAAAAGCAAAAGCAATTTTAGCAAATGGATTGTTGCCGATTGTTTGCTGTGGTGAAACATTAGAACAAAGAGAACAAAATTTAACTGATAGCCACATTGCATCTCAAATTACAAAAGCATTTGACGGCATTTCAAGCGAAGATGTTGCAAAATCTGTTATAGCATATGAACCTATTTGGGCTATCGGTACAGGCAAAACTTGTGATTCAACTGAAGCAAACAGAGTAATTAAAATGATTAGAGAAACAATCAAATCTCTTAAAGGGGATGTGGCTGCAAATTCAATCAGAATTTTATATGGCGGCTCTGTTAAACCAGAAACAATTGAAGAACAAATGGCTCAATCCGATATTGACGGCGCTTTAGTTGGCGGTGCAAGCTTAAAGGCAGATAGCTTTGCAAAAATTGTCAAAGGTGCTATGGAAAAAGCAGGAGTTTAAGTTTTCTATATTTTAAAAAGGCGGGGCTTTACCCCGCTTTTATTTTTTGTATTTTAAAAAAGCGAGGGTTTTTGCCCTCGCTTTTTTGTTAAATCTTTTGTTTTATGCTTGTTGTTGTCTTTTTTGGAAGCATTCTTTGCAATAGATTTCTTTTCCTTCAATTGGTTTGAAAGGAACTTTTGTTTGTGCGCCGCATTCAGAGCATACAGCGTCATGCATTTTTCTTTTGTTTTTTTGGCGCCTTAGTTGTCTGCATTCGTTGCACCTTTTTGGCTTGTTAACCAGTCCTTTTTCGGCATAAAATTCTTGTTCACCTGCGGTAAAAACGAATTCTTTGCCGCAATCTTCACAATGAAGGGTTTCGTCTTGGTACATCTTGGTCTCCTTAGATTATTTTGTAAATTTAACCTCAACAAGCATATTACACACTGTGTGTGGGTTATTTATTCTATTTTAATATTTTTTAACATATTTTGCAATATATTAATTTAAAATTGATAAAAATTCCTTTGTATGCTATTTTGTTTTGAAAAAAGGATTTTTTATGATAAAGCCATGGGATGATTATTTTATGGAAATCGCAAAAACTTGCGCTTCACGTTCAAATTGCTTGAGGGCAAGTGTTGGTGCGGTTATTGTTGGGGATGATAAAAAAATTAAAGCAACAGGATACAATGGCACTCCATCCAAGGTTATTTCTTGTTATGAATTGGGCTATTGCTACAGAATAAAAAACAACATTCAATCAGGTACAAGATATGAAACCTGCAGGTCAATCCATGCCGAACAAAATGCCATAATTCAGGCGGGGCAAGATAGGTGCAAAGGGTCGTCTATGTATATATACGGGCATACGATGATTTGCATTTTATGTAAAAGATTTATTGCTCAATCCGGCATTGTGGATGTTTTCCTTCAAAAAGAAACGGGAAGCCCGATTATCCATGTTTCGGTTGAAGAAATTAAAAAAGAACTTTCCGATATGACTTTACCTGTTTAGGGTTTTTAAAAACTCATAAACATCTTCTTTTGTGGAAATTTTTCCTTCAAATTGAAGTTCTTTAATTTTTTCTATAATATCTCCAAGTTCTTTTGAAGGTTTAATGTTAAGAAAGTTCATTATTTCAACTCCGTCAATTAATTTTGGAAGCGCCTTTAGTTTTGGTGAAATTTCTTCATATTTTTTAAGCAATAATTCAAGATTATAAAGGGTGCTATTTATCATATCATCGTCAACCATAGGCCCCTTGGCGCTAAGTCTGTCAGAGCGGGCAAGTTCTATTAAATCGGGGGTGTTTTCGTTAATTTTTCTGATAAATCTAATAATGGCTTTTTCTGTTTTATCGGGCTGATTCATAAGCATAGAAGGGTACATGTGGTATTTTATCATAGTTGAAATGTAGTCTATTTGCTTATTTGAAAATTTTAATTTTTTTAAAATGGGAACAACTTTTTTCCCGCCAAGTTCATCATGCCCAATAAATCTGTGTCTGCCGTCATTTGGATCAATTGTCCAGCAATCGGGTTTTGCAATGTCATGCAAAAGGGCTGCAATTTTTAATTCAGGCTTATTTAACCTGATTAATTTAACGGTTTCAATTGAATGGTGGAACAAGTCAAGGTGGTGGTGGGAATTTTTTGGTATTTTTTTAATTTCACAAAAACAGGGAAAAATTTCTTCTAAAAAACCAACCTCATCCATTTTAAAAAGGGTTTCAATTAAAAAAGTTCCTTCAAAAATTTTTATTAATTCTTGATGAATTCTCTCAGGCGCAACCAAGTTAATTTTTGATTTATTTTCTTTTATAAAATTTAGAATATTATCTTCAATTTTAAAACCGTACATTGCCTGAAACCTAAAAGCACGAAGCATTCTTAAGTAATCATCTTCAAGGTTTTGAATTGAAAAAGTTTTTATAATTTTATTTTCAAAATCTTTCCTACCGTTATTTTTGTCAATAATTTTATCGTTTTTGATGTCATACATTATGGAATTAATTGTAAAATCTCTTCTGTTTATATCTTTTTCAAGGTCATCATTTAAAATTTTTGCAAAATCTATATAATCTTCTTCAAATACAACCCTGTATATTTCATTTTCACAGTCAAGTTCCACAAAATGCCCGTTCAATTCATTTGCAATTTTAATGCAAAGTTCTTTCAAATTGTTTGTTTTAATTGCAATATCTCTATCTTTTGAAATTTTTCCACACATCAAATCCCGCATATATCCACCCACAAGATAGGCTTCTTTATTTTTTATATAGGGTTTAATTTTTTCAATAATTTTATCTTGCATTTTCAATTATCCCAAAAAGCCCAGCTGTAAGTGCGTTTGGCGCCTTTAAAATTAATTTTCCAAGGGTTGTAAGTTTTAAGTTTTCTTTTTTAAAATATTCAAATTCTTCTTCTGAAAATCCCCCTTCAGGCCCAAAAACGGCAAGAATTTTTTCATTTTTATCAATGTTTTCAAGCGCCGTTTTTATTGTGTGTGTATCGTATTTTTCAGCAAAAATAATAATATTTTCTTTTTTAAATTTTTTAAAAATCTCACTAAATTTCATAACATCAAAAACTTTGGGAACATCCGCCCTTTCACACTGTTTAAAGCTTTCCATACCGATTTTTTGCCATTTTTGCGCTTTGTTTAAAACGCTTTGTTTGTTTGGGGCGGAATTATCTGAATAAGTTGTATAAATTTCCTTTGCGCCAAGCTGAACCGCATTTTGAATTGCAAGGTGCATTGCATCTTGTTTGAGCACGCAAATAAGTGCGCACAAATCAAAATCAAGTTTTCTTTCGCTTTTCTTTGAGCTTAAAATTTCAGCCGTTAATTTTTTTTGGGAAATCTCTATAATTTTGCAACTGTGGACAATTTCATCTTCATCAATAAATTTAATAATGTCGCCCTTGTTCACCCTAAGTGCGCTTGATAAGTGAATTAAAAGCTCTTTGTCAGAAACTTTGACAAAGTTGTTTTCAATATTGTTTTTTGTGATTAAAAAATGTGGCATAGCCTTATTTTAACATAACAATTTTCTTTATGATAAAATTGACGTTAAGGAGGATATGAAATGATTATTGTAATGCGCCATGGCGCAAGCGAAGAAAATATTGATAATGTTATTAAATTTATAAAATCTAAAGGGCGTGAAGCCCATGTTTCAAAGGGTGAATCTCACACCGTAATTGGTGCAGTTGGGGAAATGACAGTTGACCCAAGGGATTTTGAACTTTTGGATGGTGTGAGAGAAGTAATTAAAATTTCTTCAAGTTATAAATTGGTATCTCGTCTTTTTAAGGGCGAAGACACCATAATTGAAGTGAACGGGGAGAAATTTGGCGGGGAATTTGCAGGCATGATTGCAGGGCCTTGCACAATTGAAAATGAAGAACAAATTGAAGAATGCGCTGAAAAAATGGCACAATCCGGTGTTAAAATTATAAGGGGCGGCGCTTTTAAACCAAGAACTTCACCTTACGCTTTTCAAGGACTTGGCGAAGAGGGCTTAAAATTAATAAGAAAAGCTGCAGATAAATACAATTTGGCGGTAACAAGCGAAGTTATGGAAATAAGCCAAATTCCCCTGTTTTTAAAATATGTCGACATTCTTCAAGTTGGCGCAAGAAATATGCAAAATTTTAATCTTTTAAAAGAATTAAGCAAAATTGACAAGCCCGTTGTTTTGAAAAGAGGTTTATCTGCCACAATTAACGAATGGCTTATGGCGGCAGAATATATTTTATCAGGCGGCAATAGAGAAGTTATTCTTTGTGAAAGAGGAATAAGAACTTTTGAAGTGGCAACAAGAAACACTCTTGACTTGTGCGCTATTCCCGTTGTTAAAAAATTGAGTCATCTGCCCATTATTGTTGACCCTTCTCATGGCACAGGCTTGAGAGATAAAGTGGCGCCAATGTCTATGGCATCTGTTGCAGCGGGCGCTGACGGGCTTATGATTGAAGTTCACAACAAGCCTGAATGTGCGCTTTGTGACGGGGCACAGTCCTTATACCCTGAACAATTTGATGAGCTTTATAAAAAATTAAAAGTTTTAGCACCCGTTGTGGGCAAAAAAATGTAAAATAAGGGGTACAAATTGTACCCCTTAGCTTTTTAGTTTATTTTATTATCGCTGGAATCAAACAAACCGATTATATTGCCTTTTTCATCGTATTTTATGTAGTAGTTGTATTGGCTTGAGTTTCCAACCATAATAGGCACTTTTGCATTTGGGGTGTATGTTTGTGGAAATGCGCTTGCTTTAAGCCCGCTAATTGTTCCTGTCCATTTCAAGCTTACACTTTTTGAAACTACACCTTTTTTAACTTTGTAATTTTCTGTATCTACACCAAATGTGTCAAAGTGGTTTATTGTTTTTGAAGTTGTTTGAGTGTCTTCTTCGCCGCCTGCAGGGGTGGTAGGTGTTGTTGTATTGCCAATTATTGACGGGTCGCCGTTTGGGTTGTCACTTGGTGATTGAAAATAGGGCAGAACGGATGTCACTACGGTTTTTCCGTAAGAATTTGTCATAATTCTAAGCGCTTCCGGGCCTTGCATTTTGTATGTGTAATTTCTTGTTAAAAATAATTTACCGTCATGATAATACTGTTCTTCTTTTTGAATGGTGCCATCTTCGTTATATACTTGAATAACTGTGCCATTTTCATCCGTATCATAGCTTGTTTTAATGTTGTCGGTATTGCCCCAATATTCAAATGTGTAATTTGTGGATATATCCATTCTGTTGTATTGTAATTTTGAAACTCTGCCTAAATTGTCATAAGTTACAGAGCCATAATTTTGACCGTCATACATAATATCAACGGTTGTGTTTGCTTCACCCTTGAGTTGCACATTAGACATAGGGGGGATGTCCCTCATATGAATTGGTCTTGTTTCATTTGAGTCGAACGCAAAAGCATCGGTAATTCCTTTTTCGTGCTGTTCTGAAGTTATATTTTGAGGTAAGGGGATTTTACCTGTATTTAAATCTCTTTTTTGAGATTCCGTTGCATCTAAGATATTTATTTTATTATCGCCATTTAGGTCAAATTCTTTAATGCCACTTCTGTTCGAGAGCATTCTATCAATTGCGGTTACTTCACCGTCTTTATTTATATCAAATTCAGGAATGACTTCTTCTTCACTAAGACCAAAATTATCCATTTTTGCAATATACATTTGAATCATTTTTGCAAGTTTTTGATTATCGGTTGATTCTGTATCATCATTAAACTGTTTTGCATGATTTGCATTTTCTGTATAATATGTCTTATCCCCAATCTTAATTTCATATTTTGTTGGGGTCTTTAAATCTCTTTTTTGAGATTCCGTTGCATCTATAATATTTATTTTATTATCGTTATTTAAGTCAAACGCTTTAATTGCTTCTTCTTTGCTAAAGCCAAAGTCGTCTATCTTTGCAATATACATCTGTATCATCTTTGCAAGTTTTTGATTATCGGTTGATTCTGTATCGTCATTAAACTGTTTTGCATGATTTGCATTTTCTGTATAATATGTCTTATCCCCAATCTTAATTTCATATTTTGTTGGGGTCTTTAAATCTCTTTTTTGAGATTCCGTTGCATCTATAATATTTATTTTATTATCGTTATTTAAGTCAAACGCTTTAATTGCTTCTTCTTTGCTAAAGCCAAAGTCGTCTATCTTTGCAATATACATCTGTATCATCTTTGCAAGTTTTTGATTATCGGTTGATTCTGTATCGTCATTAAACTGTTTTGCATGATTTGCATTTTCTGTATAATATGTCTTATCCCCAATCTTAATTTCATATTTTGTCGGGGTATTTGTATTCTTGTTTGCTTGCAAATTTTCATATTTGCTTACAAGGCTTGCTAAGGCTTCTTTTGTTTTGTCTGCACTCAAAAGTTTACCGTCGTTGTCATAGGCAAAGAAAACAGCATTTGAATTATCATTCCCTATTGTTACTTTTATTCTTGTATTTGGAACGGAAAGTTCAGGGGGAGTTAAACTTTTCAATGTTTCGATATCATTACAGTCTATACTTGTAATCGCACCATTTTTTCTTCTATCCACGGTCATTTTATCCGTAGTTTGAAGCTCGGGGTTTGCCGTATATAAAACGGTCGTCTTTTTGGGCACGCCGTTTGAAGCCAAGTCCCATCTTAATTCTTCCATTTTGACGCCGTTTTGATAATATGTAACGTAAGTTACAGTGTGCTTTCCGTTTGCGTCAAATTCAAACTTCATATCACGCTCTATGTTTCCGCTCAAATCATAGTCGGTTTCGCCAATTTCTTTGCCCTGAGCGTTAAGAGTTATAACGGTTTTTGTGCCGTCCGGGTTTGTTTCTGTTTTTGTGGTTGTAGTATTTGGGTTTGCTGCAGGAGTATTTGTTGCAGGTGTATTTGCTGCAGGAGTATTCGTTGCAGGAGTATTTGCTGCAGGAGTATTTGCTGCAGGTTTTGTTGTTGTGTTTGTTAATTTTCCGTCTTTATAATCTTTGGTTATTTTTGAGCCGTCTACTTGGGTTAAAACCTCTTGTTTGATTTCGCCCGTTGCTGTGTTGTAGATGGTTATTTTTTTGGATGTTTTTGATGTAATTATGTTGCCTTTTTTGTATGTTGCCTCAACCTTTTGTTTATTACCGTTTTTATCATATGTGATATTGTATGTTGCATTTAAGTTGTTCTTGTCTTTATCAGAATAATATTTTTTTTCTGTAACTTTTCCGTTTTTATAAGTTTCTGTTCCATAAAGTGTGGTACTTTTCTTGTCTTTTGTTGTTGTGCGTATAATATTTCTGCTTGTAATATTTCCTTTAGGGTCTGTTTTTGTGTCTTTAAACTCGCTTTTAATAACGGTGCCATCGTCTTGTTTTTCTGTGGATGATGTTATGTAATATTTATCATATTTGCTATTGTAGGTGTATTCGCTTGTTGTAGTTGATTTACCAGCAGAATCGTTGACAAAAGTTGTTTTGCCTGTGAGATTTCCTTTACTGTCATATTTATACAAATTTGTTTTGTATGTTTTTTCATTTGGGCTTTTGTTTAGGTAGCTTTCTGTTCTTGTGCCTATTTTCTTTCCTTTGTTATCATATTCATAATCTGTTATGCTTGTTGTAACTCCGTCATTGACAGTGGCTCTTGAAGCAACCCCGTCTTCATTATAGTATATAGTTTTGCTGTAATTAGAATTTTTTGAATCGCTTATTGTTTCTCTAATCGGCATATTTTTGCCTTCTACTACACTATATGTTTTTGTGCTTGTTATGTTATTTTCAGCTTGCTTTTTTTGGATAATATTGCCATTTGAATCGTAAACTTTTTCATATTTTACACCGTCTAAATTGTATGCATGAACGCTGTTTCCCGCTTTATCATATTGTATTGTTACAGTATACTCTTGCTTTGTTTTGCTGTCAGCCAATGTTACTTTAGTTGTATTGTCTTTTGTTGTAACTTTTTTAATTGTGCTACCCATAAAGGTGTTGGCTTTTTTAAGTGAGTTTGCTTTGTTTGATGCACATTTTGTTGCAGCTGTATTCTTACTTGCATTTTTTACATTTGCTATAATGTTTTCAGCCCTTTTGTTTATGCTACTTGCATTTCCCTGTTGTATGTCTTGAATCTTTGTTCCGTCATCAAAGTATTTTGCAACTTTGTCATCTCCTTGTTTTATTGCGTTTTGCAACTTGTCAAAGGTTGTGGTTGTACTGTTGAAATTAATAGAATTACTCATCTTAAAGCTCCATTTTATACAATACGTTTTTTATCGTCTTTGTCGTTTTTCTTCTTTATAGTGAATTAAATTTTTATATAAAATTGTTACAAAAATATACACGAAAAGTGTTCAATTGAAACTTGATTAAAATTAAAAAATTATTCATTTTTATTTTTTGGTTGTTTCGGTTGAGCCATTTTTTCTTTTTAAGACAGTTTTTATAATTTCGCCTGTTATTGAATCATAGGTGGTTGTTTTTTCAACTACAGCTGATGAACTCTTGCCTTTTTCTGTATATTTTGCCTTAATTTCTTTTTTGTTTCCGTTTGTATCATAATTAATTGTATATTTTCCATACAAGTTCTTTTTGTCTTTGTCAGAATAATATTTTTTTTCTGTCACTTTTCCGTCTTTGATTGTTTCTGTTCCATAAAGTGTGGTACTTTTGCCGTCTTTTGTTTTTGCCGTGCGTATAACATCTCTGGTTTCGTTTCCATTTTTATCTTTTTTGATATTACCGAATTTTCTTTTAATAATAGTGCCGTTCCCCTTTTTTTCAATAGAAGAAGTTATAGTATATTTATCACTTTTGTTGTTGTATGTGTATTTGCTTTTTGTGGTTGTGCCGTCAGGTTTGCTTCTAAGAGCAACTTTGCCTGTTACCTTGCCGTTTTTGTCATATTTGTATGCACTTGTTGTGTATGTTTTTTCATTTGGACTTTTATTTGGGTAGCTTTCTGTTTTTGTACCTATTTTCTTTCCTTTTTTATCATATTCATAATCTGTTATATTTGTTGTGATTCCGTCATTGACGCTTGATTTTACAATATCGCCGTGTTCGTTGTAATATATTTTCTTTTTATAATTTGGGTTTTTACTGTCTGTTACTTCTGTTTTGGCAGGTTGGCTTTTGCCATTTACAACGTTATATGTTTTTGTGCTTGTTATGTTATTTTCAGTTTGCTTTTTTTGGATAATATTGCCATTTGAATCGTAAATTTTTTCATATTTTACACCGTCTAAAGTGTATGTATGAACGCTGTTTCCCTCTTTGTCATATTGTATTGTTACAGTATAATCTTTCTTTGTTTTGCTATCAGTTAATTTTACTTTGGTTGTATTATCTTTTGTTGTAACCTTTTTAATTGTGCTACCCATAAAGGAGCCTTTTTGTTTGAGCGAAGCTGCTTTATTTGAAGCGAGTTTTTGAGCTTTTGCGTTTTTGCTTGCACTATTTATGTTTTTTGTAATTTTTGACGCTTTTTTTGTTTCGTCTTTCGTAGCGAAGTTGTTGTATTCTTCAAATAAATCTCCATCATCAAAACAAGGTTTAGCTTTGTCATCTTTTTGATTTATCATATTCATCAATACGCTGAACATAGTGTTTGTACTGGTGGGTTTTTTAATAGCTCCGCTCATCTTAAAGCTCCATTTTTATAATACTTTCTTATTATCGTCTTTGTCGTTTTTCTTCTTTATAGTGAATTAAATTTTTATATAAAATTGTTACAAAAATATACACAAAAAAATTGAACACTTTTTTAAAAAAGTGTTCAATTAAAATTAATTAAAATTCAATTAAAGTGAATTTATGAGGTTTACAACTTCTATTGCAGCTCTTGCAGCGTCAGACCCTTTGTTTCCGGATTTTGTTCCCGCTCTTTCAATTGCTTGTTCAATGTTGTCTGTTGTTAAAACGCCAAACATAATAGGTACATTTTCAGCTAAAGAAACATTTGCAATTCCTTTTGACAGTTCTGAGGCAACATAGTCAAAATGAGGGGTGGAGCCTTTAATAATTGCACCCAAAGCAACGATTGCACTATACCCTTTTTTTGCTGCTTTTTTGCACAACAGTGGAATTTCAAAAGCACCCGGAACCCAAATAACATCAATGTTTTCTTCTTTTACACCGTGGCGGGTAAATGTGTCTATTGCGCCTGATAAAAGTTTTGAACCGATAAAGTCATTAAATCTTGAAATTACGATACAAAATTTGTCATTTTGGTTTGCGGTTAATTTTCCTTCAAATGTGTTTGCCATATTTTCACCTATTTCTTTTCTATAACTTTTGCTTCAATTACGGCATCTTTTGCCTGTGTTTTTGAATTATCTTCTTTCTCCAGTTGCTTATTAATTATAACCGTTTGAACGATTTGGAAAAGGTTAGAGGTTACAAGATACAATAAAACGCCCGCAGGAATTGGCACAAAAAGGAAGGTTAGGGTTATCATGATTGGCATAACGGTTGTCATGGATTTTTGAATTGCCGCTTGTGACGGGTCTTGGTTTTGTTGCTTTTGGGTTGCCATCATAACCTTTTGCATTAAAACCATACTTCCAACAAATAAAATCAGAAGAATAATGACATCATAATGTACCGTGCTGACTGCTTTAATTGTGGGCACTTGCGCCATTAAGACATCACCATGCCTGTTAAATGAAATATCTTCCGTTTCTCTTGTTTGCGCATTTGAAACCTTCAGGTCAACTTTTTCTATTGAATTTAAAGTTGAAAAATTGAGATTTAAACTGTCCATTTGAAGTTTTAGGTCAACATTTTCTCCGGCGTTAACATCTCCTTGTACGCTGACTGCTTTTTGTGGGGATGTAACCTTAACATCTTTAATAAT
Organism: uncultured Gammaproteobacteria bacterium; assembly: GCA_964467625.1. GTDB lineage: Bacteria > Cyanobacteriota > Vampirovibrionia > Gastranaerophilales > Gastranaerophilaceae > Galligastranaerophilus_A. Next base: position 233,232 of record CAYXRM010000002.1, on the reverse strand, counting down.
TTTGCCGTCTTTTAAATAAACGGTTGCGGTTTTGGCGCTTTGAAGTCTTAAATATCCGTCAACTTGGAATTGTCCGTCACCAGATAATCCTGCATTGCTTCTGATTGTTGCGTCAAGTCTTTTTATAAAAAGAAAATCTGCATTTCCCGCCTGTTCAATAAAAGCGGGGCTCATTAGTGCTGAATACAACAAAATAAAAATTGGAAGCTGAATTAACATAGGCAAACATCCTGCCATTGGGTTTACTTTGTTTTCCTTCCAAAATTCCATCATTTTTTGTTGCATAACTTCAGGATTGGACTTGTATCTTTCCTGAATTAATTTAATTTTGGGCTGAACCTCTTGCATTGTTTTCATTGATTTTTGTTGTGAAACATTTGCGGGCCAAAGCGCAAAGCGTATAATTAAAGTAAGAATTATAATCGCAACGCCCCAGTTGCCTACAATGTCAGCTATAATTTTTAAAAATTGTATTGTAAGTGTGGTAAAATCCATATTTCTCTAAGTTCCCCATAATTTTTTTAATGTCTTACTGTTGATTTTAATATAAACATGATAATATTTACAATTATGAGTAACTTTTTTGATACAATTTGCGCCATTGCGACCCCAATATCGGTTGGGGGCATTGGTATAATAAGAATTTCAGGAGACTTGGCGCTTGAAGTTGCGCAGAAAATTTTTAACAAAAAAATTCATCCTGAAAAAATTAACCATGGTTGGGTTGTTTATAAAAATGAAAAAATTGATGAAGTTATTGTTTTATATTTTAAAAATCCAAAAAGCTACACAGGGGAAGATGTTATTGAATTTCAAACCCACGGTTCCCCTGTCATTTTAAAGAAAATTTTAAATATTATTATGTCAGAAGGGGTGCGCCTTGCAGATAGGGGCGAATTTACAAAAAGGGCTTTTTTAAACCACAAAATTGACCTATCTCGTGCGGAAGCGGTTTTAGATTTAATTAATTCAAAAACAGAAAGGTCTGCAATTTCAGGAGCTATGAATTTATCCGGCATGCTCAGTTTGGAAATTTCAAAATTAAGAGAAAAACTTCTTGAAATTATGGCAAAAATTACCGCTATGATTGATTTTCCGGAAGATGTAAAAGAAGTTTCCCATAAAGAAATTTTGGATTTTATTTGTCCTGTGAAATTAGAAATCGAAAAAATTCTAAAAAATGCCTCAAACCACAATATCTTAAGGGAAGGAATTAAAATTGCCGTTGCAGGAAGACCAAACGCAGGAAAATCTTCTCTTTTTAATGCGCTTTTAAATTTAGATAGGGCGATAGTTACAAATATTGCAGGTACAACAAGAGATACAATCACAGAAAGCTTTGAAATAAATGGAATTTTATCCACTCTGATTGATACGGCAGGAATTAGAGAAGGCAAGGATACGGTTGAAAAAATCGGGATAAATCAAGCGAAAAACGCAATTGAAGAAGCCGATATTGTTCTTTTGCTCTATGACGGTTCGGTTGGAATTACAAAAGATGATGAAGAAATTTTTGCGCTTGCAAAAAATAAAAAAACTATCCTTGTGGCAACTAAATCAGACATTAAGGCAGATAATAAAAATGGGGCAATTCCTGTTAGCTCCGTTACGGGAGAAAACATAGAAAGGCTTAAAGAGCTTATTTATTCAAAAATTATAGATACAAATGTTGAAGATGTGGAATTTACAACAAACCAAAGACAGCAAGAGGCGCTCAAATCTGCGCTTTTGTATTTAGATAATGCAATTGCTGCCTCTTATCATAATGAGCTTCAAGATTTAATTTCAATAGATATAAAATCCGCCCTTATCTCTCTGGGAGAGATTACGGGCGAAGTTTTAAACGATGAAATTTTAAACGGAATTTTTGAAAAATTCTGTATCGGAAAGTAAAATTATTTTACACAGGTCCAAACGCTTTTTTTGGGGTCATGAAGATAATATTTCACAAATTCTCCATTGTTACATTCCGTATAATATTTGCTTTTGCCATGCACTGAAAAACCGTAATTCATATCTGGTTCTCCAGAGTCAAGCATGGTTGATTCTATATAGTGAAATCCTTTTTTATCGAGAGCAAAAGTTTGTTCTGTTTCTGTGTCTTTGTCTTTTTTCGTATAAAATTTTAATTTTTTGTTGTCGTATATAAATTCTTCTGTACAGTCATCATTATATTTGGTAATGGTAACTTGACCAAGCGGATTATTTCCGCCTTTAGAAACAGCATATGATGCGGTTATATATCTTGATTCAGCGTCCACAAGTGAAAATTTATCAGGACGGTTTGTTTCGTTATCTATATGTTCAAATACAACTTCTTCTTCTTTGCCTTCGTTTATGACTGTATAGGCATCGTAGTCATTTTTTTTGCCTTGTTTTAAAATTTCTTCAAATTCTTTAAATACCTTTTTGCCTTCTTTTGGTAATTGCTTATAAGTTTCGGCAATAGAATTATATTTTTTGTTTATTTGAGTGCTTTTTCTGTTATTAATACTGGTGTAGTGAAAAAATTCATCTCCACAGACTTCTATTTCACCAAAGGAAGGCGAATTTTGAATTCTATTTGTTGCATAGCTTTTGTTTACTGTAGAGGGGGTGTAAAAATTCACTTTTGATACTTGCATTATTTTTCTCCTGTTTATATTAATTACTTTTTAACTTCCCATATGCCGTAGGGCTTGTTGTAGTAGTATGTGTCACTGTTTTTATAACAGTATTCCGAATAATTTATTGGAGTAGAATTTTTGGTCATATTAAAATCAAGAACCACCCTTTCATCTTCTTTTGTTGTTTTGACATAATAAACTTTGTTTGGGTAAAAATACAGATTATCAACAAAAGAAGAATTTTGGTATTCTCTATTGTATTGGTCGAGTTCACCGTTTTTGAATATATATTTTGATGTTGTATATTTTTTTGAAATAGTGGCTTCACACTTTTGAATATCACCTTTTTTGTCTGTGTAATAGGTGTATTCTCTTGTTTGTTTGCCGTTTTCATCTTCATATGAAACTTTTAGTGTATAGGGGGATGTATCGCATTTTTTGCGGTTGTTTAATTTATTTGCCTGCACTAGGGTTTCTTTTGCGTCTTGATAAACTTTTTTTGATTTTAAAACTGCATTTTCTTTGACATTTTTTGCTTTTTCAAATTCATGTGCAATGTTGTTGCTTTTCTCCATTGTGGCAAAAGAGAAAAATCTTGCTTCATTTGGTGCGATTTTATTTTTTATTTTTTGGATAAATGATGTCCCTTCGCTTTGCATATAATACCCACAATTGTCTTGGTTGGCTTTGCCAAAAGAAATATTGCTTGGCTTTGTGTTTTGCTTTTGTGTGATATTGGGACTTTTTTTGTCTGTATAAAAATTAATATTTTGTACTCTCATCTTTTTCCTTTTAAATTTTTTTATACAATGCATGTGAAAAATAAAAATTGCGTCATTTTTTCGCTTGATATATAATTTTTTTATTTGGAGCGATATTTTATGAAAAATTTTTCTGTTACAACAGCTATTGATTATGTAAACGGCGAACCGCATATAGGTCATGCTTATGAAAAAATTCTGACCGATATTATTGCAAGACATTACAAAAAACGTGCGGATAAGGTTTTTATGCTCTCCGGTACAGATGAGCACGGTATTAAAATTCAAAAAACTGCAAAAGCACTTGGTATCACCCCAAAAGAACTTTGTGATAAAAATGCTTCATCCTTTATAAGCACATGGAAGCTGTTGGATATTGATTATACAAAATTTATAAGAACTACAGATGAAGAACATAAAAAAACAGTTCAGGATATTTTTGAAAAACTTCTTGAAAAAGGAGATATTTACAAGCACAAATACAAAGGCTTGTATTGTTCCGGGTGTGAATCGTTTCTTTCAGAAAAAGATTTGGATGAAAACGGCTGCTGTCCTGTCCACCAAAGAAAACCCGAAGTTGTGGAAGAAGAAAACTATTTCTTTAAATTAACAAAGTATAAAAAAGCAATTATAGAACACATTGAAAATAACCCTGATTTTATTCTTCCTCATTTTAGAAAAGCAGAGGTGTTAAATCAGCTAAAAGATATTGAAGATATTTCCGTTTCAAGGGCTAAAACCAATGTTGAATGGGGTATTGAAGTTAAATCTGACCCAAGCCAAGTAATATATGTTTGGATTGATGCGCTTTCAAATTATATAACTGCTCTTGGATATGATGTCAAGGGCAATCATGCCAGCAATTTTAAAGAATTTTGGCCCGTTAATTACCACATTATAGGTAAAGACATTTTAAAATTTCACTCAATTTATTGGATTGGAATTTTAATGGCACTTGGGGTGGAACTTCCAAAGGGAATTTATGCCCACGGGTGGATTATGATAGATAAAAATAAAATGTCAAAATCAACCGGCAATGTCGTGTCGCCAAAATCTGTTATGGAAGCATTTAACCTTGAAGAACCTGACGCACTTCGCTATTTTATGGCAGGCGCCGCAATAGGTGGAAGGGACGGAAATTATTCAGATGATGATTTTAAAGAAAAAGTGAATGCTGACCTTGCAAACAACATCGGAAACCTTTTAAATCGAACCTTGAATATGCTTGTGAAATATTTTGACGGTGAAATTAAGGAAGAATTTGTTAATGACGATTTAATTGAAGATACAAATAAAACAGTTGATGATGTTTTGTACTGTTTTGATTTAATGGATGTTTCATCTGCCGCAAGCAAAATTGTTACACTTGCAGATAATGCAAATAAATATGTAAGCCAAAAGGCTCCTTGGGCACTGGCAAAAGAAGAAAAAATGAAGGAATGCGGACAAGTTTTGTATACAATTTTGAATTTAATGATAAAAGTGGCGCTTTTAATTCAGCCGTATTGTCCAAACATTGCATCCAAAATGGCAGATCAGTTGAAATTTGACATAAATTTAAAATATTCAGAAATAAAAGACCATATGCTCCCGTCTGGTAAGTTAATTACAAAAGAAGAAATAACACCCGTATTTTTAAGGCTGGATTCAACAATTGCTGGTGCAAATAAAAAGAATTAAGTAAAAATATTTTTTTTCATGTTTTATAATAGCGTGAGGTGAATTTATATGTCTTATATAACTGAATCTTTGGCAAGGCAAAGTGCAATTATAAATGCAAATAACGCTCAGGCAGAAATTATAAAAGCAAATGAACAAATGCAAAATCTGGCAAAATCATCTGCCGATATAGAAAAAGTTGCTAAAAGAGAACAAGAACTCCTCTTAAAAAAAGAACAAGCCGAAACCAAGGCACAAATTGCAAAAGCCCAAAAAGAAGCCTTAGATAAGAAAAAACAATCCACAAAGAAAAATAAATTGGATTTTTTTGCCTAAATTTAAGCATTTAATTTTTCTAATTTTGCCCTTCTTTGAAAATCTTTTGCCTTAAGCATAAGCGCATAAGCTTTTTGTTTGTTGCCCTTTTTTTCCATTAAAACGGAAGCTTCCATATAATTTTTTGCCATAGCCTCATAGTCATCTTGAACGCTTGTTTCTTGAGCAAGTTTTCCATAGACTTGAAGTGCTTTTGAGGTTTCTCCTAAGTATTTATAGTTTTCTGCAACCTCAAGATAAGTATTGGTGATTGTTTTTGGATTCATTGATTCTTTTGCCGCCTCAAGCGCCAAAGTGGAGAAGGTATCTGTGTTTTCATTATCGTATAATTTGCAAAACATTTTTGCTATATATCTTAGTGCCCTTGTTTTGCCGTTGTAGTTGTTGATTTCTTCGGATGTTTCGATTGCCCTTGTATACTGGTCCATAGCGGGGTCAAACTGAACATAGTCATCATAAATGTTTCCCATTTTAAGGTGTGCTTGAGTCTTTAGGTTGTTATCTTCGCACTTTGTCGCTTTGTTGTAATCAATAAGTGCAAGTTCAGGGTAATCAAAGGTATCAAAAATTTTTGCACGTTCAAAATAAACCGCCGATTTTAGATTTGTATTTTCACTTCCCGCCATAAGTTCAAGTGCTTCATCGTAAAGTTTTAATGCACTATAGACGTCCTTGTTTTCATTTAATGAAATTTTTCCCTGCACAATTTTTTCTTTTGCAAGCGCTTCGGTTTCATTTTTTGGAGCATAAAAATTTTGAACCTTTAAAGAAGTGTCACTTTTTTCTTCTTCAAGTGTCAATTCGTTTGAAATAGGGGCGCTTTGAGTGCTTTCTTCATTCTCATTGCTTTTTTTAAGGGGTGTGCCTTCTTGGACCACATCTTCTTTTAGAGGCTCTTTTTCTTCAAGATACGTGGTTTGGACTGTATTTTCTTTGTTAAATTCTGTAATATCTCTATCAAGTGGCGCAATTCCCCCCTTGTGTGTTTGAATTTGGGTATATGCACCGTTTGTATTTGATATGGATTTTTCTTTGTTTGGAATTTTAACTCTAAATTCTTCATTAATTTCGTTTGGGTCTGCTTTTAAATTAACATTTTGCAGAAAAAGCGCATCAACCCAATCTTGAACAACAGAAGACGGCTTTTTCAGGCTATCTTGAATGTACTTATCGGTAATGCGTGCGGCATTTTTGAGGTTAGATAAAATAATATCTTTAGAGGGAGAGTTTTTTGTACTTTCTTTATTTACAAGTTCAAGATAAACTTCAACGTCCTCTTTAACTTCGTTTGGGGAATTTATTGCTTCAATTGTGCTTCTAAAATCTTGAAGTACTTGGGATATATTTATTGTATTTTTTGTATAATCAATAGCAACGGCATTTCCGTTGGGAAATCTTCTTTGCCCGCCATTATTTTCATCGGGGTTTAGGGAGTTTTTTTTGTTATCAGAAATTCCCCCTTGGTTTGGGTACTTTCTGTAATGAATATTTACAGGATTTATGGTGTTATAGTTAAGCAATTTATATCCCTTTGATTTTAGGCTGAATTTAAAAGCCTAATCCCCCTACTCTTTAAAGTATAAGGCATTTTTGGCTTTTGTCATTCATTCAAACGACCGATTTTTGACAGCGCAATAAATATATTAACGATTTTTAGAATAAAATCAAAAATAAGATGAACTATATTTTTGCTTTTTTAATTTTATCTTCTTTTTTATGCGCCTTGTATACGGGGCGTATGGAAGAAGTTACAAATGCCATGCTAACATCTTCTATGAGAGCAGTTGAAGTTTCAATCGGGCTTATTGGCGTTATGGCGTTCTGGCTTGGAATTGCAAAAATTGCCCAAAAATCAGGGTTGATTAATGTTATGGCAAAAATTATTTCTCCTCTCTTGGGGTTTATTTTTGATGAATTGCCAAAAAATTCCCCTGCTTTTTCTAATATCGCACTCAATATTTGCGCAAATGCACTTGGCTTGGCAAATGCGGCAACTCCCTTTGGGATAAAGGCAATGCATAACCTTCAAGCAGAAAATAAAACAAAAGATACAGCGTCAAATTCTATGTGTATGCTTTTATCTATGAATACGGCAGGGTTTCAGCTTGTTCCTGCAAGTGTGCTTGCAATATTAATTGCGGCAGGGGCAAAATCTCCTTTGGATATTGTTTTGCCTACATTTATTGTTACTTGCTCAGCCTTTATTTTTGCAATTTTTATGGCAAAAATTTTTGCAAAAATTTTCACAACAAAGGAGTCTTAACAGATGAGGGAGATTTTAAATTTTATATCTGTTATGCTTTTGCCTTCCTTAATTGCAGTAATTTTAATATATGCCCTTATTAAAAAAACTCCCTGCTATGAAACCTTTGTGCATGGCGCAAAAGAGGGACTTTTTGTTTCTGTTAAAATTTTACCTTATCTTGTTGCAATAATTGTTTCAGTTTCTATGTTTAGAGCCTCTGGTGCGCTTGATATTTTGCAGAATTTGCTTTCAAAACCTTTGGAATTTTTAAAAATACCGGCTGAAACCCTTCCCCTTATGATAACCCGCTCTATGTCAGGAAGCGCCACGTTAGGTATTTTTTCTGACATTGTAGGTGACCTTGGTGCAAATTCATATGCCTCAAAACTTTCTGCCATTATTGTGGGAAGTTCCGAAACCACATTTTATGTTCTTTGTGTTTATTTTGGTGCAGTGGGAATTAAAAAAATCAGATACGCTCTTGCAGTTGGGCTTTTGGCTGATTTATTCGGTATTTTTATGGCGATTGTTGTGTCGAGGTATTTCTTTCTTTAAAGGTATAATAAAAAAGCCCTCTAAAATAGAAGGCTTTTAGTTAATTTTGTTTTAAATTATTATCTTTTTGGATTTAAAAATTCGGGAATATCCAACAGCCCGCTTGAAGTGCTTTCGCTTGGTCTGTTTATTGTTTGAAACCCGCCTTGTTGAGGCTGAGGGTTTTGTTTTGGTGTCATATCAGCGAAAGATAAACCGCCTGAGAATATATCAGCTGCGCTGATTTTCTTTTCTTGAGGCTTAGCTTGTTCGTTTCCTTTAAGTTGGAAACCTGTTGCGATAACCGTAATTTGGATTTCTCCTTGAATTCTATCGTCAATAACAGAACCAAAGATAACTTCCGCATTGTCTGAAACAGCATCGTGAATAACGCTTGCAGCTTCGTTAACTTCATGAAGTGTCATATCAGGACCGCCTGATACATTCATAATAATGCCGGTTGCGCCGTTGATTGAGGTTTCAAGAAGTTTAGAGTTAATGGCAAGTTTAGCAGCTTCCATTGCTCTGCCTTCGCCTGAAGCCTTACCAATACCCATAAGTGCTGAGCCTGAAGCTTGCATAACTGTTCTAACGTCTGCAAAGTCTACGTTGATAAGTCCAGGGATAACGATGATATCTGAAATACCTTGGACACCTCTTAAAAGAACTTCATCTACAACAAGGAAAGCGTCTCTCATTGTTGTTCTGCGTTCAACAACTTCAATAAGTTTATCGTTAGGGATAACAATAAGCGCATCAACACTTTCTTTTAATTTTTCTAAGCCTTCAACGGCTTGTTTCATACGTTTTTTGCCTTCAAAACCAAAAGGTTTTGTAACAACGCCGATTGTAAGTGCGCCCAATTCTTTTGCAATTTTAGCAACAACGGGAGCAGCACCGGTACCTGTTCCACCGCCCATGCCGGCAGTTACAAACACCATATCAGAGCCGTCAAGTGCAACAAGTAAATCTTCTCTTGATTCTTCAGCCGCTTTTTCACCAACTGAAGGATCTCCGCCTGCGCCAAGCCCTGCGGTTAATTTTGCACCGAGTTGAATTTTCTTTGGTGCGGATGACATCTCAAGAACTTGAGCATCTGTGTTCATTGCCCAAAATTCAACGCCTGATAAACCTGAGGATATCATTCGGTTAACAGCATTTCCACCGCCGCCGCCAACGCCGACAACTTTAATATTTGCTTGATTTTGATATCTGTCAAATTCGCTTGATTTTCTTCCAAAACTGTCTAGTCTAAACTTTTCCACGTTTTACGTCCTCTTTTCGATTCTTATTAATACTATATTTAAAAATTGCTGTGAAGTAAAGCACTAATATAAATTATGCTTAAAATTTCACAACATTTCAAATTTTTTAATAGAACTTAATGAAAATGGCAAATTTTTTCTTTTTCTTTTTTTACTTTTGTATGCGCATTATGTTTGATAATACACCCTTTGGGGCAAGAAATAAACGAATAAGAAAAGCTGATGATATTCAAAGGAATGCAAAGCTTGTCTTTCCTATTGTAAGTACCACATACCATGACGTTTTTTATATTTCTTGCAGCAATAAAAACTCAAAAAATTATAAAAGGGCTTCGAAAATATCTAATGACATTAATAAAAAACTTGAGAAAAAAAGAAAAAATAACGATATTAAAAAATGTTTTGCAATTATAAAAAAATCGTTCTTTAAAAAGGCGCAGCACCCGCTTATGGTGGAGTTAGACTCTCTTAAAAAAACAAAGCTGGGTAATTGCGGCGAAAATGCCTTTTTGGCATATGCTACCCTTCTTGCAAACGGTTATTTTAATTCAGATTTAGTTGAACTTTTTTATTCCGTAAAACTGGAAGATCCTGCGACAAAAGGCGGTGTTAAAGTTAATAGAGATCTTGACCATTCTTTTGTTATCACTGATATGAACAGCAAAGATGAAAAGCAAGAAATTATTGTAGACCCTTGGCTTGGGTTTGCGGGGTCTAAAACAGACGCCGCAGAAAGGTTTAGCATATTGTGGGACGATGATGACATTACAGAAACCCACGCTCTTGCTATAGAGGTGCTCGGTGAAAGTACAACAGAAGATGAACAAAAGTACAATGTCACAGAACAATTTGAATACCGCAAATGTGCTGATCTTGCCCTTTCCCAAGAAGAAAAAGAAAAGCTTGCTTTAGCAGTTAGAAAGAAATTCCCCGAACTTGTGTTAAAAAACAATTTAAAGAAAGAATAAATTTAAGGTTTTTGTGTAAAAATGAATATTTCTCTATTAAAATACAATTCCCCTCTCCCCTTTACTTCAAAGAAAAAAGAAGTAAAATCGGCAGATAATATTTTAAGAAAGACAGCCCTTGAACTTCCCAGTTTTAGTACTTCTTACTGTGCTTATAATTATAGGTGTTGTCGCTCGAAGTCTTCCAATTTAGAAAGAGCGATAGTTTTAAAATCTTTAATAGCTGAAAGACTTCAAAATAAAAGAGATGATGTTCAAGTTCAAATAAGAAAAAATTCAACAGATGGTGCCCCCTCAATGAAAAATGAGGTTTTGGCTGTTATGGATGGAATTTCCAAATCAAAACTCGGCAACTGTTATGAATCTTCAATTACGGCTTTGGGCGCACTATATGCAAACGGTTATTATAATTCCAATTTAACTAATCTTTATTTTGTGTCTGAAATTGTTGATATAAGAACAAATGAGGTTGTAGAAAGTTTTAGCCGCCGTGTTGACCATGTTTTTGTTACATCTGATATGAATAATAAAAATGCAAAACAAGAAATAGTGATTGATCCGTGGCTTGGTTTTGCTGGTTCAAAAGAAAGTGCACTCGGGTTATATAAAAAAGTTTTCAACATAAATGCAGACGCTGACTATAGGGCTTGGGAACATATTAAAGAAAAAGAGGGCGAAAGCTTTGATATGCGCAATTATAGGGTTAGAGGAAAATTTGTATTTAAAAATGAACGCCCCGATATTTCAGATGAAGAAAAACGTGAGATTTCAGAGGGTGTAAAAAAAGATTTTTCAGAACTTGTAATTAAAAAGGAAATTTAAAATGAACTGTTTATCTGTTAATCCAATAAAACAAATTAATTTTACATCAAGAAAAAAGGAAGTAAGGGAAGCTGACGATATTCAAAGAAAGGCAAAATCAACGCTTCCTGTTCATGGGCACACATATCCTGCGTATTATTATTTATCTTGTTCGCCGGAGTCAAAAAATTATGCAAATACATACAAATATCTTGAAAAATTAATGTATAGAATATTATATATGAGAAACGATTTAGAATCAGAAAAATATTCTTCTTACTATACTTCTCTTTTTGCGTCAGATTTGGATAATATGGAACTTGTAAAAAAATTAAGAACCCTAAAGACATATAAAATAGGCAATTGTGCAGAATGTGGCGATATTGCGCTTGCTGCTCTTTTTGCAAATGGCTATTATAATTCTTGCAAGGGAGCATTAAAATATAAGGTTGATTTTGTAGATAAAGAAAAAAATGAGGTCGTCCATTCTTATTCTGAAAAAATGGATCATACTTTTGCAATAACAGATATGAACAAAAAAGACGAAAAGAAAAATATTGTTGTTGACCCTTGGCTTGGAATGGCAGATACCGTTGAGGGTGCTTTTGCAAGATATAAAGAACTCTATCAGGAAGACGACTATTCAGGTGTAATTAACAATGCGATTTTTGATTGCAAGAAAAATGGATTAAACCCCGATGATTATGAAATTCGTGCAAAATTTGTAATTGAGCCTGTCGATGATATTAGCACAAGGTATCAAAAGGTTATAATCGGGGATAACATACGCAACGAATTTCAGGATTTTGTTTTGGATAAAAATAAATCAAAATTTACCCGATAATATTTTTAATTGCCTCTGTAATTTTTGAAACCTCAAAAGTTTGAATGCCTATACGCTCAACCCTTTGTTTTATAGCAGGATTGTTAATTTTTGGGATAACAGCTCGTGTAAAACCAAGCTTTTGAGCTTCCTTTAATCTGGCTTCTAAATTGTCAACAGAGCGTATCTCTCCGTTTAAACCCACTTCCCCAAGGCATACGGTTTGCTTGTTTACCATTGCATCTTTTGCGCAGGTTAAAACGGCAAGTGCAATACCAAGGTCTGCCGCAGGCTCTATTATATTAATTCCGCCGATTACATTTATATAAACATCCTGTTTTGAAAGATTTAAACCCACCCGTTTTTCAAGAACCGCAATAATTTGAAGTAATCTGTCATACTCAACTCCTCTTGCGACCCTTCTTGGATTTGCATACGAAGTAGAGCCTGTTAGTGCCTGTACTTCAAGTAAAAGACATCTTGTTCCTTCAAGAATGGGGATAACCGTGCTGCCTGATGTGGCAAGAGATTTTCCGTCTGATAAAAATAATTCGGACGGATTTTTAATTTCAACAAGCCCTGTGTCTTCCATATTGAAAACTCCAACTTCAGACACCGCTCCAAAACGATTTTTAATCCCTCTTAAAATTCTTGTTGTTTTGTATTTCTCCCCCTCAAAGTTCAAAACGCAATCTACCATGTGCTCTAAAACCTTTGGCCCTGCGATATTTCCCTCTTTTGTAACATGCCCTATTATGACAGTCGTTATGTTAAACTGTTTTGCAATGCGCATTAAAATGTTTGTGGACTCTCTTATTTGGCTGACTGAGCCTGTTGAACTTAAAATGGAAGCACTAAAAACAGATTGAATACTATCTACAACAAGAAAATTTGGTTTTAATTCTTCAATTTGTTTAATTATTTCTTCAAGACAGTTTTGCTGGGTCACAAAAATGTTGTCTGAATTTACATTCAGTCTTTCAGCCCTTAATTTTACCTGCCCTGCGGATTCTTCTGCGCATACGTATAGAATTTTTTTATTTTTAGATACAAAATTTGCCGTCTGCAGGGTTAATGTCGACTTTCCAATTCCGGGGTCTCCCGCTAAAAGACAAAGAGAACCTTCCACAAAACCCCCGCCTAAAACTCTGTCAAATTCTTCCATTCCGCTTGAAATTCTGATTGATTTATCTACTTTGACATCTTTAATTTTTGTATAGTTAAAATTTTGTCCCCCATTAATTGTAAGAGAAGAATTTTTTGATTTTATTTCAACTTTTTCTTGAACAACTTCTTCAACAAATGTGGAAAATCTCCCGCAATCAGGGCACTTGCCAAGGTATGAAAAACTTTCATACCCGCAATTTTGACAAACCCATTTTGTTTTTGTTTTAGCCATAGTGCTATTATACAAAATAAAAGCCCTGATGTAAAATTCAGAGCTTTTATTTTTATGTTTGTTTAAATTTATTGAACAATGTGAAGGTCATCGTCCAAATCAATTTTTACTTCTTCCAACAAGATGAAATCCGCCTGTTGTGATTTGTGGGTGTAATAATTGTGACCTTTAAACCCTTTGAAGCCAATTTTTTGTAAGTATGGATTGTGGGTGAACTCCCTTACTTTTGGAGTTAGTCTGCCAACAGCCTTAAACGGTGCGACAGCTTGTCTTGTGTTTGAATCAATTAAATTTTCTAATCTGTAAATAATTTCTGAATTTTTAATTAATGTTCTTCCAACACCTACTTTATCGATAACACCTGTCATTTCGCTTCCGATAGGAATTAAAAGAGTTTTGTCTTCGGAAACAAAGTTGACAAGCGCTCTTGTTAAAATCGGGGTACCTTCTTTTGCGGTTCTTGTGAACCAGCAATCCATAATACCTAAAGGAAGTGCGGTGCCTGCGGGGATAATTGCGTAGTGATCATCAAAAATCACGTTTTTAATTATGTAACCGTCTGCTTTTCTTGGTCCTTTAGGAGCTTCGGGTTCAATTTTTTTGCTTGGCTGAATTGCTGCTCTTTGAAGCATACCGTACAACCAAACGGCAAGTTCACCCCTTGTTGCATATTGGTTTGGAAGAATGTAGTCTTCTTTTCCGGGGAGAAGAACAATTAACCCTAACTGTTGAGCTTTACCTGTTGCAAGGGTTGCCCAGTAAGGAACATCTTTTGCGTCACGATAAACGGAAAGTTGTTGAATTGCTTCTTCTTCGGTAATTTCTTTAATTGAAAGAGCTTTCATAATTACCATTATGATTTCAAGCCTTGTAATGTTGTTTTCAGGGTAAAACATACCATCAGGCGTGCCGTGAACTAAGCCGTAATATGAGCCGAGCATTACATCGTAATATGCCCAGTGCTTTTCGCTAAAATCTTTATATGTTGTAAAATCAATTGCGTTTAAATTTCTAAGTCCAAGTGCTTTTGTTACAATTGTTGCAAATTCAGCACGTGTAACTTTTTGATCAGGTCTGTAGTATCCGTCAGGGTACCCTGATAAAACATTTCTTTCTTTAAAGTACATAATGGCATCGTATGACCAATAATCGGGGCCAACATCAGGAAATTCGGATGTTGCGGCAATTGAAGGTGTTACCATTGTGCCTATAAATATTGCTAAAAGTGTAAATAATTTTATTAAAATCTTTCTCATAGATATTCTCCCTAGGTGATGTAATGATTTTATATTATATGAATTTAATTTGCAAGTTTTGTGGTTTTGCTTTTTTAAAACACAAAAATATTTTACTTTGCTTATTATTTTGTTAAAAGATATTTTTCAAGAGAGGTGCTCCAGTCAGGCAAAATATTGTTGCTGTCTAAAACATCATATTTTGGACGTTTTGCGGGTCTTGGAAAATCTGATTTTTCAATTGGAGTTATAAAAATATTTCTTTTTTTAACTTCAAATATTTTTTCTGTAATCTCGGGCCAACTTGCACTTCCACCTGAGGTTATGTGGTATATTCCGTATGGCTTTTTGTCTGTAATAATTTTTATAATTTCCTGACAAAGGTCTTTTGTCCAAGTGGGGCTTAATATTTGGTCGTTTACAACGGAAATATCATTTTTAAACATTGAATAGGTCAACATTGCATCTATATAGTTGCTTCCGCCCTTTCCATAGAGCGCACTTGTTCTTATGATGTAATATTTCTTAGTATTTTTTTTGATTTCTTCTTCCCCTTTTAATTTGGAAAGGCCATATACATTAATGGGGTTTGTTGCATCTGTAGTTTTGTAAGGGGTTGTTTTTTTGCCGTCAAAAACGGAAGACGTGCTTATGTAAACAATTGGCACATCAAGTTTTTTTGCAATTTTTGCCATATTTTTTGTGCCCAAATGGTTAATTTCGAAGGCTTCTTCGGGATTTGTTTCGGCAAGGTCAACATTTGTGTAAGCGGCAAGGTGAATAATTAAATCAAGGCTGACTTTGTTCATTATCTCGTTAACCATTTTTGTGTTTGTGACATCAAAAATTTTGCTATCCGTTGCCCAGTATTGAGCGCCTATTTCATCAAGCATGGGGCATAATTCTTGACCTAAAAGTCCGCTTGCTCCGGTAATCAGAATTCTCATTGAATTTTCCTTAAAAAGTCGTAGCCTTCCTATACATTTTTTATATCATAATACTTATGCTAAAATCAATAATTATGAAGAAAGTTTTATATATCTTATTAATTATTCTGTTTATTTGTTTAATTCCCGTTCTTTTTATAAGAAAAGACAAGGGATACACGGAAGTTTACTCTAATTCTGATTTGAGGCCCCTTGATGTTATTGAATATGATGTAATGGAACCTGATACAAAAACTTTAAACGGGGTGGATTATCTTGTATCGAGGGGGCAAATAGGTAAATTCGGGGGAGAATTGACAACATCTGTCATAGGCGAAGGGCCAAAAACTTTCAACCCCTTTAATTCAAACGATGCTACATCCTCAACTTTGTCAGGAATTATGTATGAGGGACTTTTATATACAGACCCCTATGACGGCTCTTTGAGGGGAAGGCTTGCAAAAAGTTTTGAAGTTCTGCCGGATAAAAAAACTTATATAATCAAACTAAGAAAAGGGCTAAAGTGGTCAGACGGCAGGGAAATCACGTCAGACGATGTTTATTTTACTTATAAGACAATAATTTTTGGTGGGTTTGGCGACACAAGTGCACGTGACTCTATGCTTGTTGCAGGCAAGCTTCCTGAAATTGAGATTGTGGACAAGTATACTGTTAAATTTAAGACCCCCGTGCCCTTTGCGCCATTTTTAAGGAATTTAACCTTGCCAATTGCTCCGAAACATGTCTATAAACACGCAACGGATAAGGGAAAGGCGTATTTTAGAACTTTTCATACAACAGATATTGACCCAAAAAAACTTGTTGTGTCAGGGGCTTTTATTTTAAAAGAGTATGTGCCGGCACAAAGGCTTGTATACGTTAAAAATCCAAATTATTTTGTAATTGATAAAAATGAAAAAAAACTTCCCTACCTTGACAGGTATTTGGTTTTGATTGTTGGGGATTTGAATAACGATATTATTAAGTTTGAAGCAAAAGAAACAGACAATACAACAATTCCGGGGTCTATGGTTGCAAAATACAGAGAAATGGAGAAAAAATCCGATTACACTTTATATAATCTTGGGCCAACTTCAAACACAAGTTTTATTGTATTTAATATGAATACAAGAAAAAATAAAACCACCATGAAACCTTATCTTGACCCAAAAAAAAGCTTTTGGTTTAACGATATTAATTTTAGAAGTGCCGTTGATTGGGCACTTGACAGAGAAAACCTTGTTTTAAACGTTTTGTCGGGAATTGGTGAACCTTTATATACGGCAGAAGGGATTCCCTCAATTTATTTAAATCAGACACTTGCAAAAGGGCATAGGCAAGATATTAAAAAGGCGGAAGAACTTTTGGCAAAATCCGATTTTTATAAAAAAAACGGGATTTTATATGACAAATTTGGGAATAAAGTTGAATTTGAACTTTTAACAAATGCGGGAAACACCCAAAGGGAAGCAACGGGTGTGAGCATTAAAGAAGACCTTAAACAGCTTGGCATACAGGTTAATTTTAAGCCTATTGAATTTAATTCTCTTGTAAACAAATTAACAAACTCTCTTGACTGGGAAGGGGTTATAATTGCCCTAACAGGAAATCCTCTGGAGCCGCACTCGGGGTATAATGTATGGAAGTCTGACGGCGCACTTCATCTTTTTAACCAAAGAAGTGAAAATGATTTGAAATCAACAGATAAAATTTTACCTTTTGAAAGGGAATTGGATATAATTTTTGACAAAGGTGCTCTTGAAATTGACCCTCAAAAACGGCATAAAATTTATGACACATATCAAGAAGTTGTGGCGAAAAATAATCCCGTAATTTATTTATACAGCCCTGTTAACATTGTTGCTATGAGAAACAAATTTAGAAACATTTTTCCAACACCCTTGGGGGGAGCGCTTCATAATTTGGAAGAAATTTATATTGAAAAATAAAACTTGATTTTTATTGTTTTCAAGCTTATCATGTGTTTTGAAGTTAATACTTAGTTAAATTAATTAAAAGGAGTTAAACAATGAAAGTTACTATCGAAGAAGGCTGCATTGCTTGTGGCGCATGCGAATCATTCTGCCCTGAAGTATTTAGCGTAGAAGATGCTGCAAAAGCTGATAATTCAAAAGTTGCAGGCAATGAAGACGCTGTTAAGGAAGCTGCTGAAAGCTGCCCTGTTAGCGTTATTACAGTTGAATAATAACCTTTAAAAATAGAAAACCGTAACCTTTTTATGTGGTTGCGGTTTTTATTTTGTTTATTTTTTCTTTTCCTTTTTCAATGTAATCGTCAAAAGTAACAATTGTATTTGGGGTTTCTTTTATGTCGTGTCTTTTTTGATATGCTTTATTTATTTTATTTCCGATTAAGTTTGCGGCAAAACCTGTCACTGCGCCGAAGGCAAGTCCCTTAAAGCCTTCTATCATCTTTGTAGTTGAATATAGTGTTGTTGCAAGGGTTACAATTAGAGGAACACCTGTTGTAAGGCTGACTTTGACCCTTTCTTCTTTGGTGTCCGCCTGTGCTGTATATATTCCCATAAGTCCGACTGTACCAGCTATGCTCAGTATATCTGTTGGTGCGCACCCAAAATTTATATCTCTTAATTTGCCAAACATATCGTTTGTTTCTTTTGTGTACGCTTTTTGAAGGGCTTTATTTGCCTTTTTGATTTTACCTGAAACTGCTTTATTTTGTATTTGCCCGATAAGGCTGTCTAATTCTTTAGCTTCTTCTGTTGTAAGCCCTTGTTTTGTAAAATCGCCTATAAGCTTAGAGTGGAGCTTATCAGATTTGGTTAACCCTTCTTCTGCAATACTTGTGGTTAAAAGTTTTTTTGCTTTTGCCTTTCCGCCGCTTTTGAGGGATTTTATGGTTTCAATTCCTTCATCAACAATGTTTGTCATACTTTTGTCGACTTCATTCATTCTTTTTGTGAAGGATTTTGCGCTTGTAAAATCAGTGATTGCGCTTTCTCTTTTTGCAAGAAGTTCTTTGAGTCTGCCAAGTTTTTCAAATTTCATTTCTTCTGCGGCACCCAAAATTGCTTTATCTGCGGAAATATAGGCATTTTGTGCCTTTCCGTAGCTTTTTATCATTGTTTTGCTGACAAATTTTCTGTATAAATTTGAAGTTGCTTCGTCAAATTTTTTGTATCCGGGAACTTTAGATAAAACTTTTT
Source organism: uncultured Gammaproteobacteria bacterium (assembly GCA_964467625.1). GTDB lineage: Bacteria > Cyanobacteriota > Vampirovibrionia > Gastranaerophilales > Gastranaerophilaceae > Galligastranaerophilus_A. The sequence continues at coordinate 214,487 of CAYXRM010000002.1, read as the reverse complement.
TAACTATGGCGTCTTTTGCGTTTGTTATGTTGTTTAACCCTTTTTGATACTTATTTGTTATTGTTTGGGTTTTTTTGGTGATTTCTTCCCCGTTTTTCTTTACAGCCTCAGTGGTTTTTTTGCCTGTTGTTGTAAAAAATGTTTTTATGTTGTTAAAGGTTTTTTCTGCGTTTGGAATAAGTTTTCCTTTAAATTTTGCAGCGCTTAAAACTCCAACTATACCGCTAAATATAACGGCAGATAAAAATGCCGCTTTTGCAATTTTGCCTTTTTTCGATTTTTTATTTTCTGATTCAAAGGTATCTTGTTTTGTTGGAGTGGGGGCAGAAGGCTGTGTTATATTTTTTTGCAATAAAAATTCCCCGCCCGAGCTTTTTTCAGGCGCTTTTGGAGATTGAACATTGCTGTTTATATAGTTTTGCAATAATTCGCTTTGCAATTTTATACTAGCCTTTCATATAGTTATAAAAACCTAACTGTTTTTAAAATTGCTTTTTAAAAAAATTATTTTTTCTTTTTTGAATCTGTCATAATTTTTGAATCTATAGAATATTTTGCAATGGGGGTTTTTGTTCCTCTGTCCATAAATACAAGCCAATGCTTGTTTTGCTTGTTGTTTATTGAAAAAGACATTTTTCCGATAACTTTTTGACCTGATTTTATTGTTGAAAACCAAATGTCGTTATCTGCAAAAGGGGATGGGTAATAAATTTTTTTAATATCGTCAATGAGCGCAATATCAAAGGGGTAAAAATCTTTTTCACTTTTGTTGTCTATTTTAAGATTTAAAGTTATAAAATTATCTTCCCCAAAGGGGTCTTTTGTGTATTTTGCGCTTATTATATCTACAGTTAGACCTTCAATGTAAAGATCGTCCTCTTTAAATGCGTTTTCTGAAAAAACAGGCAGGTCAACTTCATCTAAAATTTTAATTTCAAATTCATCTCCGGGGGTTAAATTAACGGTTTTGCCTTTTTTATTTAACATGGAAATAAGCCCAATCGCCCCGCCTATTGCCGCTCCGCCTGCTGCCGTTAAACCGTGGGATGCAATGGTGGCTTCAATTCCAACAACATTAATACTCATAAGTCCGCCCAATGCACCCGTTACAAGGGTAACTCCGGCATGTTGTGCTACATTTTTAATTGTGCCGACAGCAAGGTTATCTTTTGTATTTAAACTTCCTTCAATTTTGATTTGTCTGCCGTCAGGCGTTACAAGGTAATCAAAACTTGTTATTATATAACCGTTTCTGTTTAATTTTTTAGGGTCTTGAAGGGTGATGATTTTTCCATGAACAATGGTTCCTTTTGGTAAAATTACCCCTTTTTTGCCCCCCACATCTTCTGTTATTTCTGCAAAAAATTCATCTCCTTCTTCATTTATATTTCCGTTTATAACCTGTGAAACCGTTAATTTTATCGTGTCTCTTCTATCAAGCGTATCTGTATCGCCTGTGAACATTTCTTGATTGGTAAAATTGTCTGTTTCATTGACAGAGCCTTTTAGGGTTTCACCATATACGCAATTAGCGAATAAAAGCGAAGATAAAATTGTAAAAGATGTAATTTTTTTAACTGTGTTCATATTCATTTATTATATTATCTTTTAAAAATTGATACATGACAAATTTATTTTGTATAATACCTGAAGTATTTTAAAATAAAGGATGGTCTATGCAGGATTGTATTTTTTGTAAAATCGCAAACGGTGAATTCAATACTGAGTTTGTCTATAAAACAGATGACATTGTCGTCTTTAGGGATATTAATCCAAAAGCCCCCATTCACTTGCTTGTTGTTCCAAAAAAGCATTACAAAGATTTAAACGACATTGATAATTCAGAAGTTTTAAAAAAACTTTTAGAAGCTGTTTTAGCGGTTACAAAACAAGAAAAAATTGAAAGTTATAGAACAGTAATTAACACGGGGAAAGACGCCGGACAAGAGGTTTTCCACGTGCATGTGCATATTCTTGCGGGGAAAAAATTGGGGGATTTATAAAAAAAACTTAAAATAACGGCAATTTTTATAAAATAATTTTTTTTATTTATTTAGCACGTTAAAGGAGTTTAATTTTGTATAGCGAACAATTTATGTTATATCTTGCGGAATATCAAAAGGAAGAAGACACACCAAGTGCAAAATCACCAAAAAAAGAGCAAAAGCACGGAATTATAAACTTTTTGCTTAATTTATTCGGTTTTGCAAGAACTTAAAAATGGATAAGCAAACTTTAAGAAAAAACCACCTTATTTTAAGAAAAACTTTGGATAGGCAAAAGGCATCTTTAAAAATTGTTGAAAAAATTTTAAATTTGCCCGCTTTTTGTGCTGCAAAAAATGTGCTTATTTATTATCCCTTAAAGCATGAAATCAACCTTTTGCCGCTTTTAGAAGTTAAGGGCAAAAAATTTTACCTTCCAAAAGTAATGGGCTCTGACCTTTTGGTTTGTCCGTATAATGAAAATCTTGAAAAGTCTAAGCTTGGGATAATGGAGCCTTGTGACTCTTTTGCACTTAGCCCTGATATACTTGATATTTCTTTTGTTCCTGCCCTTGCCGTTGATAAAAATTTAAACAGACTTGGCTATGGCGGTGGATTTTATGACAGATTTTTAAAAAACAAACAAGTAAAATCCTTAAATATTGCGGTTTTGTTTAAGGAACTTGTAGTGGATGAAATTGAGGTTGAGCCTTTTGACAAAAAAGTGGATATGCTTTTAACGGATTAATTTTTATGCCTTTTGTGCGGTTTCAACAGCCAATTTTGCCATTTGCCTAATTTCTTCGTAGCTTTTGTTTAAATAAAGCTCTCTGCCAAGACCTACGGCAATTGCGCCCGCTTTTATGCAAGCTTGAATGTCTGATATGTTAATTGAACCTGTGGGCATGAGGTTTAAAAATCTCATTGGTCTTAACAATTCTTCAATATATTTTGCGCCGCCCATTTCTTTTATCGGGTAAATTTTGATTAACGGCGTTCTAACTTGCCATACCTGATATGCTTCATTTGGCGTGGTGGCGGTTAATATAAGCGGAATTTTATACCCGCTTGAAAGTTTAACAAGACCCATTTGCAAAATTGGGGAAATGAGGAGTTTTGCATTTGCGTTTATTGCTTCAAGTGCCTGTTCACGGGTTATAATCCCACCTTTTGCAACAACAATATCTTCGTTTTTTGCAATTTCTTTGACTGCTTCAATTGGAGTTACCATTTCTATAACTTTTATTCCGCCTTCAATGTATGCTCTTGCAATTTCAATTGCTTTTTGAGGGTTATTTTCTCTTATAATCCCAACAATTTTGTTCTCTTGAATAATTTTAATTGCATGTTTCATTTCTTTATTCCTTACAGTGTAAAAATTTCCATATTGTTCAACTTGAAAGGCGCTATCATATTTTTTATTGTTTCGTCTTTTACAATCCAGTTAATTTTTTTGTTTGGGTTTTCGACATAGCATTTTGTCGAGTTTAAAAGCGCACACCTTGATGCCTCTATATAATTTAATTTGCTTATATTAAGGGTCATTTCATTTTGTTTAGAGCACAAGAAAATGGCAATCTTTTTATCAAGGGCATCTTCTGTTGTGATTGTGTTACAAGTCATTGTTTTACCTTATTTTAGCCGAATTTTTATTTTTTTTATCGGTGAAAAAAATAAAAAATTTGTTATAAATTCAAAAAATACTCTTTTTATTGTATAATTTTTTTGTTGGAAAGTTTAAAAAAGGTTTTATTGTGCAGGAAAGTTTAATTAAACAAGACGAACTTGTTGAAATCGGGCGCCAAGTTTTTGATATTGAAGCAAACGCAATTTTAAAACTCAAAGACCGCTTAAAGGAAAATTTTGTTAAAGCTATTGAAATTTTGTACTCTTGCAAGGGCAAAGTTGTTGTGACGGGCATGGGTAAATCAGGTCTTATCGGAAGAAAAATCTCCGCCACCCTTTGTTCAACAGGCACTCCTGCCGTTTTCTTGCACCCTGCTGAATCAACCCACGGGGATTCAGGGATTATTACAAAACAGGATGTTGTAATTGCAATTTCAAACAGCGGGGAAACTGGCGAACTTTTAAATCTTTTGCCTTTAATTAAGCGTTTTGGTGTGCCGATTATTGGTATGACGGGCGGCTTGAATTCTACCCTTGCGGATAAATCTGATGTTGTGCTTGATATTTCTGTTGAAAAAGAAGCTTGCCCATTAAATAAGGCACCAACAGCAAGTACAACCGCAACTCTTGCTATGGGAGATGCAATTGCGGTTTGTCTTTTGAAAAAAAGAGGCTTTTCAAAAGAAGATTTTCTTATGTTTCACCCTTCAGGCGCACTTGGAAAAGGTGTTTTGTATAAGGTTTCAGAACTTATGCTGACAGGAGATAAATTGCCTATAATAAGAATGGATGAAGTTTTTGAAACTGCTGTAAAATTTATCTCTGATATGAAATTGGGCTGCACGCTTGTAGCTGACTATAAAGGCAAGTTAGTTGGAATTTTAACGGATGGCGACATAAGAAGAATTATTATAAATCATAAAATTACAAATTCTCTTAAAGTTGAAGATGTTATGACAAAAAATCCAAGAACAATTAAACAAGATGAGCTTGCGGCTTCTGCTCTTGCGCTTATGGAAAAATATTCAATCACATCTCTTGCAATTGTGGACGATAATGATTTCCCAATAGGGCTAATTCATATCCATGATTTATTAAAAGCGAAAGTGGCATAAATTTATGATTACTGATTTGAATTTAAAACTAAAAGCAAAAAATATAAAACTTGTTGCGTTTGACATAGACGGGGTTATGACGGACGGCTCTTTAACATACCATGAAGATGGCAGCGAATCTAAAACCTTTAATGCCAAAGACGGTCAAGGAATTGTAATGCTAAATAAAGCGGGTATTAAAACCGCAATAATCACGGCAAAAAGCTCTCCTGTTGTTTTAAAAAGGGCAGAGGTTTTGGGCATAGCAAAGGTTTTTGTTGGGCAAAAAAATAAATTAAAAGCACTGAATTCTCTAATTGAAGAATTTAAAATAACTGAAAATGAAGTTGCATATATGGGGGATGATTATCCTGATTTAGCCGTTATTAAACAAGTCGGGCTTTCTTCTTGCCCTAATGATGCCATAGAAGAAGTCAAAAAAAATGCGGCTTTTGTGTCTTCTTTTGGTGGCGGGCATGGTGCAGTGCGTGAATTTTGTGATTTCATTCTTTATTCAAAAGGGATTACTTTTGAAGATATACTTGCACATTAGCCTTTTTTATAACAATATTACAAAAGTTTAAATTTTTTTACATTTGGGCAATTCTTGTTCCTTAAATTTTTTTATTAAAATATGAGGAGCATATTATAATGACCAAAATGAACGAAAAGACAATAAATGCTTTGTTTGGCATAGTTGCAGACCCTATTAAAAATGCATATATAATTTCGGATAGAAAACAACTTGATGAAATACAGAGAATAATTCGTATTTTTAATATATCTAACGAACAAAAAAGTTTGTCGGGCGTGATTTCTGCACGTGGACTTGTTGCTTTTAAAATGCTTGTAAGTAACAATTAGACAGTATAATTATTTAACATTAAGATAATTTTTATATTCATCTGTTATGGTTTTTATGACGATTTCAAATTTTTGGTAATCAAAATCCATAACTTCAAAGTCAAAGCTGTCTGAATCTATTTCGGCGCCAAGAGCTTTAATTATTGCGTCAAATTTGATTGTCTTAACTCCGTTATATGTAATATCAAGCTCAAGCACAATATCGTCTTTGTCAAGCTTTAGATAACTTGTTATCGGGGAAATGTTTACATTTGCGTCCATTGTAGGGTAAAGCTCTTGAAATTTTGCAGCGTATTTTTTAATTAAAGGCTCCACTACAATATTCAGTTTTTTTGCCCAAGTTTGCTTGTATACAACAATATTCCGCTTGTCGATTTCATCCTCTTGAAGGGTAGAAGTTTCTTTTGCCTGTTTTATAAGTTCTTTTTTTGAATCTTCAATTTTTTGGCGCATAATTTCAAGCCCAAGGGTCACTTTTTCATCTTCATCCATATGCTTTTCTTCAATGTTATCTTCTTGAAGATTGAAAGAGCTTTCATCTTCGGGGATTAATTGGTCAATATCTTCATTTTGAAAAATTTTTGAAATTTCAAGTCTGTCGTCTTGTTCATTGTAAAGGTCAAGATAATCCTGTTTTTTTACAACATTTATTTCGCCATTTTTAAAAGATTTGTTCATTGTGAAATCTAAAACATTTATAATGTCACCAAAAAGCTCATCGTTAATTTCCGCAACGGAAGCGCAAATAACCGTCATTTGGTTTAGGCGGGAAGATATTCTCTCAAATACCGAATATGCGCCGTTCAATTTTGATTTAGACAGAAAAACATAATAAGATTCACTGTCTTTTGTGCATATAATGTCATTAAAGCGTACGGAACTTTTAAGAGCGTCAATAAAAATTTTTCTGTCCTCTTTAATGTCAATTGCAGGCTTTGTTTTTATTAAAATAAGGCAGGAATTTTGATTGTTTTCCTTTGAATCTTCAATTATTGCTTCAAGAAATTTTATACTAAATTCTTCTTTGCAAAATCCCGTCTCCTCATCTGTTATTCCAAGTTTTGCAAAAAATTTATTTTTAATTTTGTCTATGTTTTTTGCCTCAGATTTTTGGATTGCCCAAATCACTCTTATGACGAGTTCATAATCTTTAATTGGGGCAGATAAAATATCTGATATGCCGGCGTCAAATGCTTCTGTAATAAAGTCTGCACTTGGAAATTCAGGATATAGAATAATCGGCACATCGCTTGATTCTCTAATTTTTTTAATTAATTTTATTTCATTTTCATCTTCGCCGGAAGAATGAACAATAACAACGCTTGGACGGGAAGCTTCAATCCTGTCTTGTGCGTTGAAAAAATCGCTGCATTCAATTTTGTCTACATCTCGAAGGAGAATGAGCATATTTTTAATTTCGTCAACGGCATATTCTGAATTTGAAATTATTGCAACAGTGTTATTTGTGTTCATTTTTCCAAGATACATTATAAAATTTTAAATGGCAAATTCATAAAGTTTTTATAAGCAAATTTGCATGTTTTGCCTAAAGGGTCTAAACTTTAATAGTCAATTTATTAAAGGATGATTATGGAGAAAAAGAAACTAACCCTTATAATGCTTATAATACTTGCACTTGCCGTGTTATTAAGACTTATAAATCTTGATAAAACGGAAGGTATGTGGAATGATGAATATTTAACTTGGGAAATTGCTTCTGCTCATTTTCCAAAAGAATTTTTTGAAGCAATTATGAGAAATTGTCATGCGCCCCTTCACTATTGTTATTTGAAATTATGGATGTATTTTTTCCACGATAGTGATATCTCTTTAAGACTTTCCTCTCTTGTTCCTGGGGTTTTGTCTTTATTTGTGATGTTTTTTGCGGGAAGATGTGCCGCCAAAAAAACATCAGACACTTTAGGGCTTGTTGCGGCAGGTTTTTGCGCCATAAGCGCTTTTTTAATCTATTTTTCACAAGAAGTTAGAATTTATTCCCTTTTGTTCTTTTTGTCTGCACTAAATTTATACGCAGCTCTTAAAACCTTGGATGACCCTTCCAAAAAGCATTGTACATTTTTTGTTATAACCTCTTTTTTGCTTATGTGTGATCACACTATAGGTTTTGTATATGTTTTCTTTTCTTCAATCGGGGTTATGCTTTTTGCGCCCAAAAAAAATAAATTTAAAAAATATTTTTTAACAACCCTTTTGATTGCACTTGTTGCGTTTATTCCGATTGGAATTTTCTTATACAATGTTATGTTTCATCAACAATATTTTAGCCAGTGGTGGGCGCCATTTAGCTTTGCAAAAGCGGGATTTTTCTTTACGGATTTATTTTCTCCCTATTTGGTTAATATTACAAATGCTCCCCCTTCTTTTTGGAATATGGTTCAAAGCCAAGATGGGACTTATAATTTCGGGTTTATTATTTTTGCGCTTGTGCCGCTTATAATTTCCTTGTTGTGTGCAATAAGGGGAATTTTTGTTTGGAATAGAGCTGTTAAATATTTCCTTTTGTGTATAATTGGTGTGTATTTCACGGTTTTTGCCGCTTCTGCTTTTGGCAAAATCGTATTTTTAACAAAATATTTAACAGAAATTTATCCGCCTCTTATTTTGCTTATGGCGCTTGGATTTGTGAGCTTTAAAAATAGAGGTTTTAAAATATCACTTGCCACGGTTTATGTTGTTTTGACGTTATTTTTTATTCTAGTAAGTGAATTTTCCCCCGTTCATCTAATTAGAACAGAAGGGCAAAATCTTCCCGTGATTGCACTAACTAAGCTTCAAAAAAAAGAAACTGACAGAGTTCTTTTTCTTTATTATCCAAAGGAAAGATTTAGAAAATATTCACCTGAAATTGCAGCTTCGCCCTACGCTTACAGCATTTCAAAGTATGATTTTTTGTTCATAAAAGGGAGTGATGAACAAATGAAAAATACTTACAATAACGGGAAAGAAACTTACAGGGAATTGTTTTTTTCTTTTAAAAACAAACCCCTTGATACTTTTTTGGATAAAAACATTTTTAATAACATAAAGAGCGGGGAAAAATTCTTCCTTGTTGATTTTTCACCTGTTTCGATTTTTTCACCCAAAGCTTTTCAAAATATCATAACAAGTGAAAAAAGATATGCCGAAACTCCGTTTTTGTTTCTTGTGTTTTCTTATATAAGAAATTATATTGTTGATGAATCGCAAGAAAGGCTTAGTTTGAACGATGTTTTCAGAATAGAGGATTGGCAAATTTATGTGTTTGAAAAAACATAAAATCTAAGTCAGATGAAGTGTTTGGCTTGCCAACTTTTGCAAATAGTTGTATTATAGACTTTAGTTTGTTAAAAAAAATATGAGGAATTAAATAAATGGGATTTCATATGCAGATTATGATTGCGGCACTACTTGGTATTAAACGCAATTGGCACATATTTTTGGGGCTTATTGCCGGGGTTGTCTGCGGTATACTTTTGCCGAAAGAAAGTTATCCTGTTTGTTATAAAATTTTCAACGCTGTCGGTCAAGCATTTATTAACATAATTCAAATGGTTGTAATTCCTCTTGTAATAAGTGCTATTGTTATTGGCATTTCAAGTATTGGCGATAATAAACAGCTTGCAAAATTCGGAAAGAAAATGATTTTTTATTATGCCGTGATAACTGTTGCAGCAGTTGCTATCGGTGCTTTTTTAGGCATTTTTATTCACCCCGGAGTTGGCGCCAGAGAATTCATCAATCCTGACACAGCACTTGAACTTCAAGGGGTTGTATCTGGTATGATGGCTGATCAGCAATCTCACTTTATGCAAATATTTTTAAATCTTATTCCGAAAAATCCCTTCCATGCCTTGGCTGCAGGGGATATGATTCCGATTATTATTTTTGTTTTAGTATTTTCAATTGCCCTCTCTAAAATTGGGGAAATTAATCGACCTGTTGTTTCTTTCTTTGAAAGTATCTTTGCAGCTACAATGAAAGTGACAGACTGGATTATGTACCTTGCTGCCCCCGGTATTTTTGCTCTTGTTGCGGCAACTATTTCAAATTATGGTCTTTCGATTTTCCAAGGGGTAGGTAAATATTTTCTTGCCATTATTATTGGTCTTTTAACTCAATTTGTTGTTGTTTATCCTCTTATGCTGAAACTTTTCTCGAAGGTTTCCGCACTTAAGCTCTATAGCGCCATAACAGAAGCTACAATGGTTGCTTTTGGTACGGCTTCAAGCTCTGCAACCTTGCCTTTAACAATTGCATGTTGTGAAAAAAGAGGTATTTCAAGCAAAATTTGTTCTTTTGTGCTTCCCTTGGGCGCAACCCTAAATATGGACGGTACTGCAATGGTACAAATGATTGCGGTTCTTTTCTTAACCCAAGCATACGGTATTGAGCTTTCTGCTCTTGCTATTGCTCAAATTGCCTTTCTTGTAATTATTGCTTCGTCCACTTGCGCAGGAATCCCCGGGGCAGGGCTAATTACAATTGCCCTTGTCTTAAATGGTATTGGTTTAACACCTGAACAAATGGTTGTTGGCTTTTCTTTCTTGTTTGCTTTAGATAGAATTACAGATATGCTCAGAACCACAGCTAATGTAACTTCTGATGCGGTTGTTGCGGCAATAATTGCAGACAATGCAAATGAAATTAATTATGAGCTTTTTAATAATCCTGAACTTCAAAAAGATATAATTTAGATGAATATTGATATTGTTTTGGAAGGAAAACTTAAAGAAAGCTGTTTTAAAATTGGCGTTGAAGAATTTAAGAAACGTCTTGTCGGGTATATTAATTTAAAGGTTATAGAGGTATCTTCCATTTTGGATTATTCAAAATCTCTAAAAACAAATGATTATAAAATTACTCTTGAAATTGAAGGTAAAGAGCTTTCAAGTCCTGAATTTGCTTATAAAATCAGAGAAATTGAGCAGGAAGGGTTTTATAATCGAATTGTTTTCTTAATTGGTTCTTCTGACGGGCTTCCTTCTTGTGTGAGAAACCTTGCAGATTTTAAATTTTCAATGTCAAAATTGACATTTTTACATCAAGAAGCAGTTTTGATACTTATTGAGCAAATTTACCGTGCGATGAAAATTTTAAAAAATGAGACTTACCATAAATAAAGGAATTAAAAATTATGAGAGCTGTTGATATTATTGAAAAGAAAAAACAGGGTTTGAGCCACACAAAAGAGGAAATTGAATTTTTAGTTTCAGGCTACACAAAAGGTGAAATTGAAGATTATCAAATGTCTGCTTGGCTTATGGCTGTGTGTTTTCAGGGGTTGAACTTTGATGAAACGGTTTATTTAACAGACTCTTTTATAAAATCGGGCGATATTCTTGATTTTTCTGAATTTGGTGCGCATATTGCAGACAAGCACTCAACCGGTGGTGTTGGCGATAAAGTTACTCTTGTTTTAATTCCTCTTTTGGCGTCTTTGGGGGTTGCATGTGCTAAATTATCGGGCAGGGGGCTTGGTATGACAGGTGGAACAATAGACAAATTGGAATCTATCCAAAATTTTAATTCCATGTTGAGTGAAGAAGATTTCAAAAATCAAATTAAAAATATTAATGCGGCAATTTCTGCGCAAACTCCAAATTTAGTTCCTGCAGATGGCAAAATTTATGCTTTGCGAGATGTTACCGCCACTGTGGACAATCAATCTTTAATTTGTGCTTCGGTTGTAAGTAAAAAAATTGCATCCGGTGCAGATATTATTGTGTTGGATGTTAAATATGGAAACGGCGCTTTTATTAAAACAAAAGAAGAAGCACACAAACTTGCAGATTTAATGGTAAATGTCGGCAAGGCACTGGGCAAAAAGCTTGACGCTGTTATTTCTTCTATGGAGCAGCCTTTGGGAAATTGTGTCGGCAATTCTCTTGAAGTTATTGAGGCTTTTGAATTTTTAAAAGGAAAAATGGCACCAGATTTATATGAAATTACTTTGGAAATTGCGGCAAGAACCTTGATTTTGGCTGGAATTGCAGGGGATTTTGACAGTGCTAAAGATTTAATTGACGATGCTCTTGTCTCAGGACGTGCACTTTTAAAATTCAAAGAAATTATTGCTGCACAAGGTGGAAATTCTGAAACTGTGGAAGATTATTCCCTTTTTAACATTGGAAAAAATATTCTTGAATTAAAATCCGATAAACAAGGTTATATATCATCCTTAAATGCCCTTTCGGTTGCTCACTCTTGCAAGCTTTTAGGTGCGGGTAGAGATAAAAAATCTGACAATATTGATTTTGGTGCAGGGTGCGTTATTGCCAAAAAGATTGGGGACTATGTTAATGTCGGTGATGTGCTTTTGACACTGTATTATAACAAAGTTTCATCCCAAAAAGTCCAAGAGGCATATGATTTTGCACGCAGCGCATATGCAATTTCATCTGATGAAGTTCAAACACCCTGTGTGGTTGCAAGGAGCTTTTAAATCAGGGCTTTTAAGAAAATATAAACCAAATTTATTTGTTTACCTATTTGTTTTTGTAAAATATTATCTTTTGTCTTAAACTTCGCAAAAGTGGCACAATGAATTTATATAAACCACTCTCAAACGGCTCAAATACAGAAGCACCGCATTTTTGTGGTTCTTATGGACTTGGTAAAAATCCAAACAAGACAAAGTATATTCCATGCGTAATTATGGTTGATGTGAACGGGGATAGAAAACCTTCTATTTATAGTTCAAATGAAACAACTGAAGGATTTTTATATAAAAAATCATCAATTGAAGACGGCAGATTAACTGATATTTTTGTCATTCTCATCACGGAAGACAAAGCCATTCCCTTTGGGGTCGTAGCCCAAAAGGCAATGTATGGAAAATAAAATTTAAAACTATATATACACACAAAAAATAGTTTTGCCCTTTAAATTTTTTTAAAGGTTTTTTTATTATTCTTTAAAAATAGTTCTATTATACTTCTACTCTTGTTTCAAGTGCTCTTATAAGGGTTAGTTCATCGGTATACTCAAGTTCTGAACCCATAGGTATGCCATAAGATATTCTTGAAACTTTAATTCCAAATGGTTTTAAAAGTTTTGTCAAATAAAGCGCTGTGGCTTCCCCTTCAACGGAAGGATTTAGGGCAAGTATAATTTCTTTTATGCTGTTTTGGTGCACTCTTAATAAAAGTTCTTTAATTTTAATATCTTCAGGCCCAATTCCGTCTATTGGGGAAATAAGCCCACCTAATACGTGGTACAAGCCTTTGTATTCATTTGTTTTTTCAATTGCAATTAAATCTTTTGCTTCCCCCACAACACAAATAGTATCTTTGTTTCTAAGCGCACTTGAGCAAATTTCACAAGGGTCAACTGAAGATATATTAAAGCATGTGGAACAATATTTTATTGTGGTTTTTGCTTCCACCATAGCGGAAGCAAAATTTTCCACATCGGCTAAATTCATTTTTAAAATATGCAAGGCAAGCCTTTGTGCGGTTTTTGGGCCGATTGAAGGCAGCTTTTGAAAATATTCAATAAGTCTTGCAAGTGGTTTTGTATATTCCATTAAAATAATCCCGGAATGCTAATTCCGCCTGTTACGGATTTCATTTTAGCTTCCATTGTGTTTTGTGCTTCTTGTGTCGCTTTTATTATTGCTTGTGAGATTAATTCTTCAAGCATTTCAACCGTGTCATCATCAACGCTTTCAGGGTTTTCAGAGTTGATTGCGGCCTTTGTTAATTTAATTTTTTGAAATTTACCCTGTCCATTCATTGTGACTTCGACAACGTTGCCGTTTGATGTACCTTTTATTTCAAGATTTGAAAGTTCATCTTGAACTTCTTTTAATCTTTTTTGCATTTTTTGTGCTTGTTGCATCATTTGAATCATATTCATATTTTTTCCCCTAATATCTTATCTTATTATGTTATAATTTCTATTATATGCAAACCAAAACATATCTACAATATTGTATATCAAAAAATGGCTATTTATCAAAATGGCCTGCCGGTCTTATGCCCTTAAATGTATATATTGCGCCATATAGGTGGTATCAGTCATCTTCTGAGGCTGATAGTTACAAATATAAATCTATGGTAATAAATGCTTTTAATACTTGGCAAAATGCGCTTTCGGGCATGGTTACTTTTAATATTGTTCAAAATTTAAACGATTCTCATATTAATCTTGAATGGAAAAGGGTAGAGAGAAAATCTTTAGGAAGTTGTCAATTTAATTATGACAATTTTGGACGCTTTTATTCTGCGGAAGTGAATATTGGTTTGTCTGACGGCATTGTCCATAAACAGTATATGGATGAAAATGAAGTTTATCACACAATTCTTCATGAAATAGGGCATGCAATTGGGCTTGGGCATTCTCCTTATATTGAGGATATTATGTATACTCCTCATCAGTATGGAAGAATAAATTTATCCTCAGGAGATATTCAAACTGCATACTATTTGTATAAATTCGATTCAGCCAAAAGGGCAGAAGATATTTTAGCGCAATATTCTTATCTTGGCGCTAAAGATTTAGACCACCTTGTGCATTTGTTAAGAAGTGAAAAATCGGATTTTCAAAAGACTATGGATGGGATGAAAACTTCTTTCAAGAAGGATTTAGTTGAAGAAAATGCAAATATCGGCGAATTAAAAAAATATTTAATGCAAATAAACAGTATTAAATTCAATTTTAATAACACCAAAAAGCCTTAAAATAGCAGTTTGTGAACTAAGCACTTGTAGATAAACTTGGGGCGATAATTATAAATTGTCTTACAAGTTCTTTATCCCATTGAACATTTGCGCCCATTTTCAAGATTTCGCAAGCTTTTTCTACGCCCATGCCTTTTCTGTAGGGTCTATCCGATACAAGAGCATGGTAGGCGTCTGCTATTGCCACAATTCTTGCAGATAAGGGAATTTCTTCCCCTTTTAGTCCATAGGGGTATCCTGAACCGTCATAGTGCTCATGGTGGTATTTAACCATTGGAATTAAATCTCTTAAAGATTCATTTGGCGCAAGCACTTTGTCCGCACCAATTGTGGGGTGCTGCTTCATAATTTCCCATTCTTCATCGGTTAATTTGGTGGGTTTTCTTAAAACATTTTCAGGAATACCAATTTTACCGATATCATGGAGCATTGCTCCAAGTCTTATGCGTTCAACTTCATTTTCAGGCAACCCGATTGCTCTTGCCAAAGCTTCTGAATATCTTGAAACAAAGGTTGAATGACCTTTTGTGTATGTGTCTTTGGCATCAATTGTGTTTGCAAGAGATGTAACAACATCTAAAAGGTGCGAATTTGAAATAATTTTTTCGTTATGGAATTTATTAATTAATTCATCTTCAAATTGAACCCCTATTTGTGCGTGTTTTTTGGTTAAGACCTCAGCAAAACATCTTAGAGCTTCATCGTCCCAGAAATTGTAGTCTTCGCTTGTTATGACTTTGCAATTGCCTGTTTCTTGAGATTTGCTTTTTGAAATATACATAGCTTGCTCTGCTAAAACCAAAAGTTTTTCTTGGTTTTCAGAGGATTTAGGATAAGAGGAGCAGCCCATGCTGACTTTAATTGGACCAACATCATCTATGTAGACGCAAGATAAAATGTATGAAAGGTATTCAGCCAAATATTTTGCTTCATCAAGGGAAGTATCGGGCATTATGACGGAAATCTCATCCCCGCCGTATCTGCCTGCAAAATCGGTGTTTCTTATGTTTTGTTTAATTTTTTGGGCAACCGTTTTTATGACTTCGTCCCCTCTGGCATGCCCTAAGTCCCTATTTATTCTTGATAAATTTGCAATATCAGCTATTACAACAGAAACTTCATTGTTGTTTGATTCGGCATTTTGAAGTTGTCTGTGAAGTTCTTCTTGGAAACTTTTGTGGTTTGCAAGCCCTGTTAGAGAGTCTGTATCTGAATTTGTTTCCGCAGCGTCTAAAAGATTTTTTGTTTGTGCAAATAGCCCGAGCGAGTTTGCAATTAGCTGACAAAACTCAATTGTTGCACCGAGATGATAATTTCCGACAATATAAACCCCCATGCACTCATCTAGCGCCATAAGCGGTATAATTGCAACTGATGAGTGAGATTGATACCAAGAGCTTAAAAAACTTGTATCTTGGGTTGTTACGGTTTTTTTCGTTTTGATTGCTTTGACAACCGGATTTGTCTCATCGGTCATAATTGTTTTTGTTGTGTATGTTGAGCCGATTTTATCAATTAATTTTATGTTGACACTGTTTGAGTGCTTGTTGTAAATCCCCATTGCGGTGAAATTTACTTGAAGCTTTGTTGTCATTATGTTGTTTAGGGCGTAAAAAAGCTGTCCTAAATCTTTCTTAATTAAGAAAGAATCGTTTACAAGCCTCATAACCTCTTGAAATGCAACATTTACCTGCTTTGTAAGGTGGCTTCTTGTTGAGCCTGTTGAATACAATTTATTTGCAGATGTCCTTGAACCTATTGAAGCTCCTGTCATAATGGGGTTTGTGAGGATTGTACCAATGGGGGATGAAATATTTTTATTTGCTTCTTTATTTTCCGAAACAGATTTTTTAGGTTCTTTTTCTATCTTCTTATCTGTTGTCACTTACTTCGCCTTCAAAAATACATGTATTACAAGTCGAAACATACAATTTATTGTTATTAAAAAACGCTTTTGTTAAGAAATTGTATTGTTTCTTAATATTTATAATCTTATTTTCGCCACTCCATACTACATTATTATAGTATTTTTTGGTACAATTAGCAAGTCTTTTAGGGAATTTTTTTCTCCTCTTAAAATTGTAACATTCTTTTTTGGAATGTTAAGCAGTTTTGAAAAATATTCAATTATTGCCTTGTTCGCCTTTCCGTCCACTGCGGGTTTATCAATTTTGACTTTAATTATGTCTTCGTAAAATTCTTCAACAGAATTTTGTTTTGCGCCCGCTATAACTTTTATCTTTATTTGAAAGGGTTTATTTTCTTTTAATTTGTCTTTTAATTTTTCAATTGTTTCACTCATAAAAATACTTTCAATGATATATAGAAATATACTTAAAAAAGTTGTAAAATATTTCTAAATTATAGAACATATTTTAATTTAATGACACATCTTACACATTTTCTTGAAGTAAAACAAATTTTAATGGCTCAAAAAAGACGTGACGAAGATATTAAAAAAATCGAAACGGCTTACCTTTTTGCAGCAAAACTCCATGAAGGGCAATATAGAATATCGGAAGAACCCTATATAATTCACCCTATTGAGGTTGCAAAAATTCTTGCAGAACTTAGAATGGACACAAACACAATTATTGCTGCTTTTTTACATGACGTACTTGAGGATACTGACATAGAGCCTGAAGAAATTGTTAAAAATTTTGGTGAAGACGTCTTAAAGCTTGTTCAAGGGGTGACAAAGCTTGGGAAATATCAATTTAAATCCAAAGAAGAAAGACAGGCGGAAAACTTTAGGCGAATGTTTATTGCAATGGCGGAAGATGTTCGAATAATTTTTCTTAAGCTTGCAGACAGGCTTCATAATATGCGAACCCTCAATTATATGGCAATTAACAAACAAAAAAGAATTGCACAAGAAACGCTTGATATTTTTGCCCCCCTTGCAAACAGATTAGGTATCGGGAAAATCAAAGCAGAGCTTGAAGATTTGTCCCTTCGATACATTGACCCTGAAAAATATTACCAAATTGCAAAATTGGTTGCACAAACAAAAAACGAAAGAGATGCACTTGTTAATTCTTTAATTGAAATTACAAAAAAACATCTTGATGAAAACGGCTTAAATGCTGTTATATATGGCAGAGCAAAACATTATTATTCTATTTATAATAAAATGAAACGTCAAAATGTTACTTTTGACCAATTGTATGATATTGTCGCAATCAGAGTTATTGTTGAAGATGAAAAAGATTGTTACAATGCGCTTGGAATTATTCACTCTCAATTTAAGCCAATTCCGGGAAGGTTTAAAGATTATATTGCTATGCCAAAGGGCAACCTATACCGCTCTTTGCATACATCTGTCATTGGGCTTAAAAACAAACCCTTTGAAATTCAAATAAGAACAAAACAAATGCATGAAGTGGCTGAATACGGGCTTGCGGCGCATTGGAGATATAAAGAATCAGGTTCTGTTAAGGCACAGGATTCATCTGATATTAAATTTAATTGGATGCGCAAATTAATTGAAATTTCAAAAGACGAAAAAGATGCTAAAGAGTTTGTGGAATCCGTTAAACTTGACCTTTTTTCAGACCAAGTTTTTGCGTTCACTCCTGCGGGCGATGTTATTGACCTGCCCTTTGGGTCAACTCCTGTTGATTTTGCGTACAGAATTCATACAGAAATTGGTCACAGAACCGTGGGTGCGCTTGTAAACGGTAGAATTGTTCAACTTGATACAAAGCTTCAAAACGGAGATATTGTTGAAATTTTGACTCAAAAACAGTGCATGCCAAAATTAGATTGGCTTGATTTTGTTGCAACGAAAAACACGGCAAATAAAATAAGAAGCTGGTTTAAAAAATATAAAAGAGAAGACAACCTTGAACTTGGGAAATCCAACCTTGAAGCTGCTCTTACAAAATCTGTTTTTGAAGAACTTTTGAAATCGGGCGAATTAACTCGTGTTGCAAAAGAAATGAATTATAAAACCGCAGAAGACTTATTTGCTTCTCTGGGGTATGGCGAAACCACTCTTGCCAAGGTTTTAAATAAAATTAAAAAACCCACAAAACAAGATTTAACAGAAATTGACCATGAAAAAGAAACCTACAGCAAAAAGAAACAGTCAAAACAAAATGATATTGTGGGACTTGAAGGTTTAATGTGGTCGCTTGCAAAATGTTGCTCCCCAATCCCAGGCGAACCCATTGTGGGTGTTGTTACTCGCTCTAGGGGGGTTTCAGTTCACAGGCTGGATTGTAAATGTTTGTTTGACATCAATCCTGAAAGAATGATGGATATTCACTGGGCAAGCAAAGTTTCAGAAGGTACATATGTTGCCCATGTCAGAATTGAAGCACAAGAAAGAGCAGGGCTTCTAAAGGATGTCCTTGTTAAAATTGCAGACACAAATACAAACTTATCTTACGCATACAGTTATTCAAAAAATAAAAAATTTGGCATAATTGACCTTGGGATTGAGCTTTCAGATATTGAAACTTTGAAAAAAATTATAATGAACTTACAATCCATGCCTGACGTTTATTCTGTGAGAAGACTTCAACAAAAAAATGAGCCACAAACTCAACATTCTTCCAAAAACAAAAAACAAAAACGTCCTTCTCAAAGTTTTAAAAATTCAAACGGAAAACAAAATGGAAGTAATTAACAAGCTTGTCAATAAAGGTGAAATTTCAGCTGCACTCGGCTTTTTTGACGGAGTTCATATTGCTCATCAAAGGCTTATTTCAAATGCGGTTTTGTGTGCGAAAAAAAACAATATAAAATCTGCGGTAATCACTTTTCAAAAATCCCCATATTCAATTATAACGGGCACAGAACCCTCTTATATAACAGATTTAAAAACAAAAGTTGAACATATAGAAAAATTGGGGGTAGATTATCTTTACCTGCTTGATTTTAATGAATTTAAAAATTTATCTGCAAAAGAATACATCCAAAACATTTTGATTGATAGTCTTTGTACAAAATTTATTTTTACAGGGTTCAATCACACTTTTGGCGCCAATAAAGGCGGAAATTCAAATTTGTTAAAGAATTTTTCTAATTTTTATAAATATTTTGAACTTCCAAAAATTGAACTTGATAAAATTGTTATCTCAAGCACAAACATCAGAAAACTTATTTTAGATGGAAATTTTTCTTCTGCAAACAAAATGCTTGGGTACAATTTTTTTGTATCGGGAGAAGTTATTTCAGGAAATCAAATTGCAAGAAAACTTGGGTTCAAAACTGCAAATATAATTTTTCCAAACCTCATTGTAAAACCAAAGTACGGCGTATATTTCGGTTATGTAACACATAAAAACAGAAGATTTCCTGCGCTCATTAATTTTGGGGTTCGTCCAAGCGTGGATAAAACCTTAACAGAAACCCTTGAGGCGCACATATTGAATTTTGATGAAAACATATACGGCGATGAAATTCAGGTTGAATTTGTATCTAAAATTAGAGATGAGATGAAATTTAATTCATATGAAGAATTAAAACTTCAAATTGAAAAAGATTATAACTCTATAACATTATAATGGTGCATATAAAAATGTATGCAACGCAGATAACAAGGTATAACCCCGTGATTTTTCCTGTAACCATTGTTTTTCCTTTTTTGACTTAAAAATATAATAAAATAAAATTTTTTTTCATGTTCCGCCTTTCGGCTTAGTTCTGTCGGGTGTTTTTTTAGGTGAAAAAATGTTATTTTTTTTTAATCTCAAAACGGCAAAAAAAGGCAAAAAAAATTTATTACATGTTTTGTATCTTCAAATATTAATAAAATTGCATCAATTAAAAAACAGTGATACAATTTTCAAAACGAGGTTAAGGATATCAAGGAGTCAAATGGTCGACAATCGCTCAGCAGGCTTCTTTGGAATCGGTGGCTCATTTAATTTTAAATCCGGTGACGCTTCAGGCATGGCAAATGCCATGACGGATGAAAAAATGGGACAGGGGGGCGAATATTTTGCCCAAGAGGAAGCCGAAGAAGACAAGTTTAATAAAAATGAATTTGTGGACAGATCTGCCCAATTGAGAGGTTCCCTAGATTCTCTTGCAGTTTTGAATGCAGCAAACGTAAATCGTGTTAAAATAAAGATAGAAGAAAAAGAAAAAAATCCTAAGAAAAAGAAAAACAAGAAAAACTTAGGACATTTAGTTGACGATTACGAAAAAGATAAAGGATAGATTATGAAAAAGAATTTTGCTTTTACGCTTGCTGAATTGTTAATTTCACTTACGGTTATCGGCATTGTCGCAACGCTTGCAATCCCTGTTGTAATTGAAAATACTATTGAACGTGAACATAAGATACTTTTAAAAAAGGCGGTTAAAAATATAAATGATGCAATTTCTTTAAATATTGCAAAAGGTAATGGTGATTTATTTACCTTTCAGTTAAGGAACGCTAACCTTACTTTGCCTGAATATTTATCTTTAAATCTTGACTCTGCAACAGGAGTTGTTCAATATTCAACCTCTAATGTTACTGTATTTGAAACAAAAGACGGTGTAAAATATATTTTCCCTAGGCAAAATAATAATAATGGGAGCACTTCATGCGGTAGCTATGGACTTGGTATAACAGATGATAAAAACCCTCAAGGAAGAACAGCTACTTCCCCTTGCACAATGGTAATTGATGTCAACAAGGGCAAAAATTTGGGCAGCAGCTATACAAATTCTATTGAAAATCTTCCGCTTAATCCAAAGGTTTCTGAGCAAAACAGAATTAATAACTTCAACGCAGATAAAAGTGTCTCAGGTGCTTTTGCCGTTTTCTTAACGGATAAAACAGTTGTTCTTCCGCCTGATGTTGCAAATCTTATAGAAGACACTTACGATTCTGAGGAATAGGATAGTTCAAAATAATATGATAGTTATTGTAGTTGGCACTTCAGGGCGTGCGGCAAAATTTGCGGATAAATTGGCAGAAAATAAAGATGATATTATATTTTCCACTTCTAAATGCGAGAAGGCGAATTTTGTTGACATTTTGCCGGATGATATTGATAAAATAAAAAGCTTTATTTTGGCAAATGAAATTTCGCTTTTAATTTCTGTTGATGACACTGAAACAGATTATGCCGAGCTGTTGTGCGATACGGAGTGTGTTTGCTTTCAGGCGGATTACTTTATAAGAAAACTTTCTTTTGTTCCTTCTTTTGGCGCAAAGTTTGCCTATAAAAATAAAATTCCGACTTCAAAATTTGCTTCTTATGAAAAATATCAAGCTTTTTTGGATTCTGAAATTAAATTACCTCTTGTTATCATGCCGGATTACATAAATTTTAAAGAAGCTCCCTATATTGCAGAAACAAAGACAAAAGCAAAACGCAGGGCAGAAGAACTTTTTTTAACAGGCAACAGAAAAATTTTTACAAAAGAGTATATTTCGGGGTTTGATTTTACAAAGTATTATTTTATTGATAATTCTAATTTTTTAAATATTTTGGATGTTGTTTCGTATTTTGATGAGGCGGCAACAAACAACACTTCGTACCTAAAAGAAAAAACAGTTTTAAAAATTGAAAATGAAATAATGCCAAATATTTTAAATGCAATTGTTGAAGAAGGAATAGAAACAGGCGCTCTTTTTGGAGTTAATTTTGTTATAGACAAAATTGGAGAGCCTTATTTTGCAAATTTTAAAACATTTTTTTCACTTATTGATATAGACATTTTTTTAAACACAATAGAAGATAACTTATGTAAACTGTTTTTTGATGTTGCAACGGGGGAATTTTTTAATAAAAATAAAAAGCCTGTATTTAATTTAAAAACGGTTTACACAAAAGAAGTCTCGGATGAAATTCTTTGTTCTTGTGCAAATACGGTTTCTTTATCAATTAAAAATTTGGAAGAAAAAATGGGCGAAAAAGGTATTTTAAAAGAGGCAATAAGTCATTGGAAACTATAAAAAAAAGAAATATCATACAGAAATTTTTACTTTTCTTGATTAAAATTTATAAATTTTTTTCAAAGTTTACGCCCCCTGTTTGCCGTTTTACGCCAACGTGTTCTGAATATACCTATCAGGCAATTGAAAAATACGGGGCAATAAAGGGGATGTTTCTTGGCATAAAAAGAATTTTAAAATGCCATCCTTATTATAAAGGGGATTTGAATGATCCGGTCCCTTAATTAATATTTTTTCCCGCTATACATTGCCCGTTGGGCTGCTACCCCATATGGTATGGCTTTTTTGTCAGTAATCATAATTGTAAACATATCACTAAGCCTTGTTCCTGTTGGGTCTGAGAATTTGTATCTATTTAATTTGCCACATTCTGCGTTTTTACAGTTTGCATTTGCAGGGTTTGGTTTGCGGTCTCCGTTTACATCCACCATAATAAGACAAGGGGGTTTAGTTGTTCCGTCAGGGTTATCACTTAAGCCATAGCTGCCACAGCCGCCGCAGTCTGCACCTGCACCTGTGTTTTTGTCTTGTATATCGCCTGTTACTTTTCCATAACAAATATATACGTTTGATTCGTAGAGTTTGTGATAATTTCTTTTGTTGCCTGCCCTAAATTCGTATCTCATACCGTCAGTTGTGTAAAAAGCAGCATTGGCAAGGTAATCGGTTTTTTCACTTGGATTTATCCAATATTCATCATGCATATTGGGTACACTTTTAATAATTGTCATATACCTTTGCATATATCCAAATAAATTTGCATTATCATATGGGCTTTCGCCTTCAAGCGCAATATTTAACCTAATTGCAGAATTTAAAACCGACACAGCTTTCCTCAGTCCTGTTTTATACTCTTGTTGCTGATAATTTGCAACAAGAGAAGGAATGGTAATTGCTGCGACAACTCCTATAATTGCAAGAGTGATAAGCACTTCTGCCAAAGTAAAACCTTTATGCTTTAACATTTAATAGCCTTTTGTGTTAGTAATTTTAGGTATGTATACCTAACTATTACTAATATATCATCCATAATGTAGCTATGCAATATAAGAATGAAAACACTTTGTACTTTTTAAAAAACTTGGTGAAGTTATAAAAGAAAAAGGACTTGCCAAAAAAGTAAAGTCACGCCACAATTTTTGCAATTCTTACGAATTTGATTCAAGCAATTTAAGAAGAATAGAAGGCGGAGAAATCGAGCCAAAAATTACAATGCTTTTAAGAATAGCGGAAGCTTTAGACATTCCTTTGTCAAAATTAATTGAAGAGGTTGAAAAAAAACAGGAGATGATTTTCACATAATTGAACCTTAAAAAAGCGGAGATACAACCTCCGCTTTTAAATTATATAATGTCAAACCCTGTATATTTTCTTAAAACTTCAGGAATAATAACATGCCCGTCTTTTGTTTGGAAATTTTCTACAATAGCAGCCCATGTCCTTCCAACTGCAAGTCCAGAGCCATTTAATGTATGAACAAATTCAACTTTTCCTGTTTGTTTTGAACGGTATTTGATATTTGCCCTTCTTGCTTGGAAATCTCCAAAATTAGAACAGCTTGAAATTTCTTTATAAGTGTTGTAAGAAGGCATCCAAACTTCAAGGTCATAGCATTTTCTTGCAGAAAAACCAAGGTCACCCGTGCAAAGCATTACTCTTCTGTATGGAAGCCCCAAAAGCTCAAGCACTCTTTCTGCGTTTCTTGTTAATTTTTCATGCTCCTCAACTGAAGTTTCAGGAGTTGTGAGTTTAACAAGTTCAACTTTGTTGAATTGATGTTGGCGAATTAACCCCCTTGTGTCTTTTCCGGCTGAACCCGCTTCACGTCTAAAGCAGGGGGTGTATGCCGTCATATATTTTGGAAGGTCATCTTCCGATAAAATTTCACTGTTATAAATGTTTGTAACAGGTACTTCTGCTGTTGGAATTAAATATAAATCTTCATCCACACACTTAAACATGTCTTCTTTAAATTTTGGAAGTTGTCCTGTTCCTGTCATAGCGTTTGAATTAACCAAAACGGGCGGAAAAATTTCTTCATACCCATGTTCGTTTGTGTGGGTATCTAAGAAAAAGTTTATAATTGCACGCTCAAGTTTTGCGCCTTTGCCCCTGTATAGGGTAAATCTTGTGTGTGCAAGTTTTACACCTCTTTCAAAATCAAGAAGGTCAAGACTTGTCGCTAAATCCCAGTGTGGTTTTAGTTCAAAATCAGCTTTAGTTGGTTCTCCCCAAACTTTTAAAACAGGGTTTTGACTGTCATCTTCACCTGTTGGAACATCTTCTGCGGGGCAATTTGGGATTGTAAGTAAAAGTTCTTTTTGCTTTATATCAAGTTCGTTTTGTTGTTCTTCAAGGGTTTTAATTTCATCCCCCATTTTTTTAACTTCAGCTTGGATTTCATCCGTGTTTTTGCCCTCTTTTTTCAATTTGCCGATTTCATTTGAAATGGTTTTTCTTTTTTGTCTTAATTCATCTGCCGCAAATTGAATTTTTCTTCTTTGCGTGTCAATTTCAATAACGCCGTCAATTGATAAATTTTTATTCCTTCTTTTTAAAAGAGTGTTGATTTTTTCAGGGTTTTCACGAATTAATTTAATGTCCAGCATTGTTTTCTTCCTTAATTTTTTCTATATATTGTTTTAATTCTTTAACTTGTTTTGCTTTTAAAAATTTAACTTCACCACGCTTTAAGCCTATCACATCAATGGTTGCATGTCTAATTCTTTTTAAGGACGTAACCTTGTGCCCTAAATATTCAAACATTTTTCTAATTTGACGGTTTAACCCTTGGTAGAGCGTAATTTCAAGTAAGGTAGAACGGGAATTTTGTTCTAAAATTTCAGAATCACACCATGCAATTTTTCCTTTTTCAATTTCAATTCCTTTGGCTAAAAGCTCAAGTTCTTCATATTTAATTTTTGCATTCACCGAAACTTTATACACCTTCTGCACCTTAATTGAGGGGTGGGTTAATTCATAAATTAAATCTCCGTCATTGGTTAAAATAATGAGCCCTGAAGAATCTTTATCAAGCCGCCCCACGGGTTTTAGGTGGTGTAATTCCTTTGGAATGTAGTCATAAATTGTTTTTCTTCCTTTTTCATCAGATGAAGTTGTAATACATCCTGTGGGTTTATAAAATTTATAATAATCAAAGTGCGGCACGTTTATTAATTTATCATCAAGATAGACTTTGTCTTTTGTGCGCACCTCAAAACCAAGCATAGTAATTACTTTGCCGTTTACTTTTATTCTTCCCGATAAAACAAGTTCGTCTGCTTTTCTTCTTGATACGATACCTGATTGAGCTATATATTTATTTATTCTCATAGCTTAAATTTTATCACAAATTAAGAATATATAAACATATAAATAAACCATGCTACAATAAGATTAAGGTGGAATATGAAAAAGAGGGGAAAAATATGATTCCAATTATTGATTCAAAAAGACAATACGCAACTATTGCCAAAGATGCCGAAAGAGAAGTTCTTGAAGTTATGCGCTCGGGACAATATATTTTGGGTAAACACAACAAGGCTTTTGAAGCTGAAATGCAGGAATATTTAGGTGTAGATTATGCAATTTGCTTAAATTCCGGAACAGATGCGCTTCATTTGGCACTCCGTGCTTTGAATATAGGAAAAGGGGATGAAGTTATAACGGTTGCTTTCACTTTTGTTGCAACAACCGAATCTGTGGAAATTGTGGGTGCAACCCCTGTTTTTGTTGATATTGATGAAAATACATTCAACATTGACGTAAATAAAATTGAAGAAAAAATTACATCAAAAACAAAAGCTATCATGCCTGTTCACTTATACGGGCAACCCTGCGATATGGATAAAATTATGGAAATTGCCAAAAAATACAATTTGCGTGTAATTGAAGATTGCTGTCAAGCAATTGGGGCTGAATACAAGGGTAAAAAAGTTGGTACATTTGGCGATATTGGCTGTTATAGTTTTTACCCCACTAAAAACTTGGGCACAATGGGCGATGGCGGTATGGCAATTACAAATAATGAAGAATTAAAAAACAGGATTATTGCCTTGAGAAACCATGGTGGCGCTATTCGTTATCACCATGATGAAATCGGTGTCAATTCAAGGTTGGATGAAATTCAAGCTGCAATTTTAAGAACAAAACTTCCTCATATTGATTCTTGGAACAAATCAAGAAGAGAACATGCTTATTTTTATAATGAACTGTTTAAAAATGAAAAAGACATCATAACCCCAAAAGAATTGGACGACACATATTGTGTTTACCACCAATACACGGTTAAAATTCCAAACAGAAATGAAGTTCATAAAATGCTTCAAGAAAAAGGGATTGGTGCAATGATTTATTATCCTATTCCATTGCACATGCAAAAAGTTCACAGCCACTTGGGCTATAAAATGGGAGATTTGCCTGTAAGTGAAAAGAATACGGAACTTGTGCTTTCTCTCCCCATGTTTGCAGAAATTACGGAAGAAGAACAAAGAACTGTTGCAAAAACATTAATTGAATGCGTTAAAAATAGTTTAGCTGTTTGTTAATGTGCTAAATTTTAAAATCGGGGTGTTTGCCCCGATTTTTTTGCATGAAAAAAGACGGTTTAAATTTAAACCGTCTTTTGTAACAACTTTTTATTTTTACCAAGAGTTTCCGTTTGCGTCTCCACGTAATCCTGCGTTGCTAGCAATACCGCTATACATTGCTTTTTGAGCTAACACACCAAAGGGAACAGCTCCGTCTTTTGTAATTAAAACGGTGAAAATATCTGTGAGTGTTGTGCCATATGGGCTTGGATAAGAATCGTTCCATTGGTTAGCATTTCTGTTGGTTATAGGATGTGGTTTTCTGTCTCCATTAACGTCAACTGTAACAATACATGGTTCGCTATCATCGCTCCAGTTTACCCATTCGTCATTTGTAATTAAACCTGCGTTTCCACATCTGCTGTTTTTGCCCCACATATAGTAATTTTGTTCGTATGTTCTGTATGGAAATTCGCCCCTTTCAAAAATTTCATAACGAATGCCGTCTTTTGTATAGAAGGCTTTATTTCGCAAAACCCTTCTGGTTCCTCTTGAATAGTTTGCAATACCATCATGGTAGCCGTTAGGGTAACTTCTTACAACAGTCATGTGTCTTTGAAGATATTTAAAAAGGTTTGTGTTTTGATATGGGTTTTCACCTTCAATTGCAATGTTTAAGGCAACTGCCTGATCAAGAGATGAAACAGCTTTTCTTAATCCAGTTCTATACTCTGTCTGTTGGCTGTTTGCGATAACTCCCGGAATTGTAATAGCCGCTACAATACCTATAATGGTGAGCGTTATCAAAACTTCCGCGAGCGTAAAAGCACGCTTTAGCATTATTTATTCTCCTATATATACACACTATTTAATTATACCATAGTATATAAAAACTTCCAAGCAAAATTTTTAATAAAACTTAATAAAATAAAAAGCCAATTAGAACTGGCTAAGTGGCAATAAATACGTTATGGAGTAAAATTTATTAAATTACGCTTCTTCTTGTGTTTGGCTTGAATTTTCGCCATAATAAAACGGGTTAGAATCTTTTTTGTCTTTTTCGCTTTCAAAAACATTTATCTGTGTATTTTCATAATTTTCATTTTTGGAAATTAATTCAATATCGCCTTGCGCAGCGTCAATTGTCATTTTTCCGCCAACTGATTTTTGAACATTGTCTGCATATAAATTGCTTGCAGCAAATGCATTTAAAGCTTGAACGGCGTTTAAATTCATTTTGTTATCAAATGCGCCTGAATTTGCAATTGCAATTTGACGTTCAAAATTTATATCTGTTTTTCTGTTGTAAAAATCAACACCCAAACTTTGTCTGTTGAATTTTGATAAATCAATTTTTGAATAATCGACACTTTTTTGGGAGAGCGTGCTAAAAAGGTCTTGTGCAACTTTGCTTGCACTTTGAACATCTATTAAGTTTTGATTATTTACACTATTGACGTTCATTTTTTAGTTTGTCCTCCTTGATATTTATGTTTTCGGTGCAAACCTTTTTAAACTTTAAAATTTAAAGGCTTATCGTAACATTTGTTTACAAGGAATTTGATTTTAATTTTTTGGATTGTATAATTTTAAAAGAAATAGAGGGCTTGATGAAAAAATTTAAGCAAAATTTCATAAAATACCAAAAATAAGGAAAGGCATTTTTGTCTTTCCTTTTTTTTAAAATAAAAAAGAAGGTGAAATGAAAAAACAACATAAAGGACAAATTTTATTTAATCAAAAAATTGCAAAAGATACATTTAAACTTGTTGTTCAATCTGAGATTGAAAATATTTATGCAGGGCAATTTGTTTCTATTTTGTGCGAAAACAATACTTTAAGAAGACCTTTTAGCGTTTGCGATTTTAATGAAGGAAAAATTACCGTTTTATACAAACTAAAAGGAAAAGGAACAAATTATATCTCATCTTTAAAAGAAGGGGATATAGTTGATTTTCTTGCACCGCTTGGGAACATGTTTAATTTTGAAAATGTTAAGTCTGCCCTTTTAATTGGCGCAGGAATTGGAATTGCGCCTATGCTGTTTTTGAAAAAAGAGTTGAATTTAAAAGGGGTCAAAAACTTTTTAATATCAGGATTTAAAAATGATGATGAAGTAATTTTGGGTTCAGATGAAAATGTAATCGGGGGAAGCGTTTTAGACAATATAGAAAAAGTTATTGACAACCTAAAACCTGACATTATTTATTCTTGCGGGCCTTCAATTGTTTTAAAGCTTGTGTGTGAAATAGCTCAAAAAAAAGGTTTACCCGCTCAAATTGCTATGGAAAAAGTTATGGCATGTGGAATTGGGGTTTGCAGGGGGTGCGTTATTGAACTTAAAAATGGTAAAAACGCAACGGTTTGTAAAGACGGGCCTGTATTTTGTGGAGATGATGTAAAATGGTAGATTTATCGGTTGATTTAGGCGGCTTTGTATTAAAAAATCCTGTTTTAACAGCGTCTGGCACATACGGCTATGCAGACGAATATGATGATTTTATTGATGTTTCAGCTCTTGGTGGAATTGTCACAAAAGCAATTTCTATTGAACCTAAAAAAGGAAATTTTGGGGATAGAATTTTTGAAACTGAGCAAGGCTTAATAAACAGAATTGGGCTTGAAAATATTGGAATAAAAGAGTTTATAGATAAAAAACTTCCAATTTTAAAAAGTAAAAATATTAATTTTATTATGAACCTTGCAGGCTCTTTATATGAAGATTATATTGAAACGGCAAAAATGGCGCAAAGTGCTGGTATAAAAGCAATTGAAGTTAATGTTTCTTGCCCGAATGTAAGCCATGGGTGTCTTGAATTTGGCACAGACCCTTCTTCTCTTGCAAAATTAACAAATTCCATAAGAAAAGTTTATAATGGCTTTTTGATAATCAAATTAACTCCAAATGTTTCCGATATTGAAGCTTTAGCTCAAGCTGCGCAAGATAATGGGGCAAATGCAATTAGTGCAATAAACACCCTTAAAGGTTTGGGCGTTAAAATTGAAATTATGCCAAATGGAGAAATTAAAAAAACAACCGTACAAGGGGGGCTGTCAGGCAAATGTATAAAACCCGTTGCTTTGTCTATGGTAAAAAGAATTTCAGCTTGCGTTAAAATTCCTGTTATTGGAATTGGCGGAATTTCAAGCGCACAGGATGTTTTGGAATTTTTCTCCGTTGGGGCGGATGCGGTTCAAATTGGTACGGAAAATTTTACAAATCCAAGTGTGTGCAAAGATATTATTACAGATTTAAATTTAATCTGTGAAAAAATGAATGTAAAAACAATAGATGAATTAAAAAGGAAATTAAGATGAGCGATGTAAAAGAACTTTTAATAAAGGCAGACGGACTTTTATCAGGGCATTTTTGCTTAACTTCAGGACTTCATTCAGATACTTATTTTCAATGCGCAAAATTATATCAATACCCTGAAATTGTTGAAGTTATAGGGCAAGAGCTTGCCAAAAAGCTTGAGCACATTGAATATGACACAATTATTGCTCCTGCAATCGGCGCTATTATTTTTGGCTATGAAGTTGCAAAAAATGCTAAAAAAAGAAATCTTTTTGTTGAAAGAAAAGATGATGTTATGTGCCTAAGACGTGGGTATACTCTTAAAAAAGGCGAAAGAGTCGTCATTATTGAAGATGTTATCACAACGGCAAGAACCATTTTTGAAACAATTGAAGCGATAAAAGAATACGAAGTTGAAATCAAAGGTGTGGGTTGCATTGTGGATAGAACTCAAGGGAAGTTGGATGACAAATTAAAAATTCATTCGCTTTTAAAAATTGACCCTGTGGTATACGACCCCGCTGATTGCCCCTTGTGCAAACAAGGTATTGAACTTGTAAAACCGGGAAGCAGAAAAGGTAAATAAAATGCTTGATTTAAACAGAATTGAATTTCTTAATATTGATGAAATTGACGATATTATAAATTTGGCAAATTTGTATAAATCGGGCAAAAGCGTTGATTTTTCTTCTTCTCATTGTGCTTTGATGTTTTTTGAAAATTCCACAAGAACAAGATTTTCTTTTGAATGTGCCTTAAATAAACTTGGGGCGCATTCTTATATATTTGATAATTCAAAGTCCTCAACATCTAAAGGGGAAGAACTTTTTGACACGGTGAACAACTTGTCTGCAATTGGCATAAATACTTTTATTTTAAGAACAACTGAAGAAAATGTTATTTCAAATTTAAGAAAATATGAATTTTATAAACCGGTTCATTTTGTAAACGCAGGCGAAGGCAAGGTTTCTCATCCAACGCAGGCACTTTTGGATTATTTCACAATGAAGGAAAAAATTTCCGATATTAATGGTAAAAAAGTGGTTATAATTGGCGATATTAAACATTCAAGGGTGGCAAAATCAAACATAGCTCTTTTAAATAAAATGGGTGTGGAAGTTTTAACTTGCGCTCCTTCATATTTTATGGAAGAAATTAAAGGGGCAAAATATGTTGAAACCCTAGATAAGGCGCTTTTGGGGGCTGATATTGTTATGTGCTTGCGCATTCAAAATGAACGCTTGAATGAAGCTATAAGCAGGGAAGACTACATCAAAAATTATCAAATTAATTCGAGCAATTTTCCAAAAGGCGCAATTTTAATGCACCCGGGGCCAGTCAACAGAGATGTTGAAATATCTTCTGAACTGTTGGATGATAAAACTATTGGAAGAACCATTCTGGAGCAGGCTGAAAATGGTGTATATATCAGAATGGCAGTTTTGGATAAAATTTTTAATAAGGAGAGAATATGAAAATACCCTCTTTAATTGATATGCACTCTCACCTTCGTGACCCCGGGTTTTATGACAAAGAAACAATCGAAACGGGGCTTTTATCCGCAATCAAAGGGGGATATGGCGCAATTTTGGCAATGCCAAATACAAATCCTGTAAATGATAATTCTGAAATTACAAAATATATGCTAAAAAAAGCTGAACCATTTTCTGATAAAATTAAACTCTACCCTGTGGGCGCTATTACATACGGGCTTACATCAGATGAATTAACTGATTTTCAATCTTTAAAAAATGCAGGGTGTATTGCTTTTTCAAATGACGGTTTTTCGACAAAACAAACAGCGTCTGCACTAAAGACGGGCGAATTGATTTTATCTCACTTGGAAGATGAAACAAAAGAAGCAAAAGAGCAAATTGAAATTTTTGAAAAACTTACAAAAGAAGGTTTTACCCCAAGGCTTCATTTTTGCCATATTTCAAAAAAAAGCACAATTGAATGTATAAAAAATGCAAAAGCAAAAGGGCTTAAAATTACGGCTGAAACGTGTCCCCATTATTTTATTTTCACAAAAGAAAATAAAGATGAAACGGGCAGATTTAAAATGAACCCACCCCTTGGAACAATGGAAGATAAAAATGCAGTTATAGAGGCTGTTTTAGACGGCACAATTGATGTAATTTCAACAGACCATGCTCCTCACACAAAGGAAGAAAAATTAAGACCGTATGAAAAATCGCCAAACGGCATAACGGGTTTTGAAACGGCATTTTCTTTAAGTTTAATGACTTTTGGACTTGATGTTACCCTTGAAAAAATGGCATATGCCCCAAGAAGAATTTTAAATATTGATATAAAAACTGAAGTTGAAGTTAATCAGGATGAAACTTGGACTGTGAGGGGAGAAAACTTTAAAACAAAATGCAAAATTACACCTTATGAAAATATGATATTAAAAGGAAAAATATTATGAACATTAAAGAAAAAATAGTTTTAGCGCTTGATGTTGAAACAATTGAGGAAGCAAAAAAACTGGTAGATGAGCTTTATGAATATACAGGCACTTTTAAAGTGGGCCTGCAATTGTTTTGCGGGTATGGCTTAGAGATTGTTAATTATATTTTATCTAAAAATTCTAATTTCTTTTTAGATGTTAAATTGCACGATATTCCAAATACTGTGCAAAAGGCAAGCGAGAATGTGATTTTAAGGGGGGCTAATTTCTTTAACGTCCACACAACAGGCGGAGTTGAGATGATGAAGGCGGCAAGATTGGGCGCCGATTTAGCGGCAGAGAAAATGGGGAAAAAGCGCCCTATAATTCTTGGCGTTACAATGTTAACAAGCATTTCTCAAAGCGTTTTGGATGACGAGTTTAAGGTAAATAAAAACGTCTCTGATTTTGCAATTGAACTTGCGGGGCTTGCCCGTGAAGCAGGTTTAGATGGGGTTGTGGCATCGCCTTTGGAAGTTAAAAGAATAAAAGAAAAATTAGGCAGTGATTTTAAAGTCTTATGCCCCGGAATTCGCCCCAAGTGGAGTTTAAAGGATGATCAAAAAAGAATTGCAACTCCAACAAGCGCAATTAAAGACGGTGCTGATTATATTGTTTTAGGTAGGGCGGTTACAAAGGCCGACTCTCCAAAAGAAGCAATGATAAAAATTTATAAAGAAATTGAAGAAGGTGAATTATGCACGCAACATTAATATTAGAAGACGGAAGTGTTTATAAGGGACAGCATTTTGGCGCAGTTGGCACTCAAATAGGCGAAATTGTTTTTAACACTTCAATGACGGGGTATCAAGAAATTTTAACTGACCCGAGTTATGCAAACCAAATTATTGTGATGACATATCCTGAAATTGGAAACTATGGCATAAATCAAGAAGATTTTGAATCAATAGCGCCAAAGTGTTTGGGGTTTGTTGTTAAAAATAATTGTTTAAATAAGTCGCATTATAAATCAAATGAGACCCTTTCTTCTTATTTAGAAAGAAATGGCATAGTTGGAATTTTTGATATTGATACAAGAAGCCTTGTTATAAAAATTAGGGAAAAAGGCACAATGCGCTGTATGGTGACAACCGAAAACATTGAAAGCGAAGATAAATTAACCGAAATGATTGCACGTGTATGTGTTCACAAACCCGATAAAGATGTTGTTTTAAATGTTTCAACAAAAGAAAAATATATAGTGAATCCAAAAGGTGAAATTGATTTAGCACTTATAGATTATGGAACAAAATCGGGCATTGTTAATTCTCTTGCTCAAAGAGGGTGTAAGGTTACAGTGTATCCTGCTTCTGTTAGTGCAGAAGAAATTCTTCAAGGAAATCATTCAAGCTTGTTTTTATCTAATGGCCCCGGGGACCCTGCGGATTGCGTTTTGGAGCTTGATACAATTGAAAAATTGGTTGGCAAAATTCCCATATTTGGAATTTGTCTTGGGTATCAGCTTTTATCCATTGCGCTTGGTGCAAAAACATATAAATTGAAATATGGGCACAGGGGCGGAAATCACCCTGTTATTTCTCTGCAAAATGAAACCGTTATGGTGACAAGTCAAAATCACGGGTATGCGGTTGATGTAAATACGCTTTCGGGCATTATGCAACCAACGTATAAAAATTTGGACGATGACACCCTTGAGGGGTTTTCTGCTGAAAGATTAAAAATATATGCTGTTCAGTTTCACCCTGAAGCAAAACCGGGGCCGGATGATGCTGCGGTGATTTTTGATGAATGGATTGAAAAAATGAAAGAATTTCAAAAAACTCCGATAAGAAAAGCTGACGATATGTTAAATGTTTAAAAGAGGTTGAAATGGGAAAGAATACTGATATAAAAAAAGTTATGGTAATTGGCTCAGGGCCGATTGTAATAGGGCAGGCGGCTGAATTTGATTATGCGGGCGTGCAGGCATGTCGTGCCTTAAAGGAAGAAGGAATTAAAGTTGTCCTTGTAAATTCAAACCCTGCAACAATTATGACTGACGAGAACATTGCAGATAAAGTTTATATTGAACCCTTGGATATCAATATGCTTGAAGATATTATTCAAAAGGAACGTCCTGACGGTTTAATTGCTTCTTTAGGCGGACAGACGGGTTTAAATTTGGCAATGGAATTATATAAAGCTGGAATTTTAGAAAAATATAACTTGAAGCTTTTGGGCACAAATATTGATTCAATCAATAAAGCAGAGGACAGAGAGCTTTTTAAAAAGCTTATGAACGATATAAATGAACCTGTGCCTGAATCTGAAATTGTTTCTAATTTCGAGGACGCTAAAAAATTTGCCGAAAGAATTGGGTTTCCGATTATTATACGTCCTGCCTTTACTTTGGGCGGTTCAGGGGGCGGCATTGCCAAAAATGAAGAAGAATATGATCAATATGTAACAACCGGTCTTCAGCAATCTCCCATTAACCAAATTCTTGTTGAAAAAAGCATAGCGGGTTTTAAAGAAGTTGAATATGAAGTTATGAGAGATTCAAACGATACCTGTATCACCATTTGTAATATGGAAAATATTGACCCGATTGGTATTCACACAGGTGACTCTATTGTTGTGGCGCCGAGTCAGACCCTTACAAATAATGAATATCAAATGCTTCGCACCTCTGCCATTAAAATTATTCGTGCACTTAAAATTGAAGGGGGCTGCAATGTTCAATTTGCACTTGATACCACCTCAAATCAATATTATGTAATTGAGGTTAACCCCCGTGTATCAAGGTCTTCCGCTCTTGCTTCCAAAGCAACTGGGTACCCGATTGCAAAAGTTACAACAAAAATTGCAATAGGCTATAAATTGCATGAAATTAAAAATGCAATCACAAAGAAAACGGTTGCAGCTTTTGAACCAAGTTTAGATTATGTGGTAATTAAAATTCCAAAATGGCCGTTTGATAAATTTCAAAACGGAGATAGAATTTTAGGAACTAAAATGAAAGCCACAGGCGAGATTATGGCAATTGGAAGAACATTTAATTCTGCCTTTAAAAAAGCCGTTGCCTCACTTGAAGAAAAAATTCCAAGCCTTGCTTTAAGAAAGGAATTTGAGGCGCTAAGTTATGAAGAACTTTTATCTGAACTTTCAATTCAAGATGATAGAAGAATATTTAGAGTATCGGAAGCCCTAAAAAGAGGGATTGAAGCTCAAGTAATTTGCGATATTACAAAAATTGATTTTTGGTTTATCTCTAAAATTAAAGAAATTATTGATTTTGGCAAATCTTTAACAGAAGGGGAACTTACAAGGGAAAAATATGTTAAAGCAAAAGAAAATGGCTTTTTAAATTCAGAAATTGCAAAATTAACAGGACAAGATGAAAAAGAATTTGAAAAATTTAATGTTGATGTGGCATTTAAAATTGTAGACACCTGTGCTGCAGAATTTGCCGCAAAAACTCCTTATTTCTATTCAACCTACAATGAAGAATGCGAACTTAAAAATTTAGAAAAGAAAGAAAATAAAAAGGGTTCAATTCTTGTTTTGGGCTCAGGGCCAATAAGAATTGGACAAGGTATAGAATTTGATTATTGTTCCGTGCATGCTTCTTGGGCAATTACAAAAAACGGGTATGAATCTATTATGATAAATTCAAACCCTGAAACCTTGTCTACTGATTTTGATATTGCAGACAGGCTTTATTTTGAACCTATGAATATTGAAAATGTTATGAATGTAATCAAAAAAGAAAATCCAATTGGGGTTATGGTTCAATTTGGCGGTCAGACGGCAATTAATTTGGCGGAAGGACTTCATAAAAATGGGGTTAAAATTCTTGGGACAAGTTTGGAGAGCATTAATGCCGTTGAAGATAGGAAGGTTTTTGAAAAATTACTCCGTGAGCTTAAAATTCCGCAGCCAAAAGGCAAAGGGGTAAAATCTGCCGCAGAAGCGCTTGATGCTACAAAAGAATTGGGCTATCCCGTTCTTGTAAGACCTTCTTATGTAATTGGCGGGCGTGGAATGCAGGTTGTGTATAACGATGACGAGCTTTTGACTTATATAAATCAGGCTTTTAAATTTTCAACAGAACACCCTGTTTTAATTGATCAATATTTGGAAGGTCAAGAAGTGGAGTTGGACGCAATTTCAGACGGCAAGGAAGTTTTAATCCCCGGAATTTGCGAACATATTGAGCGTGCAGGGGTTCATTCGGGTGACTCTATGAGTATTTATCCAAGTCAAAATATCACAAAAAAACATGAAAAAACCCTTGTAAAATATGCAAAACAAATAGCCAAAAAGACAAACATAATAGGGCTTATGAACATTCAGTTTATTATTAAAGATGATGTTGTTTATGTAATTGAAGTTAACCCAAGAGCCTCAAGAACGGTTCCTATCATGTCTAAAGTGACCGGAATTCCAATGGCAAAAATTGCGGTTAATGTAATTTTAGGTAAAAGCCTTCGCTCTCAAGGGTTTGGAGTTGGTTTACACAAGAAAAGCAACCTTGTTTGCGTGAAAATGCCTGTTTTTAGTTTTCAAAAATTAAATAGAATTGACCCTGCGCTTGCGCCTGAAATGAAGTCAACGGGTGAAGTTTTGGGCATTGATACAAACTACAAGCGTGCACTTTTGAAAGCATTTATCGCAGGTGGGTATAAGTTTGGCACAAGAAAACAAAGGGTGCTTGTTTCCTTAAACGACCATTATAAAAAGCCTGCGCTTAAAATTGTGAAAAAAATGTTTAATCAAGGCTATTTTATTATGGCAACTTGGGGAACGCATAAATTTTTGGAAAAAAATGGTGTTCCATCTAAAATGATTGAAAAATTCATGATAGATAAATTGCAAAAACGTATGAAGGAAGGACGTTTGAGCTTTATTTTAAATACACCAACTTTAGGGAAAAATTCACAAACGTCAGGATTTCAAATAAGAACAATTGCTGAAATGTACTGTATACCTTGCTTTACAAGCATTGATACCGCAAGAGCATATTTGAGTGCGGTAAAAACTTATGACAAAAAGACAAGGCTGACGGCAGATACTGTATTAAATTACAGAAAGCGCCAC
Organism: uncultured Gammaproteobacteria bacterium; assembly: GCA_964467625.1. GTDB lineage: Bacteria > Cyanobacteriota > Vampirovibrionia > Gastranaerophilales > Gastranaerophilaceae > Galligastranaerophilus_A. Next base: position 177,015 of record CAYXRM010000002.1, on the reverse strand, counting down.
TTTTTTGATTTTCTGTTAAAAAAATAAATAATGAAGCCCCTTTTGTTTAAAGGGGCTTTTTTAATATAAAAGAGTTGATAAGTTTTATGCTGCTAATGCAAATATATTGTATTGTTCTGCATCTTTAACAAGATCCATAAATGCGCTTGTTGTGTCATCTGTTGAGAAGAAGTTTGCTTCTTCTTTGTCATATTCTCTTTGAGTTAAGATTTTGTCTGCATCGTCTTCTTTTACGTTTTTGTCTTTTGTGATGATTTTTTCTAATTTTTCAAGAAGGCTTTCACCTTGAATTTTAGATGAAATATTTTCGCTTTCTGATTTGTTTGAGTTTGTTGTTTGAATTCCTTCTACTGTTGATGTTTGTTTGTTGATTTCATCTGTCATAACGTATTCGCCAGCGCATAATTTTTTTGAAAGTTCTGTTGAGTTTTTGTAGTTTGTTTCATCTGCAACGCTTGCAAATTCAATGTTTTTGCCTGATAATTTGTCTTGTATGTTTGAAAATGCACTAAAGAAGTTTGCGCTTGCTGCTTGGTTTTCATCAACCGTTGCTTTGTCTGTGTTTTTGGAAACTTTTGTTGTGTAGAAGCTTTGAACTTTTATGCTTTCTGATACTTCTTCAATTGCATCTTTTGCATTTAAGCCGATGATGTCGCTTGTGCTGATACCGTCAGCTTCACTGTTGAAGATATCTTCCATGATAACTTTTGCCATATCTTCATCGGTTGATTCGTTGTTTGTGATTTTTTCTTTAACTTCTTGCTTCTTTTCTTCTTCTGCTTTTGCAGGTTCTTTGTTGTCTTCGGTTTCTTTAGTTTCTTCGGTTGTATCTTCTGCTGTTTCTTCAGCTGTATCAACAATTTCAGAAGTTGCAGGAGCTTGTTCAACTTGTTCTGTTTCCTCAACAGGTGCAGCTTGTTCTGCTTGTTCTAGTTGTGTTTCAATTTCTTGTTCATTATTTTCTTCTGCTTCTAAAGTATCGTTATATTCACCTAAAAGGCCATTTGCTTCATCTAATTCTTCTTTACGACCTTCAAGAATATCTTCTGCGTCTTTAAGTGCTTCGCTTGCAGCCTCTTTTTCTTCGCTTGTTGCTTCAACTTCTTTTTGTGCTTCTTCTACAACTTTTTTTGCTTCTTCTACAGCTTTCTTTGCTGCTGTTACAGCACCCATTTTAATGGCAAGTTGTTGAGTGTATGCTGCAATATCTTCTGCTGTTGCATCTTCGCTGGGTTTAGCAAGATTGTTTAAATCTGTTAGTGCGGCACCATATGCAGTATTTGCGTCTGAAAGTTTAACTGTTGCAGCGCCTAAAGCTGTTTGTGCTTCGCCAAAGTTTTCAATTGCGGTAGTCTTTTTTTCACCAGCTTCAGCAACTTTTTCTTCTGAAGCTTCAACATTTTCACTGCAGCCTTCAACTGTGCCTTCTTGAGAAGATACATTTCCTGCTGCAACTTTAACAGATTCAATTGCTTCCTGTAATGCATTTTTAAGCCCTTCGATTAAATCATTGCTGTTTGTTTTGCTTGTATCAAAAAGCCCGTCACAAGAAGGAGCTGTTTTGGATGGTGCACTAAAAGGTTTTGCTAGGTTGCTTAAATCTAATTTTTCGTTAAAAAAAGGAATACCAGAAATCATATTTTAAACCACGCTTTTTACTAACTACATATATATAAAGTATATAAAAATTATCGAATTTCAATATAATCTATTTTTGTTACATATCTTTACATAAAAAATTAAAATGTAGCAAAATCAATGGTTTTGGTGTTATTTTTTTATGGTTAATCTTTCTAAAAAACGCACAAATCTTGTTAAAATTCCTTCTTCATCCTTTGAAATTGAATCTACAAGAATTGTTTTCATGCCTGCCTTTTTCCCCGCAAGAATGTCTGTTAAGGGCCTATCACCCACCATAACAACTTCTTTAATTTCAAGTCCCATTTCATAACATGCAATTTTTAAAATTTTTACATCAGGCTTGCGTGCGTTTCCGTAAACTTTCACCGGAGAAATCTTTTGCACCTTGTCGATATACCCTTTTTTGTGGTTGTTTGAAATAATTGCAACTTTAAAATCTTTTTGAAGGTTTGATAAAAATTCAAGAGTTTTCTTTGTAAATTTTCCCGTTTTAGATTGCATAACGGTTGAATCCAAATCGAAAAAAATTCCTTTTATCCCTTTGCTTTTAAGTTCTGTTGTGTTTATTTCATATATAGAGTCATAATTATAATCAGGTTTTATTCGCATATTTTAGTTCCTTGAATTTCTGTGGTATTTTTTATCCCTTTGGTTCTCAAAAGTGCATAATTCCACTCATTTTCCCAATTTGAATTTTCACATTCAAATTTAATAATGGCTTCATCGTTCGTGTTAACAAGGGTGTCATCTTCTCTTTTTGGGTTGATAATTTCTGTAACACAAGCTTTTGTTGCACAGTTAGGGGAAATTATTTCAACCTCATCGTTAAGATGAATTTTGTTTTTAGCAAGAATTTTGTACCCTGTGTCCGTTTTTTCTTTTACAATGGCAAGAAAATCAGCCCCTGCAAGCCCTTTTGAAATATCATAGCTGTATGTGGTGCTATCGTTGTGTCCTGTAAAAAATCCCGTTGTATATCCTCTGTTGCCGATTTTTAGAAGTTCACATCTTGCTTCTTTTGGTGAAATTTTTTCATCCAAAAGCATTCTATAGGCTTTAGCGCATGCACTAACATAATATAAACTTTTTGTTCTTCCTTCAATTTTGAATGAATCTATTCCAATTTCTTTTAAATTTTTTATGTAATCCACAAGACATAAATCTTTTGTGGATAAAATGTGAGAACCTTTGTCATCTTGAACTATTTCAAAATATTCATTCGGGCGAGTTTCTTCTAAAAGCTTATATGACCACCTGCAAGGTTGTGCACATGCACCTTTATTTGCTTTTCTTTCATACCCTGTCATATAATCAGACAAAAGACATCTGCCTGAATAACTCATGCATTGAGCGCCGTGGATAAACATTTCAAGCTCAATATCGGGAACATTCTTTCTTATTTTTTTAATTTGTTCAAATGAAAGCTCTCTTGCAAGAATGACTCTTGTTGCGCCTAAATCCTGCCAAAATTTAACAGCCTCTGAATTTAGAGTGTTCGTTTGAGTTGAAATATGAAGTTCCATATTGGGAAGTTCACGTTTTATTATATTTAAAATTCCAAAATCTGAAACAATAACAGCATCGGGAGCGGCATTTTTTAAAACTTCAACATTTTGATACATTAAATCAATATCACTGTCATAGGCAAAAATGTTAAAGGTGACATAAATTTTCTTTCCTAATGAATGGGCAATATCAACGGCTGTTTTTAAGTTTTCAGAGGTAATTATTTCCCCTTTTCTCAAGGTTCTAAGTGAAAAATCCGCAAGCCCCAAATAAACCGCATCTGCCCCAAAATTAAGGGCATATGTCATTTTCTCTATACTTCCTGCGGGTAATAATAATTCACTCATATATAAATAATACCAAAAAAATAAAACCTTGCGGCGAATGTAAACAATATTATATAATTTATAAATGAATTTAAAAGAACACATTAAAACAACTTATAATATTAAAGATGTTTTTAGGAAAATCTTAAATTTTTTTCTTGATTGCCTGTATAAATTTCCTTTAGTTTCTTATTTCTATAACAAAAAATTATACGAACTTGAGGAAAAATTTGGCGGGTTTAAAAAACTCTATATTGTAAAGGTGACAGAAGGCTTAGGAAACCAAATGTTTCAATATGCTTTTGCTAAAGTTATGAGCAAAAAGGCAAAAACCATTTTGAATATTCAATCTAAAAGAAGGCTTTACAGAAAAAAATATATGCTCTCGAAGTTTAACATTGATTTGGAGCAAACAGATTTTGAACTTGAGGGAAAATTCAATATTGAAATTATAAAAGAAAAAACCCCATTTAAGTTTGATGAAAAATTAATTTCTTCGCTCCCGCCTTCTTATTTTAAGGGATATTTTCAATCTTATAAATATTTAGATGAGGTAAGATGTGAACTTATAAAAGAATTTCAACCAAAAGTTGAATTTACGGAAGAATATTTGAATATGGCAGATGAAATTTTAAATTCCAATTCCGTGCTGCTTAATTTTAGAATTGGATGTGATTATAAAAAATTGGGCTGGGCTCTTGATATGAGTTATCAAAGGCGTGCGGTTAATTATATGAAAAATTTAATTGGAGAAGATGCCAAATTTTTTATTTTTGCAGATGACATAAAAACTGTGTACAAACAGTTTTACAAAGAGGATGATTTTGTTTTTGTCGACCTTGGCAAAAATAATAAAGATAAGCCTTTTCTTGATTTAGAACTTATGAAGAAATGCAGGCATGATATTATTACAAATTCCACATTTTCGTTTTGGGCGGCTTATTTAAACGAAAATCCAAACAAAAAAGTAATTGCGCCAAACCCTTGGATTTTTGAGGATGATGAACTCATTCCGCTTGATTGGATAAGATTAGATGTTGTTTAAAAACTCAGGCAGAGGAGTTTTTCTTCTGCCCGAGCTTTTTGATAGATTATTCATCAATTAAACAGCAATGAAAAGTAAATGCTTTAATGTGGCAGGCCGGAATGTTGAACCATTTATAATGTTTTTGGTTGCCTGTGTGCTTACAGGTAACGGTTACATCTTGCAAAGTAACAACGCCTGAAGCGCATTTATTATCTTTGCAATCCAATAAAATCCCTTCTATTTCAGCGTGTCCTGCAAAAATGTGAATGATATCAGAATCAGCATCTTTTGCAATTTTATAAATTGCATCATAAGTTTTTTCGCCCATAATAAGCTCCTTTTTTAGTCTACAAAAAATAATATAGAATAGTTGTAGGCTAATTAAATTGCCTTTCTTTATTTTGTATGGACGGGTGATTTTTAATTTGATAAATGTTTGGCTAAAAATTCTGCCGTGTGGGAATTTTTTGATTTTAAAATTTGGGCTAAGTTACCCTTTGCAACAATTTCTCCGCCGAAATCTCCACCTTCAGGCCCAAGGTCAATTATGTAATCTGCGCATTTTACAATGTCTAAATTGTGCTCGATAATCAAAAGCGAATTCCCACTGTCTGCAAGCTTTTGCATAATTTTTACAAGTTTATCTACATCATAAAAATGCAAACCAACAGAGGGTTCATCCATAATATATAAGGTTTTGCCCGTTGCTCTTTTATTTAATTCAAGCGCAAGTTTAATTCTTTGTGCTTCGCCACCCGATAGCGTGGTGGCACTTTGTCCGAGTTTAATGTAATCAAGTCCGACATCATAGAGAGTTTGCAATCTTGAAGAAATTTTCGGAATATTTTTGAAAAATTCAAGCGCCTCGCTTACGGTCATATCCAGTACATCGGAAATATTTTTTCCTTTATATTTGACTTCGAGGGTTTCGTGGTTATATCGTTTTCCTTTGCAAACATCACATGTGACATAAACATCAGAAAGAAAATTCATTTCAATTTTTAAAACTCCGTCCCCCTTGCATTTTTCACATCTTCCGCCTTTGACATTAAAGCTAAATCTTCCTTGTTTATAACCTCTTATTTTTGCTTCGTTTGTTTGGGAGAAAAGTTCACGAATGTGCCCGAAAAGGTCTGTATACGTTGCAGGGTTTGACCTTGGGGTTCTGCCTATTGGGGATTGGTCTACCATAACCACTTTATCTATATTTTCAAAACCCTTAATATCGTCCACACCTTGGGGTTTTGGGCGGTTTCCTCTTAGTTTATGAAGGGCAAATTCATACAAAATATCATTAACAAGTGTGGACTTGCCTGAACCTGAAACACCGGTTACAGCAACAATTTTGCCCAAGGGAATGTTTACATCAATATTTTTCAAATTGTTTAAATGTGCATTTTTAATTTCAAGAAAATTTCCATTTCCAAGACGGCATTTATCGGGCACTTTAATCTCTTTTTTCTTGGATAAGTAAGCGCCCGTGATTGAATTTTTTTCTTTTATAATATCTTCTATTGTGCCTTTTGCAACAAGATATCCGCCCCCTGTTCCCGCATTTGGACCAATATCGACAATATAATCTGCGCTTTTTATTGTATCTTCATCGTGCTCAACCACAATGAGTGTGTTTCCAAGGTTTCTCAATTTTAATAGTGTTTTTATCAACATTGAGTTATCTCTTTGATGGAGCCCAATTGAAGGTTCATCTAAAACGTATAAAACTCCTGAAAGGCCGCTTCCTATTTGTGTTGCAAGCCTTATTCTCTGCGCTTCTCCGCCCGATAAGGTTGACGCCTTCCTTTTTAAGGACAAATACCCCAAACCTACGTCAATTAGGAACTTTAGCCTTAGTCTTATTTCATCTAAAACTTGTTTTATAACTTTTAATTTGAAATCATCTAAAGACAAATAAAGTTCTTCAATAAAGTCATATTCCTTTTGAATTGACATTGAACAAAATTCATCTATATTCTTGCCATTTACCGTAACCGCCAACACAAACGGATTGAGCCTTGCGCCCTTGCAAGCGGTACATTCAATTTCATCCATATACTTTTGAATTTCGCCCCTTATAATATCTGAATCTGATTGCTCAAATTTTCTCATCATATAGGGAATTACCCCTTCAAAAGCGTGATAGTGCGTGCGAATGTGCTTTGTGCCAAAATCGGGATAGCGCATTTTAATAATTTCATTATTGTTGCCGTATAAAATTATTTTCTTTTCATCTTCTTTAAGTTTACCAAATGGAGTATCAGGGTCTATGTTGTAATGCTCGCACACAGACATAAGCACATCTGAATAATATCTGTTTCCGGATTTTGCCCAAGGGTAAATTCCCCCTTGTTTGATAGATTTTTCACAGTCAGGCACAACAAGACTTTCTGTTACTTCATAATGCGCCCCAAGCCCGCCACATGCTGTGCAAGCTCCGTAAGGCGCGTTAAAACTGAATAATCTTGGGGATAGTTCTTCAAAATTTAAGTCGCACTCAGGGCAATTTAATTTTTCGCTGTAAAGTTTTTCTTCACCCCCTATGACATCCACGGCAACAAGCCCGCCCGAACAATTAAGGGCGGTTTGTACGCTGTCAAAAATTCTTGAGTGTGCGGAGTCTTTTACTATAATTCTGTCTATAACAACGCTTATATTGTGTTTTTTGTTTTTTTCAAGTTCAATTTCATCTTCATCTAAATTATAAAGTGTTCCGTCAACTTTTACCCTAACAAAACCGTCTTGTTTTAATTTTGATATAAGTCCTTGAAATTCGCCTTTTTTGCCCCTTACAAGCGGAGAGATAATTTGAATTTTACTTCCTTCTTTCAGCTTTTTAATTTTATCGGTTATTTCATCAATTGTTTGCGGTATGATTTCCCTTCCGCATTTTGGGCAGTGGGGTACTCCTGCTCGTGCATATAATAATCTTAAATAATCGTAAATTTCGGTAATTGTTCCAACCGTTGACCTTGGGTTGTTTGTGGTGGATTTTTGGTCAATTGAAATTGCGGGCGACAGCCCTTCTATTGAATCCACGTTTGGTTTATCCATTTGTCCCAAAAATTGCCTTGCATAGGTAGACAGGCTTTCTACATATCTTCTTTGACCTTCGGCAAAGATTGTATCGAATGCAAGGGAAGATTTTCCGGAGCCTGAAACTCCTGTAAATACAATTAGATTGTTTTTTGGAAGCTCAAGCGTGATATTTTTTAAATTGTGTTCTTTTGCAGATTTAATAATAATTTTGTCGTTCATAAGAACATTATAAAACGAACTTGCTGCTAATCAAATTTAGACTTCTGCTGTTGTTGTGTCTTCAATTTTATCTTTTTGCTTATTTGCAATAATTTTTGTGCCGACAATTATTCCGCCCTGTTTTAAAATTTCAAAACCTGCCTTTTTGATAATGGTTTTTTCTGTGAAATCTTTTCCGTGCCCTGCGTTAATACCAGAGAAGAAGCCGTTTATGGCGCCGCCGCCTAAATCTTTTAAAATCGTTTTAGTATCCAGTGCATCGTTATCAATTTTATTAAAGGCTCTGTCGAGGAATTTTATTCCTGCGTTTACAACAGCACCAACTGCTGTTGAAGCGCCTACAATAACGGGATAAGCGGCTTTGAATTTTCCTTTAAGTAAAAGCCCTGTGGCTGTTGATACAAAGCCTGCCGCAATGTTTGATATTATATTTGCCATTGAATCTGTCGTTACTTCTTTTGTTTTTAAAATGTTTTTTGCTTCTTCGTATGTAATTTCGTTGTTTTTATAAAGCTCTACAACGTCTTGATTCATTTTGGTTTTAAAGCTCATACCTTGTGTAAAACCTGTAATTGCGCTAAATGCTTTATCTTCTTCACCCGCTTTTGTGCTTGCAACAAAACAGTGTTTCCCTTCCACATAATCTCTTCTTTTTGTCAAATACTCTATTTTTTCTTGCTCTGTTTTGTTGTTTGAATTATTTCCACCATACATCTGCAAGCTATTATTTTGCTCACATTCCTTAATATAATTATTCATAAGTGGTGAAAAATTTCCAGAAATAATTACACCTGCTTTCATCCCTTTTATCTTTTTAAAAACATTTTTTGCACAAAAATTGCCTTATTTAATGTTAAAATCAAAGGTGAAAATTACATCTAAATATTCTCTGTTCAACTCTTTGGGGAGTGGTTTAAATGGGGCTGAAAGCTCAATTGCTTCTTTTGCGGAAGTGTCAAATTCCCTCATGCCTGAAGACACATATATTGCATTTGAAATCAAATTACCATTTTTGTCTATTGTAAATTTTACAGAAGCTTTTTTAAGATTTGAACCTATGGGTGGTGCCCAATTTGTTTTAATTTTAAATTCAACACCTTCAATATATTTTGTTAAAACCTCTTTGTTCATTGGGGTTTCTTGGGTTTTGATTTCACCTGAGGGAGTTTCTTTTTTTTCTTCAGATATTATATTTGCTTTTTTGTATTCAATAGCCTTTTTTAGGGCAAGTGCTTGCTTGTTGTCTTTGTTTGTTTGTAAAATTTCTTCTATTACATCAAGTGCAGACACAAAATTGTTTAATTCAAAATAAGATTTTGCAAGCTCAAGAGCAATGCTCTCATCGTATGCAAGAAAAATTGCATCTTCAAAGTACCCGATTGCGGCTTTAAAATCTCTCTTTTGATAGTAAATTTCCCCCATTTTTGTGTTTGCATAGCTGTTATGAGGTTCAAGACTCAATATTTTTTTGAAAAGAAAAATGGCATCTTCAACTTTTCCTATCTGCTTGTATGCTTCGGCTGTAAGTCCCATAAGTTCAAGGTTTTCTGTGTTTTGAAAACAAGCTTTTGACAGATATTTTGCAGCTTCTTTAAAGTTGTTTAAAGAATAATAAATTTTGCCAAGTTCAAACAACGGTTCATAAAAATCTTCTTTAAGCTCAAGCGCTTTTTTGTAATTTTCAATTGCGCTTTCTGTATCCCCTTTTTCTGCATAAATTTTGCCCAAATAATTATACGCATCAGGGTCATCCACAAGTGCAAGTTGCTTATTTAAGCTTTCAATTGCTTCTTTATATTTTCCTTCTTCAAAAAATGTTACCCCTTCAAGGTAATAGCGCCTTGCTTCTTTGATATTATTTGCTTTGCCTGAAGATAAAAACGGTCTTTCATCCGTATTTGAGTTTAAGGCAACATAAAACAGAAATCCAAGGGTTAAAAAAAGCATAGTAAAAAAAACTTTTATTGCAATTTTTGATTTTGTTGGTTTTTTTTGTTTTTCAATAAAAAAATCTTTATCTATATCAAATTCTTTTTTAAAAAGCATTATTTTTTAAACCTTATGTAGTCCTTGGTATTAATATTTAAAATGTGCTTTATGTCTTCATACTTGTCAGCTTTTATAAAAAGTGAATTGAACATTGGTTTTGTTTTAAAATCGTAAATTCTTGTATCTAAAATTTTTGCATTTAAGCTTTTTTTGAATTTTTCAAGTTCAAAATCTTCAATTTCATTTTTGTCAACATCCATAGGCACTTCGCCCATTACAAAAGCGTAGGTATTTTTGTCTTTTTGAATAATATTTTCCCAATTTGGTTCTTTTTCTTCCATAAAATATTCGTAAGGATTTATTCCATATGCAAAATATGCTAAATCACAAAGGCACCAGCCTGCAAACCTTAAAGGATTAATTTCAATAGGGGTGATTTTATCGTTTTTAATTCTAAGCTCTATATGAGAGGGGAAATTTTTTAATTTACATTTTTTGCCGATTTTCTCAAATAGGTTTGAAATTGGAGCTAAATATTGTGAAATAATTTCAGAAGATGTTATATAAAGCCTGTCTGAAACATCGAATTTATCTAAGAAGGGGTGTTTATATATATTTAAAATAACAGGTTTTGAATTTGAATTAAAATATACATCAACCGCAAATTCTTCTCCTTCAATAAATTCTTCTATAATAAAATTATCTGCGCAAAGTACGTTTTTTGGGAAAACTCCTTTTACTTTTTCCATTGAAGTTTTGATTTCTTCAATTGTTGAAGTTAAATCTTCTTTTTTCCAAACCGTAAAAACCCCAAAACTTAAAAAGCCAATAGAAGGTTTTATTACAAATGGGTACTTAAATTCATTCGGGTTTAAATTTGACAGTTCTTCAAATGAAATTTTTTTATAGAAAAAATCAGGAAAAATTTCAGCTAAAAGTTCTCTTGTTTTTCCTTTGTCTTTAAAATTTTTAACGGTTGCAGGCAAAATAGTGTCTGATAACAAGGTCTCAATTTGTTCAAAAGAATTTTCCGAATTTGTATAGAGTTTATTTGTTTTTGTGTATAATTTGTGAAAATCTTCCTTAGAGATAAAATTTAAATTTTCGTTTTCTAAAATTTGTGTTTTTAAAATTGGATATGCATTTTTTTTCAAGGTTTCTTTGCAAAAATCGGAAACATACGGTTCTTCTAAAATAAACATTTTGTGACCTCTTAATTATTTATAATAAAATTCTATAATAAAATTTATTTTTGTGATAAAATTTTCGTAACTTTTTATAATATTAAAAAGGTTTTTTGATAAAAATTATATGAAGGAGATTTTTATGGCTGAAAATAAAAGAGTTTGGCTGTTTAAAGAAGGTAACGCCAATATGCGCAACGAGCTTGGCGGAAAAGGCGCAAACCTTGCGGAGATGACAAATTTGGGTCTTCCCGTGCCCCCAGGGTTAACAATTACAACAGCTACATGTATGGAATATATTAACAACGGAAATAAAATGCCTGAAGGCTTAATGGATGAAGTTAAAACTTATCTTAAAGAAGTTGAAAAACAAGCAGGTAAAAACTTTGGGGATAAAACAAATCCTCTTTTAGTTTCTGTTCGTTCAGGGGCAAGAGTTTCAATGCCGGGCATGATGGAAACCATTTTAAACTTAGGTTTAAATGATGAAACCGTTGAAGCTATGGTTAAATTAACTAACAACCCAAGATTTTGCTATGACAGCTACAGAAGATTTTTAACAATGTTTGGTTCTGTTGCTTGGGAAATGGACAGACAAAAATATTTTGAATCCGAAGTTGAAAAATTAAAACAAAAAGAAGGGGTAACTGAAGATACACAAATTTCAGCAGAAGGCTGGATGTCTTTAATTCCTGTTTATAAAAAAGTTATTAAAGAAGTAACGGGAAAAGAATTTCCTCAAGACCCTTATGTTCAGCTTCAAGAAGCAATTGAAGCGGTTTTCCGTTCTTGGAATATTCCTCGTGCGGTTGCATACAGAAACATGAATAAAATCGACCATAATTATGGAACTGCCGTTAACGTCCAAACAATGGTATTTGGCAATATGGGTAACGATTGTGCAACGGGCGTTTCATTTACACGTAACCCTGCAACGGGCGAAAACAAATTTTATGGTGAATACCTTGTGAACGCTCAAGGGGAAGACGTTGTTGCAGGTATTAGAACCCCAAAACAAATTTCTGAACTTGAATTTGACATGCCTGACATTTACAAACAATACGTCCAAATTGCAAAACAACTTGAACTTGGCTACCATGATGTACAGGATATGGAATTTACCGTTGAGAGAGGTAAACTCTGGATTTTACAGACAAGAAACGGTAAAAGAACTGCAAAAGCTGCTATTAAAATTGCGGTTGATATGCATAATGAAGGCATTATTACTAAAGAAGAAGCAATTAATCAGGTTGACCCGTATTCTGTTTATCAGGTGCTTTTGCCTTGCTTTAACCCTGCTGCTGTAAAACATGCTCATAAAGTTTCAAAAGGGGTTAACGCATCTCCCGGGGCTGCTGTTGGTAAAATCGTATTTGACACAGAAGAAGCCGCTCAAAGAGGGGAAGCTGGCGAAAAAGTTATTTTGGTCAGAATTGAAACTTGCCCTGACGATATCCACGGTATGGCTGTTTCTCAAGGTGTTTTAACCTTGAGAGGGGGCGCTACATCTCACGCTGCGGTTGTTGCAAAAGGTATGGGTAAACCCTGCGTTTCAGGATGTGAAGACCTCAAGATTGACTTAAACAACGAAACTATCACCTGCTCTGACGGCACCGTGTTCCACAAAAATGACACAATTTCATTGGATGGCGGCACGGGTGAAGTTATGGAAGGTGCAATCGAGCTTGTTGAAGCCGGCATAGACAATGATTTTGCAACTTTCTTTACTTGGGTTAATGAATTTAAGAAATTGAAAGTTGAAGCTAACGCAGATACTCCAAAAGATATTGAAAATGCGGTTAAATTTGGTGCTGAAGGGGTTGGCTTGTGCAGAACCGAACATATGTTTATGGACCCTGACAGACTTCCTTGGGTACAAAAAATGATTATTGCAGGAACAAAAGAAGCAAGAAAAGAAGCTTTGGATAAACTTCTTCCAATGCAATATTCAGACTTCTATGCAATGTTTAAAGGTATTGGCGAACTTCCAATGACAATCAGATTGTTAGACCCACCGTTACACGAATTTTTGCCTTCCAAAATTGAACTTGTTGAAAAAGTTGCAACTAAAAAAGCGCTTGGTCAAGATTATTCTGAAGAAGAAAAACTTTTGGAAGTTGTTGAAAACTTATCTGAATCTAACCCTATGATGGGGCTTCGTGGTTGCAGATTGGGTTTAACATATCCTGAAATTAACGAAATGCAGGTAAGAGCAATTTTTGAAGCCGCATGTGATGTTAAAAAAGAAGGAATTAACGTAAAACCTTGGGTTATGATTCCATTAATCGGACATGTTAATGAACTTAAAGTTGCAGAACAAACTCTTGTAAACGTTGCAAAACAGGTTATGCAAGAAAAGGGAATTAATCTTGAATATAAATTTGGTACTATGATTGAAATTCCAAGAGCGGCACTTACTGCAAAAGAAATTGCTCCTGTTGCGGAATTTTTCTCATACGGTACAAACGACCTTACTCAGATGACATTTGGCTATTCAAGAGATGATGCAGAAGGTAAATTCTTAAAAAATTATGTAGAACAGAAAATTTTACCTTATAACCCATTTGTTACTCTTGATGTTAATGGGGTTGGCAGATTAATTGAAATGTCAATTAATGAAGGCAGAGAAGTTAACCCAAATCTTGTAGGCGGTATATGTGGTGAACACGGCGGAGATCCTGATTCTGTGAAATATGCTCACAAAATCGGCTTGAATTATGTTTCTTGCTCTCCGTACAGAGTTCCTCAAGCAAGACTTGCTGCTGCTCAGGCTGCAATTGCAGATAAAAAATAGTTAAAATCTTATATAAAATGCGCTTTTTATACTTTAAAAGGCGCATTTTTCTTGTTTTTCTTTGCAAAAACCGTTTAATTTGCTAAAATATAAGAAGGTAAGAAACTATGACAGTTAAAGACGAATACGAATATTTAAAAACCGAATTAATGATTAAGTTGGCGGATGTTACGCCTGCATGCAAGCTTGATTGCCCTTTTGACTTTCATTTTTCTAAGGAAGAAGAAGATAAATTTTTGCCAAAAGGCGGACAATTAAGGGTTGCAGTCAAAAAAGCATTTATTATTCTTGACAACACGTATAAAAAAGTTCGTCTTTACCCCACAGATGAATTTATTGAAATTTTTGAAGAAACAAAAAAAGATATTTTTGAAGATTTAAAAGCTGCATCAAAAAACATTTCAGAAGAAGACAAAATTTTTCTTTATAAATGTTCTACAGATGAAATTGAGGAGTATATCAAGGAGCTTGTTGATAGAATTTCAAAGACACTTGAGAGTTTTGTTTTAGAGCTTAAAAAGCTTACTCCGGAAGATGTTGAGCGTGAAATTAAAATTAAAGATAAAGTTGCAAAAAGCACAAAAAACCCTATAGACATTGACGATAAAGATTCTAAGGGACTTTTTTAATTTAAAGTTAAAAATGCGCTTATTCTGTTAGTTGTTTTGTTTTCTTTTCTATAGGAATAAAATTTGTCGTTATCGCAACAGGTGCAAAATGGCGCTATATCTATTTTTTCAACACCCATATCTTCAAGGTGTGCTTTGTTTATTTCTTTTAAATTTGCATAATATTTTTCATTTTTGTATTCAATAAATTTTTCAGGTACCAAAACCGTTTTAGAAAGTTCTTCAACTACTTCTTTTCCCGTTTCAAAGCATTTATGGCAAATTGCAGGGCCAATTAGGGCGGTTAAATTTTTGGGGTTGGTATTAAAATTTTCTATCATAAATTTTACGGTTTTTTTGGAAATTTCTCCCGCAGTGCCTCTCCAGCCTGCATGAGCAATTGCGCCTATATTATTTTTTGTGTCGAATAAAATGACAGGGGTGCAGTCTGCAAAATTTAAAAATATTCCGATTTCTTTTTTATTTAAAATAAGCGCATCCACCTCTGGATAATTTTCTTTTTCATTGCTTGCAATTTCAATGTTTGTGCTGTGAGTTTGGCTTGGGTGAATTATTTTGCTTAAATTAAATTCTTTTTGAAGAATATTTATATTTTCTTCAACTTTTCTTTTTAAATCTTCTTCTTTTGTTTTTAAAATAAACTCTTTTGTTGTAAAAAAGTGATTTACATTCGGTAAAAAATCAGATTTTAAAACCTTTTTTCCTTGAATTTGGTCAAAATAAAACATCTAAACACCCAATTTGCCAAAAAGTTGTAAAAATTCAGGAAACGAAGTGTTTACCCAAGAGAAATCTTTTATTAAAGAACTTTTCTTTGCCCTTAAACTTGCAACATAAAAGCTCATCCAAAGCCTGTGGTCATGGTGCGGGTCAAGTTCAACTCCACCTTCAATTTCTTCTTTTCCTCTAATTACAAAGCCGTCTTCTGTGGGCTGTATATCAAATCCCATTTTTAAAAGCCCGTCTGAGGTGCATTTTATTCTATCTGACTCTTTATTTTTAAGGTCGGACGCATCCAAAATTTTTGTTTCGCCTTTTGCAAACCCTGCAAGCACACAGATTATCGGTATTTCATCAATTAATCTTGGAATAATATCTCCTGAGATTGTACATCCTGTTAAATCTGGAGAATACTTAATTCTAATGTCCCCAACAGCTTCATTGTTTATAATTTTATGGTCAAGAATTTCAATGTCTGCGTTCATTTTTTGCATAACATCAATTATGCCGGTGCGGGTTTCATTTAAACCTACGTTTTTAATTATAAAATTCGCCCCTTTTGTAATTGCACCTGCAACCATAAAAAATGCGGCAGATGAAATATCCCCTGCAATAAAGAGATTTTTTGGCACAAGCTCGCTTTTTCTAATTGAAGCAAAAAACCCTTCTTCCGTTTTGCCTGTTTTGATATCGGCTTCAAAATATTTGAGCATATTTTCAGTATGGTTTCTTGACAGATAAGGTTCTATCACTGTGGTTGTGCCGTCTGCGCTAAAGCCTGCAAGCAAAATTGAAGATTTAACCTGCGCAGATGCAATTTTTGATTTATAGGTTATTCCCTTTAAGTTTGACCCTTGAATTTTTAATGGGGCAAAACCTTCATTTGAAGCGATATTTGCGCCCATTAGGGTTAGCGGGTTAATAACACGCCTCATTGGGCGCTTGGATAAGCTTACATCTCCAGTGAGGGTAGAATTAAAATTTTGTGCAGACAAAAACCCTGAAAGTAATCGCATTGAAGTGCCTGAATTTCCACAGTCAAGGGGGTAATTTGGTTTTGAAAAACCGTTTTTTGAATTAATGATTAAATTTCTGTCATCTAAAATTTTAACATCCAACCCGAGATTTTTAAAAATGTTCAAGGTGGATATGCAATCTTTCCCTTTTGAAAAATTGGAAATTTTCACTTCCCCCTTTGTAAGAGCGCCAATTATTATTCCTCTGTGGGAAATTGATTTGTCGGGCGGAATTACAATTTCACCTGTTAGTTTTGTATTTATTGGTTTTGCAAGAATATCTTCCGCCATTTTTTTTCCTTATAACAAAATATTAATCAATTTCAAGATAAATTATACAAAAAAAGCAAAATTTTTGATAGAATGGGTTTACTAGATTATGAAAAAAAATATTTTACAAACATTTGAAGATTTTTTAAAAGAACCCTTGAGTATTCTGAAAAAAACCATAATTAATATTACAGGAATTGAAACTGATGATGTGGAGCAAAAGGGCATTTCTGCTGATGTTGGGCAGGATACTATTCAAATTAATGTTGTGAATTGCCCCCGTGCTTATCATCTTTTATCTTCTGTGATGTATAAACGTCAAATTAATGAGTTAAGGCATTTAATTAATGAAAATAAAACAAGCAAAGTTCAACAAAAGTTCGCCCAATCTAAAAGTTTCACCAATATATAACGAGGCTGAGTTTGCTCTTTTGGGGCGTTCAAATGCGGGCAAGTCCACTTTTATAAACGCACTGTGCGGTAATTTTAAACTCGCAAAAACATCTAATACTCCGGGGAAAACCCGTCTTATTAATCATTTTGAAATCACTTCAGATAAGGGAAATTTTGTTATTGCAGACCTTCCTGGGTATGGCTATGCAAAGGTATCTAAAACCATGCAAAATGAATGGCGCAAAAATCTTGAAGAATATCTTTTGGGGCGAGAAAATCTTGTTTATTGCTTTTTATTTTTGGATGCAAGGCATGGCATGCTTGAAAATGACATTCAAATGGCAGATTGGCTTGTCTTGAATAAAATTCCTTTTATTAATATTTTAACTAAATGTGACCTTACAAACCAAAAAAACATTTCAGATAATATTAAGAAAATTGAAGCTTTTACAAAGTCCATGTGCATTCCTTTTTCTATGAAAAAGCCGTTTTATAAGGATAGAGTGTTGGATTTTATTGAATGTAACATTAATTAATAAAATATGTTAATTTTGTTGCCATGCTCTTATAAAAAACGCATTATATTCCTATGGAAGATTTTTACGGTTTGATTGAAAAAACTGAGCTAAAAAGCATTATTAACATGGCAAAAAAAGTTTGTGTTAAAGATGCTCTTTTAAGGTTGAAAAATTTTGACCCCGCAACGGATGAAACTTTTATGTCCGCTCTTATGCCGGATGACACCCCAAAAGCTTTAATTAAAAAGCGCACAAACAAACTTCTTTTAAAAAAGCGTGAAAAAGAATTAAAACGATTGTTTGGTTAATTTTATAGACAAAAATAAATAAAAAATGTTAGAATATTATTGCTTTATGCGGGCTGTAATTTTGTTCCTACATTTTTATAAAACGGGAGAGCAGTTCTCTTTTAAAAGGTAATTGAAGTATACCTTGGAGCAAATAGCTTTTTTAAAGGAAACGGATTTACCGAGGCACTCACCCACCTGTGGGAGCATCCGCAGGTAACAAAATTTGCCCGTGTAAGGCAAAAATTAAAGGAATTATATGAGAAAGTTTTTATTTATTGTTTTTTTGTTTTTCTTTTCGCTTCCGTCTTTTGGTATGAATGAAGCAACTTTTATATATATTAACGGCTCCAACACTAATACGGAAAAAAGCAAAGAAGAATTTATAAATGGAGTAAATGGGCTTCATAAACAAATTATTTCTCATTTTAATAAAGATGAATTTGTACGTAATAAAATTTTTAATGAATATTCTATTAACCCTATTGCAAAAACATTTTATTGGGGCGACCTTAGTAAGAATGAAATTGAGCTTATACAAGAAGATTTTGATTTTATGAAACTTGTAAGCCCAAAGCCTGCCAATTATGTAAGAAATTTTATTGCAATGTGCCTTCATGACGCTATTTGGATTTCCAAAATGGAGAATATGTATCCGGTTGTCAATAAATTGCACAGAAGGGTTATTAAGGAACATCTAAACGGAAATAAGGTTGTACTTGTGGGGTATAGCGCAGGAACTTTTATAACACATCAATATTTGTTTTTAAAAATGCCTGTTATAAAGGCGCATGAACTTGTGGCAAAATCTAAAATAGATAATAAGTTTAAAGATTATATTTTGTCAAAGCCGTTTAAAGACACTTGTACGGACGCTGTTTTCAGGTCAAAACTTGTAACATATGATGTTGAAAATTCTTTTGTGCTCGAAGATGATTTTGAAAGTTTTAAAAGAAAAGTAGATTTTTTGGATGATTACACAGAAAGATATTGCGCCCCAAAAGAGGTGTTATTAGGTTCAATTAATTATGCCAGCCCCTTTGCGCTTTTTTATAGTGATATTTATAAAATGTCTGATGTTATGGGACTTTCTTATAAATTTATTGTTGAAAACGGACTTTTTTGGCTCACGGTGAATTATTCGGATGACCCGCTTGGTTTTCCGGTTTCTAAAAATATCACAATTGATGAAGTTGAAAAACACACGAACTTGGCAATTGAACCAAATGGTGGCTTTATTTACGATAAATCAGATAAATCTTCAACAAGAACTTTTCTTATGGCGCATTTAGCTTATTTTAAAACAGCAAAAAGGTATGCAAAAATTTTAACAGAAGCTATGAAACAAGGGTACGCTTATTTTTATATGACAAATCAGGATTAAAACGTTATAATTTACTTATGGATGAAAATTTTGAATATAAAATACATAATCAAAAATTGAAGGCACTGGAAACAATTGAAAATTTAAACCTTTATAAATATAAAGGGGTGGTTTCAAAGCTTGTGGGCTTGACTGTTGAAGTTAAACTTCCTGGGCTTAAAATTGGAGATTTATGTTATATCCAAACTTATACAGGTCAAAAAAAAGCGGCGGAAGTTGTTGCCTTTAAGGGGGACGTGGCGCAGCTTTTACTTTTGTATGACGGAGAAGGTATCGGGCAGGGAAGCCTTGTTGAAACAACGGGCGGCCCTATTATGCTTCCTGTGGGCGATTTTCTTTTAGGTAGATTAATTAATCCCTTGGGTGAGCCTATGGACTCTATGCCTTTGAATTTGGAAGGGGCTGAATATGTAAATATTAACGGAGATGTGCCTGACGCATTCCATAGACCGATTATTAAAAATACAATTTTTACAGGCATCAGGGCAATAGATGGGCTTTTGACTCTTGGTGGCGGGCAGAGAATGGGTCTTTTTGCAGGTTCCGGAGTTGGTAAAAGTACAACCTTGGGCATGATTGCAAGAAACTCCGAAGCTGATGTTAACGTGGTTGCCCTAATTGGGGAACGTGGACGTGAAGTTAAAGAGTTTATGGTGGATTCACTTGGCGAAGAAGGCATGAAAAAATCGGTTATTGTTTGTGCAACAGGTGATCTTCCGCCCCTAATCAGGATGAAGTGCCTTTTAGCTGCAACTTCGGTTTGCGAATATTTTAGGGATAAAGGCAAAAAAGTTTTCTTAATGACTGATACCGTCACCCGTTGTGCTATGGCGGGGCGTGAAGTTGGGCTTTCAATTGGTGAACCGCCAACTATGAAAGGGTATCCGCCTTCAATATTTTCATGGCTTCAAAGGGCGCTTGAAAGAACCGGCAACTCTGAGCGTGGCTCAATTACGGCACTTTATACGGTTCTTATGGAAGGGGACGATATAACGGATCCTATCGTGGATATTGTAAGGGGGATTGTGGATGGGCACATTTTCTTATCAAGAAAAGTTGCAGAGCAAAACCATTATCCTGCAATTGATGTCTTGGGCTCTGTTTCAAGGCTGTTTACAACAATTACGGATAAAGAGCACCAGCAGGCGGCAGGTAAAATGCGCCAATTAATGGCTTTGTACAGAGAAAATAAAGACTTGATTGACGTTGGTATGTATCAAACTGGTTCAAACCCGAAACTTGATATTGCAATTCAATTAATGCCTCAAATTAACGCTTTCCTTCAGCAAAAAACAACCGATAAGGTTACTATGGAAGGCACGATTAACCAATTAAAAGATATGATGCGCAACGTGGATTTATAATTTTTATTTTGTTTCAGATTGTATTTTGCGCATATTGCGGTAACAGTATCCAAAATAAAAAACTATTCCAATTAAAATCCACAAAGGGAATAAAAAGGCGCTTGTGCCAAGTGTGAACAAGGAATACACCATAAGCCCGCCGCAAAATAAAATTCCTAAAATTGGAAATAAAGGCACAAAGGGAACCTTAAACGGTCTTTTTCTGTTTGGCTCTTTGTGTCTTAAAATTAAAACTGCGATACATACAATTGTGAATGAAGCAAAAGTTCCAAAATCGCAAAGCTCAGCTGAAATATTCAAATCCATAAATAAAGCGCCAATGACAACAATCAGCCCTGAAAGCCAAGTTATAACGTGCGGGGTTTTGTATTTTGGGTGAATTTCTTGAAGTTTTTTAGGAAGAAACCCATCCCTTGTCATGGCATATAAAATTCTTGTTGTGCCTAATTGGTAAACAAGTAAAACAGAAGTCAATCCTGCAAGGGCTCCTGCTGAAATTAACCCTGCAATTTTTCCGTTCCCTGTCAGGTTCATAGCTGCTGCAATTGGGGCTACTGTGTTGATTTTATCAATAGGCACAATCCCCGTTAAAACAAGAGCTGTTAAAATATACACAAGCGTGCATATAATCAAAGTTCCAATTAAACCCCTTGGCAAGTTTTTTTGGGGGTCTTTTGTTTCTTCTGCTGCTGTTGAAATTGCATCAAAGCCAATATATGCAAAGAAAATTATAAATGCACCCGAAATTATTCCGTTAAAGCCGTTTGGGGCAAAAGGCACCCAGTTTTCAGGCTTTACATAAAAGGCACCTGCAAATATAAAAAGAAAAATAACAAATAATTTAATGAAAACCATAATCGCAGCGGCTCTTGTGGATTCTTTAATTCCCCTAACCAAAAGCATTGTAATTATAATTACTAAAATTATCCCAGGAAGATTAATCGCAAATGGGATTATGCCAAATAACTTTGGAATTTCATGGGATGGGTCAAGCCCCATATCGGTATAAATACTTACTGCTGTTCTGTAATCGTTAATTAAATACACAGGCGGGTTTATAAGCCAACTTGGCAAAATATGCGAAAAGCCTTTTAAAAATTCAAAGAAATATCCGGTCCATGCAGAAACAATTGTTATATTTCCAATTGCATATTCAAGCATTAAAACCCAACCTATCATCCATGCCATAAATTCGCCCATTGTGGCGTATGTGTACGTATATGAGCTTCCGGCGGCAGGAATCATGGCTGCAAATTCTGAATAACAAAGGGCGGAAAAAAGACACGCAAACATTGCAATTATCATTGAGATAACAAGAGCAGGGCCTGCCCCTGTGGATTCAGGGCCACCCGCAGCTGCAATGCCGATAATTGTAAAAATCCCCGTTCCAATAACGGCGCCTATCCCTAAAATTATAAGGTCAAAAGCGTTTAGGGTTTTCTTCAAACCTGAACTTTCCGCAACTTCAAGAATTTCTTCCGTTGTTTTTTTATTTAAAAGGTTTGCCTTGAATTCTGATAGATTAATCATTTATTTTGCTTTCCTTTCAGTTTTTCTGATGTTCTGGTAGCCGTAAGCAAAATAAAATATAATTCCAAGAACTACCCACAAAGGAAAAAGAACCCTTGAAACGGTTAAAAATTTCATTGAATAGAACATAAGACCTGTGCAGCAAATTATCCCCATTAAAGGAAACCAAGGTGAAAAAGGCACCTTGTAAGGACGGGGACGGTTTGGGTCTTTGTGCCTTAAAATTAAAACGGCAACGCAAACAATAATGAAAGAAGCAAACGTCCCAAAGTTGCACAATTCTGCGGCTGTCGATAAATTTAAAAATGTTGAGCCGATAATGCAAATTATCCCAACCAAAATTGTTATTATGTGCGGCGTGTTAAATTTTTTGTGTAAAACACTGAGGGATTTTGGGAAAAATCCGTCCCTGCTCATTGCAAGAAGAATTCTTGTTGCTGCCAACATCATAACAAGCAAAACGGAAGTAAGCCCTGTTAGCGCACCAAGAGAAATAAGCCCCGCTACCCAATTTTGTCCGACTGCGGTTATTGCACTTGCAATTGGGGCAGCAATATCGATTTTGTCTATTGGGCACATGCCTGTTAAAACAAGCGCCACAAGCACATAAACAACCGTGCACACGGCAAGTGACCCGATTATTCCTATCGGAAGATTTTTTTGGGGATTTTTGGTTTCTTCCGCTGCAGTTGCAATTGCATCAAAACCAATATATGCAAAGAAAATTATAAATGCACCCATAAAAATGCCTTTAAAGCCGTTTGGTGCAAAAGGAACCCAGTTTTCAGGGCGCACATAAAATGCGCCGGTTATTAAAAATGCGGCAATTACACCGAGCTTTATCACAACCATAAGCCCTGCCATTTTGGTGGATTCTCTCACCCCTTTAATCAAGAAAAACATAATTAAAAGTGTCATAAAAATTGCAGGAGCATTTATCGCAAATGGAATAGAGGCGATGTGCGGGATATTCAAGGCAGGGTCAAGCCCTTGCTCAGCCAATATTTTTGTTGCTGTGCCATAGTCATGGATAAGCCATATGGGCGGATTGGTTACAAAACTTGGTAAATACTTTGAAAACCCTTGCAAAAATTGCATAAAATACCCAGTCCATGCAGTTGCAACGGCGATATAACCAACCATATATTCAAGCATTAAAACCCAGCCGATAAGCCAAGCAAAAAATTCACCCATTGTGGCAAAAGTGTAAAGGTAAGCAGAGCCTGCAACCGGAATCATTGAGGCAAATTCAGAATAGCACATTGCAGAAAAAATGCATGCAAGTGAAGCCAAAACCATTGACACTATAAGCGCAGGCCCTGCACCAACAGATTCCGGGCCGCCTGCAGCTGCAATACCCACAACAGTAAAAATTCCTGAACCTATAATGCAACCGACCCCTAAAATAATCAGGTCAAAAGCATTCAGTGTTTTTTTTAAGGATTGCTTTTTCGCACTGTCCACCATTTCATCAGGATTTTTTGTTTTAAAAAGGTTTGAACCAAGCTTTTGAAGTGCGTTTATTTCGCAAGGTTCAAATTTTGTGCTTTCGGATATGTTGTTAAGCTCCTGAAAGTTATTATTATTCATTATTTTGTGTCAATCCTTCGGTTATTTATTTAAAAGCGGGTAGCCAAGTTTTTCTCGTTGTTCAACATAAAGTTTTGCAACACAAGACGCCATTTTGCGAACCCTGTTTATGTAATTAATTCTTTCATCTTTGCTTATAACGCCCCTTGCGTCAAGCAAATTGAATGTGTGTGAACATTTTAAAACCCAATCATACGCAGGTAATACAATGTTTGCTTCAATGCAAGAAGCGCTTTCAGCTTCCGCTAAGTCAAAAAGCTTAAAAAGCCTTTCTGCATTTGAGTATTCAAAATTGTATTTTGACTGTTCAATTTCGTTTTGAAGATAAATGTCACCATATTTCAATTTTGTGTTCCACATAACGTCATATACGGAATCCACATTTTGAAGGTACATCGCAATTCTCTCTAAGCCGTATGTAATTTCAAGCGCAACGGGTTTGACTTCAAGACCGCCAACCTGTTGGAAATACGTAAACTGGGTAATTTCCATACCGTCAAGCCAAACTTCCCAGCCAACTCCTGCGGCACCCAAAGTTGGTGATTCCCAGTTGTCTTCTACAAACCTTACATCGTGTTTAGATAAATCTATCCCCATTGCTTCAAGTGATTTTAAATAAATTCCTTGAGCGTCCTTTGGAGAAGGTTTTAAAATTACTTGATATTGAAAATAATGACCCAACCTGTTTGGGTTTTCGCCGTATCTTGCATCAGTTGGACGGCGACAAGGTTCAATCATAGCGGTTGAATACGGTTCAGGCCCCAACGCCCTTAAAAAAGTTGCAGGGTTCATTGTGGATGCGCCCTTTTCAATGTCATAAGGCTGTTGAATGATACAACCGTAATCAGACCAGTATTTAGACAGATTTAAAATTAATTCTTGAAATGTATATGCCATAACTTTTGCATACTACTACAAACATAAAAAATTGACAAGTAAATACCTATTTTGTGTTAATTAATACAACTGCAAGCGCTTCTATAGACTCTCCCCGTCCCGCAGAATCCTGTTTTTCTTTTGTTTTGCCTTTGATTGAAATATCTTCTTTTGAAATGTTAAGTGCAGCTGCAATGTTTTTTGCCATTTGGTTTTTATAAGGGGCAAGTTTTGGCTTTTGGCAGATAACAGTTGAATCTATGTTTAAAATTTTATATCCCATTTTTGATAAAATGTCACCTGCTTCTTCTAAAAGCTTTATGCTGTCTGAGTTTTTATATTTTGGGTCAGTATCGGGGAAATGTTCGCCTATATCTCCTGAATTTATTGCGCCAAAAATTGCATCAATAATGGCATGGGCTAAAACATCTGCATCTGAATGCCCCAATAATCCTTTTTCGTATGGAATATTAACTCCGCCTATAATAAGAGGGCGCCCTTCAGTTAATTTATGTATGTCATATCCTTGACCTATTCTCATAAAATATACCTTTCAATCGCACGGGATAATCCATCATGCTTTATATCAGGGCAAATATAATCTGCTATTTCTTTTAATTTGGGGCTTGCATTGCCCATTGCAATTTTAATCCCTGCTTCTTGAAGCATTTCAAAATCGTTATCTTGGTCTCCTGCCGCCATAACTTCTTCTTGTTTTATGTTCCACATTTTTTTAAGTACATTGAGTGCAGAGCCTTTTGTTGCATTAATATTTGTAAATTCAACGTAATATTTATGGCTTCTTACAATGGCAAGCGTACCTTTAAAGATTTCTTGCATTCCATCTCTAAATTGAAAAAGTTCGCCTTCATCATAAATTATTGCAAGAAGTTTTGAAACATTTTTCATATCAACTTCATCAAAAGATTTTACTGCCCTATATGTTGTGTGGCGCCCGCTTGTGTACTCGTGCATAATTTCTTTATTGTCATCTTCCACAATTAATTCATCGTTATTATACAAATTAAGATGAATTTTTTTCTCTCTTGCAATTTGAATAATTTTTCTTGCCATATCATGTGAAACGGGCGCATTATGAAGAATTTCATCTCCCTTTCTTATCATTGCACCTTGATAACAAACAACGGGTGTATCAAGCTCAAGCTGACGCCTTACCCCGTCTGCGCCGTTAAACATTCTTCCTGTTGCAAGCACAACTTTAATGCCCATATCACTTATTTTATGAAAATAATTTTTTAAAGTGGGGGTATAATAGCAATTTTCATCCACCACGGTTCCGTCAATATCGGTTATTAAAAGTTTTATATCTCTTTTTTTCATTTTTAGCCTATTTTTCTTTTTTATTATACAATAAAATTGTGAAGTTATTTAGGAGATTAATACAAAATGGCTATTATTGAACGTCAAAAACCGATAGAACAGGATAAAATTGAAAGAAGAAGCAATTTTAACCCTGTTGAAGAAAACTTTACCGATGAACAGGCACAACTTGAAGCGTCTCGTTGTTTAAATTGCAAAAATCCAATGTGCAAAAAAGGATGTCCTGTCAGTGTAAATATTCCTGAATTTATTCAGCAGGTCAAAGCGGGTGACATTCAAAAAGCGGGTGAAATTATAAGAAATACGAACATGCTCCCTTCTGTTTGCGGCAGAGTTTGCCCCCAAGAAAGACAGTGTGAATCAAAATGTGTTTTGGGAATTAAAGGCAAGGCAGTTGCAATTGGCTCTTTGGAAAGATATGTAGGGGACAATTCAAAACCTGTTGATGTTGAAATTAAACCAAATGGCAAGAAAGTTGCTATTGTGGGCTCCGGATGTGCAGGCATGAGCGCAGCCAATGACCTTAGAAATGCTGGGTTTGATGTTACAATATTTGAAGCACTCCATGAAACAGGTGGTGTTTTAAGATACGGCATTCCGCCCTTTAGACTTCCAAGAACTGTTTTAGATAGAGAAATTGAAGGTTTAAAGAAAAAAGGTGTTAATATTATTAAAAATGTAGTTGTAGGTAAATCAGTCACATTAAAACAACTTAAAGAAGACGGTTTTAGTGCAATTTTTATATGCTCTGGCGCCGGTCTTCCAAAAATGATGCATATTGCGGGCGAAAATTTAAACGGTGTGTATAGTGCAAATGAATTTTTAACAAGAGTCAACCTTATGCATGCAAATGAACTCACAACCCCAACCCCACTTAAAGTTGGTGAAAAAGCAGCAATTATAGGGGGTGGCAATGTTGCAATGGACGCTGCAAGAACGGCTGTTCGTGTTGGGTATAAGGAAGTTTATATTTTATACAGAAGAACAGAAGAAGAACTTCCTGCAAGAAAAGAAGAAATCAGGCATGCCAAAGAAGAAGGAGTTATTTTTAAATTCCTTCATGCCCCTGTTGAGATTTTGGGTGAAAACGGGTATGTAAAATCAATGAAGTTTGAAATTATGGAACTTGGTGAACCTGACGCTTCAGGTAGAAGAAAACCTGTTGGCACGGGCGAATATGTTACACTTGATTTTGACGCTGTTATTGTTTCTTTGGGAACAGGCCCTAACCCTATTATTCAAGATTCTGCAAAAAATGATGAACTTAATCTTGAAACAGATAAAAGAGGGTACATTGTAATTAATGAAAAAGCCGAAACTTCAATTAAAGAAATTTGGGCAGGCGGGGACGTTGCTCCTTTAGGTGAATCAACCGCAATTAACGCAATGGGTGCTGGTAAACGTGCTGCAAAAGCAATAATTGAAGCAATTGGATAAAAATATAATTCCAAAATTAAAATTTCCCGCTCAAAAGGCGGGATTTTTTAATAAAAATTTACATCTTTTTATTTTTTGTCAATTTTTTTATTTTTTTGTTTTTATAAATGTATATAAAGATGGTAAGGAGTGTATAAAATGAGTGTTAATTTTTCTGGGGTAGGTGTAACAAATCCCTCAAATACATATTTAACAGGGGCAAGCACAGCAAATCCTCAAGATGTTGCTTTGTATGACTCTGTAAATTCTGATACTACCGACAGTTTTACTACATCGGCAGAAACAAAAAGCACATCTTCTACAGGTAAAACCGTTGGGATTGTAGCAGGACTTGCGGCGGGCGCTCTTGCAATTGGTACAACAATTTATGCTTTCAAAACGGGTAAAGCAAACTTAGGAAAAGGTGCTAAGCTTGGTGAAGTTTTAAAAAACGGATTTAAGTCAATTGGGACAAAGATTTCGGATTTTGCAAAAAAACTTTTTGGAAAAAGTGAAAACGTTAATGTGGAACAAGCAACAAAAGATGCAGGAAAGGTTCTTCAAAAAACCAATGCTAATTCTCAAGTAAAAGAGGCTGCAGATAAACTTGTTAATGTAAAAGTTCCCGAAAATCCACAAACACTTGCAAAAAACTTCCAAGACGCATATGTGGAGCAAGGAAATAAAATTTTAGAAAGCGTACAAGGTGACAGAATAAATTCTGTTATTCATAGTGCCGTTCCTCAATACTTCATGTAATAAATAATGTATAATTAAAAGCGAAGGTATTTTGCCTTCGCTTTTTTTGTGTGTTTTATAGAAATTTATATTTTATAAATCTATAAGATTGCGTATTGTTTGATAAAATCGAACTAAACACTTAATATATGTTAAATTTACAACTTCATCAATTTAACAATATCTTTAATATCTGCACTTGTTTTTTGTACCTGTGATTTTGCATTTTTAATTGCACAATCAGGGTCTTTTAGACCATTACCCGTTAAAATACATACAATTTTTGAATTTGGCTTGATTGTATCTTTTAATTTTATAAGCCCTGCCACACTTGCAGCACTTGCGGGTTCGCAGAAAACTCCCTCTAAATTTGCAAGCAGATTGTACGCTTCAAGAATTTTTTCATCAGATACCATATCAATTGTACCTTTTGATTCATCTCTTGCAGCTTCTGCCTTTTGCCAACTTGCAGGATTACCTATTCTGATTGCAGTTGCAATTGTTTCAGGGTGCAATATTCTGTGCCCTTTAACTATTGCGGCAGAACCTTCCGCTTGAACACCCATCATTTTTGGAAGTTTTGAACATTTTTTAAGTTCAAACCATTCTTTATATCCCTTCCAGTATGCAGTTATGTTGCCTGCATTTCCAACAGGGATAAAATGATAATCAGGAGCGTCTTCAAGTGCCTCAATTAATTCAAATGCGCCTGTTTTTTGCCCTTCAATTCTATATGGGTTAATTGAATTTACAAGTGTTATTGGATAATTGGCCGAAATTTCACGAACAGCTTCAAGTGCTTCGTCAAAATTGCCTGAAATTGCAATTACATTTGCGCCATACATCATGGCTTGAGATAACTTGCCAAGCGCAATATAACCGTCAGGAATTAAAACATAACATTTTAGCCCCGCACGTGCTGAATAAGCTGCCGCAGAAGCAGAAGTGTTGCCGGTTGAAGCGCAAATAACAGCAGCTGAGCCTGATTCTTTTGCTTTTGTGACTGCCATTGTCATTCCACGGTCTTTAAAAGAACCTGTGGGGTTTGAACCTTCGTATTTTAAATAAATTTCGCACCCTGAAAGCCCCAAATATTTTGCAAGGTTGTCTGCTTTAATTAAAGGGGTGTTTCCTTCGCATAATGTAACAACGGGAGTGTTGTCATCAACAGGAAGGTATTCTCTGTACTTATTAATAAGTCCTTGGTATCTCATTGTGTTTTTTCCTTAAATAACTCTTATTAAACTTGTAACTTTTATGTTTTCTTTTTTTAATTCAAAAATGGCATTTTGTATGTCTTTTTCTAAAGTTTTTTCGGTTAAAACAACTATAAGCGCCGTATTATCCTTTTTTATGCCTTTTTGAATAATACTTTGAAGATTTATGTTATTTTTTGCACAAATTGAGCCTATAAGCCCAATTACCCCTCTTGAGTTTTGCGCATTTATTGCAATATAGTAAGTATTGTTTGTGTTTAAAATGTCCTCTTGAATTGCATTTTCGCTGTTTTTAACTCTTGATGAAGGTAAAATTGTATCTGTGTATGAAATTTCTGAAGCTATAGCAAGAATGTCCCCCGCAACCGAACTTGCTGTTGGCGCCTCACCCGCTCCGGGGCCTGTAAACATAATGGAGCCCACGGGGTACCCTTCCAAAAGAACGGTATTTGTTGCGTTATTAATTTTGGATATTGTGTTATCTTTTGGCACCAAAACCGGATGAACTCTTATATCAAGAGTGTCTGTGTTTTCAATTTTTTGGGCAAGCCCAAGAAGCTTGATTTTGTACCCTAATTCATTTGCAGAGTCAATATCTTCGCTTGTAATTTTTGTGATACCTTCTCTATAGATTTTAGTGATGTCAATTTTTTTCTTAAATACAATGTTTGCAAGAATTGAGATTTTAAACATTGTATCAAACCCTTCAACATCATTTGTTGGGTCACTTTCGGCATATCCAAGGGATTGTGCCTGTTTTAGACATTCATCATACGAAAGATTATCTTCTTCCATTTTGGTTAAAATATAGTTTGTTGTTCCATTCAAAATGCCTGTCACTTTGTTGAAAGTGTTTGCCTTTAGAGTGGTTTTAATTGGGCCGATAATTGGAATGCCCCCTGCAACTGCCGCTTCATATAAAACGGTAACATTGTTTTCATTGGCAAGGGCAAAAATTTCATCCCCATGCTTTGCAAGAAGCTCTTTGTTCGCTGTTACAATGTGCTTTTTATTTTTAATTGCCGTTTTTATAACCTCAAGACAAGGGTTAACTCCGCCTGCAACTTCAACCACAACGTCAATTTCAGGGTCATTTGCAATTTCAAACGGGTCGTTTGTAATTTCTTTTACATTAACCTCACGTTTTTTGTTAACATTTCTTACGGCAGCTTTTTTGATTTCTATATTGGAAAAACTTGAAAGTGTTTTTACAACTCCGCATCCAACAACGCCAAGCCCGATTATTCCGATTTTTAAAATATTATTTTTCATATGAAAAATTATACAATAAAAATTTTTATTTATATCAAAAAATATATAATTATATTTTTGATGTATTATTATTTTATAAAGTATTTTGGAGAATTAAATATGTCAGATAAAGTAAGAGTTAGAATTGCTCCCTCACCGAGCGGAAATTTACATATTGGTACAGCAAGAACAGCGCTTTTCAATTTTTTATATGCAAAAAAAATGGGCGGAACTTTTGTTTTAAGAATTGAAGATACTGACGCTGAGCGCACAAGCCAAGCATATGTGGATAACATTTTTGATAGCTTAAAGGCTCTTGGCTTAAATTGGGATGAAGGCCCCGATGTGGGTGGTAATTATGGCCCTTACACTCAATCTCAAAGGTTTGATATTTACCCTAAATACATACAACAACTTTTGGATAAAGGCTTTGCTTATGAATGTTTTTGCACCCCTGAAGAATTGGAAGCAGAAAAAGAGGAAGCAACAAAAAATAAAAAAGCTTACGTTTATTCTAAAAAATGTGAACATTTAACGGAAGATGAAAAAGAAGAACTTAGAAAACAGGGAAGAAAACCCGCAATTAGGTTCAATATTGCAGCCGCTCAAAAGGCTTTCCATAATAGTTCAATTCTTGAATTTGACGATTTAGTTAAAGGTAAGCTTCATGTGGATACAAATTTGATTGGTGATTTTGTTATTATGAAATCAAACGGGGCGCCTACATATAATTATGCGGTTGTAATTGACGATGCGCTTATGGAAATTACCCATGTTATAAGGGGTGAAGACCACATTTCAAACACATATAAACAAATTTTAATTTTTGAAGCTCTAGGGTTTAAGGTGCCAAGATTTGGACACTTAGGTATGATTTTGGCTCCGGATAGAAGCAAATTATCAAAACGTCACGGCGCAACTGCTGTTTCAGATTTTGTGGAACAGGGGTATTTAACAGATGCTTTAATTAATTTTGTTGCCCTTTTGGGTTGGGCACCTTCTGACGGGGTTGAGATTAAAACCGTGGATGAAATTGCGTCAGATTTTAGAATTGGTGAGATTTCAAGCTCTAATTCAATTTTTGAATATGACAAATTGAACTGGATGAACGGACAGTACATTAAAAAAATGGATATTTCAAAATTAACAGATATGGTAATTCCATTTTTATCAGAATATAATATTTCAAAATTTTCACGCAAGAAACTTGAAAAAATTGTTGAAATTACAAGAGAACCATTGACTGTTCTTGCAGATATTAAGCACGATGCGCCTTATTTCTTCTTGGATGACATTGATTTAGGAGAAGTTTCAGAACTTTTGCAAACTGAATTATCTAAAAATGTTCTTGCAAAATTTTATGAATTGACCAAAAATTGGGATTTTGATAATGAAGAAATCCTTCATAATGACCTTGCAGATTTAAGAAGCGAATTTAAAGAAAAATTTGGATACAAACCAAAAGAAACAATGTGGGCAATAAGAGCTGCTGTTACCGGAAGAACGAAAGGTGCCGATATGGTTGGCATTTTGACCGTTTTAGGTAAGGATGAAGTCCAAAAAAGAACAAAAAAAGCAATGGAACTTGTTGAAGGAGCTAAAATTTAATGAAATTTTTACATGCCATGCTAAGGGTGAGTGAATTGCAAAAATCTTTGGAATTCTACACAAAACTTTTTGGCTTAAAGCTCTCTTATACAGCCAATTTGGAAGATTGCACCCTTTATTATCTTAAAGATGAAATAACAGGTGTTGAAATTGAATTAACTGATAATTTCAAAAAGCCTGAAAATAAATACCTTGTTGGGGAAACCTTTGGACACTTTGCATTTGAGGTTGATAACTTTGATGAGTTTTCAAAAAAAGTAGAAGATATGGGGTATCAATATTTATATGAACCTTTTGATTTAACTTTAAATGAAGGTGATAATAAGCGTGTCCTTAAAATTGCCTTTATAAAAGACCCTGATGGAAATGAAATTGAGATAATCGAAAAAAATGAAGCGTGAAATTGATTTTTTGATTACTCAAAAATGCAACTATAGGTGTCCTTACTGTTCGCAGTCTAAAAAGTTTGCAAAAGGCGCCTTTGAATATGCGGACAATTCTGTTTTGGAAGCGTTTTTTGAATTTATTCAAAATTTGCCAAGAGATTTTGAAATTACAATATCAGGGGGCGAGCCTTTTTGCCATGAAAATTTTTTTCAGATTATAGAAAAAATCGTCTATCTTGGTTTTAAAGTTGGAGTTGTTTCGAATTTTTCTTTTCCCTTTGAATATTATTTAAAATTAAAAGAAATTGCAGGCGAAAACTTATCAAGACTTTTTGTTTCTCTCCATTTAACGGAAATTAAAAATTTGGATGATTTTTTACATAAGGCGCAAGAATTTAGCAAAATTAAAGGAAATACAGAGTTTGTTGCGGCTTCTGTTTTGTCTGAGGATAATTTGTGTGAATTGGAAAAAGTTGCGCAATTTATGGAGAAAAACGGGATAAAATTTGAAGTTCAGCACATGAGAATAAAAAATTCTTTTGTTGAATATTCTTTTGGAGCAAATGAGTTTATTCAAAAATTCTCAGTTTCTAAAACAAAAAAACTTTCCAATACATATGCCAACCTTTGTTGTGCGGGGGTTGATTATATGTGCGTTTATCAAAATGGGGACGCCTATAGGTGCTTTTCTTCAAGGTTTAACAGGGCTCATTTTATGGGGAATATTAAAGATAAGAATTTCAAAATGTTTTCAAAACCAATTCCATGCCTGAACAAAAACTGCACTTGCCCAAAACCTATATTAAACGGTTTAGTTGACTTTAAGCATAAAAATATGCTTTTTGCCTTTGCTTTGAGTTTCTATAATTTGTTTTTTATTCCGTATTTTATATGTAAGCATTTTAGCTCAATTAAGGCAAAACTTTCTCAAGGGTTTTATTTTAAGTCGAAATAATTTTTTAAAAAAAAACCTAAAAATTATACTTTACAAAACACTTTGTTTTTAAGATAATACTTGTAAGCGGTTTATAACCACATTTTGGAGAAGTGCCGGAGTGGTTGATCGGAGCGGTCTTGAAAACCGTCGTACGTGAATAACGTACCAAGGGTTCGAATCCCTTCTTCTCCTAATTTACGTCCTTTTAAAAGGGCGTTTTTGCTTATTGCGACAAAGGAGAAAAAATGGCAGAATATCTTGTTTTAGCGGAGAATATAACTTTTAAAAATAATAAATTATCCTGTATTAATATCTATGACAGAATTTCTGTTGTTGCAATGCCAAATGAATTTCATTTTGACTTGGCTGTTATGTGCGGGCCAAACTGGAGCGTGGGGGAGCACAAATTAACTATTAAAGTAAAATCTAATAATGGAAAAGAAGCAGAAATTGGTTCTTTGACAGTCAATATTCCTGATGAAAAATTTGTATATAACGCATATGCAAATAATCTGAAACTCACAATGGATGAAAGCGTGAAAGATGTTACCATTGTGGTATCTGACGGCGAAAAAGAGATTATCTCACGAACATATCCTGTAGGTGTTATGTTTGTTCCTAAAAAATAGTTAAATCGCCTTTTATAAAGGCGATTTTTAGCATATAATTTTTTTTATGTTTATCAATATTTCTGCAATTTTAATAAGAATAATTTCAAGCTCTTTTTTGAATATGTTCCAAAAATTGCTGACAAAAAATAACCTTTCATCTTCTTGCGTCAATTTTAATTCATATTTTGGGCTTTGTTTGCTCACATTTCCGATTTTTTGTCTTTCTTTTGATAAAATAAATTATACAAATGTTTTAGTCTATAATGTCCTTTTAATGGGGGTTTTTGGCGCACTTGGAAATTATTTTATTATAAAAGCCCTTTCTTTGGGACAACTTTCAATTGTTGCGCCAATTAATGCCTATAAACCAATTGTTGCCTTAATTGTAGGTTTTTTATATTTACATGAGGTACCAAGCTTTTTTTCTTTGTTTGGCATTTTTATTATTATAATTTCAACTTTTTTGCTCTTTAAAACGACAAAAACAAGCTTTTTTAGGCAGGATGTTTTTATCGCTTTTTGGCATTAATTTTTTCAGGTACAGAAGCGATTTTTATTAAAAAAATAATTCTTCTTACAAATCCTGAAATTGCACTTTGCTTCTGGGTTTTGTCGGGGTTGCTTTTTTCTTTTCTTTTGTGTTTGCCGGCATGGAAAGCTCAGCCATTAAATAGAGAAAATTTGAAGCTGCAAATTTTTCTTGTGATTTCAATTTTTCTTATGCAATATTTTACTAATATTGTTTTTGCGCACTTCACCGTTTCCTCTGCCCTTGCTTTGTTTCAGCTTTCAAGCTTATTTAGCATATTTTTAGGCGGAAGATTTTTTTCTGAACAGGACATCCCAAAAAAGGCAGCCATCGGTGTCCTTATGGTGATTGGCGCAGTTATTGTAATTTTTCAAGATGAATTAATCTTTTAAAAGTGCAATAACTACTTTGTAAATTTCTTTGATTTTTCTTTCATCAGATTCGTTTGAAATTTTTTCCAAAAGCTCTTCTTTTAAAATTCCAGAATCATTCAGGTGATTTACTGAAAAAAGGTCATCAATTCCAATGTTTAGGCTGGTCAAAATTTTTTCCAAAGTTTCTGCGGTTAGGAAATTTTTTCCGATTTCAATTCCCGAAAGACTTCTTTGCGAAATACCAATCATATCAGACAGTTGATTTTGGGTGAGGCCTTTTTTAATTCTTAATGTTTTGATTTTTTTACCAAGCAAAGTTTTAATTGTCATAATTGACATTGTAATATTAAACTCAAATTTTAAAAAATGCTAAAATGCCATCATATTAAAAATATGTATTTATTAATTTTTTAGATATTAAACATCTGAAAGATTAATTTTTGTAAAAAGTGCATACAACCTTTGAAATCAGCTATTTTCCGTTTTTTTTAAATAAAACATTCAGGCCGTATATAAGCCTTTGGTGTGACTATGTTTTGATTTTGAATTTAAAACATTTATAAAATAATACAAAATCAAAATTTTTTTAAAAGAAGCGGTTTAGATAACCATAGTTCATACTTTAATTTAAAAAACCAATAAAAAAATACGCCCGGCGCGATTCGAACGCGCGACCCTCTGCTTAGAAGGCAGATGCTCTATCCAGCTGAGCTACGGACGCATAAGACATAAATGTCTATATCAATAATACATCATAAAGGTTTTTTTTCAAGTATTAATTTAAAAGTTTTTAAATATTTTGAACCCGCCATAACGTTTTGCATGATTATATTTTTTGTAATCTCCCCTATGACAAATAAAACTTGATTTCATTTATTCTTTTGCTAAAATATTCTTGTGGTCTTGCGCTTATAAATTAGTTGTGTGAGCCATATCGGGACGTAGCAGGTTCGATTGCAAAAAAGTTGCCATACGGCAAGTTTTTTGTAGGGCAGGCGAATTGAAAAGCCGAAGGCTTGAGTGAGCCGTATAAAATATTCCAAGCTGCGCTTCGATAATGTACTTTGACAAAAATTAAATTGAATGATATCGGGACGTAGCGCAGCTTGGTAGCGCACCACCTTGGGGTGGTGGGGGTCGCAGGTTCAAATCCTGTCGTTCCGAAATTTTTTTATAAAAAATGCTTCGCAGGTTTACCGATATAAGATTTTCTAAAGCTTGCGCTAAGAAAATTTTTCTAAGGTTCGATTTTTTATTTATTACAACTGGATGAAATATGAGATATATTCTTTCTTTTTTTTGTATTTTAATTTCTTTTCCTGCTTTTGCCAACAGTGCAGCTATTGACGATATTGCTAAAAATTCTTCTCATGTTGAGCTTCAAGATGAACTTAAAAATGAACTTCAAGGCGAAGCTAAAAATGAAGCTCAAGATGAAATCCACAATCAAAATAAATACAATTATGTTAGAAACAGAGCTCAAATTTCTCCCAAAAAGGCGCATAAAAGAATGCGCAATATGGGCGAAAAATCTTTAGATAAAAACAAAGCAATTTTTCAAAAAACTAAAGATAAAGAGCTTTGGCTTTTAAGAGATAATGCAAATCTTCTTGAATATTCTCCTAACTAGATTGCAAACCCCCCAAAACTATATTATAATTATATTATATAGTTTCATATGAAGGATTTTGTATGCGCTTAAATATACATAAAGGGTTTACTTTAGCGGAGCTTATGATAACTTTTACGGCAATAGGTATCTTGATTGCGGTTTTAGTTCCTGTGTTGTTTATGGCGGCTCCAGATACAAATAAATTAAAAGCAAAAAAAGCTTATAATACCTTAACTCGTGCCATGCAAATTCTTATGAACTCTGATCCTTATGTGAATACAGCAAGCTTGGACGCTTCAAAAATCATTACGGGCGACACTCAAGAAGACGAGATTTTGAGAAATACGCTTTTTTGTTCCGCCCTTGCAGATACATTAAATGCAAATAATGTTAATTGTGGCGGCGAAGATGATAAAAGAGATGCTGCAGATGCAGTGAATATGGTAATACATAATCATCAAATTTCTAACTGTAACGGGCCTAACTTTATAATACAAGATGAATACCCCTCGTCTGATAAGCCTAGATGGGTAAGGTGTGTTCTGCCGGCAAATAGTGACGGCACTGCCCAAGCAGGAAATGCTAAAGATATTATTGACAATGGTGCGATTGCGCACTCTTTATTGTATGATCATGGCGATTGGTTTGATAAGGATTCTGATAACCGTGGGCTTGAGCAGAGCTTAGATAGGGCTTGCAATTATTATTTTGCTGCAGCACACACAGAAGCGCCGCATAATCCTCCTATTTATAATTTTAAAACCACAGATGGTGTGCGTTGGGGTGTTCAGCTTTTAAATTTTGCGCACAAGTGGGTTATTAATTACAATAATGTGAAAATTCCTGCG
Source organism: uncultured Gammaproteobacteria bacterium (assembly GCA_964467625.1). Classification (GTDB taxonomy): domain Bacteria; phylum Cyanobacteriota; class Vampirovibrionia; order Gastranaerophilales; family Gastranaerophilaceae; genus Galligastranaerophilus_A. Next base: position 139,851 of record CAYXRM010000002.1, on the reverse strand, counting down.
CTTCATGGGGTAATTTGCATTGATACGGGTAATGATAGTGATGAATATACTCAAGCTGATATTAACAAAAATGTTGATTATCCAAAGGGCTATGCTGTTGGTGTCCGTGCAGATGGCAGACTTCATCCTGGGACTAAATTAAAACAACTCCTTGATGAAGATTTACAAGATATATAATTTTTTGGTTTGCCAACCTTGTAAAACTATAATATAATTACAAAAAAGGATGTAAAATGTTATTTCATAAAGCCAAAGGGTTTACATTAGCTGAACTTATGATTGTGTTTGCCATTATTGGGGTTTTGACCGCAATTTTGGTACCTGCCATTCAATCTGTATCCCCTGATACAAGTAGACTTAAAGCTAAAAAGGCTTACAATGCTTTGGCTTCTGCCATGGAAGAATTAATGAATTCTGAACCATATAATATAACAGGTACACTAAATTCCGCAAAAATTGTTTCAAAAGAAAAAATTGTGCTTGATAGTGAAGGAAAAACCGATTCAGATATGACACTTGAACTTTATAGGCAAAGAGCAATGCTTTTTTGTACCGCCCTATCTCAGGCTTTAAATGCAACAAAAATTGATTGCTCTGATGATAGTGTTAATGTTAATATGTATAATCATCATATATCAAACTGTAACGGTTCAAATTTTGATTTTAATGACAGCCTTGACATCGAAAATCCAACAAGTGCTATAGAAACTCATGCGAACACTTTCCCAAACAGTAAGAATAAGCCTAGAGAGGCTCTTTGTGTTTATCCAAGTGGTGTAACTGGTGATCCTGCAAAAATGATTGATAATGGAGAGATTGCAAGCGAGCTTGTGTATGATAATGGCTATTGGTTTGATCATGATTCTAATAACCGTGGGCTTGAGCAGAGCTTAGATAGGGCTTGTAATTATTATTTTGCAAATACAAATATTAATAATAATGCCCCCTCTCCTGCAACTGCCAGTGATTTTCAAGGGTATAACTTCAGAACTCCTGACGGCTCTTATTGGGGGGTTCAACTTGTGAATTTTGAACACAAGTGGAAAATTAATTTTAACAATGTCTTAACTCCTGCATTCCATGGGGTTATTTGCATTGATACAGGCACAGTACAGGATAGAGCCAATTATGAATCTACAAGCAATCGTCAAGAATATGAAAAGGGCTATGCAATTGGGGTTAGAGCGGACGGGAAAATCCACCCCGGTTTTAAGCTGCGAACCCTTTTAGAAGAAGATGCAAACAGTGATATGTAAATAAAAAGAGGATAAGATGAAGAGAAAACTTGCAACAATAGGTATATTTGGGGGGTCAGGGTTTTATTCTTTTTTAACTGATACAAAAGAATACACAATTGAAACCCCATACGGTAAAACGAGCGATAAAATTTTGGTGGGCAAAATTGCAGGGAAAAGTATTGCTTTTATGCCACGTCATGGCAGAGACCATTCCCTTACACCGGAACAAGTAAATTACAGAGCAAATATTTGGGCAATGAAAAATATTGGCTGCAAGTATATAATTTCTCCTTGTGCTGCGGGAAGTTTACAAGAGAACATTAAACCCGGAGATATTGTTTTTTGTGACCAATTTGTGGATTGGACATTTGGTAAAAGAAAAGACACCTTTTTTGAAGGGCCGATTGTAACCCATGTGAGCGCAGCTGAAACATATTGCAAAAATATGCGCACATTGGCAATTAATGCGGCTGAAAAGCTCGGGCTTAAATATCATAAAACAGGCACTGTTGTTGTTATTAATGGCCCAAGATTTTCTACAAAGGCTGAAAGTAAATTCTTTACATCTCAAGGGTGGGGGGTTATCAACATGACTCAATATCCTGAAGCTATTCTTGTAAAAGAGCTTGATATGTGTCCTTTAAATATTTCCCTTATAACAGACTATGACGCAGGACTTGTTTCAGATACGAACCCTGTCAGCCATGCGGAAGTTATTCAGGTATTTAAAAACAATATTGAAAATCTTAAAAAACTTCTTGTTCAAATTATAGAAGATTTTGAGGAATATGATTGCGCATGCCATCACACGGCGGAAAATTCAAGGGCATAAATTATGGTTACATATTTAGTTTATCAATTTTTTAATCTTATTTTGCTTCTTATGTTAATAAGAGTTCTTTTGTCTTGGTTTCCTGTTAATTGGTACAAAGAGCCCTTTTATTCACTTAAGAAATTTACAGATTTTATATTTGAACCCTTCAGGAAATTGGTGCCGCCAATCGGGATGATTGATATTTCTCCTGTTTTTGCCTTTATTACAGTGGAAATAATTTCACAGTTGTGCGTAAGAATTTTGTCTTTCTTGGGATTGTAAATAAAGGCTTTTTAAGCTTTTTTATTAAAGGTTTGTATTTTTCTTTTTTGAATAATCTTTTCCAAGTGCAAAATTCATACCAAACATTAGGCTAACACCGTTTCTGCCGCCGTTTCTGACAATAGCTTGCCCGAATGCAGTAAATCTATCTTTCCATTTTTTCTGAATACCAACACCGTATTGAACGTATGGTTTTACTGACAGATTAGGTAGGTTTATATCATTTGCACTGAATTTACTTTTATCCATTGCATTAAATACCATATTAACGGTAGCATATGGCTGCCAGCCGTTTTTAGTGTTGCTGATAAAAGTAATTGCAGGAATTATTTGAATTGCATGTAGCGGGTCAGATTTAATTTTTACATTTTGAGATGTTGTGTAATCAAATGTGTTAACAAAACTGTATCCAAGATATAATGAGGGTTGAAGAATAAATTTGCCTTCTTGGAATTCAAAGTTATAGCCTGTTTTAGACGCTATTCCTGCTGTGAGCATGGTGAAGTTGTCAGAACCAAACGATGTGCTTGCACTTCCTGTAGATGCACCTGCTGATGTAGTGAGGGCAGTAAAGAAATTGTTTTTAAACAAAGTTCCCGTTGCGCCAATAAAGCCGCCGTTTTGATATGTACTTATTCCATCATAGTTTTGATGAGAGCCATTATATCCAATAAAAGGTGAAAATACCCCTTTGAACCCTTTTTTCAATTTATAAATTTCACTGTCAGAGCCGACAAGGGTGCCATATGATATGCTATCGACACTAACACCCCCTCTTAAGTTAACTTTTTCAAAGGTTGTATATGGAATTATTTTGTAACTTTCTTTTGGTATATAAAGGGCGCTTCCCTCACTTATTGCATAATGGTTTTCTTTTTTCATTGCAAGTCTTTGAGCTTTTGTGTATTTCATATTTTTATCAAGAAAGAAAAATCCCTGTTGTTGTATTTCTGATTGTGCCAAAAAGCCCCCAATTTGGGATGATACGGCGCCTGAGAAAACAGCAGGATTAAACGCTTGATAAGTATTGCCAGAACCGTTTGCGCCTTTTGAAAAATTGAAATAGCCGCCTTCATCGGTTGTGTTGTATGATACATTGTATTTGTAAATTGGGCCTGTAATTTCTTCTACGTTGTTTTCAATATTATTTTGAATTTCATAGTCTGCAAATTTTATGCTTGTTAAGTTTTCTTTTGCATCGCTTAATAAATTAATATTATTTACATTTATCTTTCCCCTTGGGTTTATGCCATAAGAGTTTGCTTGTATGTTTCCCATTCTTGAATTTTGAAGGTCTGCATCTGTAGATATAATGTTGATTGTGCCGTCTGTTAAACTTAAATTATTGAGATATAAATTGTTTAACTCTAAATTTTGAACATTAAAGTTGCCTGAATTTATCTCAAGTGAGTTGTTTATAAAATCTTTTGAGTTTGAAACAACTACATCAGAATTTGTTATTTCAATATTTTGATTTTGCACTTTATTGTTTAAATTGACTGAACTGTCAACAATGGCGATATTTCCATTACCCATGATTGAATTGTTAAATGTTGCTTTTGCATTTTCAATATTCAAATTTGCATTGTTTTGAATTTCGCCTTCAAATTTTGTTGTTCCGCTTGCGCTTATTAAATTATCGTTTACTATATCGGATGTTAAATTTACATTATTTAAGGCTATTTCGCCCTTGTTATCAATTTCTTTGCCGTTTATAAGGCTTATATTGTTTAAAGAAATTTTTTGTTCGCTTGTAATTTTGTGTAAAAACTCTTTGTTATTTGCGTTAATAGTGGTGTTTACTCCGTTAATTGTGATGTTGTTTCCTTTTAATTCGCTCAAGTCTTCAGATAAAAATTTTGTCGAGCTGTCAACAAATGTAAATGTTTTATCTTCCACAGTGTCAAAGTTTGACCATTCTGCAAAAGTGTCCTTCATCCCCTTTACTATAATGGAGTCGTTTCTTGTATTTGTTGTGTATAAATCGAAACTCTCTGCGATAATTGTGTCGCTTGTTGCATTTGCACCTATTTGATTTATAACCTTGTTTGGGTCAAAATCAAGCTGTATGTTGTCGTTTTGTGCTTTTATTACTTGAATAATATATGTGCTATCATTTTTTGAAGGTATAACATTAAACGAGGACAGAGTTATTTTTCCTGTTGAATTTTCACCAACAGTAAATGTGTCTGAATTTTGAATTTCTTTTGATAGGTCTAAATCTATATTAAATTTGCCCCCATTATTTGAGGTTAAATTTTGTATGTTGTAATTTGTATATTTATTGTCAATTGTGTCAACCATACCTGAATTTATTTGTATATCAGATGTCGCTAAAACATTTGATGTATTATTTTCTTCATCCGTTACCCCAAGATGTAGCCTTGTGTTATCAAGGGTTATGGACGCATTTTTTACAAGATTATTAAATTCGACATTGCTTAAAATATCTCCGTCAATTGAAATAGAATAGCTATTTTCTCCATCAATTGTGTCATCAAAAATTATGGAACCGTTGTTATTTGAAATTAAATTAAGAGAGCCATTGTTTATATATATTGCGTTTTCCTCAATTACATCTGAGCTTTTTGTGTAGTTTCCGCTAAAAAGCGTTGTGCCGTTGTCTGCTTTAATTGTTATATCTGTATTTAATGCCATAATGGCACCGCCAAGTGCTGAATTTGTGCCTGATTGCGCAAAGTTATCCCTGAAGGTTGAATTGATAATTTCAAACGGTTTGTTGCTCATTATAGCGCCACCTCTTGCAAGGTTGTCCTCTGATATGGCAGAATTTTTTGTAAATATCCCTTCTATCGTATTAACCGTTGAATTGTTTATTCCAATTGCACCGCCTGAAGCTATTCCACTTAATGTATATATATTATTTTCATTAAAGTTCCCCTGAATTAAATTTGTTGTTCCGCCACTGAATGCAATTGCTCCCCCTATTGTTTGGTTTGTGTTTGCAATGGTTGAATTTTTTATAAAAGTTCCATATATAGAATTTATAGTCCCGTTATTAAATAGTGCGCCACCTGCTGTGTTTCCTGTTCCTGTTGTTATGGCTTGATTTTCTTCAAAGTTTCCATTTATTGTATCAATTTCCCCGCCGTTTGATATAGCGCCGCCATATCCGCCCCCGTTATCACTTTTTACGCTGTTTTTAATAAAGTTGCCGTTAATTTCTTTTATAATACTGTCGGGTGGGCTTGAATTTAATATTGCGCCCCCTCTTGTGTAATTATCTACAACATGGGTGTAATTACCAATAAAATCTGAATTTATTTTATCTATTGTTGAACGGTTTACAATGGCGCCGCCAAATGCACTTTTTAGCCCTGTTGCATGGTTGTTTATAAAAGTTGCGTTGATTTCTTTGATATAAGAGTTGGTTCCATTATTGTTTATGGCACCCCCTTGTCCCCCGTAATCTTGTGAGGCTGCGTAGTTGTCGCTAAAAGTTCCTTGAATTAAATTTATGATAGCATCATCTTTGTTGGCTATTACACCGCCAGCGGCAAGAGTTGTTTTTGAAAACACGTAGTTTCCAACAAAATTTCCCTGAATTAAATTTACAACAGAGCTAAAGCTGTTGTGCAATACACCGCCTGCTGCCTGACTTAGTTGCGTGTTTATGTAATTGTTTATAAAGGTTCCTTGAATTTTATCCATTGTATTTAGCGAACCATTGTATATTGCCCCGCCTGCGACAAGATACCTGCTGCTACCTACTGTATCTATGTAGTTTCCGACAAATAAACCGTTAATGCTATTTATTGCGCCATAATTCAAAATAGCACCGCCATAGGCTTGTCCTGTTGACGAGTTAACATAATTAGAAATGAAGTTGCCTTCAATATCTTGAATTATGCCGTCATTTCCGATTGCCCCACCATGGCCTTTTCCGCCTATTATGTAATTTCCAATAAAGTTTCCCCTGATATGATTTATTATTTTGTCAGGATTGTTATAAATTGCGCCGCCTCTGTTTCCACCTGTGTTTGGAACATAGTTTTGAACAAAATCTCCTGAAATTGTGTCAATTTCTCCAAGGTTAACAAGTGCCCCACCGCTCCAAACGCTTGGGATGTTATAATATGTTCCTTCAATTTTATCTATAACATCTGTCTGTGCAACAATTACCCTTACGGTTTCACTTGAAGGGTAGTTAAACTGTATGGTATATGAACCTTCTGTCGGGCTTGTGCCTGTTATATCTTCAAAAATAAGATTATTGTTTTCATCTTTTTTAAGTTCATAAACTATGTTTTTGTCGCCTGTTCCAAAATTGTTATCAATTTCGCTTAATTCCGCTTGAAGATTCGGGGCTAAATCGTCAAACCTAATTGGCTCAAGGGCAAAAGATGAGCTTGTGCTTAAAGAAAAACAGCACAAGCCAAGAAAAAGGGTGGGGACCGCTTTAATTTTATTTTTCATTTTTTTAACCTTCACACAACTGTTGTTTTATTTATAATGTTTCTTTTTTAAGTTTATTTTCACTGTAATCTTTACCAAGAGCAAAATTCATACCAAACATTAGGCTAACACCGTTTCTGCCGCCGTTTCTGACAATAGCTTGCCCGAATGCCGTAATTTTATCTTTCCATTTTTTCTGAATACCAATACCGTATTGAATGTAAGGATCCACGCTCATGTGGGGTAAAATTATGTCATTTGCACGCACATTTTGTTCGTTTATCAAATTCCATACTAAACCAACTGTAGCGTATGGCTGCCAACCGTTTTTGGTGTTTCCTATAAATTTGATATTTGGATATAACTGGAGTGAATGAAGGGGTTCACTGTTTATTTTTACGCCTGCTGCGTTTGTGTAATCGAATGTTTTTACAAAACTGTAGCCAATCAACATTGAAGGTTGAACAATAAACGCTCCGTCTTTAAATTCAAAGTTATAACCTGTTTTAGACGCTATGCCCGACATTATCATTGTAAATGTTTCTTGTCCAAACTCACTTGTGGCTTGTCCTGCGCTAGCGCCTGCTGCAATTGTGATTGCCGTAAATAAGTTACCTTTTTCAAAAGATTGGGTTGTGCCAATCATGCCGCCGTTTGTTGTCATATCGACACTGTCATAATCAATAATAGAACCCATATAGCTTATGTAGCCCGTGCCCACTTTATTCCAGCCGTTTTTGAGCTTTTTAAAATCGGTGTTGTACCCGATAAATGTTCCATATGATATTGCGTCAACTTTTGGGCCACCGTCAAGATTCATTGTTTCAAAGTTTGTATAAGGTTTCATCCAAGCTTCTTCGTTGTTGTTATATTTCAAAGCTTCCGTATGTTCGCTAATTGCAAAAGAATTTCTGTTGTGCGCTCCCATTCTTTCTTTAAGCGAATTTTGGAAAAATCTGTCTATATGTTCAAAAGAGTATTCAAATGTTTGACTTACTGCGGCTTGTCCAACCGTAAGGTTTGCTGCTGGCACAATAAGTGCAGAGGGGCTAAAGCCTACAGAAGTGTTGTCTGAATTTACAATTCTGTTAAAGTTGAAATATCCATCTGGCCCAAATTCACCGTCTTTAACGTATTTTACACTGTATTTGTATATTGGGCCTGAAACTTCTGTTATACCTGTTTGTACGGCGTCTTTTATGGCGCTGTCTGCAAAAAGAATGTTTGTTTGCAAAGTGTTTGAATCAGAAATAACATTGATATTTTCTACGTTAATAACACCTGACCCCAATGTGCCGTATGATGAAGCGGTAATTCTGCCCATTGCGCCTGTTTGAAGGTCTGCATCCGTTGAATTAATGTTAATGGCGCCGCCGTTTAAATTCAAGGTGTTGAAATTTAGAGTATTTAACCCCAAATTCACAATATTAAAGTTTCCATCTTGCATTAAAAGAGAATTGTTTTGAGCAAGATATGTTACATCTTCCACGGTTGTGTTTGAGCCATTGTTGCTAATTTCCTGATTGGAAATTGTGTTTTCAATTGTTATATTTCCTTCATTTAAAACAATTTTGCCGCCAGTTGTGTCTTTATCAATTTTTCCTTTTACGATGTTATCGCCTGAAAATTCAATTGTGCCGTCATTTTGAACAGAAGCGTTTATGGTTGAATTTTCAAATTTTATATTGGAAAGAGAATTGTTTGTGATTTTGTCTGTTTCACTTTTGAATTCGACATTTTTAAATGCGGCAACTTTTTTGTTAACAAACTCTTTAATGTTTTCAAATATTGAATTTTCAGCTTTAAATTCGTTGTTGTTTGTAATTGAATTTGTGTTTGATATGGTTGTATTTTTAATTTCAAGCGTTGCGCTGTTTGTAATATTAAGGTCGGTCGCATTTGAAAAGTCAATTTTATTTGTATTTGAATTTGACCCCTGAATTGTAAGGGTTCCTACAACATCAAGATTTGCTTTATTGTATGTATATGTTGGGTATGTGTCTGCAAATGTAAATGTTTTTGCTTCATCTCCAACGGTTACAAGTCCTGCAATGTATTCTAAGGTGTCGTAAACAACTCCTTTTATTACAATACTGTCGTTTAAAGTTGTTGTTGTTCCAAGATTGATATTTGTGTCTATTGTTCCTATAATTGAATTTGAGTACACATCTTTAATATAGGGCGTTTCTGCGCTTATTCTGCTTATATCCAAATTGTCTAAGTTAAGCTGAACATTTGAAGATGTTTCATTTCCAACAGCTCCTTTTATAATTTGAATTTTGTATGTGTCTTCTCCTTGATTTTGCGCACTGTTGAGCACTCGAATACTATCAAGCTTAACTTCTCCTGATGATAGGTCGCTTGTTAAGTTGATTGTATCTGCACTTTTATTAAGCCAGTCAACATCAATATTCCATTTTGTATCTTCAGAAACAAGTTTATTTATGTAATATGCGGAAGTTTTATTGTCAACAAGTGAAATTGCTCCTGATTTTGCAATAAGGCTTGTGTCTTGGCTGTTAAATACAGTTGATGTATTTGTATTGTTTAGCCCAATTATTAAATTTGTATTTTTAAGAGTAACTTGTGCATTATGAACTATGTTGTTTAAAATTATTTGCGATGAGCTATCTCCTGTAAGATTGAGCTTGTATTCTTCGCCCGTTCTTGCGACAACTCCAAGATTGACCCTGCCGCCGTCAATTTCATCGTTTATTTCTACTTTGCCACCGTTAATTCCGCTTAGAGTAAGGGAAATATCCTCACTTCCGGAATTTATGGTGTCCATAAAAATTGCGTTTTGAACCCTACCGTTTTTATCTTCGGTGTAGTTATCTGAAATGTAGATATTTTGTGTTTTTTCATCTGAACCGTCTGCAACAAGAGAAAGTGATTTTTCCGAATATATTGCCCCGCCAAGTGCAATATCTCCCCCTTCTGTGCATTTTGCGGCATTTCTTTCAAAATTTGCACCCACGATTGTTATTACATCAGATACGTCTTTTGTAATATATATCGCACCACCGTAGGTGTTTGTGCCGGTTACAATGTTATCTGTAAAAGATAAATTTGTCATATTGTCTATGTATGAACCATTTCCAATATATATAGCACCGCCAAAGCCGTTACCCGTGTATACTCCGGTTTTGTGTCCCGCACTTATTTTGTTGTTTGAAAAAGTGACATTTTGAAGAGCGTTAATAATAGAATTTTCGGCTATATAAATTGCACCGCCGTATACGCTTTGTGCTCCTGTTTGATATTCTTCTTTTAGTCCGCCTGCATGGTTTGATGTAAAGTTAACATTGTCGATTAAATTAATTTGTGAATTGTTGTAGTTTCTGATAGCACCGCCATTTCCTTGAACAAGGTTAGAAGTTTCAAGTGCCACGTTGTTTATGAAATCAGAAGATGTAATTTTTTGTATTATGCCTGAATCTTGGTTGTTTATAGCACCGCCTGAAGCGCCACTATTTGCAGGAAGAGTTGTTGAACCAAAAGTTCCGTTTGTAATTTCGCTTATTGTGCCGCCAACGTTTGATATTGCGCCACCAAAGTCTGTTGAGGTGTTTGAATAAAATTCTGAGTTGCTTATTTTATCTATTGTGCCGCCGGCATTGTATATTGCACCACCTTTTGCGTCCACCGTTGAACCAAGGGCGGTATCTGCCTTGTTTCCTTGAAATTTGGTGTTGTCAATAAGGGTGATTTCCCCCTTGTTTTTAATTGCGCCGCCGCCTTCATCCCCGCTGTAGTTTTTGGTGAAATTTGAATCAGTGATTTTGGTAATTTTACCTGTTGTTTGGTTGTAAATTGCACCACCGCCGTATTGGGATTGGTTTTCATTAAATGTTACGTTTGATATGCCTTTTGTGCCCGTGGCTCCTATGGTTCCACTGTTATAAATAGCACCGCCTACAGAAGTATAGTCAATTCTATATTCAATTTTTTTACCGTTTTCGCTAAAGGTGGTGTTTGCGATTTCTTGTATTTCTCCGTTGTTATATATTGCACCGCCGTTTTTTCCGCTGTTTGTACTTCCGTTATAGTAAAAATTGGAATTGTTTATATTTCCTATGGTTCCGTTGTTGTAAATTGCTCCACCTTCACCTGCGGCAGTGTTCCCTGAATTTTGTGTATCGCTGTTACCAAAATTTGTGTTTTCGATTAAATTTATTGTGCCGTTGGCATTGTAAATTGCCCCACCGTTTGATGAGTTATCGTATGCGCTGTTTGATATAAAATTTGAATTTTTTATTTCAGCTATTGTGCGGCTGTCACTGTTGTAAATTGCACCGCCTGCGCCTGAATTTATAAAGTTGTCTTCAAACAAGACATTATTTATGCTTACAATTTCTCCTTGGTTGTAGATAACACCGCCATATTTTGTCCCGCTTGATTTAAATACAGAATTTGATATAACCCCGTTTTTACCGCCATTCCAAATAACACCGCCATTTTCGCCAGAGTTTTTAATTTCTTTAAGATTTAAATTGTTAAATACAAAAGCTGAAATGTTGTTTTGGACTGAAAATGCTTTGTCGGAATTTCCGCCGGATAATTCCCAATTGCTGCCGTCTAAATTCCAGTAACCGACTGTGCCGCTATCCCATGTGCCTATTGTGAGATGTCCGTCCAGTGATATTGGGCTGTTTAGTGTGTAATTGTTGTTTAAATTTTCTCTATTGTTGTATAAATCCCCCCAAGAGTTTATTTGTATATCTGCTCCGAATGCTGCTGAAATTGATGTAGAGGCAAGCAGCATGGTGAGTATTTTATTAACTTTCATGTTATCTTCCTTGTGCTTTTTCTATCCATAACACCAAAATTAGATATTTGATAAATGCCTAATCAATATTACTAAAATCGGTTTGTTTAGACTTTACTTTAGTAAAATCCAAAAAACCTTTACTTTTTTTAACAAAAAGATAAAAAAAGTAAAGGTTTTAATTTATTTTGCCGGGGCGAAGTTTAATTTTTTCAAAACCTTATCTGTGATGTCTATTCCGCCAAAAAATACAACTCTTGAATCAAGAACCGTATCAATTTTGTTTTCAAGTGCAACTTGCTTTATTGCAGCATTAATTGAAGCGTCAATTTCAGATTCTTTTTTTTGTCTGTATTTTTCAAGAGCATCTTGTTTTTGTGCAAAAGCCCTTGCTGTTTGGTCTTCAAATGTTTTTCTTTGTACTGCAGAGGTTATGGATTTGAATTCTTTTTCTTTATCTAAAAGGTATCTTTGCATTTCGTTAGCTTTATCTTCAAGTTCACTCATCACATTTTTTGCTTTTGAATAATTTGTGATAAGTTCACGGTAATTAACCATGCCAACGGTCTCAGCGTATGAAGGTAATGTTATTAATAATGCGAATAATGCCGCTAATATTTTATTTTTCATTCAAAATTCCTCTTTTTCTTTTGCTTCAATTATAGCAAAAATTTTTTTTAGGGCAAATACACTTTTGACCTTATCTTGATGTTTTGTTTTTACCAAGGTAAAATATTTTTTGATAATTTAATTAAAAGGAAAACTTAATGCCAAGAAACTACGCCCAAAGGAAACCCTCTGAATATAACCTTTTTAGAAGAATATTTTTGTGGCTTACATGCGTTATGGTTTATGGCACATATTATAAATTTGCTTGCAATCTTAAAGTTGAGGGCAGAGAAAATGTTCCAAAAAAAGGATTTTGCATAGTTGCATCTAATCACATGAGTGCGGTTGACCCCTTTTTAATGGTATATGCGGTGAATAGGCCGATTGCTTATATGGCAAAAAAAGAGCTTTTTTATTCTAAAATTGCTGCATTTTTCCTTGATTTATTGGGGGCATTTGCTGTAAATCGTGAAAAATTTGAAGTTTCAACTTTTAAAACGGCAGTCGGAATTAAAAATACAAATTGGCTCCTCGGGCTTTTTCCACAAGGCACAAGAGAAATTGACGGAAACATGAACAATGTTTCAAGAGGGTTTGCTGCCCTTGCAAAATCAACAAAATCTGATATTTTGCCGGTTGCAATTACAGGTGCCGCTAAAAACGAAAGAAAGTTTTTTAGAGGACAGATAAAAATTAAAATTGGAAAACCAATTCCTTATATGGAAGATACCCATAAAATGGTCGAGTTATGGATTAAGAAAATAGCTGAATTAAGTGATGGTGGGCAGAATAATGAGTGAAAATAAGCTTTCTCATAAAAATTATTCAAGAAAAAATGCAAAAGATTTCAACATTCTGACTTTTTTGTATCAAATTTATGCGCTCAGGGTTCTTTTTATACCCTTTATTGCTTTCCCCTTTTATAAATTCAAAGTTGTAAGAAATAAAAATGTTTCTTTTAAAAAGCCATACATTGTAGCTTCAAACCACATTTCTTATTTTGACCCTTTTATTGTGACATGGGCTGTATCTCATCCTTTTGCATATATGGCGAAAAAAGAACTGTTTGAAGAATCAAGATATGTTGCAAAAAATATTTCAAGGCTGGGTGCGTTTCCCGTTAATCGTGAAAAACTTGAAGTTTCAACAATAAAATCTTCAAAAGAAGCAATAAAAGCAGGTTTTAATCTTTGTATTTTTCCACAGGGCGGAATTAGAAAGAATAAAAAAATTGAAGCTATCAATATGGGCTTCATTGTTATTGCAAAAATGACAAAAACCGACATTCTCCCGCTTGGCATTTCTGGGGTTGAAGAATATAATTGGAACATTTTTAAAAAACCCCGTGTCAATGTTGTCATGGGTGAACCCATTTCTTATCAGCTATCTGAAGTTGAAATTATAGAAAACTGGAAAAAACAAGTTGCTGCAATGACAAATTATGAACTTGTGTCTGAATAATTAGCAAAAAAAATTTTTTTCGTATTTTATTATCAAAGTAATATTCCAATTAACAACAACAATGCCAATAACAACACCCGTATTATCATATCTTCAAGATGCCACAAAAACAGGGCCAATGCTTCTGATAGAAGTGCCAACAAGCCTTGGAAGAACGGCTCTTGGTTATAAAAGAGGAGGAAAGACCGAAGGCAGAGAAAAAATTTTCGAGGAGTCTTTGAGTGCTGTCGTATGGCTTTTTGGGGTAAAAACTTTTAATAAAATTGGGGATGTTTTTGGCAAAAAAGTTCTGGGCTTGAAAGATTTGGACACAGATGTCGGTAAAGACTCTCTAAGAAACCCTTTTCAATATGTCAAGGATAAGAAAAACCTCACTGCTGTATATAAATTTTCAAAAATTTTAGGCTCTGTTATTTTGGGGACTTTGGCCATGGGGGTTGTTGTTCCAAAAATAAAAATGGCAATGTCTAACGCTTTAAGAAAAAAAGAAGGACTTGAACCTTATCCTGATAAAGACGGCAGAACAGATAACCCCAACTGGGCAGATAAACTTGTTGGACTTTTTATAAATGAAGATAACAGAAAGAAAAATTTAGATACGAAAACAAAACTTCCTTCTATGGACGATTTTCTATCCACCGTAAATAAAACATCTTCTCCTTCCTTTAAGGGAAAAGGCTCCTTTTTAAACGGCGTTTTGTTTGCTTCGCATAATTTGGAAAACAATACGGCATGGCGCCTTTTATCAACCGATGTTGGTACCTTGACAGGCAGAGTGGCAAATTCAAGAACCAAAAAGGAAGGAATTGAATATTTTGTAAGAGATTCAATCTCCTCTCTTTTCTATATTTTTGCTGCCCCTCTTTTTTCTTCCATGATAAGAAAGGCAACCAAAACTCCTGATATTAACCCGAAGGGCACCGATGCTTTAGCCTTGCATTTAAAACAGTATATACCGGAGAAGTCATTTGTTAAAAATAATTTCTTCTCATCAAAGATTTTATCAAAAGAAAATGAACTTGAAATTCTCAAAAATTTTGATTTTGATAAAAATGGCACAATTGAGCTTGAAAAATTCCTTAAAACTGCTCCGGTTTCTGTTGCCAAAAAGGCAAAATTGATGGCAGAGCTTCAGCCTGAATATATAATGAAAAATGGAGATAAAGTAAGGCTTTTATCTCAAAAACAAGTGGCAGATGTTTTGTCGATGTCTGAAATTTCTGACCCTAAATTTTTGAAAGAAACAATAAGTAAAATTACAAAAGGCGCTTCGGATAATCCAAAATCGTTTATCTCAAGAACAAAGCTTGAGAAAATAAGAGGTAGTTTTGATGATTGTATAGGTGCACTTGAAAAATATGCTCTAAAAAAATCTAAAAACGGTGAAATTACAGAAGATATTATTGAAAAATTTGCAAAAAATCTTAACAGGAAAAATCTTCTAATTCATATGTCAGGCATTGCATTTGCGGTCTTTGGATTGTCTTATCTTATCCCTAAATTCCAATATTTTGTCTCTGAAAAAATTACAGGCGAAAAGGAATTTTTAGGAACATTCGAAGATAAAAACAATCAACAGGCAAAAGTTTAATATTCAAATTTCTGATTTTTCATACTTTTCAATAGTGTAAACTTTTTTATATGAAAATATGTAAGAAGTTTTGTGTTATTTTTTTATTTTTTCTGCTTTATTTTTTTTCTATAAATGACGCCCGTGCGGATAAAATTAGCGGAAATGTAAGGCAAGATGACGCTTTGTCTAAAAAATCGACCGTTGTAAATTCTGAAGATAACTCCCCGATTTCGGGTGCAAAAATTTATGTGCCAAATTATAATTATTCAACCACAACCGATAAAAACGGGAAATTTCAATTAAATATCGATATAGACGATAAGGCGATTTTACAAATTGAAAAACACGGGTTTAGGCCCTTTTCTCTTACTATAGATAAAACTATTACAGATACTCCCCTTGTCCTTGGAATTCAAAAAACGGACGCTTCGGATGTTTTTATTGAAAGGGGCGTGTATCACCTTGGTGATAACCTATTTTCACAAAATTCGGCAAATTGTAGACAGTTTAAGTTAAAATCCATTGGGCCTTATTATTATAAAAAAATTAGACTTGAAAAAATCCCTTCTGACAAAGAAGCTGTTATTGTTTTTGGCTCAATTATCGGGCTGGACACCAAAAAAGCAAAAGAGTTGGGGCAAAACGCAATTGTGAGCGTGTATTCTTCCCCCCTAAAAGTTATATTCAACGGTGAAAAAATAAGTGAAATTCATTTAAACGGGGACAATCAAGAGGTTCCTATTCCAAATTCACTTATTAGAGAAACAAACGAACTTACTCTCCAGACGGGCAAAAATCTTTTTCAATATGAATATACGGATTATGATGATATGGAATTTGCAAATTTAAGAATTGAAGTCAGAAACAAAATGTATGCTAATAAATAGACTTGTAAAAATCAAGTGCAAGCTTTGTCAATTCAACATTATGTACCCTTATTATATCAACTTTATTTTCAAAAAGATAAAAACTTGACATCCCAACAAGTGCGTCTAATTTTTTCATATCTTCTTTTTTAATAAGACTTTTTAAAAAGCGTTTTCTTGAAACACCTGCAAGTTGCTTTACTTGAAGGGAATTAAATTCAGAAATTTTATTCAAAAGTTCAAAATTTTGCTTGATGTTTTTTGCAAAACCAAAACCAACATCAATAATAATTCTATCTTGTGCAACACCGACATTTTGAAGTGTTTGGACTTTTTCTTTTAAATTGTTAAAAACATCATCTGCAACTGAATTATAATCGGCTAAATCATCCATTGTATCCGGCGTTCCTTTTGAGTGCATTATCACAATTTTTACATCAGAATTTTTGATTACATTTATCATATTTTTGTCAAAATCAAGCCCCGATACATCGTTTATAATGCTTGCGCCGTTTGCAATTGCAAATTCGGCGGTTTTTGAATTTCTTGTATCAGATGAAAATTCAACATTCATTTTTTTTAATTCTTGAAAAATGGGCGCAAGTCTTTTTATTTCAATCTCGGGCGGTACTGTTTTTGCCCTTGGGTTTGTTGCTTCTGCGCCAACATCTATGATATCTGCACCCTGCTCAAGCATTGAATTTATGTGTCCAAGCGCATTTTTTGGGTCTAAAAATTCCCCGCCGTCAGAAAAAGAGTCCTCTGTGATATTTAAAATCCCCATTATTTTGGGATTATAGGGTTTTTCGGAAAGCTCCATTTTTATTTGTTCGGCAATTTCTGACAGTCTAAATGGTTGATATGAAAGACTTTGCGCTATTTTTTCCAGTTGTCTTATGCTGCCAGAGAGAATGAGGTCGGAATTTTCAACGCTGTGGTTTATAACCCCCTTGTGTACGGCAGCATCGGCACCGTTTGATAAGGCGGTTTGTTTGATTATGTTTGAAACAAAAAAAGGAACATTTTCAATTTTTAAGGTTAAAAATTTGTGCTTTTTTACCCCATAATCAAGGTATGAAGTGTCAAAGCCGATTTTTAAAAGTTCTTCTTTGATGTTATTATTTTTAATTTTTTTAACCGTAAATTGCATTTATATATTTTACAGGTACAATAAAAAAATGACAATAGATTAAATTTAAGGAGAAAAATAAAATGGAAGCTTGCATTGTAAAATTAGAAGCAAAAGACAGAATTGAAGGAAAAAATCCTCGCCAATTAAGAGCACTTGGCTTGTTGCCTGTAACTGTTTACGGTAAAGATGTAAATATTACAGCAGTTGTTGGGTCACATGAATTCAAACTTGCTTATTCAAAAAACAAAGAAGCAAAATATGAAATTTCATACAACGGCAAAACATACACAACAGTTGCAAAAAATGTTCAAGTTAACTATGCAACATCTGAAATTCAATCTGTCGAATTTGCTGTTGCATAACTTTTTTAATTTTTTTAACTATGCCTGACCTTCATCGTCAATTTTTTCGGTGTAGAGTTCGGCATAGTTATTTAGTTTTTGAATGAAATGACTATACCTTTCCATTCTTAATTTTAACCAGCCAAGCATGTCGTTTTTGCCTGAAATTTTGATAATTCTTGTTTGAATAAAACATTTTTTCTTTGAGGAATAGCTTTCTTCAAAGAAGGTTTGGTGCTTGCAATTTAGTTCATCCACAAGCCCAAGCAATGTTTCAAGCCAAGCGTCCTGCAATTCGTCATTTTCAATTCTGTACTCTAAAAACATTTTTGCTCCTTGTCTTTTTTTAAAAGCTTCTTAACTTTTGATTTTTGGAAAAATAGGGTTATAATATTTTGGGTATATTTTAATGATGGTGTAATTTTGGGCAATTCTGAATGTAAAGTAATGTTAACAGATGGCAGTGAAATTTTTTCATGTTCTGTTGCTGATAGCTTTTTTTTAAAACTTCAAGGAATTATGTTTCAGCGCCACTTCCCTTATAAGGCGCTTCTTTTCAGGGATTCTTTCTGGATGCATTCCTTCTTTTGTTTTGTTGAATTTAATATCGTCTTTTTGGATGAAAACTTTAATGTTATTCAGGTTTTTTATAAAGTTAAGCCAAATAAAATTCTTCCTCCCGTTTGGGGCGCAAAATATGTAATTGAATATTTTGACAATTCCGTTTCTTTTGAAATAGGTCAGAAACTTGTGGTTGAGGGTTTATGAAGAAAGAAATTAACCCTCATGTTTTAGAACAAGTAAAGTTAATGCCAAAACTTCCGGGATCTTACCAGTTTTATGATAAAAACGGTGAGGTGATTTATGTTGGAAAGGCAAAAAACTTGTTTAACAGGGTAAAAAGTTACTTTGTTTCAAATAATTCAATTAAAGTAAATGTCATGGTTCCAAAAATTGCCAAAATTGAATGCATTGTTGTGGACTCAGAGGTTGAAGCTTTAATTTTGGAATCTGAGCTTATAAAAAAATACAAGCCAAGGTATAATGTCTTATTGAAAGATGATAAAAAGTTTCCCTATTTTGTTATCACAAAAGAAGACTATCCACGTATTTTGGTTGTAAGAAAAGCAAATAAAAACCCTGTTCAAGGGAAATATTTTGGACCCTATACAGATTCAAGGGCAATGCATGCCACGCTTGAGGTTTTAGGAAAAGTTTTTCCTTTAAAAAAATGCAAGACTCCTAAATTTTCAACACGTCCTTGTCTTTATTATGATATGGGGCGCTGTCTTGGGCCTTGTCAGAAGCTTGTTTCCCCTCTTGAATACCAAAAAATGTTGAAAGAGGTTGAACTTTTTCTAACAGGCAAAAGGGGTGAACTTTTAAAAATAATTCAAAATCAAATGCAGCAGGCTTCAGACAATTTAGAGTTTGAAAAGGCGATAAGGTACAGAAATTCTTATTTAGATATTCAAAAAACCGTGGAAAAACAAAAAATTGTTTCTGAAAATACATCAGTTAATAAAGACTATATCGGTGTAATTTTTGAAAATAATATTTTTTGTGCGGCTATTCTTGAAATTAGGGAAGGGTGCCTTGTAAATAAAAAAGATTTTGATTTTAATGGCACAAGTACGGGGGAAAGCAGTGTTTCAGAAATTATAAAAGCCGTTATGAGGGAATATTATTCAATTGTAAGGGATGAAGATATCCCAAAAGAAATTGTGATTTCTCAAAATTTGGAAGAAAAATCTTTGTATGAAGCTTGGCTTTCAAAAAGGAAAGGGAAAAATGTCAAAATTGCTGTGGCAAAATCTGCGAAGGATTTGGAAATTCTTGAGCTTGCGCAAAAAAATGCAGTTTATAATCTAGAGCAGGCAAAATTAAAGTCAATTGTAAAAATTCAAAATGATTATAATGAAATTGGCGCCTACATTAAAGAAAAACTAAATCTTTCTAAATTTCCCCACCTTGTTGAATGTTACGATATATCGCATATTCAAGGTACAAATACGGTGGCGTCCGGAGTTGTTTTTGAAAATGGAGTGCCCAAAAAAAGTTTGTATAGAAAATATAAACTAAAAACGATTGAAAAAGGTGAAGTGAATGATTTTAAATCTATGAATGAAATTTTATTGAGAAGGTTTAAAAAAAATCAAAAAAAAGAAGGCTATATTCCTGATTTAATTATAATTGACGGCGGTAAAGGACAGCTTTCAAGCGCATATGCTGCCATGAAGGAATTTAATCTTGATATTGATATGGTTTCGCTTGCAAAAAGGGAAGAAGAAGTGTTTATTCCAAACATTTCTTCATCAGTTTTATTCCCGATAAATTCTCCTGCGCTACATTTTTTTCAAAGAATTAGGGATGAAGCGCACCGTTTTGCCATAACTTTTCACAGGCAATTAAGGTCAAAAAACATGTTCGAATAATTTTGAACAAAAAAACTTTTCTTTTTTTAAATAAGTGTTATAATGGTAGTAAGTTTTAATATGAGGTTGGGTTTTTTTATGAATTTTAGACATGGCTCTCTTGAAAGTATTATTTTAAATGCACTTTGGGAACTTGAAGGACAGGGCGTATATAAAAACTCTGTTAAAGATGTTTTTGATTACATCTGCGCTTCTCAAACAACAAAAAGGGCATATACAACTGTCAAAACCGTTATGGACAGGCTTTTTGAAAAAGAAATTTTACTTAGAATTAAGCAGGGCAAAAAATTCTTTTATAGAACCGCATATTCTAACACAGATATTGTTGCTAATTCTTTAAAGAAAATTGCCGTCCAATATTGCAACAG
Organism: uncultured Gammaproteobacteria bacterium; assembly: GCA_964467625.1. Classification (GTDB taxonomy): domain Bacteria; phylum Cyanobacteriota; class Vampirovibrionia; order Gastranaerophilales; family Gastranaerophilaceae; genus Galligastranaerophilus_A. The sequence continues at coordinate 119,548 of CAYXRM010000002.1, read as the reverse complement.
TGATATGAATAAACTTATTCAAATTGCACGTTCAATCACAGAAAATGTTGCGGACAACACCGGCGCTAATATAGGTTAATTTTGCAAGAAGAAGTTATCAAAACAAGGCGAGAAGTCGCAAAACTTTTGGTGGATGTCATTTTGGGTAAAATTGCTACCCTTGAAGCGTTGAAAAAATTTCCCAAAAATTCTTCTGACCCGTCTGTGAATACGTGTTTTCACATCCTTGTGCATTATGAGTCTGATGTTGAATTAAGAAAAAAAGACCCGCTTTATAAAGAAACGCAGGATGAATTTATTGTTGATACTGCACAAACCCTTCTTAAGGGGGATGAATTGCCCATTAATATTATCAGGGAATATAAAGATTTTTACGGGCATGACTTGATATATAGAAAAAATACGAAAGAAAATATCATAAAAAGGCTAAGGAGAATTATCAATTTATGAAATTTTTTTCAAAAAATAAATTAAATGCCGCAGCCGGATTTGAATTTTTAATTGTATCAATAATGATTTTTGTTTTTTTTATGGTGTTCATTGACCTTGCTCTCTATTTCAGGCAATATTATCTTGTGCAGGCAGCAAACGATGAAATTTTTGTAAGGTTGGACTATCTTGCCTCTTGTGATAACCCAAACAATATGAAAAATGTTGCAGCAGCTACCTTAAATCTTTATTATTCTGCAAATTTTGAATTTGATATGGTGTGTGAGGGCGACTCCCTCAATAGGTCTTGTTCTTTGTCAGATGACAGAATGATTGTAAATTTTGTGTGCAATAAAAATAAACTTGATACTGTAACATCTGAATATTTATACAATGGAATTTTCATGTTTAAAGGCTCTTATATATCCTCAAGCCCCTCTTCTTCGGTTTCTTATTATTAAATTCTTGCTTACGGTTTATAAAAATGATAAGATTTTTTATATCTTATTTTAAAAAGGGTTTCTATAGTGGAAGTTGTGGATATTATTGTTCCTGTTTATAACGAGGAAGATACAATTGAAAATATTTTAGATGTTATTGATAACACCGATTTTTGCGGCTTAAAAAAGAATGTAATTGTGGTGGATGACTGTTCGGTGGATAACACAAGAAGTATTTTAAAAAAATATGAAGATAAATACAAAATTATTTATAAAGAAAAAAATGGGGGCAAGGGGTCTGCTGTTTCTTTAGGTATAAAAAATTCAAGCGGAGATATTGTGATTATCCAAGACGCTGACTTGGAATATAATCCGAAAGATTATTCTGCGCTTCTTGAATTAATTGTGAAAAATGACGCAGACGTTGTTTATGGCTCAAGGTTTTTGAACAATCCTTTTAAAAACTTTATGTTAATGAGCTATCTTGCAAATAAGTTTTTAACATTTTTAACCAATCTTTTTTACGGCACAAAGCTTACAGATATGGAAACTTGTTATAAAGCAATGAAAAGAGAATTTGTGCAAAATATTGAAATTAAGTCCAGAAAATTTGACTTGGAGCCTGAAATAACGGCAAAGCTTGTTAAAAACGGTGCAAAAATTAAAGAATTGCCTATTTCCTACAATGCAAGAAGTTATCAGGCGGGTAAAAAAATTACATATAAAGACGGGCTTATGGCAATTTTTGCAATTATAAAATACAGGTTTGTTGATTAATTTATGGCAAGATTATTCAAAACTAAAGATTTTACCCACTATACCGTCATGCTCAATGAAACGGTTGGTATGCTTGATATTGAGCATAATCCTGACGGCATATATATTGACGCTACCCTTGGCGGGGGCGGGCATTCGGAATTGATTTTGTCTAAACTTTCCAAAAAAGGCAGATTGATTTCTTTTGATGTGGATTCAGATGCAATTTCTGCCGCTACAGGAAGACTTGCTCAATATCCTAATTTAACTATTGTGCAAAAAAGTTATACTGAAATTAAAAGTGTGCTTTCTGATATGGGGATTGAAAAAATTACAGGGGGAGTTGTTTTCGACCTTGGAGCTTCATATCATCAGTTCCAAAAGGCTGAAAGGGGCTTTAGCTTTAATAAAGACGCTTCTTTGGATATGAGGTTTAACCAAAATCAGGATTTTAGCGCATTTGATGTTGTAAACAAGTATTCTGAAGAAAAACTTGTAGAGATTTTTTCAAAATACGGGGAAGAACATTTTTCTAAAAGAATTGCTAAAGCGATTGTGTCCAAAAGACCAATTTACACAACTTTACAATTGGCAGATATAATTGTTCAGTCAACCCCTAAAGTAAAAACTTCTATTCACCCCGCCACACGGGTATTTCAGGCAATTAGAATTGAAGTTAATGGTGAGTTGTTAAATTTTGAAAATACTCTAAAAGATGTGCTTACATTATTATCCGATGGTGCTATAATTAGTGTGTTAAGTTTTCATTCTCTTGAAGATAGAATTGTAAAAAACTTTTTTAGAGACTACTCAAAAGAATGCAGATGCCCGATAAAACAATTAAATTGCACATGTGGCGGCAAACTTTTAGAAAATTTAACAAAGAAACCTATTATTGCAAGTGATGATGAAATTTTGGAAAATCCGCCCTCAAGAAGTGCTAAGTTACGTGCGGCGAGAAGAATTACAAGATAATGGAGAAGCAATTGAAATCTTCTGATTATACCTACAAGAACAATAGAAATTTAAATTCGGAATTTGCACAAAATTCACTTCAAGGTGCGCCCATAAAAAAACAAAACCGCCGTCACAATTCTTTGAACAATCCCGTTATTAGCGGTTATTTTGTTAAAGAAAAATCTTATAAAGAAATTATTATTTCAAGAATAAACACATGCCTGTGCGGAATTCTGGCATGTTTGGTTATTGTTTGTCTTGTAAGTTATTATTTTGTGGTTATAAGTGAAATTGAGCTTCGCAAATTAAGCAAAGAAACAATTGCTCTGAATTATGATAATTCAGACTTGCAAAATAAATTGGACAACTTGCAGTCTTTTTCAAATGTTGATTTTCAGGTTTCAAAATTGAATATGCTCCAGCGTGCAAATCAGGTTATTGAAGTTTCAGCGGCTGACCTTCCAAATGTTACATACGATAAATCCAACAAGGACTCATCGCTTAACAGATACCTTGGTTATTAGTTTTTAAAAAGGGGCGAGAGTTTGGATAAGGGAGTTCAAAAAAAGTTTGAAACAAGAATTGGTTGTCTGCAATTTATTTTTAACTGTTTCATTATTCTGCTTTTAATATATCTTTTTTTAACTCAGGTTTTCGATATAAGAGGCTATAGAGATAGAGCAAAGTTTCAAAGGGCTTCTTCTCCGTTTGTTTTAAGAGGTGAAATTGTGGACAGAAACGGAGTAAAACTCGCCTCAGATGACACTTCTTTTAATGTTTACGCTCATCCTCAATATTATGACAGTGAACCTGCCGAACTTGCAGAAAAACTCTATCCTTATTTGGGCGGCAACAAACAGGCACTTATATCCAAACTCTCAGGCTCTGATGCGGTTATTTTGCTCAAAAAAGGGCTTCCAAGAAAAACCGCAGATAAAATTAAAAATTTAAAATTAAGAGAAATCTCTCTTGAGGTAAAAAATAAACGTGTATACCCTCAAGGTTCTTTAGCTTCGCACATTTTGGGATATTATAACCCTGACGCTGATATGGCGGCAGGAATAGAATATGTTGCGGGAAATTATCTTAAATACATCGATAAATCAATTAAGTATGAAAAAATGCCCAACGGGGATATTATTTACAATTTATCAATTGACCCGAAAGATGTGACAAGCCCTGTTATGGGAAAAACTTTAAAACTTACGATTGATTCTCCCATACAGCATATTTGCGAAAAATATTTATACCAAATGATAAGAAAAACAAATGCCCTAAGGGGTGCTGTGATTGTTATGGAGCCTAAAACGGGCGAAATTTTGGCACTTGCTGCCTACCCTTATTACAACCCTAACAATTATGCAAAGTACTCTCTTTTAGAGATGAAAAATTGGGCACTGACTGATGTTTATCCCCCCGGCTCAACTTTTAAAATCATTACGGTGGCATCAGCCATGTTGAATAATAAAATTAATAAAAATACAAAAATTATGGATACCGGCAAAATGAAAATTGGCTGGTGGGAGATTTCCAATTACGACTACAGAGAAAGAGGGGCTCCGGGGCTTATTGACCTTGTTTATCTTTTTCAACATTCAAGTAATATTGCAAGTGTAAAGGTTGCCCAAATGATGTCCTCAACCGAATTTTATGATGCGCTTCAATTATTCGGGTTTGGAGAAAGAACAGGGATTGACCTTCCCGGTGAGTCTACCGGTCTTTTACCTAAAGCTTCCACTTGGGATATTGCAACTCATGCTTCAATGGGATATGGTTATGGTGCAAGCGTTACGGCAATTCAAATGGTATCTGCGGTTAACGCCATTGCAAATGGCGGAGTTTGGGTTACTCCGCATGTAATTAAGTATTCTGAGGCTGAAGCTGAGCAAAAAATTATCCAAAGAAGAATAATGACCGAACAACAGGCGGCAGAAATGCGTGATTTGCTGGTAGCATCTGTTGAAGCGGGTAAATCTCTTGCCAAAATGGATGATTATTATGTTGCGGCAAAAACAGGAACTTCAAGGCGCCCAAATGATAACGGAGTTGGTTATTCAAACAAATTATATACATCTATGGTGGGTTTTCTTCCCGCAACTGACCCTAAAGTTACAATTTATGTTGTGATAGACTCTCCTCAAGGTGGTGGATTGTGGGGTTCAACCGTGGCAGGGCCCGTTTTTCATGATATTGTTTTGGAACTTGTTAGAATTTTAAATATAAACCCTGATAAAAATGTGAAAAAAACTTCTTCTTAATTTATGTAAAGTATTCTTAAAAACACGCTTTTAAGCTTATTGTTGATGTAGAATTATTTATGTATTTTTGCTTTTAAAGAAGGGGGAGCACAATTATGGAATTAAGTGACATTATTTCAAATGTTAAATGTATAGAAGTTTTGAACTTTAAAAACCTTGATATTAAAGGTATTTCATATAATTCTAAAACAATTAAGAGCCATGAAATTTTTGTTTGTCTTAAAGGTGAACATGTGGACGGTCATGATTTTGCGCAAATGGCTTTTGAAAAAGGCGCTGTAGCAATTATGGCGGAACGTCCCTTAAATATTGAAATTCCGCAATTAATTGTGGATTCTGCGCAAGAAAAAATTGCAGATCTCGCCGCTTGTTTTTATCACAACCCTTCGCATTCTCTTAATTTAATCGGAATAACGGGAACAAACGGCAAAACTACCGTGACTCACTTAATTCAGAAAATTTTTGAATACGAAAAGAAAAAATGCGCACTTATCGGAACTTTAGGGTATAAATTAAATTCTCATTCGGATTATATGGAAGCAAAACACACAACTCCGCAGGCACCTGAACTTCAAGCAACACTTTCAAAAATTTTAAATGAAGATATTTCAAATGTTGTAATGGAAGTTTCTTCTCATTCTCTGGAACAATTCAGGGTAAAAAATTGCAAATTTAAAGGGGCGGCATTTACCAATTTAACTCAAGATCACCTTGATTTTCATATTACAATGGAAAATTATTTTAACGCAAAAGCTAAACTTTTTTCAAATTTGGGTGAAAATACTTTTGCCGTGATAAATAATGATGATAAATATGCGTCAAAATTTATCTCAAAAGTTCCAAAACACACAAAAATTATTACATACGGCATTAAAAATAAATCTGACCTTATGGCGTATGACATTGAATTTACATCAAGAGGCGTTTCGTTTAAGTGTTCATATATGGGTGAAACCGTAGAAATTAAACTTATGTTAAATGGAATGTTTAGCGTGTATAATGCACTTTGTGCAATTTCAACTGCCCTTATGTCCGGAATTTCTTTAAATAGTGCAAAAGAAGCGCTTGAAGCGACAAAATCTGTCGCAGGGCGCTTTGAAATTGTGCACACTGACCCTATGGTTATTGTGGATTACGCTCATACGCCGGACGGTTTAGAAAATATTTTGCGTGCCGCAAGGGAGCTTACCCCAAAAGACGCTGAACTTATTTGTATGTTTGGCTGTGGCGGGGACAGAGATTCAACAAAAAGACCTAAAATGGGGGCAATTGCTCAGTCTTTAAGCGATAAAATTGTGATTACATCTGATAATCCACGTTCAGAAGACCCTCAACAAATTATCACGGATATTTTATCGGGTTTAAAATTAATTAACCCGAAAACAGTTTTTGTTGAACCCGATAGACACCTTGCAATCCGCCTTTTAAAAGATATTGCCTCTGAAAATGATGTGATAATCCTTGCGGGTAAAGGGCATGAGGACTATCAAATTTTAAAAGACAGAACTATTCATTTTGATGATAGAGAAGAAGTGCAAAAAGTTTTTATTTAAATAATGTTAATTTTTTGTAACCTATTTCAAATATAAGGAAATTGTAATAAAATACTATTGTTACAGGTAATTTGTTAAAATGCAAAATCAACAGGAAAAATTAATAATTCAAGGCGGAAACTCCCTGTCGGGTGAAGTTTCGATTTCGGGCGCAAAAAATGGCGTATTAAAACTTATGGCAGCTTCTTTGCTTTCAAATGATATATGTGTTATAAAAAATGTCCCCGAACTTTCCGATGTTGAAATTATGATTGAAGTGCTCTCAGAGCTAGGGCTTGTAATTGAGTACGATAAGGTTAATGCAATTTTAACAATTGATTCAAGAAACATTACAAGCGTTGTTGCGTCAGATATTTTTGTTTCTAAAATGCGTGCTTCTTTTGTGGTTTTGGGGCCTTTGGTTGGCAGAATGAAAGAAGCTTGTGTTGCCCTTCCGGGGGGATGTAGAATTGGTGAAAGGCGTGTTAACTTCCACATCAAAGGTCTTGAAGCCATGGGCTGTCAGTGCAATATTAAAGACGGATATGTTTATGCTGTTGCAAAAGATTTAAAAGGGGCAGAGATTTGTTTTGATATCCCTTCAGTTGGCGCAACGGAAAATATTATGATGGCATCTGTTCTGGCAGAGGGTGTGACGGTTATTCAAAATGCTGCGCAAGAGCCTGAAATTGTTGACCTTGCGAACTTTTTAAATGCAATGGGCGCTAAAATTGAAGGGGCCGGCACCAATCAAATTACAATTACAGGCGTTAAACAGGCAGATTTACATGGGGTAGAACACACAACAATCCCTGACAGGATTGAAGCAGGTACATATATTTCTGCTGTTATTGCAACACAAGGGCATGGGTTTATTAAAAATGTTTATCCTAATCACTTGACCATTTTTACGGGTAAGTTGCTTGAAATGGGTGCTAATATCAGGCTTGTAGAACCCCATGTTATGGAAGTTTCCGCAAATAGAAGGCTTGATGCGATGAATTTTATAACTCAACCTTACCCCGGGTTCCCAACCGACCTTCAAGCGCTTGCAATGACCCTTTTATCAACGGCTGACGGCATTTCAGTTGTTACTGAAAGTTTGTATGAAAACAGATTTATGCACATCGGTGAACTTTGGAGAATGGGCGCTAACATTAAACAATCCAACAACCACGCTATAATTAAAGGGGTTGATTACCTTGTGGGTACAGAGGTTGTCTGCACAGACCTAAGAGCAGGCGCTGCACTTGTTGTTGCTGCGTTGGCTGCAAAAGGTGAATCTGTTGTTAAATCCCTTCATCACATTGATAGGGGCTATGAAAAATTTACGCTTAAATTAAGAGGACTTGGTGCCGATATAATGCGTGTGCCTGTTGATTATCAACAAGATGACCCTCTTAGTCAGGAAAATATTCAGAAAGTGAAAAACTAAGCATGACGGAAGAAAAAAAATATAAAAGATGGTATGATTACGATCCTCTGCTTTTGCAGGTAGTTAATTTATTAAGGGATTATCCCGATGAATTGAAATCTCAGGCAGAAGTTTTTTTGGCAAAAGTTGAAGAACGTGTTTCAAAAGAAGCAATAGACAGGTTTTATTCCATTGTAAAGCCAATGATTAAAGGGAACAGGTGGTATGATAAAGACCCTGTTTTATCTTTGACAATTGAGCTTTTAAGAGTGGTTCCAAGAGATATTCAAAGGCAGGCTGCAAATAATTTTATTGAAATCTTAAAAACCCATGGAGTAAACGTAGAAAAGGTTGAATAAAATTTCTTGCGGAATTTTTTCTTTTTTCTTTTAGATTTTGTATAATTTTTTCGCTTATTTCACCTTTTTGCTTTCGTTCAAATTCTTTTTTGCATGCCTGTAAAACCCTTCTTAAATTTTCATTTTCAACTAATTCCTTTCTATATTTTTCATCACATAAAAGCATTCCTTCTGTTATAAAAATTAAATCGTCCGTTCCTTCGTTGTCTATATAAGTTGAAATTTCTTTTTCCATTCTTAAAGTTTTTTCAATTTCATACATTTTTCTTTTGAGCTCTTTTTTTCTTTTTTGAATTTTTATATATCTTTTCATGCAATTTGGGCAATTTCTTAAATGAAGTGCAACTCTCTCCATTTCTGTTTTTGTGAGTTCAAAATGAATATACCCCAAAAGCATTTTATTTATTTGATTACATTTTAAATTTCCTTTTAACATTTTTACTCCATATAAGGTTTTATATATTCTTTTAATCGGCTTCTTGCCCTTGATATTCTTGATTTTACGGTTCCTATGTTTGTTTTTGTTGCCTGAGCAATTTCTTCATAAGTTAAACCTTTGAATTCACGCATTATAATTGCCATTCTGTATGGTTCTTCCAATTTAATTATCGATTTTCTTATGGCTTCGGTTAATTCGTTATTTATACACTCACTTGCGGGAAGATTTTTTCTGTCGTAAATTTCTTCGCTTATTTCATTTGTTGTATCAAATTTTTTTTGCTTTCTAACACAATCATAATAGTGTCTTATGATAATTTTATTGAGCCAACTTTTAAAATTTTCCGGTTTTTTCAGGTGCTTGATATTTTTTACCACTTTTAAAAGCACCTCTTGAACCATATCGGGAACTTCCTCTTTAGATTTTGCAAGATAATAGAAAAAAGAGTGTGTATCTTTTTCTATGTTTTTTAAAATTATTTCTAAAGCGTTTATATCGCCCTTTTTTGCTTTTGTGATTAAATCTGTCATATTTTCTTTTTGCATATAAACAGTTTATGACAGCGAATTTGTCTTTGTATTGTCAAACTTTACATAATCACTTTGGCATTTGAAAACTCTTTTTTAATTTGAAATATTTGTATATTAAAATTGATGTTCCAACTATTGAAGATGTAAAAATTCCAAACGTCAAGCCAATCCAAAACCCTTGAAGCAGCAGGTGAAATTTTTCAGCAAGAATGTATCCTATCGGAATGCTGATTAAAATATATCCACAAAATGAAATTGCCATAACACTTGTTGTTTCTTTTAAACCTTTAAGGGCGCCCGCACATATAGATTGCATTGCATCAAAAAGGGTAAAGGCGGCAGTTAATAACATAATTTGCGCCCCGATTTCAATAACGTGGGTGTCTGATGAAAAAATTGCCATTAACTGTTTTTTAAAGAATAAATAAATTAAAACTACTATAATTGAATAAACAAACACCGTGGCAAAAGCAACTTGAAGTAATTTTTTAATTGAATTTAAATCTTTGGCGCCGTTTGAATATCCAACTTTGACGGATAATGCGCAGGATAGGGAAAATGGCAACATATAAACCATGCTCACAATTGAAATTATTATGTTGTGGCATGCTGCATATAATGGAGCGTATTTTCCAACAAGAACGGCAACTACGTTAAATCCTGAAAATTCAATAAAAGCGGCACCTGCAATTGGCAGTCCTGTTTGTATTAAGGCTTTTATGTAAGAGGTAAAACCTTTAAAGTTGATTTTGTTTAAAAGCTGCATGCAAAATATAAATAAAATAATTCCAAGGGCGCTTCTTACAATTAAACTTGCATACGCCAGCCCTTTTATTCCAAGCTCCGGAATTATGCCGTATCCATATACAAGAAGAAAATTTAATCCAATATTAATGAACCCTGCAGTCATAACCATAAAGTTTGGCAGCTTTACAATTTCATAACTTTGCAAAAATTCTTTTAATCCACTAAATATGAAAATTCCAAAAACAGAATATGCGGAAATTTTCATATAAATTTTTGCTTCATATGCAATAGAAGGGTTAAGCCCGATTTTGTCCATAAGGGGAATAAAGCAGGTGATAATTGTAAAAAATATTAAAGACAAAATAAGAGAAAAAATTATTGTGCCCGATAGATAATGTTTAACAGGCTTTCTTTCTCCTCTATAATTTGCAAGAACAGGAGTTATGGCACTCATTAAACCAAGTCCGGCAATTATAAAAGTCATAAAAATAGCGCTTGCAACGCTTATTGCTCCAAGGGTTAATGTGCTGTAATGCCCCGCAACATAAACATCTCCCAGATTAATTAACATCTGTCCTATGTTCCCTGTTAAAATAGGCAAAGATAGTTTTAATAGCTCAAAAAGATTTTTCTTAAATTCTGCTAATTGCATTTAAAACATAATCTCCGGATTTAAGATATTTTTAGGGTCAAAGAGCTGTTTAATTTTTTTCATATAAGAAAAAGCACCTTGTTCTATTGCAAAATTAAGATACTCTTTTTTTTCGCTTCCAATGCCATGTTCGCCTGAAAGTGTTCCGCCCAATGAAACGGCAAGTTTGAAAAGTTCATTTTTTACATATAAAAATTTTTCTTTTTCTTCTTTATAGCTTAGGTCAAGTGCAAAATTAGGATGAATATTTCCGTCCCCTGCATGACCCATAATACACACTGTGATATTGTTTTCAGTACATAGCTTTTTGATTTCTTTTATAAGGGTAACAATTTTATCCCTTGGCACCACAACATCTTCCGTGATTACATTCGGCTTTAATTTTGCAGTACATGCAAAAGCGCTTCTTCTTGCTTCCCAAATTTTTTCGCTTTCAAATTCATCTTTTGCTTGAATTATGTCACAGGAATTGGCTTTTTGCAAAACCTCATAAAGAATTTTGTTTTGTTCTTTAACGCTTTCTCTTGTTCCGTCTAATTCAATTAAAAGCATACCTTCTTTTGAAAGCCAGCCTGAAGGGTTAAATTTTTCGATTGTATCTATTGTGTTTTTATCTATTAAATCAACCGTTGCGGGGGTAATTCCTGCACCAATTGTGTTATTTACAGCACAGGCAGCATCTTCAAGTGAATTAAAATACGCCATTGTGACAAGCTTAAAATCAGGCTTTGGAATTAATCTAAAAGTAATTTTGGTGATTATCCCAAGTGTTCCTTCTGACCCTGTAAACAAGCTTGTAAGGTTGTACCCCGTGACATTTTTTGCAACATTTTTACCTGTTTCAATAACACTTCCGTCCGCTAAAACAACTTCAAGGTTAATAACGTAATCTTTTGTGTTTCCATATTTAAAAGTTCTTGGGCCCCCTGAACATAATGCCACAGCCCCACCAACAGTTGAAACTTTTAAATTTGAAGGGTCAGGCGGGAAAAACAAACCAAAACGGTGAACCTCACGTTGAAGTTCACCGACTATAACACCGGATTCCACTATTGCTGTTAAATTTTCTTTGTTAATTTCAAGAATTTTATTCATTTTGGCAAAATGAATTATTATGCAATTTTCTACAGGTTTACACCCTGAAGTGTGACAAGTAGCTGCTCCTCTTGAAATTATTTTTAAATTATATTTATTTGCAAGTTTAACAATTGCCTGAACTTCCCCTGTAGTTTTTGGCAGCGTTACCACAGTTGGCAGAATAATATTCTCCCTTATGGGTGATGTGTCAAAACAATACGGGTACATTTCAGCCTTATTGTAAATAACTTCTATTTTTGCCGCTTTAAGCTCATCTATAACATTCATACCGATATTATAGAGTAAACAAAAATATTGGTTAATATTTACAAACTAAGCTGTTATGCAAGCTTAATTGCGCCGTTCTTGATGTCGCTAGAGCATGCTTCGCTGATTGATTCATATTCAGCTTGAGCAGCTTGCAATTGTGTTTGAAGCTGTTCTTGCTCTAATTCCAATCTTGTTTGTTCTTCGTTTATTGTATCTTGCAGTGCTTGAGATTTACCTGTGAACATTGAATCCAAGATCATTTTGTTGTAAGAATACGCCATTTGTTCTTCTTGGAGTTTTGTGTTGTATTCGGTAAGATCAGCGGAGTCTGTTGAACCTTGATACTGTCCGTTAATTGTTGATACGTTCTTTTGGTAGGTAGCCTGCAATTGTGCAAGTGCATTGGATTGTTCTACCCCCTGCGCTCTTTGTGCATAAGATGAAGAATCATACATAGATTGTTCTTCTTGGCTAAGTGTTAACAGCCTTTGTTGAAGATTGTTGATTCTTTGTTTGAGCGTCATTTTTCTTAATGAAATTGCTGCCCAGCCCATAGTGTGTTTCTCCTTTTGTTTGGTGTTATTGTTTTATTTGGTGTTTATTTACGTTAAACTTATCGTACTTGATTTAATATCAGAGCTTATTGCTTCGCCCAATTGTTCAAGTTCGGCTCTTGCCGCTTCTAGTTGCGTTTGTAGCTGTTCTTGTTCAAGTTGTAGATAATTTTGTTTGTTGTTTACTTCGTCTTGAAGTGCTTGTTCTTTTTGAGTAAATATTGAATCTACAAGCATCTGATTGTACATATATCCAAGATTTGCCTCTTGGACTTCGACATAGTAGTTCGCAAGTGAACTTATATCGTTTGTGTTAGATGAATTGTAATGACCCAATATTTCATTTAGGTTGCCTGAGTGATTTTGGATGATAGATGAGTAAGCATCCTGTTTGTCAAGACCGATAGCTCTTTCTGCGTAGCTAGAGCTGTTCGATAGGCTTTGTTGTTCTTGGCTCACTTTTGTCAGTCTGTGTTCCAGATCTGAAACTCGTTGAGTAAGAACTTGTTTTCTTAGGGACAGTGTAATCCAGCCCATTTGTCTTTACTCCTTGGTTGTTCTCTCTATTAACTTTTAATCTCTCGTACATGTATATAAAGAAAATATACTTTTGAAAATTGCCTTTTTATTTTTGTTTTGTAAACTTATGTAAAGATATATATTACTTATGCAATTTATATATCTAATTTGTTTTTATATTAATGTAAGGCAAATCCCAAAAAACATTGTAAACAGTGAATTATCAAGAAATTATATAAAAGGCCTTAAATAGGCTACGGACTTATGGAGAAAAAAGGTATTAATCGCATTTAAATAATGCGATTTTTCTTTTTTTATAAATATTATATAATTTCTATATGAAAAAGATTATATGTATATCAGGTAAACAGTATTCAGGGAAAGACACCCTTGCTAAAATTTTGTTGGAAGAATTTACATCATTCAGGCGCATTGGGATTGGTGATGCCATTAAAATTGAATTTGGCAAAAAAAATAATTTAACATACGAAGAAATTGACTCAAATAAGGGCAAATACAGAACAGACCTTATCAAGCTCGGCGATATGGGGCGTAAAATTGATCCGGATTTTTGGCTAAAAAAGATTTTAGAGTTGGATTATAACGTAATTATTCCTGATGTGAGGCTTGTTCATGAGGCTGAAATTTTCAAAAGCGCAGGTGCATTTTTAATTAGGCTTGAAGCTTCTTATGAAGCAAGGACAAAAAGAGGGGTTATTACAAACGCTCTTGATTTAACAGAAACGGCGCTTGATGATTATTCGGGTTTTGATTATGTCATTGAAAACGAATATAATTATGAAGATTTAGTTCAAAATTCACATCCACTTGTAGAACTTTTGAGGGCTAAGGGGTTTTAAGCTCTGCGATTAAATCTCCAACTTCATCTATAAAAGCGGTTTGACTATCTGTGCTGCTTGCGCTGTTTAAAACTATGTCTGCACTTTCTTTTAGAGGAAGAATGTATTTATCTGCCGCTTTTGTGGTTTGGATATATTGTTCTGTCATCTGGTCGATGCTCCAGTCAGGGTGTCTGAAGGGCGCTCTGTCTAAAAATCTTTTTTTACGAACGTCTTCATCTATATCTATAAAAATTTTTGCATCGACAACATCACGCACTTTCGGATAATGCGCCGCAAGCCCTTCTACAAGAATTACTTTGTTTGGCTCTTTTTTAGTTACATTGAGAGGACATCTGCCTGAGCCGTCTCCAACGTAGAATGGAGTTTTTACGCTTTCGCCGTTTGCAAGTTTTACAAGATGATACGCTAAAAGGTTTAACCTGAAATTGTCAGGTGCGTCAAATTCATAGCCTGATTCAACCAAATTGGCAAAACTGCCCGCTTTTTTAACAAGTTCTGATGTATCTTTAAAATATTGATCTGTGCCGATAACTGTTACATTAACCCCTTTTTCTTCTAAAGACTTTATAAATTTTTCAGATAGCGTGGTTTTGCCCGATGCAGATTTTCCTGTAATGCCGATAGTTATGCCTGTATTTGGGCTGTTTTTCAGTTTTTCTTCAATTCTTTGGGAAAAATTTTTGTCTATATTTTGTACAAAAGGAACATCTCTTTTCTTGTCGTTGCTTATAATAGCGTCAAAATTCTTTTTAAATTCTTTTTCTTCTTCCAGAGGTTGATTTACATAATAAGTTTTAGGATAAGCGTATTTTTTCCCAAATACAACATTGGGCGAAGTTTGTTTTGTGTTTTTGTTGTAATTTGGTTCTTTATTTTGGGGAAGATAATTTAATCTAACCGGCATGATGCGCATTTTCTTAATTCCTTTAGATTTGGTTTGTTGTATTAAATTATGTTTTTTAAAAAAAGTGATTTAAGCTATACTTCAAAAGAATTTGTGATGTAGTTTATAAATTCAACAATTTGAGAAAAATATTCTAAGTCAGAATTGCCATTTATTGTAATATCAGCATAATTTTTTGCGGGTTTAATATATTTTTCTCCTGCATTTTCAACATATGCCCAGTGTTTTATGGCATTTTCCATATCTTGATTTCTTTCTTTTGCACGGGATAGAAAGCGTTCTTTTCTGACTTTTTTGTCGGTTTCAATATAAATTTTAATGTCAAAAAGGTCTTTAACCGGATCAAACATTGTTGCCATTCCTTCAATTACAACAATTTTTTTCGCTTCAACAAAAATGGCGTTTGGCTGTGAAACCCCCGTGCCATTTGTTAAATATTTGGGTATGTTTACATTTTCTCCGTCCTGAAGTTTCCTTGCATGCTCTGCCAAAAGGTTGAGTTGGAAATTTTCAGGCGCATCAACGTCATGCCCCATATCACGAAGCATATCAAATGAGCCGCATTCTTTAATTAGGGCTGAGATGTCTCTAAAATAATTATCTGCATTAATAATTGAAATGGGCATATTGTGCGCTGTGATAATTCTTTGAATTTCTTTGCATATGGTGGATTTGCCGCAAGCCGATTCGCCCGTAATCCCAATTAAAATATGTTTTTTGGGAGAGGTGACAAGTCTGTTTAAAAAGTTAGGAAGAAATGTGTCTTTAACTTCTAAAAAAAGGTGCTTAGAATTTTTTTTATCGTAATTTAAGAGTTGTTTGAATTTTGTTTGAAGGTAAAAGGCAAGAAATTCCCTTCCAATTCTGGTTTCAAAATTGGGTTTTTTAATTTTTTCTTTTGCCTTGTTATCAAAAGTTTTAATTAGCGTATTCATGATGTTTCCTACAAAACTCCTAAACTCTTTTATTTGCTATTCTTTGAATTAGTTTGTTAACACTTTTTAACGTATCTTGAAAGTTCGCTTTGTTTGAATTTGGTTTTGCGGTAAAAATTAAACTTAAATAGGGTGGATTGTTTTCTTTTAAATATGCGTACATTGCTTCTCTTAGGCGTCTTTTGATTTTGTTTCTTACAACCGCACGTTTGTTGATTTTTTTGCTTACAACAAAACCAATTTTAGTTTGAATGTCAGGGCTTTGTTTTGATTTACCTGCGTGTAAAACAAAAAACTCATCCGACACAACTTTATTTTGGTGATAAGTTGCAATAAAAGATGAGTTTGTTGTTAATCTGTTTTGTTTATTAAGCACGGTTTTTTGCTGTGATTGCTACACTGTGACGACCTTTAGCACGGCGTCTGTTGATTGTTTGTTGACCTTCGGGTGTAGCCATTCTTGCTCTAAACCCTGAAACTTTTTGTCTTTTTCTTTTTGTGCCTTCTAATGTACGACGCATTATATTACTCCTTGATATTGATTTTTACTTATAACTTTATTATGATAATTTAGACAAAATCTACTGTCAAGTAAAGAAGGAGTTTTTATATTATGGATATTTCACTTGGGTTTATCGGTTTTGGAAAAATGGCTAATGCAATTGCAGGTGGGGTTGTTTCATCAGGGTTTTTACCTAAAAATAAAATTTTTGCATACGATGTTAATAAAGAAAGTTTAAAAATTAATACGGAAAAACTTGAGATTACCCCTGTTGATACAATTTCTGAGCTTATGCAAAAAGTGGATGTTGTACTTATTGCAACAAAACCGTTTGTTGTGGATGAGGTTATTCAAAATATAAAAGATTTGTCGAATGGAAAACTTATAATTTCTATTTTGGCGGGTATTACAACTGAAACCTATGAAAGTCAATTAAAGGGGGCAAAAATTGTTCGTGTTATGCCAAATACTCCTGCTATGGTAAATCAAGGTATGAGTGTTGTGTGCGGGGGAAAATCGGCAGAAACGGCGGATTGTAAGTTTGTTTATAAAATGTTTTCAACTTTAGGTGAAGCACAAATTTTAGATGAAGATAAAATAAATGCTGTGACGGCTGTTTCAGGCTCTGGGCCTGCTTTTTATTATTTTTTAATAGACAAAATTGCTCAAGGGGGAGTAAAAGTCGGGCTTGATTATGATGTTGCGCTTAAACTTTCAGCCCAAACGGCTCTTGGTGCTGCAAAAATGATTTTGGAAACAGGCAAATCTCCCGAAGAATTAATTACGGCAGTTACTACCCCGGGGGGCACAACGGCTGAAGGCAATAAAGTTTTAAACACTTCAGATGTTGAAAGTGTTTTGGCTGAAATGGTTGATGCAACCTATAAAAAGGCAATTGAACTTGGTTTGAAGAAATAAAAGAAATAAATTTTTATTTCTTTGCTCTTGAAAGGGCATAATCAACGCTGTCCAGTTCATCTCTGTGAGAGCCGAACATAATTTTTTCAGCATCTTCTAAAACTTTTACTGTCATATACCCATTTTCACCGCCTGAACGAGGAGTTTTTCCTGTTTCAATGCAATGTAAAAAGTGTTGACATTCAAGTTTTAGAGGTTCAATTTCAAGATAATCAGGGACATCAATGTTTTGTTGTCCCGGTTTTGTGTTATCGTAAACCAATAATTTATGGTCAGGTAATGTGTCATCTAAAATTGCACTTCCCTTATCCCCTCTAACCATAAGGGTTACACGTTTTTGAGGGTGAATCCAACTGTCTGAAAGCTGCGCTACAACCCCATTTTTATATTTAATTGTAATGTGAGTAATATCAAAAATGTTATTATCTTCCGTACTTGTGCCTGTTGCGGAGATAACTTTTTCAGGCTCTGAATTAATTACATACGACACCATAGATACATCATGCGGTGCTAAATCCCACATAACGCTTCTGTCATTTTTGAAATAATTTATATTTAATCTATCGCTTTGGACATATTTAATTTTTCCTAAAACACCGTCTTCTATAAGCATTTTAAGCCTGTTTACGGCAGGATGATACAAAAGAAGATGACCCACCATTAAAACAAGACCTTTTTCTTCTGCAAGTTCTTTTAACTTAAGAGCTTCATCCGCTTTAATTGAAATCGGTTTTTCAACATAAACATGCTTGTTGTGTTCAAGCGCTAATTTTACAAGGTTAAAATGGGTGTGGCTTGGGGTTATGACGCATATTGCCTTGATTTCTTCGTTGTTTATCAGTTCGTTAAAATCTTTGGTGGTATTTGTTCCCACATATGTGGTTTTTATCATATCGAGTGTGTCATCATCCAAGTCACACACGGTATGAAGGGCATTTAAATTATAAAAGTTGCGAACAATATTTTTGCCCCATATTCCGCAACCGATTACCCCAACAAATTTCTTTTGATTTGCCATTTTAAATTCCTCAAATAAAACTAAAAAGCAGACAAGCCACCTTTATTATTTTATATAAAAAAAATCTTTTGGTCAAACCATTTTACTTGATGTGGTATTTTTATTTGGTATGATTTTGTTATGAGAAAAATAGCTTATGTTCATGGATTTAATGTTGACCTTTTGAGTTTTGAAGATGTAGTTTTGAAACTGACAGATGTCATTAACAGTAATCAGGCTGCTCATGTTGTTACAATTAATCCTGAAATTATTCAATCTGCAAAGAAAAATCCCAAGCTGAAAGAGATTATAAATTCAGCTGAAGTTGTGACGCCTGATGGCGTGGGGATAAAAATTGCACTTAAAATGAAGGGGATTTGTCAAGCCCAAGTGACAGGAGTTGACCTTTCTTTAAGAATGCTTGATGTTTGTGCTGAAAAATCTTTTCCTGTTGCTCTTGTTGGCGCAAAAGAAGAAATTATTACTCTTGCGGTTCAAAAAATTAAGGAAAAAAATCCAAATATAAATATCGTATACTCCCATAACGGTTATTTTCAGGAATTTGACCCTATAATTAATGATATTTTATCTTCTGCCCCTAAATTTGTTCTGTGCGCAATGGGTTCTCCAAGGCAGGAATTTTTTATTTCTGAATTGAAAAAAAGAGGTTTAAATGCGGTTATGATTGGGGTTGGTGGCACATTTGATGTTATATCGGGGACAGTTCAGCTTGCCCCTCAAATATATAGAAAAATGGGGCTTGAGTGGCTATACAGAACGATTAAGCAGCCTGAAAGATTTAAAAGAATTTTCCCAACTTTGCCAATATTCTTTTTTCAAAGTATAATTGATACCATAACGTCTAAAAAATGATTAAAAAGGATTAAGATTTGATTTTTTTAAAAGATGTAACTAAACAATATAAAAATAAACCTGCCCTCTATAATGTTAATTTGCACATTAAACCGGGGGAATTTGTTTTCTTGACAGGGCCTTCGGGTGCGGGTAAATCAACTTTAATGAAAATGCTTTATATGGAAGAAAAACCCACAAGGGGACAAATTTTAATTGGCGGAATTAATATTGCAAACCTTAATCCAAGCAAAATACCTAATTTAAGAAGGTGCATGGGGATTGTCTTTCAAGATTTTAAATTGCTCCAAAAACACACGGTTTACGATAATATCGCATACGTTATAAGAACACTGGGGATTTCATCAAAAGAAATTGAAGCAAGAGTATATGGGGCGCTTAAAATTGTTGGGTTGGAGCACAAAGCAAAATCAAGACCAACAGAACTTTCAGGCGGAGAACAACAAAGAGTATCGATTGCACGTGCAATTGTAAATGGCCCCCCTTTATTAATTGCAGATGAGCCGACAGGAAATCTTGACCCTAGAAATTCTATGGAAGTTATGGAAATCCTTGATCAGGTTAATCAAAAGGGGATTACCATTTTGGTTTCAACTCATGACCACACTATAGTTAATTATTTTAGAAAACGTGTTTTAACTTTGGCTGACGGTCAAATTGTAAAAGATATGCAGGCGGGAACTTATGGCTAACGGAAATACCAGACAGAGAATTAAACAAAAAGTTAAATCTCATATCCCAAAAGATTGGCTTTGTGAGATTAGGATTTTTTATAGAATGATATTGGAAACAATTAAAGGTATTCAACAGGCAAAACTTACAAATATTGCCATTATTCTTACTATGTTTGCAATACTCACTATTTTTGCAGGACTTTTGAGAACTTCTCTTACCATGCAATCTTTTGTTGATAAGCTTGGAGATTCCCTTCAAATTTCTGCTTATCTGTCGAAAACGGCAGACACAGCTTTTGTTCTTGACTCAATAAAGAAAATTGACAATGTTAAAGGGGTGTCTTATATACCAAAAGAAAAATCTTGGAAGGAGCTGAAAAAACAAATAAATCTTCCTGATGTTGAAAATCCCCTTCCGGATACGGTGCACATTAAAGTTAACGATATTAAAAATTTTGATAGTGTTTTATCTCAAGTAAAGCAGGTAAAAGGAATAAATGATACGGGCTATGTAAGCGCTTGGGTTAAAAAGGCTCAAACGGCGGCGCAAGTGGCTCATATGGCAACATTTATTGTGGTTATTGGTGCATTTATTTTGACAATGAGTATTATGAGTAACACGATTTTACTTGTTATTCAGTCAAGAAAAGAAGAAATTGAAATTATGCGCCTTATGGGGGTTTCAAACTGGTATATTAAATTTCCTTTGATTTTACAAGGGTCTATTTACGGATTTTTGGGGGCAGTTTTGGCACTTTTCCCTTTACATTTTTTAAATGAAGCCCTCTATAGTTTCCATGCTTTTACGATGACCCCTGTCAATTTGTGCGTTGTATTTCAAGCAATAACGGTGGTTTCCGTTATTATTTTGGGAACCTTCTGCTGCGGTTTTGGCAGCCATTTGTGCATTAAAAAACACTTGCAGGTTTAGTAAAATTTAACCTATATTTTAAAGCAACTTAAAAAATTAAAATAGCCCCATTTGTCCATTGGGGTTATATTTTATGCCTAAATGTTCATATGCACTTCTTGTTGCAACTCTGCCCCTTTGGGTGCGTTTTAAAAGTCCGGTTTGTAACAAATAAGGCTCAATTACATCTTCTATTGTTCTTAAATCTTCACCAAGTGCCACGCTTAAGGTTTCAATTCCAACAGGGCCGCCGTCATAATTTTTTATTATTAAATTCAAAAGGCTTCTATCTGTTACATCAAGTCCAAATTCGTCAATTTTTAGTGCATCAAGTGCATTTTTGGCGATTTCTTTTGTTATGATGTCGCTTTCCATAACAAGCGCCCAATCCATTGCACGTTTTACAAGGCGGTTTGCAATTCTTGGGGTTTGCCTTGCTCTTTTTGAAATTTCCATTGCCCCGTCATCATCAATTTTGATATTTAAAATTTTAGCACTTCTTTTTATAACTTGGCTTAATTCTTCAAGTGTGTAAAATTCTAATCTGTGAATTATTCCAAACCTGTCTCTCAGAGGGCCTGAAAGTGCGCCTGCTTTTGTGGTTGCGCCAATCAGTGTAAATTTTTTAATTGGAACACGCATAGTCTTTACGGTTTGAGTTTTTCCGCTTGTAAGGTCAAGCGTAAAATCTTCCATGGCAGGGTATAAGATTTCTTCTGCCACCTTGCTTAGTCTATGAATTTCATCTATAAATAAAACCTCTCCTTCTTTTAGGGACATCAAAATGCCGATTATATCCCTTGGGCGCTCAAGCGCAGGAGCGGAAGTTATTTTAATCGGGACGTTACATTCATTTGCAATAATGCTTGCAAGAGTTGTTTTTCCAAGCCCTGGGGGGCCATATAAAAGAATATGGTCAAGTTGAGCGTTACGTTTTTTTGAAGCTTCGATTGTGATTTTCAAGGTTTGTTTAACCGAAGTCTGCCCTATGTAATCTTCAAAAGTTTTAGGACGAATATTTTTATCGTAGGTTCTGTCAAATTCAAGCTCATTTTTATTCAAGTCGACCGCTTTTTTCGCAGTCGACTTGATGTTATTTATATTCTTTTGTTTGTCGTTATCGTCAATAATCATTATTTTAAAAATCTTAAGTAGATATAAACCGTGCTAAGCAGAAGTGAAATGAATGTTATCGAAACGCCGTATTTAAGATATTCAACGAATGAAATTTTAAATCCGTGTTTGTTTGCTGTTTCGCACACAATAACATTTGCGGCAGCACCGATTATTGTCATGTTTCCGCCAAGACAAGCCCCCAAAGATAAGCACCACCAAAGAGGGTGGGTATATTCAGCACCTTCAATTCCTTGAATTGTAGCAAGCATGGGTGCCATTGTAGCCGTGTACGGGATATTGTCGATAATTCCTGACAAAATGCCTGATGCCCAAAGTATAATGAGGGACATCGTTTCTTGTGAACCTTTTGCAACATCTAAAAGCCATTTTGCCATTAAATCTATTCCGCCTGAGGCTTCAAGCCCGCCTATAATGATGAACAAGCCGATAAAGAAGAAAATTGTATTCCATTCAACATTAACAAGAACTTTTGCAGGTTTTTCAAATGCAAGAAGGAAGCTGGCGCCAATCATTGCAACAAGATATGTTGGAATGTGTGTCATATCGTGTGTTACAAACCCTAAAATAACAAGGGCAAGAACTATGATTGAGCGAATTGCAAGAGGCAGACTTCTTATAGATTTTGAATTGTCAATTTTTGCAACTTCGTCCATTTTCTCTTGAGTTGATTTTAGCTGTTTTCTGAATAGAAATACCATAATTGAAATTGTAACGGTCATGATAACAAGGACTATTAATGTTAATTCGTTTATAAAATCCATAAATGAAAAGCCGGCAGCCGAACCTATTATAATATTTGGCGGGTCACCGATTAGGGTTGCCGTTCCGCCGATATTTGAACATAAAATTTCTGTTAAAAGAAAAATAACAGGGTTTATATCCAATTTTTTGCAAACCGCAAATGTAATCGGCATAACAAGAATAACCGTTGTAACATTATCAAGAAAAGCGCTTGCAACTGCCGTAAAAACAGCAAGAGCAGCAAGAACAAGCTTGGGTTTTCCTTTTGTTAATCTTAATATTTCATTTGCAAGCCATTTAAATATTCCTGAACGAGCTGAAATGTGCACAATAATCATCATTGATACAAGTAAGAAAATCACGTTAAAATCAACGTAATTGATAAAATAATGCGCAATGTCTTCAGGTGTTTTATCTGCTGCAAGAAGTCCCAAAAACAGCGTAATGGATGCGCCCAAAAGTGCAATTGTTACTTTTGAAATTTTTTCCCATGCTATAAATATATACGCAATAACGAGAATTACAGCACTCCAAACTACGGCATTTTGTTGAACAAAGTTGTGTAAACACTCCATTTTATTCCCCTTATTTAAATTCCAATATTCTTCATTCTAGCGAATCAAGTTTATTTGTCAAAACCAAGTGTTTGATAATTCTTATTTTGTGTTATATTTATTTTATTAAGACTTAACAGGGATGAGGAATTTACAAACCATGGGCGCAATTGACGTTTTGCTTAAAATATTTAAAGACCCGAACGATAGAAAAATCAAAAAAGTTATGCCGATAGTTGAGCATATCAACCATCTTGAGCCTGAATTTGAGGCGCTTTCTGACGAAGAATTAAAAAATAAAACCAAAGAATTTAAAGAAATTTTATCAAAAAGAGAAACTTCATCAGATTATAAAACTGACCTACAGCTTGAAAAAGCGGCACTTGATAAAATTCTTCCTGAAGCCTTTGCAACTGTTAGAGAAGCGGGTAAAAGAGTTTTAAATATGCGTCATTTTGACGTTCAGTTAATTGGGGGTATTTTCCTTCATGAAGGCCATATTGCAGAAATGAGAACAGGGGAAGGAAAAACTTTAGTCGCAACCCTTCCTGCTTATTTAAATGCACTTACGGGAAAAGGTGTGCATATAATCACTGTTAACGATTATCTTGCAAAACGTGACCGTGATTGGATGGGCAAAATTTTTGAATTTTTAGGCTTAACGGTTGGGGTTATTTTATCTTCAAATGCAGGATATGACTTTGAGTCCAAAAAAGAAGCCTATATGTGCGATATTACCTATGGTACAAATAATGAATTTGGGTTTGATTATCTGCGTGACAATATGGCAAAATCCAATGATATGCTTGTTCAAAGGGCATATAACTATGCAATTATAGATGAAGTTGACAGTATTTTAATTGATGAGGCAAGAACCCCTCTAATCATATCGGGAAGGCTTGAACAGTCGGCAGAAACGTATCTTCTAATGGCACAGGTTGCGCCCAAACTTCAAAAAAATGTTCACTATGAAGTGGACGAAAAAGCAAAAAATATTATTTTTACAGAAGAAGGAATAGACAAGGCGCAAGAGCTTTTGGGCGTGTCAGACCTTTATGATATTAACACTCAATATGCTCATTATTTAACTCAAGCACTCAGAGCAAAAGAACTTTATATAAAAGATACCGATTATGTTGTAAGAAACAACGAAATTATGATTGTTGATGAATTCACGGGAAGATTAATGCAAGGAAGACGTTGGTCTGAAGGGCTTCATCAATCAATTGAAGCAAAAGAAGGGGTTCCTATTCAGGATGAAAGTCAAACTTTGGCAAGCATAACTTTTCAAAACTTATTTAGACTTTACCCTAAGTTGTCAGGCATGACAGGTACTGCAATGACTGAAGAAGCTGAATTTGGCAAAATTTATAACCTTGAAGTTACGGCTATTCCTACAAACAAGCCCGATATAAGAAACAACATGCCTGATATTATCTATAAATCTCAAATGTCTAAATATAAAAATGTTGTAAAAGAAATTGAAGAATTTTCAAAAACAGGCAGACCAGTTCTTGCGGGCACAATCAGCATTGAAAAATCTGAACTGTTGTCCTCTCTTTTAAAACAGAGAGGAATTAAACATAACGTCTTGAACGCTAAACACCATGAAAAGGAAGCTTATATCATCGCTCAGGCAGGAAGAGTTGGCGCAGTTACAATTGCAACCAACATGGCAGGCAGAGGAACGGACATTTTACTTGGGGGGAACCCTGAATATTTGGCTAAAGAAAATCTCGATAAAATGGGCGTAACTTCGGAACATCCCGATTATGAAAACTTAAAAGAAAAAGCTTTGGCTGATGCAAGAAAAATAACAGAAAAAGAACACGATGAGGTTGTAAAACTTGGGGGCTTGCATGTAATTGGAACGGAGCGCCATGAGTCAAGAAGAATAGACAATCAATTAAGAGGTCGTGCCGCAAGACAGGGTGACCCTGGGTCTACAAGGTTTTATCTTTCTTTGGAAGATGACCTTATGAGAATTTTTGGCGGGAATATTATTGCAAATTTTATGGCAGACGATGTCCCTATTGAATCAAAACTTATAACTCGTCAAATTGAATCGGCGCAAAAGAAAGTTGAAACAAGAAACTTTGATATTAGAAAGTCTGTTCTTGAATATGACGATGTAATTAACATTCAAAGGGAAAAATTTTACACTCAAAGGAAAAAAGTTCTTTCAAACATTTCCTTGTATGACGATATTATTTATATGATTGAAAAAGAATCTGAAAGACTTTTAAAACAGTATGTTTCAAAGGACATGTCTCCTGCAGAATACGTTGAGGCGGACTTAAAACTTCTTGTAACGGAAATTCACACCGTTTTTCCTCAACTTGCAAATAAAATTAAACTTGATACAATTAGGTCTTTAAGATTTCAAGAGATGCTTGATTTATTGAAAAAAGAAGCAGTTTTGGCATATAAAGCGCATGAAAAGGAAACTGTCGATTTATTTAATACAGTTATTGCGCAATATGGAAATTCAGGCGAGCCGTTTGAGGTGCCTTTCTCAGATGATAATATTATGAGAAAAATTGAAAGGGATATTCTTTTAAGAATTGTTGATCAAAAATGGACTGACCACCTTAACAATATTGACGACCTTAAAGATTCAATCGGACTTGTTGCGTATGGTCAAAAAGACCCGCTTTTGGAATACAAAAAAAGAGCCTTTGATTATTTCAATGCCATGATGTTTGATATTCAATCGGAAACAGTAAGACATATTTTCAGGGTAAAATTCGGTATTCAGTTTGTGGATGAACCAAGACAAGCTTAAAAAAGTTTTATAAAAGACCTTTTTTGCTAAAAAAGACCGCAGCGCTTGCCGTGCATAAAATTGATATGCCGATTACAAAGCTAAATCCTAGGGGGCTGTTTTCAAAGGGCAGAGAAACATTCATTCCCCAAAAACTTCCTAACATAGTAGGGATTGAAAGAATAATGGTAATTGCTGCCAAGAATTTCATAACCTGATTGACGTTATTGTTTATGATTGAAGCAAAACCGTCCATCATACCTTCTAAAATTGTTCTGTGCATTTCAACCATTTCTTCCGCCTGTTTGGTTTCAATGATAACATCTTCAAGCATGTCGATGTCATCTTCCGTGAACTTTAACAGCCCGCACAAAGAGGGCGAATTGACAGATTTTAAGATTTTTTCAAGCACAACTCTGTTGTCTTTTAGGGCTGCTGTAAAATAAACAAGTGACTTTTGCGCTTCAATCAGCTTAAATAAGCCCTTGTTGCTTGTGGATTTTCTTAAAGAATCTTCAATTTCATCTGTTCTTTTGTTGATAATTTTTAAATATCTTAAATAATATTTTGCCGTTCTAAACAAAATATTGAGCATGAAATTTGTTTTATTTCTTGTGTCGAAAAATTTTGAGGTGTCCGGGTTAAAGGAGCTTATAATTTTGTTTTCCTTTGAACAAACAGTTAAAATTCCCTCATGGGTAAAAATTAAACCTAAAGGTAAGGTGTCAAAATTCATCTCATCATCCACAAATGGAACATTTATAATGACAAGTAAATTTCCGTTCTCACACTCCATACGTGAAAGCTCATCGGCGTCCAAGGAATTGCGAACAAAATCTTCTTCCAAATCCAAAATTAAAGAAACCTTTTGAATTTCTTCCAATGTGGGGCTTATAAGATTAAACCAAGAGCCTGATTCAGCTTCATTTAGGGTTAATTGTTTAAGCGTTTTATCATCCTGTGTTTTTAAAATCTCAATCACGCTTGAAGTTCTCCCATTAAGGCTTTTTATATCTATTTAACTATACAAATAAAAAAAGTGCAATTTAAAATTTTTTCAAAACGCTTAAAACAAGCTCAATATCAAGCCCCATGACGTTATAATAGCTGCCTTCTATTTTTGATATAAAGCTTTTTTGGGTTGGATTTTTGTAATTATTTTCATCTAAAAAGTCCTGCACACCGTAGCTTCCAGCTTTATCGAAGGGGTGTTTTGTCATAAGATAATGAATAATTTCAAATAAAGAAATTTTTCTAAAAGTTACGTCACTCTTTGATAATTCTGTTTTTATTTCTTTTGTTTTTGTGTCTAAAAAGCTGTGAGAGGTAACAACGGTGTGGGTTTTGCCAGAAAGATTTTTTAACATAAAAAGTGCCTCAAAAAAACTCTGAGGCTTAACCAAACACACACTATCCAATATTACCATCGTATCTGCCGCAATAATTAGAACATCATCGTCTTTGATTGTCTTTTCTGCGGCAAATGCTTTATTTTCTGAATTATTAATAATATTTTTTTCATTAAAAATTCGAGAATTGTTTTCCTTGCACTTTGCACTTTTGATTTCAAAATCGACATTAAACTGTTGAAGTATTTCTTTTCTTCTTGGCGAATTAGACGCTAAAATAATTTTTTTCATAAATTTATTTTAGCTTGAAGAATTGAAAACTTCAAATTTTATGTTGCAGCGGGATTAGTAACCGCACCTGCTGCTGGATTTTGAGGAACTTTTTTCTTAAGATTTCTGGATTTAATATATTGAATATTACCGGAAATTGCCTTAAGACAAGTTTCCCTTAATGTTTGCTGCATATTAATCATTGCAAGATGCATATGCGCATAATCGTTCATTGCTTCGTACATCTTGTCAGGGTTTATCATTGAAACTTGAACATTTGGATTATCAACTTTCATTGATGCATACTTTTTGACAAGAAGGACGTCAATAGTATCCTTTGCTCCTATAGCCATAACAAACTCCTGTATAACCTATTAATTCCCTTGTACTATAATAAAGTATTTTATATATGAATTATTGCTTTTTTACTCTGCCTGTTTGCAACATTTCTTAACAAAAATTAAAGGACTTTCTTCACATCGTCAGGAAGGGCGAAAATGCCCGTGAGAAGTGCAATAACAGACATAATAATCAAAATTGTGATTATCCCGAATTTTTCACCAATGTAGCCCATAGGCGCTAAAGTCATTGCGCCAAGACCCCAGGAAAAACCTTGCATAACTCCTGAAATTACCCCTGAGTGCTCTTTAACAAGTTTTTGGGCGGCAACAATTGTGACTGAAACGGACAAAAAAATGAAAAATCCTGAAATAATAAAGACGACAACGGCTGATATTGGGCTTATTTTGGATAAGTATGCAAATAAAAGTACAAGTGGCAAAATTGTGAAAAATGAAAGCCTGATGATGTTTGTGGCGCCAATTTTCTTTTCCAACTTAGAGCTTGCAATCATTGAAAGTCCGCTTAAGATATAAAACAAAGACACGACAAGCCCGATTTCTTTTAGAGAAAAATTAAAATCTTTTAATATAAAAGGAATGTATGTTCCAAAGCTTATGCTTACTGCTGATTTGACAATTGCAATCCAAACCAAAAACATGCAAATTCTGTTTGAGATGATTGTTTTCATGACGTTAAAAAAGCTTTCGTTGGATTTTACAACAGCTTCGCTTGGAATTTTGGGTACTGCAAAATATAAAACAATGGCACATAATATCCCTAAAACCGTAATATAAGAAAGGGAAGCGCTTCCAAATTTTTCAACAAAAGTGGAAGAAACTATAGGCCCAAGGGCATAGCCGATTGTGCCAAGACCCATAAAAATGCCCATATATTTTGTCACATTCGGGTTGTTGAAGCAAAAGGTTTTAACAAGACTTGTAACTTGTGGGTGAAACAGGGCATTTCCGCACATGCCAAGAATTAAAAAAACAGAAAGTGTAAGGCAGGTTTTTGCAATGAGTGTAAGTGGAATAAAAACTGCGCCCAACAAAAGCCCATTTATCATAAAAATCCGTTTTTTCATTTTGTCTGAATAAAAGCCAAATAAAGGCTGAAGCATGGATGAAACTAGGTGTCCTAATGAAATAATTAAACTTATGCTGGCAAGAGTTATCCCCAATTTTTGTGTAATTAAAGGGTATAAGGGAATTATTGCAGAAGCGTAAAGGTCTGCTGTGAAGTGCCCAAAAGATAGAGCATAAATTGCTTTTGTGTTTGAGTTTGTCATTAGTGTTTAAAATGCCTTATTCCCGTTGTTACCATAGTTAAATTTAATTTATCAGCAAGTTCAATTACCTCTTTGTCCTTAATTGAACCCCCGGGTTGAATTATTCCTTTAATTCTGTATTGAGCCGCAAGAGTAATATTATCTGTTGCGGGGAAAAAGCCGTCAGATGCTAAAATTGCGTCTTTTGGCGAATCCACCGATCTTGAAAGTGCAATTTCAACCGCACCAACCCTGCTTGTCTGCCCGCCGCATATGCCAAGGGTTTTTAAGTCTTTTGCAATTACAATTGCGTTAGATTTAACATGCTTTGCAACTTTAAACCCAAAAACCATATCTTCAATCATCTCTTGGGTTGGTTTTTCTTTTGTAACCGTTTTGAACGTTTCAAGGTCAAGCTCTTTTTTGTCTGTATTTTGAATTAATGCGCCAAAGGGGGTGATTTTAATTTCTTGATTAATTAAATTTTGATAGTCCTCTAAGGGTGTATTTAACTTGATAACTCTTAAATTTTTCTTGGTTTTTAATTGTTCAAGTGCATCTTTTGTAAAATTAGGCGCAATTACAACCTCTAAAAACATTGAAGTTAATTTTTTTGCAAGAGAAATATTGACTTCCTTTGTTAAAACAACAATTCCCCCAAATGCGCTCAGTGGGTCACAATCAAGTGCTTTATCCCAAGCGTCTTCAATACTAACGCCAAGTGCCACCCCACAAGGGTTCATATGTTTAATAATGACGGCACAATTCACATCAAAAAATTCTGAAGCAATGTTTAGACCTGCGGTTGAATCTATAATGTTGTTGTATGAAAGTTCTTTTCCATTTAAAACTTCATAGTCTAAAGTTTTTGTATCATATGTGTACAAACTTGCCTTTTGATGTGGATTTTCGCCGTATCTTAGGGTTTGTTTTTTTACAAAAGAATAATTTATAAAATCTTCAGTTTTTGTTTCTAAATTAAAATTTTTATTTAATTCATCAAAAATAATGCGGTCATAATTTGAAGTTTTTTGAAAAACTTTAAGTGCAAGCTGCTCTCTTTTTTGAATATCGACATTTTCAAAATCCATATCGTAGTCATTTTTATCGCAAATTACAACCGTATTTTGATAATTTTTAGCACCGGCCCTTAAAAGCGCAACTCCGCCTATATCAATAAATTTAAGCAAGGTGTCTGTGTCTGTATCTTTATTTATGTAATTTTCAAATGGGTATAAATTTACAATTACAACTGAAAATGGCGCAAAATTCAGCGTTTTTTGTTCCTCTTTGTTTGCAAGAATTCCTGCAAAAATTTCAGGGTGTAAAGATTTTACCTTGCCGGATAAAAGTTCTGAAAAGCCTGTAATTGTTGAACTTTCAGTTACGGCGAGATTGTTTTCTTTTAAATATTTATACGTGTTGCCGGTTGAAACTACCTCGTATCCTAAATCTATAAGTTTTTTTACGGCAGATTCTACACCTTCTTTATTGAAAACGCTTACGTATGCTCTTTTTTTCATTTTATTCTCCAATTGTCGTGCTTTGAAACAAAAAAATTATAACAAAAACACTTTTCGGTTGCCATTTTGTTTTCGATATTATAAAATATTTTTGTTGTAATTTAGTGGAGAAAAAAATGGCAAGAATAGTCAGACCCGTATGGGCTATCAGATGTTCTAATTCAGGCTGCAAGGAACTTTTTGAAGTTGTTGTATTAAAAGACAATCAACAGCAGGAAGTTGTTTGTCCTAAATGCGGGGAACATTATACTTATCCGCCAAAAGATACTGATGACGCTCAACAATAAAGACAGATATTATAAATTTAGTACCTATTTGAAAGAAAAATTCGGCACAAAGGTTTATAAATTAACCCTTGATGCCGCTTTTTCTTGCCCAAACAGAGATGGCACAATTTCAACCAAAGGGTGTGTTTTTTGTGATGAAACCGGAAGCTTTTCAGGGGCGCATTCTGTTAATCTTTCCATAAAAGAGCAGGTGAAGATTGCAATTGATAATTTGCCCAAAAGATTTCATGCAAAAAAATTTATTGCTTATTTCCAATCTTATTCTAATACCTACGGTACGATAGAAAGGCTAAAATCAGTATATGATGACGCTTTTTGCGATGATAGAGTGGTTGGAATTTCAATTGGCACAAGGCCTGATTGTGTGGATGAAGATAAAATAAAACTTATTTCAACATATAAAAATCCTTGGATAGAATTTGGTCTGCAAACAATTCACAACAAAACTTTAGCCCTTATAAACAGGGGGCATACTTTTGAGTGCTTTTTAAATGCGTATAATCTTTGTAAAAAATATAACCTAAAAGTTTGTGCGCATGTGATTTTGGGGCTTATGGGCGAATCTAAAGAAGATATGCTCTCTACCGCAAAAACCCTTGCCAAGCTTAAAGTTGACGGAGTGAAGTTTCATGTTTTAACTGTTTTGAAAAATGCGCCCTTGTATGAAATTTATAAAAATGTCGGCTTAAATTTATTAACTGAGGATGAATATTGTAATATTCTGTGTGATTTTCTTGAAATTCTTCCACCTGATACCGTTATTCAAAGAACGGCAGGAACCGGGCTTGTATCTGAATTGGAAGCGCCTTTGTGGGTGAAAAATAAATTTGAAGTTCAAAATAAAATTGACAAAATTTTAAAGGAAAGAAATTCATATCAAGGGGCAAAATATAAATTTTAAATTTTTGAAATTATGTCATATGCTGCAATAGAAGCGCTGCTCCAACAGTTTTGAAGGTTAAAACCACCTGTAAGACCGTCTATATCAACAACTTCACCTATAAACCATATGTTGTCCAAAATTTTTGACTTAAAATTTTTGTCAATTGAATTTAAACTAATTCCACCGGCATGGACAATCTCGCCCCTGTTATCCGGTGAGGTTGCAGTTAATTTAAGAGTGGAAAGCGCTTCAATTTGTGTTTTTTTGATATTTGCACATTGTATTTCATTTTTAATTAAAATTTCAGCCAATCCCTTCGGTATAAATTTTGCCACAACATTTTTGAAAAGTTTTTTAGGATATAATTTTACTTCTTCCTTGAGTTTTTCTGGGTCTAAAAGTGGAATTTCAAATTCGTATGGAAAATTTTTATAAGCGTTGTATGAAGTCAATTTGTATATAAATGGCCCTGAAACTCCGTAATCTGTAAAAATTACCCCATTTAAACTCACTCCTTTTAGGGTGGAAAATTCTTTTTCTTTAATTTTAAGTCCGTACAAAGAAGGTTTTATTGGAACAATTTTGTGACCCAAATTTTCTATAAATGATATATCACTTTTTAGTCCTGTGGCAATCACATAAAAATCATAGCCATTGGGAAGGTCAGATACTGTTTGGGTTTTAAATTTTACTTTTCCATATAAGTAATCCAGCATTTTTTTTCTTACAAAAGAAGATTTATTTTCCTTTGGAAAAATTCTCATATCCTCTTGTACATAGGTTTCTACCCCGATATTTTTAAATGAATATATGGTATCTTCGGCTCCAAATCGGCTAAAGACTGAATATAAAAACTTTTCGCCA
This sequence comes from uncultured Gammaproteobacteria bacterium, assembly GCA_964467625.1. Classification (GTDB taxonomy): domain Bacteria; phylum Cyanobacteriota; class Vampirovibrionia; order Gastranaerophilales; family Gastranaerophilaceae; genus Galligastranaerophilus_A. The sequence goes on along the minus strand of CAYXRM010000002.1, from coordinate 87,058 downwards.
CGTGGGTAAAATTTTGCAAGCTCCATATTGTTGTATTCTTCATATGCAAGGTTACATCTCCCGTTTCCTGTGGGCAAAAGGGTTAGAAGGGGTTTGTTCTTTTCAAAAATTGTAATGTCTAAATTGCTTACATCTAAAAGTTTAATGGCACAAAAAATTCCTGCAGGGCCACCACCTATGATTGCAACTTTTTTCATTATCTTGACCCAAAAACCGTGCCGTATAAAAATATATCTTCAGGGTCTTCAAGTTCTTCATGGAGCTGAAGAATGGTTTTATTAAATACGGGATGAATAAAGCCTGCTTTAATTTCAAGCATAGGTACAAGCACGTATGCTCTTTTATGTGCATATTTATGAGGAATGGTTAAAATTTCATTTGAAAATACAAGATTGTCGTAAAAAACAATATCAATATCAATTGGGCGAATTCCCCAGTGTTCTTCTTTGGTGCGGTCACGCCCAAGTTTGGTTTCAATATCTTGGCAAACTCTTAAAAGTTCAATCGGGGATAAATTTGTTCTGATTGCAACCACAGCGTTTACAAACCAAGGCTGGTCTTTTTTCCCCCATGGTTCAGTTTCATAAAATGAGGAAGTTGCGGCAATTTCGACAGAATTGTCGTTACTTAAAAAATTTACAGCTTGTTGAATGGTGGAAACTCTGTCCCCTTTGTTCGACCCTAAAGATAAAAATGCAATTGCCAATTGAACCTCTGCTTTAATATTGTATAATAATTAACATTTTAGTATTCTTTTGTTATAATAGCAATAAACTAATATTTTTAAAAGGGGAGATTAATGAAGAATAATCAATCAATAGGTGTATACATAATTGTTTTTATTTTGCTTGCAATTATTGCCTCTATGGCTTTTTTAACACCAAATACCTCAACCAGTGAAATTTCATATTCAACTTTTTTGAAAAAAGTTCAAGGGGATGAAATTTCTAAAGTATTAATCTCTAATGGCGTTTTGTATGCCATGCCTTATGATAATATTAAGGATGACACTCAAACAGAAAAAGACAAAACAAGTGAATTTTTAAAAACTTTTACAGGAACTGAGCTTGTACCCCAAAGACAATATAAAGTTACAATACCTGAAAATACGGAAAGCTTATATTCCCTTCTTGAAACAAAAAATGTTGATATAGAAGTTAAAAGACAACAGGATAACTCCTTATTCTCCAATATCGGTTGGAGTGTCGGCTTTGTATTCTTTATTATTATGATTGCCTTAATTTTAAGGGGAATTCAACAGGGCGGTTCTGCCGCAATGAATTTTGGTAAATCAAGAGCAAAAATGCTTCAAGAATCTAAAGTAAAAATGACATTTAACGATGTTGCGGGCATTGATGAAGAAAAGCAAGAGCTTGAAGAAATTGTTGATTTTCTTAAAAATCCTGACAAATACACAAAATTGGGAGCAAAAATTCCAAAAGGAGTTCTTTTGGTTGGTGCTCCGGGGACTGGTAAAACCCTTATGGCAAAAGCTGTTGCAGGCGAAGCGGGAGTTCCGTTCTTTTCTATTTCAGGTTCTGATTTTGTGGAAATGTTTGTGGGCGTTGGTGCAAGCCGTGTCCGTGATTTATTTGAACAGGCAAAAAAACATCAGCCCTGCATAATTTTTATTGATGAAATTGACGCTGTGGGTCGTCAAAGAGGCGCTGGACTTGGCGGGGGACATGACGAAAGAGAACAAACCTTAAACCAACTGTTGGTTGAAATGGACGGTTTTGACGAGAATACTAATATTATTGTAATAGCTGCTACAAACAGACCCGATATTTTAGACACAGCTTTATTAAGACCGGGAAGGTTTGACAGGCAAATTTATATAAGTTTGCCCGATATTAAAGGCAGAGAAAATATTTTAAAAGTTCATGCTAAAAACAAAATTTTGGCGCCATCTGTTGACCTTAAAGTCTTAGCAAAAAGAACCTCAGGTTTTACGGGTGCTGATCTTAGAAACTTGTTGAATGAAGCTGCCCTTCTTGCTGCACGTAACAATAAAGAAAATATTACAATGGATGATATTGATAACTCAATTGACAGAGTTGAAGCCGGAATTGAAAAGAAAAGCAAAGTTTTAACCGATGAAGACAAAGAAACAACCGCGTACCATGAAGTAGGGCATGCCTTAATAAATGTTTTGCTTGAAAAATCTAAAAACGAGCTTCATAAAGTTTCAATTATTCCAAGAGGGTATGCACTTGGCATTACTTGGTCAAGACCAAAAGACGAAAGTGTTCATACGTCTAAAAGTGAACTTTTATGCCAAATTGCAATAACCTTGGGGGGCCGTGCTGCAGAAGAAATTATTTATGGTAAAGATAATATCTCAACGGGCGCTTCATCTGATTTATCTAAGGTTTCTGAAATTGCAAGAAAAATGGTCATGTCTTGGGGGATGAGCGAGAAATTAGGCAATCTTACATATGGTAAATCTCAAGAGCATGTTTTTATGGGTAGAGATTTTGGACACCAAAGAGATTATTCTGAACAAGTTGCTTTTGAAATTGATGAAGAAGTAAAAAATATTGTGGATACCCAATATGGTCTTGTTATCAATCTTTTGACCGAAAATAGAGATGTCTTGGATGCACTTTCTCATGAACTTTTAGAAAAAGAAACAATGGAAGGGGAAGAATTTATAGCTTCTGTAAACAAAATCAAGGAAAGAAGAAATCAGGTTTAAAGTATCATCGCTCCGCCCAATTGTTCGTACAATTTCATAGCATCAGGACTAAGTTTAGCCCCGCTTGCTTTCTTTGCAAAACATTCTGCAACAAATTCAGCGGGGGATGTTTTAGCGTAGCTTGAAACTTTTTTTGCAATATCGCTTGAAGCGCTAAATAAGTCTCGCATTTCTTGCCCTTTTTTGCTTATTGCTTTAATGCCTTCTGCTTTTAGTTCACTTTCTTTCCCTAATTCACAAAATATCCGATACGGAATATTATTTTGGTGTTGCAAATGACCCATTTCATGGTAAATACATTTAAATCTTGAATTCCAATATGTTCCGCCGGTTTCTTCTGCCATTTTACTTGCAGTATTACCGTTTTTTACTATGCACATTTCAATTTCTTTTACTTTTTTATAATTTTGATTAAAGAGTTTTGTGTATTTCGCCTTTTCTGCGTCCGTGCATAATTCAAGAAGCATATCTCTTGTTCTGTATAATTCATCTTTGGATAAAGACAATATGCCATTTCGCCCCATAGCTGCTGACGCTTCAGTTCCGTCAGTTCCCTTTATTATATTTTCAAGTATAATTTTTTTGGGCATTTTGGCTTTTCCTTTAGTCATATTGTTTATATTACTAAGCCCTTCGTTTGTCCAATTTAAAAGCCCAAGGTCTTCTTTTCCAAACCCTTTAACTTTTTTAATGCCGAGATTTTCTTTTGCAAATTTAATTGCATCATCAATGTTGTCTGCCTCTTTGAATTCTATTTTTTCCGGCAGTTTTGTCATTTTTTTGTGCAATAAAATCCCGCCTGCAATAACAATAGCGCCAAGTGCAACCCCAACACCTATTTTGATTGCCGTTTTTTTCTGTGCTTCTTTTTTGGCTTTATCTTCAAGTTTAAGGGTATCTTGCGTTAAATTATTTGGTTGGAATATTTTATTTTGCGTATTTAAATTTGTTGAGTTTAATATATTTGTTGAATTATTTTGAATAGATGAAAAATTCATTCGGTTTGTGTTTATATTCTGTTGAAAACCGTTAATCATAAAAACTCTGCCTTACACTATTGCTTTAAAGTTTTTCCCGCAATTTTCGGGTGAGCTAAAAAGTTTTTCTAATTGATTTTCTGTCAGATGTGCTGTTAGCTCATACTTTTCTTCTTTTTTGTTGTATTTAATATCTTTTACAATGGAAGTATCAATTGCTACGGTTTTTCCGCTTGGCATACTGTAAATTGCATGATTTGACCCTGTTGTCGGGTGCGCCATATTTGCCATATAGTTTGTTCCGATAAGTGCCATAAATTTCACCTTTTTCCTTTCTTTAATCGTTTTGCTTTTTAAATGCATCAACAGAAGAAACAATTGAGTTTATTGCGCAACCTATTGCAGATAAGCCTGCAACAGCTAATCCTGCTATAGCGCCGGCTTTGCTTTTTGATTTAAGTGCCACGTTTATGCCGATACCGGCTGCAGCAGCACCTCCTACTTCAGTTAAAAGGAATTTTGCACCTTTTTTGCCTTCGCCTTTTATAAATTGTCCGCTTCCGGCAAGGAATAGTGAAGATATACCACCAATGATTCTTCTGGGTAGGGACGCTTCTTTAGTTTCTGTTGCTTCTTTAGTTTCTTCTGCTTCTTTATTTGTTGATAATTCAACACTGTCTGAGGCAAAATTCAGTTTTATTTCGGGGTCGACTTTCTTTGCTTGTGTTTTTTCTATTGTGATTGGAGTTGAAGTTGAAATTGCATTTACAGACATTTTGTATCCTTTTTTTAAACTATCTTTATATAGAGTTAAAAAACGGTAAGACGAAAATATTATCTGTAAGTTACCCCCCCCGAGTCTAAAACCCTTACTAGAGTAGGTAAAAATTTATTTTAACAAAAGTTTACAAAAAGTATAATTATAGAGTTTTAAATTCATTAACCAACTTTTGATGAAGCTCTACCAAATCGTTTTCAATTTTTAATCTGTAGTTTTCTATATCTTCTGCGGTTGCATTTTCTGGTACAAAAACAGGTTCGCCGTATATAGCCTTCATTTTTATGCAGTTTAAGGGGAAACAAAATTCATCCCAAGTGTTAAATTTAAGAAAAAATGGAGAAGGCGAATACCAACTCATAGGCACAATGGGAACCCCAGTCAGGCGGGCAATTTCAATAATGCCTTTTTTAACTTTATGCTTTGGGCCTCTTGGCCCGTCAATTGTAAGAGCGCCGTTATTTCCTTTTTTTATCGCTTCAATTAATTCTAAAGAAGCGCCCACTCCCCTTCTGTTGTGTGAACCTCTTACAACATTTAGCCCCATGGCAGAACCTGCTTGTGCAATTAATTCGCCGTCATTTGAGTTTGAAACCATAACGGTTGTTTTTTCTCTTTCCAAAAGTGCATACAATCCGCACTGATGTGCATGCCAGAGAGCAAAAATACATTGATTTTTAGGGTAATTAATATTTTTGCAATAATAAAAATGGCGTTTAAATTGAAAATATATGGTTAATAATTTCGCAAGTAATCTTACTTTAAAGGGTTTTTCTGGTTTATTCATGATAATCCTCTTAAATCCGAAGCTAATTTATGCGCCATAAGTCCTTCCTTGTTGGCAATATATGACGCTGTTTTGGAAAGTTCTTTTGCATAATCGGGTGTAATTTTTTGGAAGGTTAAAATTTTTATAAAATCAAAAACAGAAAGTCCGCCTGTATATTTTGAAGCTGAATTTGTTGGCAGCACGTGGTTTGTGCCTGAAGCATAGTCCCCAAAAACTTCTGCACAATTTTCTCCAATAAAAAGTGAGCCAAAATTGGTGAGCCTTGAGATGATATCTTCTTTGTCCTTCATCATAATTTCAAGATGTTCAGGTGCCCTTTTGTTTGCAACTTCAATAAGAGCGTCTATGTCACAATTTACATACGCAAAGGATTTTTCATAGGCAATTTGCGCAATGGGCGCCGTTTTTAGGGTTTTTAAAAATTCTTTTGCCCAAAAATCCACTTCTTGTGCGATTTTGCTTGAGGTGGTTAAAAGGTACGCTCTTGCGTCTTTGTCATGTTCTGTTTGTGCAAGCATATCTGCCGCTATAAGCTTTGGATTTGAGGTTTCATCTGCCAAAATAAGAACTTCAGATGGGCCTGCTAAAAAGTCAATGTCGCAAGTGCCAAAAACTGATTTTTTGGCATATGTCACAAAGCGGTTCCCAGGGCCTACAATTTTATCCACAGATTTAATTGTGTTTGTGCCGTATGCAAAGGCAGATATTGCCTGCGCTCCACCTAATTTGTAAATTTTATCTGCACCTGCAATGTGCGCTGCCACAATGGTTTCCGCTTTAATTTTAGGAGAAGTTAAGTAAATATTCTTGACTCCAGCAACTTTTGCTGGCACAACAGTCATAATGCAGGAACTTGGAAGAGGATAATTTCCCCCCGGAACATAGCAAAGAACTTTATCAAGAGGAACAATTTTGTGTCCTAAAATTGAGCCGTTTTTATTTAGGGCTAAATCTTTTATGCACTTTAATTGCTCTTGTGCAAAGGCTTCCACGTTGTTTTTTGCAATTTTAATGTGCGAGATAAAATCTGTGGAAACAGACTTATACGCATTTTCAATTTCAATATCAGAAACCAAAAAATCACAAGCTGAATTAAAATCTCCGTCATTAAACTTTTTTGCAAGTTCAATTAAATAATCATCCCCAATTTTTTTTGTATTTTGAATGATTTCATCTATATAAGAAGAATTTTCGTATTCAATTTTTTCAAAAAATTCGGCTTCAAAAGCGCTAAAGTTTTCTTTTGTAAGTATTTTCATTATTTTGTCCTTGAAGCAAGATTGTTTAAAATGTCTTTTGGTGTGATATTATGCATAGCCATAAACACAAGCAAGTGATAAATAAGGTCGGACGCTTCCCAACCAAGCCCGTCACCTAATTCAAAGTTGACACTTTCAAAAGCTTCTTCCATAATTTTTCTTTTTAAATAAAACTCATTTTTAAAGAGCTTTGTTGTATAAGAGCCTTCAGGAAGCTCTTTTTTTCTTTGTAAAATTAAATTGTACAAGTCAGAAATTGCAAAGTCTTTATCTTCAAAACAACTATATCTGTTTAAATGGCAAGCGCATCCTTTTTGTTCGACATAATACAAAATTGAATCGCCGTCACAATCAAATTTTGCGCTTACAAGTTTTTGCGTGTTCCCTGAAGTTAAACCTTTTGTCCAAAGTTCTTTTCTGCTTCTGCTATAATAGGTTGCATCCCCTGTGGTGAGGGACTTTCTGACAGATTTTTCATTTGAATATGCAAGCATTAAAACTTGTTTTGTGTTTACATCCTGCACAATTGTTGGAATAAGACCGTCTTTGGATTTTGTGAAATCAAGACAAGAAATAAATGCGTCCTCAAGGTTGATTTTACCTGTGTATATGGACATGCCAAGTTGAGAGGATATGTTCATCTTTTCTAATTCTTTAATTTCATCTAAATTGCTTATTCCGCCTGCGGCAACAATGGGAAGATTTGTAATTTTTCTTATTTCACGGTAAGCCTCAAGGTTTGTCCCTTGTAACATACCTTCTTTTTCAACTATAGTGTACAAAAATCCCGAACAAAAGTTGCTAAATCTTTCCACATAGCTTTTTGTGGGAGCTTCTGTATCTGTTTGCCAACCGTCAACGGTAATTTTGCCGTTTCTTGAGTCAATTGCAACAATAACTCTGTCTTTTGGCAATTTGGATAAAAAATTCTCATCTGCTGCGGTGCCGATAATAATTTTAGAAGCGCCGTTTGCAAGCATTTTCTTAGCTTTTTCAATTGTTCTAATTCCGCCCCCTACACGGCATTTGGCGATTTTGCAAATTTCAAAAATTAATTCTTCGTTGTTTTTGCCTGTGTTTGTGGCAGCGTCAAGGTCAATAACAGCAAGCTCTCCAAACCTTGCGTAATATTTTGCAAGTTCAAGAACGTCTTCTCTTTCTAAAACTTTTTCTTTACCTTGTTTGAGCTGAACTGCTTTGCCATCCATTAAATCTATACTTGGTATAATCATTTTTTTACCCCTATTTGTCAATTATGGAGTCAAGATAACCCCATTCAAATTTTCTTTTTCTTGCGTTTTCCACTTTTGGATTATTTTGTGAAACTAAACTCAAATCTCTAAAAAGTGGGTTAAATTCAATATCTTCAACTGCTTCTGCAAATGGTATATCAAATTCATATGCAAGATTTTTTACTTTAACACTGTATGAAATTGGCAAAATCGGTATGCCAAACTTCAATCCCAATATGTTAGCATGCAAACGCATTGCAATCAAATATTTTAATTTTGAAAAATCTGAAACAAGCTGATTAATGTCCTCATAAAAAACAATTTTTGAGTTAATGGATGAGTTTCTTTTTATGAGTTCTTTTTGGAAAGTGTATGCCACCTTAGAGTCAGCCGCATTTTGAAGACAAAAAATTTGTATTTTGTAGTTTGAAAAATACATATCAACATATTTTGCAAGGTTTTTATAAAAATTCTTATGCAAATATTCATAGCTCCTTAGCTGTATTCCAACAGTATTTTCAGGAGTATATTGCGGTGTATCAAGGCTCCAGACGGCATCATGAGAGAATTTTGATTGAATTTTCCATTTAGATAGAATTCTTTGAGAATAAATGTCACGAACGGTAATAATGTCGGGCATTTTTAAAATTAATTTTGTAATAAAAGTTGGCAAAAACCCTTCAACAGGCCCAATACCTTGGGAAAAGAGAATAACTTTTTTGCAAAATATTTTTGAGACAAAAATAATAAAAAGGTAATAAAAAAGGCTTAATGTGCTTGTTTCATTTTGTATAAGATTTCCGCCGCCGGAAATTACTATGTCTGAATTTAAAATTCCCCTAAAAATGGAAAAGAAGCTTTTGTAATAAAGAGCGTTTATTTGAAATTTTTCTTTTGTATTTTGAACATTTGCGCTAAGCGCTGTAATATCGCAATTTTTGGACTTGAGATAATTTGTAAGAACATACAAAAGAGCGTCATCTCCAAAGTTTGAAAAACCGATATAACCTGATATTAAGACTTTTTTATTGCTCATAATACCTTTTGTAAACCTCTAAAACCTCTTGTTTCTTGGGAATTGACCTTATTGCACCTGTTTTTTTAGCTTGGAGCATTCCTAAAATGTTTGCATATTTTAAGGAGTCAAGCGTGGTTTCTCCTTTTAATTTTGAAGATAAATATGAGCCGATTATGGCAGAGGTATACCCTGTGTAATCGGTTGGTTCAAAATCCGGAATTTCAACAAAGTGGGTATTCGTGCCGTCATTTGCCCAAATTCCTTCTTTGTTTTTGATAATAAGAGATTTTTCAATTTGACAATCATAGAGTCTTGAAATTAGTGTATTGGGAGATTGAGTGTCAAAAATTAAATCGTCTTTTGTGTTGATAAAAATTGTGTCAATATATTCTCTGACCTCATCAAACATTTCTTTAGCATCGTCTTTTGAAAGTTCTGTGTGCCTAAAGTTTGGGTAATAACCGACCATTATATTGTTTTCTTTTGCAAATTTAAAAACTTCTTTAATGACTTCCCTGCAAGATAAAGATAGGGATTGAACAAAGCCTGTTGCAAAAATGAATTTTGCAGATTTTATGTAGTTAAAGTCGATATCGTCCACACCAAGGGTGGAAGCTGCTGTTTTTTTCCTGTAGAATTGCATTTCGATTGTATTATTTTTTTGCGCCGTAAAATAAATTCCATTTTGGAAATTTGAAAATTTTACCTGCCCTGAATCAAGTCCTTCCGCTTGCCAAGCGTCTAATAAATATTCGCCAAAGCCGTCATTTTTTACTTTTGTTATATAACCGACCTTCGAACCGCTTCTTAATGCTGAAATAGCGACAGCTAAAGTATCTCCACCATAATATTTTATAAAAGTTTCGGCACCTGCAAGAGATTTATCGGTTGAAAATTCTATAAGGCTTTCGCCTATTGTGATTATGTCTAAATTGTCGTACATATCTAAATTTTATAATGAACAGTTTTTTTGTGTCAAATTGTTAAAATTCTTCCTAAAATTTTATTTTAAGTTAATCTTAATTTATGAAAAATAAGCTTAAAAATGTTTTAATATTTGGTGCAACTTCTGATATGGCACAATTTTTAATTAACTCCCTTTTGGATGATGGCGTGTTTGTTTATGCTGTTTCCCGCTCTAAACTTGAACTTGAGCATAAAAATTTATTTAAATTTAATCTTGACTTGTCTTTGGAAGAAGAAATTAATTCTTTTTTTTCAAATTTGGATGAGGTTCAATTTTCTGCGGTTGTGAATTTTCAGGGGATTGCAATTTCAAGTCCCGTGGAATTTTTAAAATCTGACCAATTAAGAAAGCAGCTTGATATTTCCCTATTTTCGCTTTTGAATATTTTAAGAAATTTAAATGGAAAAATTTCAAATAACGGAATTGTAATAAATATCTCCTCAATGGCTGCGTTTGGCATTTTTCCTTTCTTAGCGCCATACTCAATTTCAAAGGCGTCTTCTGATATTTTGCTTAATTTGTATGAAATTGAAACGGGAATTAAGACTGTGTCTGTAAAACCTGGGGTTGTAAGTACAAAATTTTGGGAATTTTGTGTTAATGAAAATAGACAAAATTTTGAAAACTTTAAGGAAAAATATTTGCAAGAGGGGGAATTTATTAAAAATAATGCCTTAAAAAATGCAAATAAAGGAGTTTCAAAGAACGATGTTTCAAAGTTAGTTTATAAAATTTTAAAATCTTCCAATCCAAAATCTTCTTATTTAATTGGTAAAGACGCTTATTTTGCCAGCATTGCCTCTTGTTTTAAAGGAAGACTTTTGTTTAAAATAGTAAGAAAAATTCTTAAGATGAAAATTAAAAGGTTTAAAAATGAAAAATGATGTTTTATTAATATATCCGCCTTCTCCTATAATGAACAGGGAAGACCGCTGTCAGCAGCCAACAGGGGACTTAATTGTTATTCCGCCCCTTCCGCCTTCTGATTTATTGTATTTGGCTTCAATTGCAAGAATGTGCAACAAAAATCCAATTGTCAAAGATTACAGCCTTGATTTTCAAACTATTGAAGATTTTAAGGCAGATTTTAAAGCCATTATGCCGAAATATCTTGTTGTCAATGTTGCATCAACTACCCTTAAGGGGGATTTGGCACCCATTGCCCTTGCAAAAGAAATTTCAAAAGATGTAATCACAATTGTAAAAGGTGCCCATTTTAGTACTTTTGATGTTAAAACTCTCCTTGAGAATAATTTTATCGACATTGCAATTAGAGGGGAAGCTGAATTTACCTTAAAAGAAATTTTATCCGGTAAAAATTTGTCTGAAATTTTGGGGATAACTTACAGGTGTGGAGATGAAATTATTCAAAATGAAAAAAGACCATTTATTGAAAATTTAGATGAAATTCCTTATCCTGCAAGAGATTTGGTTGACAATTCAAAATATAAAAGACCCGATACAGATGAAATTCAAGCAGTTATTAAAGTTTCAAGAGGGTGCCCTTATCATTGCTTTTTCTGTCTTGCAACTCCTGTTTCAGGCTCAAAAGTGCGCACAAGAAGCCCTAAAAATATTGTAGGTGAAATTAAAGAATGTTATGAAAAATACGGAATAAAAAATTTCATTTTTTGGTCTGATTTGTTTAATTTGGATAATCTCTGGGTGCAGGATTTATGTAAGGAAATTATTAATTCAAAATTAAAAATAACTTTTTCAACAAATACAAGGGCGGACAGTGCAGATAAAGAAACTGTTCTGCTTATGAAAAAAGCAGGCTGTAAACTTGTATCCATAGGGATTGAAAGCGGCTCACAAGAGTTGCTTGATAAAATGGGGAAAAAAATTACAAAAGAACAAATTAAAAATACGGTTAAATTGTTCAAAAAAAACGGGATAAAAATTTATGGATATTATGTTGTCGGGCTTCCTTGGGAGTCAGAAGAAACATTTCTTGAAACAATGAAATTTGCAAAATCCCTAAACACGGAATACGTTAGCTTTTATACCGCAACAGCCCTTATTGGAACAAGATTTTATGATTATGTTCTTGAAAATAATTTGGGAGAAATTAATTTTGATATGCCCTATTATTTCCCTTCGGTTAACACACATTATTTAACTAAAGAAAGGGTGTTTGAACTTCACAAAAATGCACTAAAAGAATATTACGGCAGACCCTCTTATATTCTTATGATGTTATTGAAAATAAGGACACTCAGAGAATTTATAAATTCATTTAAGGCGGCATTTAGAATTTTTTTCAGAAAATAATATAAACTTCTTGGCGATTAATTTTTATCTAATTTAAGCCAAAATAATGAAAAACAGGTGAAAAATGAAGATAAAAATTTCTGACAATTGTGTTTTGTGCGGTGTGTGCGAGGCAATTAGCCCCGAAGTATTTTCGGTTGATACGAAAGTTAAAATTAATTTTAACAATATTGAGGGAAAAGAAAAAGACTGTGTGGATGCAGCTCTTATTTGCCCCATGAATGCAATATGGATAGATGATATTTTTTAAGTTTGATTGACACTTTAAATAAAGTATTTGTAAAATGTTTATGTCTTTCAAAGGAGCAAATTTATGAAAAAAAATTATTTTACAATTCTTTTGTTGTCAGCTTTTATTTCGCTTCCTGCATTTGCGGGGGACGCCGTATTTTCAAATTCAGATAGCGAAAAATTTGAGCTTCAACCTTTAAACTATACAACATCAGCTATATCATCACAGCCGACATCGGCGCCAAGTGCTTATCCTTCGGCAACTTCAACCGTTAATAAAACCCAAACAAGCACTGAAAATAAAAATTATGTAAATGCAATCAACAATCTTGATAATGCTCAAGTTGAAATAAGAGACCAACTTGCAAGATATAACGCACTTATGGCGCAATCTAAAACAAATTATGAAGCTAAAAAAGACGAATATAAGTCATACAAAAAGGAATATAATTCCTTAAAAAGAAAATTAAATCAAATTGAAAAATCTAAAAAAATTATTCAAGAAAATTGCACTTTGCAAAATGTGAATAATTATTAATATTTGCATAATTCTTCAAGCGTGTTTAAATCAGCAGTTTTTAAAAAGTCTTTAAAGCTGACAACACGCTTGAATTCTTCTATATAAAGCTCATAAAGCGAATTTTCAACAATATCATTTTGCTTCGGTGGTTTTACAAATTCAATTTTGTCAATGTCGTAAATTTTAATTGAGCCGAGGTTTTCCAAAATTTCCAAAATTAAATGTATACAAACTTCATCCATGCCGGATGCAAGCGAAAGCGCCTTTGTGTCAATTTCGCCATTTTTATTGTTATGAGCGTATTTTAGCATTCCGCACACCTGAATAAAAGAGTCTGTTGGATTTTTGGAATAGACTGAATTCATAAGGTGTATATTGTTTGGTTTTAGTTTGCGCAAAAGAGATGTAAACTCTGCTTGGTTTGGGGGAAAATCAAAAAACATAACTGTCTTTTGGGGAGTTGTGTTTTCATCTATAATGTTTTTGATGATGTACGGGAACTTTTCTAAAAGTTTTTTTGTTTTAGAAGTTGCAGCCCAAATTTTAACTTCGCCTTTTTTATTTTTAACGTATTCTTCAACTTTGCTTATAATGTTTGTTTTTTCTCTGTGGTCAAAAAGCTTTAGAGGGGACAGATAACTTTCATTGAATTTGTCATTCAAAATTACTTCAGTTATAAGCTGAATTTTTTCTTCTCCGTTATAGCTGTTAATCTCTGGTCTGAAAATAAAATCAAGCGTTTCTCCTTGTGAAAAGCCAAGAAGTTTTCTTTTCCAATAAAGACAATTAAACAGCTTGTCATCTTTTGCAATTGTGTATGAAATGTGGTTTGCTTCTTTTCCAATTTGTCTTTCTGATAATAATTTTGCACCTTGAAAAAGAAACTTCGGACGCTCGTTTTGTGCGCCAAAAGGCTCCATTTTTTCTAATTCCAAAATAAATTCAGGGGTTAAATCTTCTCCTTCAAGCTCCATATCGGCTTTTGCACTTGGAAGATTTATTCCTTCTTGCTTAAAGTCAATTACTGTGTTTTTTAATCTATCTTTTAATTCATCAATTGTAATTGAATTTGAATCGGCAGAAAAGCCCCCTGCTAAAGAGTGTCCGCCAAATCCAAGAAAACAATGTTTAAGCTCAGTTAAAATTTTTGATATATCAAGCCCCTCTGTCCCCCTTGCAGAGCACCTGTAGACTTCATTTTCATCTTTTGTGATAAGAAAGACGGGCAAATTAAATTTTTCAACAAGCTTAGAAGCCACAATTCCAATTATTCCAATATGCCAACCTTCATCATATAAAACAATTAAATCTTCGGGGTTATTTAATTTCAAAAGGGCTTCTTCATACGTTTTATCGCATAAATTTTGTCTTACTTTGTTAAGACAATCAAGTTTTTCAATTGTTGCATCCACCGTATATTGGTTTTCATCAATCAATAATTTTATGGATAAATCAGGTAAATCCAACCTTCCTGCCGAATTTATTCTTGGCGCCAAAATAAAGGCTATATCTTCACTTGTTATTTTTTTTGTTATGTTCAATTTATTAAATAGCCTTGAAATTCCTTTGTGGCAGCCTAAGTTAATTTTTTCTAACCCATAGGATACAATTATTCGATTTTCGCCAAGCAGGGGAACAACATCGGCAATTGTGCCAACACAAGAAAGTGCAAGGATTTCGTTTTTAACTTCTTTAAAATCATCCGATAAAAGTGCAAATGCTAATTTTAGGGCAACGCCTGCCCCTGCAAGATATGAGTTGTCTTGAATTTCTTGAACAGAAAGAGTTTCGCAAAGGGCATTTTTTGCAAGAGGATTAATTATACAATCGGCAGCAGGCAATTCAGACGGGGGTTGGTGGTGGTCTGTTAAAATAACTTTTACACCCATAGATTTTATAAGGTTGATTTCTTTTATATTTGAAATTCCGCAATCAACAGTAATTAAGACTTTTATGTTGTTTTTTGCTTTTAGAGTTAAAAGTGTTTTTAAATCAATTCCATGTCCTAATTTTAATCTGTCCGGCATAAAGTAAATTACTTTTGCGCCAAGTGCAACAAGCGCTTTGTAGATAATTGAAGTTGATGTAACTCCGTCTGCGTCAAAATCTCCCCATATAAGAATTTTTTCATTTTTTTGAATTGCATCGTTTATAATTTCAATTGCCTTTTTCATATCAGAAAATATAAACGGGGAGCTTAAAGGTTGGCTTAGGGGGTTTAGGTACTTTTCAATGTCTTGAATTCCTCTTGCCTCTAAAATTGATTCCAGTATGCTTAAATTTTCTTTTTTTTGTGCCTTTAAACTTGCTTTGGTTTTTGTTTGCAAAATATTATTCATGCTATGATTATACAATTATTTGGTGTATTGTAAAAGTATGTTAAAAATTGCACTTGTTGGAAATATTGCGTCAGGAAAGTCTTTGGTTTCTTCTTTTTTAAAGAAAAACGGCATTAAAGTACTTTCATTGGATGAAGTTGTTCATTTTTTGTATGACTTTGATGTTGAATTACAAAAATTTTTATTAGATGAATTTAATTCAACAAAAAGGGCAGATATTGCAAAAATTGTATTTCAGGATAATGAAAAAAAACATAAGTTAGAACAGTTTATTTTTCCTAAAATAACAGAAAAAATGAACCTGTTTTTTATGGATAACAAGAGCCAAAAGTTTGTTGTGGTTGAAGCTCCTATGCTTTTTGAATATAAAATGGAGTCATATTTTGATAAAATTATTTTTGTGTCATCAGATGAAAATATTCGTTTAGAAAGATTGATAAAAAGAAACAATTTTGACAGAAAAACGGCAGAATTAAGGATTTCATCTCAAATTTCAGAGAAATTTAAAATTAAAAAAGCAGATTACCTTATCTATAATAACTCTACAAAAGATGATTTAGAATTTGAGTGCAAAAAACTTATAACAAAGTTAAACACTCTCTAATAAGCTTACATGCCGTTGCCGTAGATGTTTTTGTTATATCGATATCAGGTGCAAGCTCAACAATATCAAGCCCAATAATGTTGAAATTTTTTAAATATTTTAAGTGTTCAATGAGCTCACAATAAGTTAATCCACCCGCTTCAGGCGTGCCAACACCAGACATTAAAGAAGGGTCAAGAACATCAAGGTCAATTGTGATAAAAACATCTTTAGCTTTAAATTTATCCAATTGGGAAAGATTTTGTATAAAAGTATTATGCTTTTTCATAAGGTCAAATTCTGCCTTTTCTCCTGACCTTATTCCAATTTGGGCAATATTTTCATATCCGATAAGTTCGCCAATTTGATACATTACGCCTGAATGAGTTAGCGTTTCTCCTAAATATTGACTTCTTAAATCCGTATGTGCATCAAATTGGATGACAGCAAGATTTGAATAATAATTTTTGAGTGCTCTTATTTCTCCAAGCGTGACTAAATGTTCGCCGCCCACACCCAAAATCTTTTTTTTATCTTCATAAATTGCGTTTGTATTAATTTCCACAATATCAAGCATTTTTTTTGCATTTCCAAAAGGAAATTCTAAATCTCCCGCATCAAAAAATTTAAGATTTGCGATATCTACATCAAAATAAGGCGAATATGTTTCAATTCCAACAGATTCAACCCTTATTTGCTGCGGAGCAAACCTTGTGCCTGCACGGTTAGAGCATGTGCAATCATACGGCATGCCAATCAAGACAATGTCAGAGGATGAATAATCACTCGTTGAGCCAATAAAATTTTTATCTAAAAAAGGTCCTTTTAACATATGACTATTCTATCACAAACATTTGTAAAGTTTTGTAACATACCTCAAAAGCTTATATATCAATGATATACAAAATTAATACAAATATATAGGCAATTTTTTAAGATAAAAAAACTTTATTAAAACGAGAGATAAATTAAACACAACAAAAGAGGAAATTATGGGCTTTACGTTTTTTAATCCACAGGATGCAAATAATTTAGCAAAATTTCAAGGCACATATGCCGGAATTCAAGCGGGTAATGCATATTATGGCGGGGTTGCAACCGCTCCAACTTCAATATACAACCAAGCAGGTTATTACGCACTTCAAGATACAGATTCAGGCGAAATTAAAATTAAAAAACTGGCTGATGATAGTTTATTTACTCACAAATGGTATGATCAAACATCGGGAAATCAGTTTGATGTTTCAGGCTCAAAGAAAAGTTTTGAATTAACAGACCTTTCAAGGAACATGACACCTGATCAAATTGCTTCACTGGATGCTAACGCATAATAAACGAGTTATAGTTAAAAGAGAGATGGAAAGATGAGCTACAATTTTTACAATCCTACAACAACAAATAATCTTGCAAAGTTCCAAGGAACACTTGCCGGAATTCAAGCAGGCAATGCATATTATGGCGGGGTTGCAACCGCTCCAACTTCAATTTTTAACCAAGCGGGATACTATGCGCTACAAGATAATGACACAGGCATGGTGAGCATTAAAAAACTTGCAAATGACAGCATTTACACAAATAAATGGTATGATCAAGTAACGGGCAACACATTTGATTTTTCAGGAACACAATCAACATCAAATGATACAACTCAATCAACCGATAATAATACATCTACGGATAATACCACAACCGATAACAGTGCAACTTCAGGTGACGGAACAACAAATAATCCGTCAACAAGCACAGATACAACAGGCAATACTACTGACAATGCAACTGACAGTACAACGGATAGTTCATCGGACAGCCCAATTGAATATCCGTTCTCATATCCATCAACTCAAACAATTGATACCAAAGAAGATGACACCACAGTTGATAGTGATAATAAAACCACAGTTGATACAGATAACTCAAAAGAATTGACGGCACAAGATTTGCAAGACCTTGTGGACGCAGGTATATATGACAATTTGGGCGAAGCATATTTTGGAAGCACAGAAGATGGTTACACAATGTCTGATGAAGAACAGGCAAAGCTTGGTCTTTATAGCGAAGACTCAGAAAACATGATAAAAACCCTTATGGACAAATACGACATCTCACGTGATGAAGCAATCGAAAAACTCGGTGATAAGCTTGACGCAACTTGGGATGACAAGGAAGAATATGCAACCTTGTATCAAAACTTTATCAATAACGGATTTTCAGAAGAAGAAGCTGAACAATATCTGAAAGATTTAGGGTATGAAAAACCCGAAGAAATGGAAACAATCGACTTGTCTAAATATAAGACGGAAGATATAGAAAAAGTTAAAGCCTATATGTCCTCAACCGGTTGCACGCTTGAAGAAGCAATTAAAGCAACAGGGGTTAAAGAGGATACTCCAGGGGTACTCACCCAAGCATTTAATGCGGTTGGTAGCTTCTTTGGGGGAATAGGTAAAGCAATTGCAGATGGCTGGAATAGCTTCTGGGATTGGTTGATATAAAAAATCTCATTTCTTTCAATTTACCCGCCATATATTTGGCGGGTATTTTAGTTTAAAAATTTGATGTATAATATTTTAAAAAAAGGAAAATATATGATTGAAATGAGAGTTATGGGAATTGCTCTTGATACAAGAACAGGCTCTCCCATTATTGTATTAAATGATTATGAAAACAGACACGCACTTCCCATTTGGATAGGTTCGGCTGAGGCAAGTTCTATTATAAGAAAAATCGAAAAAATTCCATCTCAAAGACCCTTAACCCATGACCTTTTTATAAATTTTGCAAGACAAACGGGTGCTGAAATTATAAGAGTGGAAATTAACGATGTGGATGAACAGACTTATTTTTCTTCAATTTTCATCAAAGACTCAAAAGGGGAAGAAATTGAAATTGACGCAAGACCATCCGATGCCATTGCAATTGCAATAAGAGCTGATGTGCCGATTTTTGTTTCGGCTTCCGTTATGGCTGACGGGGCAATTTCTACAAATTCTGATAAAGATGAAGAAGAAGCTGAAGAATTTAAAAAATTCATAAAAGACATAAAGCCTTCAGATTTTTCAAAACTTCTTGATAAAAATTTTGAATCTGATCAATAAAACTTATTGGAAGCGGTCTGAATGTTAGGCTGTCTTGCCTTAGCGCCTTGTTTATTCCGGCCATTCCGACAGGAGAAATTATCTCAAATGTTGATTTTGTTTTTTTCATAGTATAATACTTAATGATTAGAATAATAAAGGCAACAAAAATGGGTAAAGTTACAAAAGATATGGGTATTATGGAAATCATTCAAGAAAACCCGCATGCTATAGAAGTTTTTCAAAAATACGGTCTTGGCTGTATAGGTTGTGCAGCTGCAAGATTTGAAAATTTGGAAGCAGGCGCAAAGGTTCACGGCATTGACGTTGAAGCTATGGTAAAAGAAATTAATGCTCTTGCGGAGTAAAAAATAAAACTGGACTTTTAAAATTCATATTATAAAATAATAAAGTGTCTTATCCGCCCTGGTGGTGAAATCGGTAGACACGTTGGACTTAAAATCCAATGAGGCTAATACCCTCGTGCCGGTTCAAGTCCGGCCCAGGGCAATTTAAACCCGCTTAATCGGCGGGTTTTTAAATATAAAAGAAAGGGTTTTTTCATGCTTTTTAAAGAAATTAAAAACAATGTTTTTTATGCAGGCTTAAATGATGCAGATAGAGTTATTTTTGATGAACTTATTCCTTTAGAACATGGTACAACGTACAATTCATATTTAATTAAAGGGTCTGAAAAAACGGCGGTCGTAGACACAATGTATCCCCCATTTTCAGAAGAATATATTAAAAATTTCAAAACAAACAATATCAAAGATGTTGACTATATTATTGCAAACCATGGCGAACAAGACCATTCAGGCTCTATTCCTTTTTTGTTGAAAGAATATCCTAATGCGCTTGTTGTTACAAACTCAAAATGCAAAGAAAATCTAATTGAAATGCTTCATATTGATGAAAATAAAATTAAAGTCATTCAAAACGAAGAAGAATTATCCCTTGGCGACAAAACTTTGAAATTTTATATGGCTCCAGGAGTTCATTGGCCGGATACAATGTTTACATACATAAAAGAGGATAACATTTTATTTACCTGTGATTTTCTTGGCGCACATCTGCCGTTCGATGAACTTTATGCAAAGTGTGATGAAACTCTTTATTCAATGGCAAAACGCTATTATGCGGAAATTATGATGCCCTTTAGAGTTATGTGCAAAAAATATATCTCACTTGTTGAAACCCTAAACCCTGACTATATTCTTCCAAGTCACGGCCCTCTTTACGATAAACCGAGTTTTATTATTGATGCATATAAAGATTGGACTTCAGACAAGCCAAAAAATCTTGTTTTAATTCCTTATGTTTCGATGTATGGTAGCACGGAAGAAATGGTGCAATATCTTTCTGACAATCTAAAACAGGCGGGAATTAAAGTTTATACGCATGATATCGTAAGAGATGATTTAGGCGACCTTGCAGTTCAATTGGTTGATTGTGCCACTCTTATAGTTTCATCATCCATGGTGCTTGCAAGTGCTCACCCCGTTGCAATTAATGCTGCTGTTCTTGTGAACGCTCTTAAACCAAAATTGAAATTTGCAACTGTGGTTGGCTCTTACGGTTGGGGTGGCAAGTTGGTTGAATCTATTCTTTCCGTGTTAACTTCAATTAAGCCTGAAATTCTTGAACCTGTTTTAATTAAGGGCAAATTAAAGCAAGAAGACTATACAAAACTGGACGCTTTAATTAACACTATTATTGAAAAACACAAGACTCTTTGATATTAATTTTCATTTCAAAATGGCAATTTATTTTAACTTTATGTTTTAATAAATATGTTAGGTGTGAAAATTGGGTGAAAATGAAAATTAATCCCGTAAAATATCAAGTTGCTTCTCATTCTGTTGGGCGCTGTACGCCCAGTGTAGCGTGTGCACAAAAATACCCAAAAGTAATTTCGCTTAGCGAATATAAATCAAGAGGGCTTTCTTTCTGCGGAAATACAGACAGAAACAAAGAGCAAGTTGTTTTTATAGGCGCAGAGTCTGACCCGTGGGCTAAAGCAGGCGGTGTGGGAACCGTTATGAAAGATTATAGAAGCTTTGGCAGTTCATCCAATCAGGTTGAAATTATCCCCTACTATGGTGCAGATAACTCTAAAGGTAGCAATCCTGCACCTTTGAAGGATGAAAATGGAAATTATATTATGAACACCAACAAGGGAGTTGTTCCGCTTGAGTTGGTGAAAACTAAAAAAATTCAATGGGGCAAGGAAACTGATTCTGAAATAATGCTTTTTAGACCAAAAGATGATGATAAAAAGCTTACTTATTTTGTTTTTGTGGATGACGTTTCTTCAATGAAAAAGCCTTATCAAAATACATACGTTTATAAAACGGGTGCAAAACAAAAAACAAACGGCTGGAATGGCGATCCATACGCTAAATTTTCAAAAGCTGCAATAGAATTTTTGCCGGATGTAATTGAAGATAAAGGGAATTTTAACCCTGCTACCGTTGTTTGTTCAGACGCTCAAAGTGCATATGCTGTAGAATATATGGCTCAAAAAACCCTCAATGAAGGGACAAAAGATGATTATGAAGGGATAAAACCAACATATGTTGGGCATAACTTAGGCCCAGGGTATTGCGGTGAAACATCCATGAAAAATATGTTTGTAAACCTTGGAGCAACACCTGAGCAAATTGAAAATATTGAAAATGACCCCGTTTATAAAGACAATATAAAAGGTGACAAATATTTTGAACCCTTTATTAAAGGCGCAATAGATGAAACAAATACGGCAAGTGCGGTTGAAATTCCTTTGCATTGGGCAGATAAGGGGTATGTAAAATCTTTTTCTGTTGTTGCGGAAGAATATGCAAAAAGCATTGCTCAAAATCCTCAAACTGCCCATAACATCCATAATATGGCAAGTAAACTTTATGAAAATGGAACCTTTAATGGCATTTTAAACCCCTTAAATGACCCTGCCGTTGACCCGACTAAACCCTTGATGAATGAAAGATACAACAAAACCTGTGAAGATGTAGACGGCAAACGCTATGAAGCATTTGAAACATACCCTCTTGATTGTTCATACGAAGATATAAGAAGGATAAAAAATGCAAATAAATTAAAACTTCTTCAAAGGCTCAGCGCAAAAGATACCACAATTATCACCGGAAACAAAAATAGAACGGCAAACATAAACCCTGAAGCGGACTCTTGTGATGAAATAATCAGGAGTGACCTTCTTGATAAAATTAAAGAAGGCAAAGGTGATGAGGTTCCTCTTTTTGTAAGTTGGGGCAGAATTGACACTCAAAAAGGGCATGATATCACATTAAATGCGTTTGAAAAATTTGCAAAAACCAAAGAAGGTAAAAACGCAATTTTGATTTTAGGTGCCGGGCTTGATAAAAGTCCTGAATCTAAAAAAGTTTTCGACAAAGTTCAATCAATGTTAAATGATCCTGAATTAAAAGGAAGAATTGTCCATATAGACGGTTGGGCGCCTGCTTATGCGATGTCATCTGCGGCAGATGCTGCAATATTTTCTTCAAGGTTTGAACCTTGCGGCTTGACTGATTTAGAAGCCATGAAATATTATTGCACCCCTATTGTTACAAACACTCAAGGCTTAAAACAGAAGAATTTTGACCCCAGAAATGAACAGGAAGCACAAAAAGCAACGTCATACAAAACAAAGCATGAATATAATCTTTTAAAATCTCAAGTTAATTTAATTTTGGACGCTTACCTTCAAAACAATGATGAAGCCAAAGAAAAGCTTAAAGAAGAATTTCCTTCTTTCGTAAAAAAAGACGAAAACGGTGCAGAATATTTTGATGACAGCTTATTTAAGGGCTTTGCCAAAACGTATTCAAAATTTTTGCAAGATAAAAAGGAAGAACTTGAAAATTCTCCTGATTTTAATGGCGAATTGCCTGAAAATTGGGATGATTGGGATGAATTATCAAAAGATTATAATTTTAAATTTGACGGATTTGCACGCACGCTAAAAGACGGAATTTTGGTTTCTGAAATGTCAGACGCTATAAGTGCCTCTGTAAAAGCGGATAAAACCGTTAAAGAAAAGATATTTAATAATTTAAAAAATCTCAACACAGGCTGGAATACAAACAATAATCTTCATCCTGACAACAAAAGCTCCCATGACTTATACAAAAGCCGTCATCTGGACTCTGATTACACTAAACCAAATGAAGAAGACCTTTTGTCTAAAACAGATAGTGAAGTTTCTGAAATTATAGAACAAGGTCAAACCGAAGATTTAACAAAAAGAACGACAAAATACGGACTACCCGCTTTGGGCGCAGTTCTTACATTTATTTTGGGAAGATTGGGCAAACAGATTTCGAATGAAAATACAAAAGAATTAACAAAAACAATTAACGAATTGAATGAACAAGTACAAAAGCAGGAAGCGACAATTAAAAAGCTCAAAGATGAAGCTGTTATGGCTGCCAAAAAATACAAAAAAATGGCGATAATTATTGGTGTTGTATCAGCTGTGGGCGGCGCTCTTGTTGCGGGGCTTACAACAGGTCTTTTACTTAAAAAACACTATCAAAAGAAAAATTCAAAAGATACAACCGATGTTGTAACTATTCAACCCAAAACCCCAACAGCACCTTTGATAAAGCCGCTTTCTTTTAATGATTTTAAAACACAAGTTTCAGACGAAAAATCTGCATAATCTAAACAAGCCCTTCTTTGAGTGCTTTTACGGCAGCTTGCGTTCTGTCATCGACAACAAGTTTTTGAATAATGCTGCAAACGTGCGCTTTTGATGTATGTTCGCTTATATGTAACAAATTTGCAATTTCATGGTTTGATTTTCCGTCAACTACAAGCTTTAAAACCTCATATTCCCTTTCGGTTAAATTGTTATGTGAGGCTCTAAAGCTTGCACGGGATGAATTTTTTTGGGGCAAAAAGGGTGTTTTTGAATTTTTTAAAACCTCTACAGCACGCTTGTCAAGCCACATTGAGCCTTTTGCTACACTTCTTACTATCATATTTAAAATTTCAGCATTTACATCTTTGAGTACATATGCAAGAGCGCCGTTTTGTATGGATGACAAGACATCTTGTTCTCTGAGTTGGGATGTAAGCGCTACGACTCCTGTTTTTGGTCTGATTTCAAGGAGCTGCTTTATTACTTCCGTACCTGAAATATCCCCCAAAACAAGGTCAACGACAGCAACGTCAATGTTGTGGGTTTTAAATTTCATAATAGCGTCCCTGCCGCTTTCTGCCTCAGCGGTTACAACCATATCACCGGAAGCTTCAAGACTGTTTTTTAGTCCAAGTCTTATTAGCTTATGATCATCTGCGATCATAATTTTAATTACATCTTTATTTTCCATAGTTTCCTCCAATAAAATACTAAAATTTTTTTGGCAAAATTACATTCTTTTTTGGGCAAACTTTTTTGGTAAATATTTTTTAAATTAAAAAATTAAATTTTAAAAAATTAAAATATGAAATAAAATTTATTACTTTTAGTTTTATAGTGATAATTTTATACTTAATATTAATTCTATTAGAAATATATTGATAAAATTTCTGATAAAAATTATTAAATCTCTTTAAAAAATATAACTTAAAGAAATATACCCATAACACTGTATAAAATTTTTACACAATGTCACGGGTATATCTTTTAGCAATACAGTGATAACTTATTTATTATCAGCGTTAAAAATCGTCTTCAAAATCATCTAAATCGATTTCTTGAATTTCATTTTCATCTGTGAAATTTTCTCTATCTGAAATAAAACTGTTATTTGGAGAGTTTTTTGATGCGCCGTTTATATCATCAGTATCAATTTTTCCAAGCTCATCTTTTTTGTCCGCATTCTCGGCTTTATCTGTTTTTTCTGCACCGCCAAAGGGGTTTAGCTGATTTTGTTTTAATAAATCTTCAATGTTAAAGCCGCCGGTTCCGC
This sequence comes from uncultured Gammaproteobacteria bacterium, assembly GCA_964467625.1. Classification (GTDB taxonomy): domain Bacteria; phylum Cyanobacteriota; class Vampirovibrionia; order Gastranaerophilales; family Gastranaerophilaceae; genus Galligastranaerophilus_A. The sequence continues at coordinate 62,382 of CAYXRM010000002.1, read as the reverse complement.
CAATTTTCATATTCTTTATTGCCTTCCTTAAAATACAAATTTTATATCGACAGTTTTATAAAAAACTTTAGCCTTTTTAAAAAATGTAAGATATTATATAAAGAGAATTTACAAATTTCTTGGTTTATTTATACCTTCGTCTCTCAAAAAGGGGTTATTTACATAATATACATTATGAATACTAATCTAAACGATTTAAAATAGCCAATAAAGCCCCTAAAATTCAATATTTATCATTTTTGACCAAAAGAGCTATTAAAAGCTTGCCTAATAAACGGTGAGTATGGGATAATAAATAATATGGAAAAGTATGATATTTGTATAACAGGCGGCGGAGTTGCCGGGGTTGCATGTGCATATACGGCAGGGCGCCTTGGACTTAAAACCGTGCTTGTTGAAAAAAATAATTATTTAGGCGGGCTTGCAACAGGTGGGCTTGTTGTCCCTGTTATGAAAACAGATTCTTCAGATATAAATGTTTCTTTTTATTCAGATTTAATTTCAAAAGCTCACGAATATGGAGCGCAAGTTGAATATTTTGACAGCAACAAAGGTTGGTTTAATCCTGAATTATTAAAAATTGTTTTGGATGACATGCTAAATTTTGCAAATGTCGATGTTCTTTTTGAAATGACCCCTGAAAATGTTTATTCTTCTTTAAATAAAATTTCTAAAATAAAATTTTCCTCAAATTTATTATCGTTATGTATCGAAGCGAAATATTATCTTGATTCAACAGGTGATTCTAAAATTTTTAAACTTTTAGGTGAAAATTTTTTTGATGATAAAGAAAAAAAACAACCCGCTTCACTGAGATTTGTTATGGCGGGAGTTGATATTCAAAAATTAAAAGATTTTTTACTAAAGCATGATACTGATTTTAATGTTACAAATTTTATGGAAAAATCGGGCACAATTCATTTAACAAGTGCATATACTTGGGATGATAAAGGGTGGAATTTAAAACCTATCTTTGATTTGGCGTTAAAAAACGGAGATTTAACCCTTCAGGACACTGCTTATTTTCAAATTTTTACAATTGCAGGCGCTTGCGGTTCAATTGCCTTTAATTGCCCTAGAATTGAGGATTTTGACCCAAATGACCCCTTTGATTATTCAAAAAAAATAATGAACGCAAGGAGTGCGATATTTAGAATTTCAAATTTTATGAAAAAATATTTTGAAGGCTTTGAAAACTCCTATATTTCAACAATTGCGCCCATAACAGGCGTTCGTGAAACAAATAAAATTATTGCACTGGAACAATTTACGATTGATAAACTTTTATCTGAAACCATGCCTGAATTCCCTGTTCTTAAAGGCGATTATCCTATTGATATTCATTCGAATGAAAAAAATGTTTCCATGCTCATCAAAACGGGAAAATATTATTTAGGAATAAAATCTCTTATTTCTAAAAATTATACAAATTTATATGCTGCGGGAAGAAATTTAGGCGCCGATAAATTCGCCCAAGGTGCTCTTAGAACTCAAGCTTCCTGCATGAGTATGGGCGAAGCCGTTGCAATGCACGTTAAAAAAAGAATAGAAAATGAAATGGTTTAAAAAGCTACATTTTTATGGTTAAATACGCTGTAAAGCTATATTCCTTATTAAGAATTGTAAAATTTTACAAAAATTGTCTAAGAAAAATGTAAATTTTTTTCTTTAGGTGACTTGGTAGTATTGTGTATACAAACATGTAGTTGTCTAACTGCTTTAACAGGAGAAAATAATGAAAGTTTCATCAGTTAATCAAAATAGCAATTTGAACGAAGTTAATCTGCAAAATAAAACTAAATATTCACCTTCTTATTTGGCATCTCAAAATAAGGCTGATGCCGTGTCATTTCAAGGCAAACAACAAAATATAAAAAGAGGTGTTGCAGCTGCACTTGCGGCGTTATTAGGTATTGGCGCTGCGGCATGTGAAGCAACTAAATCAACTGAAGTTGCAGCAAGTTCATCTGAGGTTGATGAACAGGCAGCTACTCAAGATACAGCTTCTGTTAATTCTGATTTTAAAGTATTCGACACTGATAAAACTATTGATGTTGTGTCCATTATGTCCACTGTAAAAGATGACGATGAAAAACTTGAAACAAGGGTTTTACCAAACGCTTTAAGAATTATTGATGATGAAATTCCTGGCGGCCCGCAAAACAATTCAACTACATATGTTGTAAGAACCCACACAAACGAAGCAGACACTTGCACAAATCTTCGTGAAGCAATCAATAAACAATATGTAGAACCATTTAAGAAAAATGGAGATAAAATTGAAGAAGTAAAAGAAGATGAGCTTCACCAAATTGCAAGAGAAATTATCGAAAACAATGAAGATATGCAAAAGGCAATTGAAAAAGCATACGGCACTGACAATTGGATGAGCGTTTCCGCTGAATCTTTATTGGATGATGATATTTATGAATGGGGAGTTACAGAGTTCAATACTCCGGATGTTGTTGAAATTCATCCTATCTCAACAGTGTCAAACTTGTACGATAAATCTGAATCAAAAACGACAATTTATTCTACAAATGCTAAAACTTTATCCTTCGATAATTCAATTAAAACTGTAGAAGATCTTTATTCCAAATTTGCTTCAGTTTATAAAGATGCAGACGGCAACAGCGCAGGTGCAACAGCTTCTTCAGTTGCAACTTGGCTTACAATAAGAAACAACCAATACAATGAAGCATTTAGCGGAAAAATTAATAATGACGGCGATAGAACCGATTTAATGCTTTTAGATACATTAAAAGATTTAAAAGACGGCGAAACTCTTACACTCGATATTCCTTCAGCATTCGGTGTAAATTTAACTGCAAGCGGCAAGAGCGTTGACGGACTTTCTGAAGGGCGTGGATACCATATCATCCATGAAATGTCACCTTCTGATACTAACTTTACACTTGATAGCGATAAAGTAATTAAAGATTGTGAAGATACTAAAGACGTTTATGATTTTATCGACATTTTAACTTATTATTATGACCCTGATACAGGCGAAAAACTTGCTGATAAAATTGAAGTTGAAGACGAAGACGGCAATAAAACTTATGAATTTACCTATAATACAAATGTTGCTGACTTGAACGCTAAAGCTTATTCACTATATGAACAATTTGCATATGATCACATTGATTATTTTGCAGGAAAACAAACAATTGATGTTGACGGCAAAGAAAGCACTTTTGATTATGGTGTGTTTGATGTTAAAAAAGGATGTGAACAAAAAGTTAAAGACGCTATTGCAAAAGGTGATTATGATACCGCAAAAAATTATTTAGAATTCAACCTTGACAGATTTATTGCAGGTTCATTCTATAATTCAGACGGTACCTTAAAAACAGGCGATTTGCAAATGAGTCTTGCGCAATATCTTTATGTAAATTATGGTGAAGGAAGTGAAGCTGAATTGCCGGATGTTCCTGCTGATGAACCTACTACTGACGCACCATCAGGTACAGAAACTCCGATTGCTCCGGTTGTTCCTTCAGTGCCTCATGAAACCAATCCAACCGATCCTTCAAATACGGATCCTATTCAGCCTGATCCAACAGAACCAGCAACACCCCCTGTGACAGATCCTACTACACCAACAACAAAGCCAACAGAACCTTCAACGGATCCTTCAAGTGAACCAACAGAACCATCAACTCCGTCTATTACAGACCCAACGGATCCTTCAAGTGAGCCTACAGAACCTTCAACTCCGCCCGTAACTGATCCAACTGAGCCTTCAACTCCGTCTATTACTGACCCAACGGAACCATCAACTCCGCCTGTTACAGACCCAACAGAACCATCAACCCCACCTGTAACTGATCCAACAGAACCTTCAACACCTTCTGTTACAGACCCAACTGAACCATCAACTCCACCTGTAACTGATCCAACGGAACCATCAACTCCACCTGTAACTGATCCAACGGAGCCTACAGATCCTACAAGACCACCTCATAATCCAAACCCTGATCCGGATATTGAGGATGATACAACAGCGCCTGTGGAACCATCAACTCCACCTGTAACTGATCCAACGGAACCATCAACTCCACCTGTAACTGATCCAACGGAGCCTACAGATCCTACAAGACCACCTCATAATCCAAACCCTGATCCGGATATTGAGGATGATACAACAGCGCCTGTGGAACCAACAACACCCCCTGTTACAGACCCAACGGAACCTTCAACTCCACCTGTAACTGATCCAACTGAACCATCAACTCCGCCTGTAACTGAACCAACAGATCCTACAGACCCAACCGTTCCTAGCGATCCTGAATGTGAAGGAGAAGAAGACATAATGCCGGATGCAAAAGTTCCTGTTGTTTCTGATAATCCTTTCAGCGCTTCAGATGAAGCTGATAAAGAAATTCCATACGAACCGGCTGAATCTTATGAAAACGAAGACTATACCACAAATGAAGTTGTTGTATCTGATGAACCAGCTAACAATTATGAAGCATCTGACAACCCACCAGAATGCAGCAATGAAGACCAAATAGCTGCCGATTCAAATGTTGAGTCCTATGATGAATTTGGCTCACCTGATGAATGGTATATTATAGATTAATTTTTAAATATAAATAAAAAATGAAGGCACATAATTTAAAATGTGCCTTTTTATTTGACTTTTTTTAATATAACAAATATTATATGCATATGTTACCAATTATCAGCGAAGAAAATTTTCAAACCGTAATTCAAGATATAATGGAAGATTTGCCCTCTTGGCGCAAGTCTATGATACATTATATTAAAGAAGATAACCCTGAAGTTAATAGCGCAATTGTAGAGCTTGCAAATAAAACCGACCTTGACCCTAAAGCTGTTGCGACAGGTGCTTATGCTGTTTACAAAATGCTTGAGCTTGCTTTTGATGAACAGGGGTTTGTTGATGATAAAATTGAGTAGATTTGTTAATATTTGTGTAGTAAAACTGAAAAGAAAATATGTTTTATTGTACAATATTAACAGTAAATTACTCGGGAATTATTTTTTACAATGGAAGCAAATACTTATAAAGACATGCCCTATATTGCAAAAATTTTGCACAATATAAGGGAAGTTATCGAATGGGATTCAAAGCAAAAACAACCTCTTATTCTTCGTATAAACGAAGCATTTATATTTAAAATTGCAAGAAAAGCGATAATTGAGGATGATTCAATTTTTCTTATGTCAATTGCAGGTGAATCCGCTTCGGGTAAAACAACGCTTGTAAAAAATACCGCAAAAGCATGTTTGAAGTCTGATACTAACGACTTTTACACGGTTGTTTGCTGTGACGATTATTATAAAGATGCCTCTCAAGAATTAAAAAATGCAGGCTCTTATGAATCACTTTTTGCGTCTGGTTTTACATTTGATACTCCGGATGCTATTGACCTTAACCTTATGAAGCAACACTTAATTGAATTAAAAGCAGGTAAAACAATTTATTCTCCTTTGTATAATTTTGTGACTTGCGAAAGCATTAAAAATTCGGTTGAAAAGAAGTCTGCAAAAATCATTTTAAATGAGGGCTTATATGTTTTAAGTGAAAGTCTTCAAGATATTGTGGATGTTAAAATATATGTATATACACCATTTGAAGTTATTAAAGAGCGTTGGTTTGCACGTGCTGCTTCAAGGGGAAAAGTTGGAAAAGCTGCACAAATGCAATTCCATGACGTCAATCAAACGGCATTTAGATATATAAGGCCCACAATGGAGCTGGCTGACATTGTGATAAACGGGCTTACGACCCATGAATACATTGAAGAAGTGGCAAAGAAATTTATTTATGCTGTTACTTCTGTTCTAAAGGAAGCAAAACAACTTTCAAATAGTATTTGACATTTCTCTATTATCATAATATTATACATATGTTAAACAAATTGGGACGTCGCCAAGTGGTAAGGCAGCTGGTTTTGGTCCAGCCATTTCGGAGGTTCGAGTCCTTCCGTCCCAGTTTTTTTGAAACTCCACAAAGTGGAGTTTTTTTACGGAATTATATCGTAATGGCTTTTAAATTTTTATCATTATATTACTTTACGATATAAAAATTATTTAAAATGAAAAAGCTCAATTTTGCATCCTTTTGGATTATTAATATGACCTTTTAATTTAACAACAAAGTTTTTTATATCAGCAGCTTTTGCAATGATTTCAGGAGTTTTTTTGATTTTTAGAGCAACCTCTTGCGAAAGTTTTTCCGTATTAAAAACAAGAGCTGTAATCCAAGTTAAGGGAATATGAAAAATCTTAATTTTAGAAGCTGTAGAATTGTCATATTTGCCCCAAATATTGAGGTTGGCTTCTTCCGTACCTAAATTATATTTTCCCTCAATAAAAAGGGATATACTGTCATTTTGCATATAAATATTAATGTTTTCAAGGTTAGAGTTAAATATATCAAAATATCCTGTAATATCAGAATATTCATCAATTTTGGTGTTTTTGCGAATTTTTATAATGTCTGAAAATTTATGGTTTTTAATTTTGGGAGCAATTTTTGAACTTGTAATTTTGGAAAGTTTGCCGTTTTTAATCTTAAAATCGCCTTTTCCCTTTATGTTTGTCAGTTTGTCCTGAATTATTAAATGTAAATTTGCAAATGCCTTGCCTTCAAATTGGTCTTTAAGGTTAAAAACTTCATAGCCAACTTGATTTGAATCAATATTATCTGCAGAAAAATTAACATCCAACATATGTTCATCAAATTTAAAATATCCCTCTGCCGAAAGCTTTCCGTCTGCAAAATCAATGTCTTTCATGTTGAAATTAAAAGTGTCGTTGATAGCACTTCCAAAAAGTCGGATATTTTCAATTGAAATTTTATCTTTTTCAAATTTATCCAATCTTAATTCAATATTTTTTGCAACAACTTTTTTTGATTCATTAAATTTTTTGTCTGGAATTTTAAAATGTGCGTTTCTATGTTTTTTTGGCTGTTTTAGGGTAAATTTTCTTAAATATAAAGAAAGCTTGTCGATATATATAGTGTTTCCAAAGTCATTTTTAAAAATAATTTCACAAGCAAAAGGTTCTTTTTTAAATTTCCCTTCGGATAATACGGAAAGAAACTTTTCATCCCCAAAAACAGCTGCATTTTTAGCAAAAAAGTTTTTAAATTTTGTATTTGAAATAATAATTGAACCTATAAACTTTTCTTTTATAAAATCAAATTCAAAATTTCCGTTGAACGTACCCCCAATCAACCTGTCTTCCAAAAACGCAAGCAAAGATACAGGCACATCTTCAATTGTGTGAACTACAAGTTTTGTTAAAACAGTTTTGTTTTTTATTTTTTCAAAATCACCCCACCCAAAAAGCAGCTCTTGTTTTTGCCCTTCTTGAATTACAGAATACCCAAAATGGGTAAGCTTAATTTTGTCTCCGGTTTTTATGGTTGCTACATCAAATTCTCTATCAAGGTTCTCAAGCCCTAAATTTGCCCTACAGTAAGATAAATTTGAACCTGTTGGAAGTTTTGCATTATATAAGACATTAACCGTGCCTTTTTCAGTTAAATATTCAACATTTAATTTAAGATGATTTTTTATGTTTAACCCGTCAACGTATTTCTTTGCAAAATCATCCCCAACAAGTGCTTCTACATTACCAAAAACTGTTAAATTATCCGTAAAAATTCCCGATAAAAAGAAATTCCAAACCGCATTTTGTCCGCCAATAAACCCTTTTGTGCTCATGGATATATTTTTATCTTTAAATATAAAATCTGCTTTTTTAAACCTTAATGGGACAGATAACAAAACGCTTTTGGCGCAAAGGTTGTCTATGGAAATTTTTCCATTTATTTGATTTTTCTTAAAATGCAAGTCTACATAATATTTTCCGCCAAATTTTTCAAAATTTTCAATAAAATGTTTTTTATTTTTAATTCGTCTGTATAAAGATACAAAAATCCTTTCCATTGTATTAACATCAAGATTTTTGCCATAAACTCTAAAATCCACACCTTTTGGGGAATATAAGGCGCCATTTACAAAAAGTTTTGATGTTAAAAAATCAATTTCAAGATTATCAGTATAAATTTCTTCATTCTCAATAAAAATTTTATTCTTTTTATTTATTTTAAGTGGCAAATTAATATATTTTAAATAGCAGGTTAAATCAAAGCTGATAGTGGAAATTTCACCTTTTTCAAATAAAAAATCTTTAAATAAAAATTGAGATTTTCCAAAATAAATTTCTCCCTCATTTATTTTAATCGAGGGGAGCAGATTTATTTTGTCCATGTTAAAAGTTGATTTTGATTTTTTATCAAATTTTGGATTAAAAGAAAGATATACCTTTTTTATAGATAAAAAATTTTCTTTTTTTATAAAAAATGAATAAGAAAATTCGGCGTTATCCAAAATAAAAACGGGGGTATGCGCTTTGTCTATAGAGAGTTTATTCAAATTTCCAATAAATTTTAAAGAAGGTGAAATAGAAAAATTCAACCCTTCAAAAGAAATTTTAGCACATTTTTTTTCTTCAATTTGATGAATAATTGCTGTTTGAACCTGTTTTGAATTTAAAATAAAAGGAAGAAAAAACACTAAAGAAAGATAAAGTCCAAACAGTACGAAGAACAAAATCGAAAAAATTTTAAAAATTTTTTTTGCTTTCATCAACTTTATTTTTTATCAAACACTTTACAAAATCAAGAAAAAGGCAATTTTACATCTTCATATGTTTTATAAAGTCAGCCAAAAGGAGAATTTAATGAAAATAGCTGCTATACAAACTTCACCAAGTTTTCAAAGAGCCCTTACAACTAAAGAAAAAAAAGAATATAAAGAAACTTGTGACAAGGCAAGGGAAAAGCTTGGAACGGAAGAAACTTCGGCAGTTATATTTGATTTTAATGTGCCGTCAGAATATGGCAAAAATTATTGTATTGGGACATTAAACTCTCCAAATTCAAGAAATTTTGTAGATTTTCTGCAGTTGATGTCTGGCATGAACAAAATTCAAACCGGCCCGCAGTCTGAACTTGCTTATTATTCAAACGGACACACATTTACTCCCGTTACATCGCCGTATTCAGGTTCAACTTTTACTTTAGGAAGACATACAATTTCCCCCGAAAAGCTTACAACAAAAGAATATGGCAAGCTTTTATCCGAAGATGACATAAAAAGCCTTGATGACAAATATTATGGCGATAAATTAAAAAGGTCATATAGCGCAGATTATACCTATATTCTTGGATTAAATAAGGACGGGGCGCTTCTTCGTGCACTTGATTTAGCCTATGAGAATTTTGAAAAAGGAATAAAAGAAGGGGATAAAGATGTGTTGGCTCTTAATAAAGAGTATCAAGAATTTAAAGAAAATCTCTCTTTAGAATCTGAAAAAAATATACTCTTTGATGTAATTTCAAACTCCTACCACAAAATGGGCAAAAGCGGCACAGATATTACAAAGTGGGACTTTGTTGACAGATATTTATTTACAGATAAAGTTGACTCAACCACAAGAGAAAAAAGAATTAAAGAACTTGAACATGAAGCAGAACCCCTTAAATTTGCTCAGTTTTTGGCACACAAGCAACATCTTGAAACAAAAGAAGACTTGAACAAAAAAGGAATAAAGCTATTTGGAGATTGCCTTGTTTGTTTTTCAGACAAAGAAGTTTGGGCAAGTCCTGAATGTTTTAAAGAAGGGTGGTATACAGGCGGAATTGACCCAAATTGTAGTGAAACAAACGGAATACAGCCGTGGAATTCCCCTGCACTAAATTTTGATAAATTGGGCAAATTTGACCACAATGGTAAGATTCTTGAGCTTGATGAAACAGGCAAACTTCTTTATAAAAAATTTAAAAACTTTATGGAGCTTTATGACGGGATAAGAATGGACGCTTTTTGGCAATATGTCAGCCCGTTTATCTATAATGAAAAACTTGAAGGCAAAAACATTGAAGAAGTTGGAAATAAAATAATTAAAATAATGGAAAAAGCCGCAATAGATGTAAATGGAAAGTTTTCTCCAAAGGATTTTACGCTTGAACTTATTGGGTATAACACATCGCATGGAAAAAGAATGACAAAAAATGTGTTCCCCCATGTTTATTCAACAGCGTACGCTGAATACAATGAAAATCCTGCTGATTTAATTCATAACCAAGGGTATCAAGACGGTTATTTTACAATTGGCGCAACCTCTCATGATAACGATTCGCTTGTAAATATTTCAAGAGCAAACGACAGAGTTGAATGCCACACCCCCATTTTAAAAAGAAATTTAAAAGAGGGTTATTCACACCTTTCATATGATACAGAAAATTATAAAAAACGCTCAGAAAAAGAAAAAAGAGAACAAGACTTTAGAACCGCTAAAATAGCAGAAATTTTTACTTCAAAAAATCAATATTATACCCTTCCTGATATGTTTGGCATGTCAGAGAGAATAAACATTTCAGGAAAAACAGATAATTCCAACTGGTCTGTAAGATTGCCTGAAGATTATGAAAAATTTTATTATTCTCAACTCTCAAACGGATATGGAATTAACTTTCCAAAGGCATATGAGGTTGCACTGAGGGCAAAAGGCGTTCAAGATAAACACCTTTTGGATAACCTTATTAAATTTTCAAATATATTAGCCGAAGACGGCCCAATGACAACTAAAGAAGCAGACAAGGCCGAAAATTAATTTTCCGTATTTTTGGGAACGATTAAAGACTTTAAAAGATTTTGCGCTTGCTCTTTTGCGTTTGCTTTAGAGGTGTTTAATGAGTTTTTAATCTGTTCTTTTGTTTGGTTAATTTGAGTTTTAACACTTTCAACATTTTCTTTTACAGCAGCATATTTTTTATCAAGCTCGCTTGTGTCCACATCGTTTATCCACCTAAAAGATTTAACTGAATTTGCACTTTCAATTCCGCCATTAAATTCCACCTTAAAATCTTTATATTCAATGCTTTTTGACGTTAAAGAAGGAATTAAAGTCACATCAACCGTTTTAGGGGAAACATTCATTTTTTTTGCAATAACTGAAGTTAAAGTGCCAAACCCTGAAAGAGAATTAGAAAGTTTACTTACCGCAAATTGTCCAACAGAGCCAAGTGCGTCTACAACATTTTTTGATAATCTACCTAAAATCACAACATTAGTTGAAAAATTCAGCATATTAGATTTACCATTAACATAATATGACATCATAGGCCCTGCCATTTTAACAGGGGACAGATAAACGTAAGAATTTCCAAAGGTTAAATGTCCGTTTATGTATTCAAATTCAGATGTTTGCTGAACAACAGAAAGTTTTGAGGCAGATTGCACCGTGGTTTTTAAAATTTGATTTTGAATAATATTTTGTGCATTCAATAACGTCTTTAAACCGCCAAGATTTGCAAGCACACCGTTTTTAATTTCAAAATCAGCACTACCCTTTAGAGATTTAATCATATCGTTATATTCAACCCCAACAAGGGAAACATCTGCACCAAAAGAAAGAGTTCCGCTAAGCGCATTTTTAATTCCAGCCCCACCTTCAATTGCCTTAAGTGCGTTCATATTTTTGCCTGAAATTTTTACTTTGCATTTTGAGTTTGCAATGTTATAAATAACATCTCCAGCAAAAGTGCCATCAAAAGCGTTTCCCTCAAGCTTGTTTAAATAAAAATCATTTCCGGACAATTTGAATTGAGATTTTATATTTTTTGCCTTTATTCCGCCTGATGTAAATTCATCAGCCGTAAAAGAACCATTCAAAATGGTGCCGTTTAAATTAGCAACCATATTTTTTATCTCAACTAAGGCTTCAGGAATTGAAATTGAAGGAAAAGAAAACTGACCTTTTAAATAAGGATTTATCATATTGCCCGTTATATCTACATTTCCCTTTATGGAAACTTTTGACAAATCAAATCCCGGAATAATTAAATTTGACGGTTCCAATACAGCATAATTTAAATTCAAAAGTCCCTTATAAAGCTGAATAGAGCCCGTCAATTTTGACAATAGTGCACCTTTTGTATTAAAAGTAACTCCTGATTTTTCAGTTAAATAGTCTGTAATTGCGCCATTTAAGATGAATTTGTTTTTCCCTGCAAGGACATTCATATCAGACAAGGTAATTGTTTTTTCATCAATTTTTAATTGAGGTTTATAACAGGTCACATTTAAAGCAGGGTTTTGAATTTTAATATCAGAAGATGAAATATCGCCTGCAAAGCCTTTTGCTGTCGCATTTAAATGAAGATTAAGAGAAGGAATGCTAAGAGAAGTGTTTGAAGGGATATTCTTTAGAGCAAGTCTGTTTAAGTTAACCTTACCTTCAATTTTAGGTGAAGTTAATTTATCTTTAATTTCAACAAGCATGGAAACCGTGCCTTGTGAAATTGGGTTTTCCTTCAAAATTGCGCCCTGCCCTAAAGAAACCAAAAGCCCTTTAATAGGAAGGTTTGAAGTTTGAATGTTAATATCAGCCGTTGCATCTTGAAGAATTTTACCTGTGATATTTAAAGGCACACCAAGGGTTGAAAAGCTCAATTTATTAATACTGAGAGAATTTTTATTTACAGTAATATCAGAAAAAATCTTGTTTATATTTACACCATACGCACCATAATTGATAGAGCCGTCATTTAATTTCAAAAATCCATAAGAGCTTATTTTCTTTAAATTTGTTTTTAGATAAAAATTGGCATCAAGGTTTCCTTTAGCAGAAAGGGTTTTAAGTTCATTTATGCCAAATACATCAGCAAAAGTTTTGACTACATCAAAAATTCCGCCCAAAGTTGCATTTGAAACGCAATTTAAATAAATATCCGGATTTTTGCCCGTTTTAATGCGCGCATCAAGTTTAGTATTTTCATTTTCACCGGTGAAAATATTTGCTTGAATGTTCATCTTGTCTTTATTTGTATCAAGCGTAAAATCATTTTCAGGAAGCTTTTTTCCGCCCGATATAAATGTAAATTTATCCAAATTCATTTTTCCATACACTTCAGGGGCACTTAAATCACCCACAACAAGAAGGTCAGCAAAAAGATTTGCACTAAAATCTTTGTTTCTGATTTTAGAAAAAATATCAATTAAATTAACTTCAAATTGCAAGGTCTCTTGAGGGGCGGTTTCTTCCTTTGGAACAAGAAGTGAATTTATATCAATATCCGGCATAATTTTATTTGTAATTGAAATGTCATAAGTTAAAATGTCTTTATCAACAAAAATAATTTTTCCCAAAGATGAAATTTTAACATGTTTATTTATTATAAAATCGGAAACTTTGGTATTGTTTCCAACAAAAGAGTATTTCGAGTTATTTTTTAAATCAACAAATGTAATATCATGGTTTTTTAATTTAAAATCAGGCATTTTGTTTGATAATTTAAGCCCAAAAGGAAGCATAGGTGCAGTTTCTGACGTTTTAATATCTTTGTTTGAAGTATTTTGTAAGAAATAATCTTCAAGTTGAAGGTGCCCGTCTTTTTTAAGCGCAAGATTTAAATTAATTTTATCCGCACTAATTACATCAAGCTCAATTTTTTTGAATAATAAAGGGATTAAAGAAAGTTTTACTTGAATATTTTCTCCTTGCGCAAGCAAAAAATCATTTGGTTCATAAATTTCAACTCCGCTAACTTTCACTCCTGCTGTCAGTTTTGGAGTTGTGATAAGTCTTAATTTATCAATTTTAAGCTTAAATTTAAAATCTTGCTCAATTTGAGATGAAATTTTTGACGAAAGAGTGTCGCAAAGCGGAATTAAGAAAAAAGGTAAAAGCAAAAATAAAAGATAAATTCCACCAAAGACACTAACTAGGGTATAAATTAATTTTTTGTTCATAAGTAAAATCTCCAAAAAGAATAAGAAAATTTTACCATAAATTATAATTTAAAATTAAATAAACTCTTATACTTAATTGTTTAACCCAAGTGCATACTTATTTTGTTCTGCAATGGCGTCTAATATGTTATAAACGGTATTATTGTTAACTTCGCTCCCGCCTTCTTGCTGCTCAATTAAAGAATCAAGCTCATGTTGAAAAGACTTAATAAGTTCAACTAAAGCGTCATCTTGCCTGTTTTTTGCTTCATCTAAAAGAATATAAATTGCAGCTTGTATATTTTCAAAAATTTCATCCAAAGTGTCATCGTCTTCAACGGTCACACCAAGCTTTCTTGCAAGGGCTTCCGCTTTATCTCTTAATGAGCTTCTTTGTGAACCTGTTTTTGAATTTTCACCTTGAGGCGCAGGGGATTGCAATTGAGCTAGATATTGACCTTTTTCCCCATTAATAAAGCTATATGCTTCTTGAAGGGAAGATACGTCTTTTGGGTTAATTCCAAGCTCTTGGAGCCTGTTTTTAATAACATCAGGTATGACGTTCATATTCAAATAAGCATTTGCACCTGCAAATAAAGAAACTCCGTTAATACTCATTTTACCGTCATAGCCTTTCTTATAACCTATTAATGATACTGTTTAAAATATCAACCTGTTTTTATACTTTTTTATTTCGGCAGGTTAGAAAAAAGACTTTATAGTTATGTTAACTTTTGTAAAAATGCCCCTTTTTATTTAAGGGGCAAATAATTAAATAAAAATCCCCTGACTGTTTAAGACTTATTGATTGTACCAAAGCTTCCACAGTTGGTTTTTAATCTCAAGCCCACATTTTGTTGTGGCAAGTCCGGCTTCAGAACTTTCTTTTAATTTGGGGCTCATAAGATTTCCAACTTGCGCCATAGCGTCAATTACATTGTCTAAATCTATGCAAGATTTTACCCCGCACAAAGCGATATAAGCAGATGTAATGGCATGGGAAGCTAAAAAGGCATTTCTTTTAACACAAGGTACCTCAACAAGTCCCGCAACAGGGTCACATGTAAGTCCAAGAACATTTTTTAAGTTTAGCGCAACGGCATTGTAAATTATGTCAATATCTCCGCCAAGTAAATAAACAAGCCCCGCAGAAGCCATTGCGGAAGCAACTCCACATTCTGCCTGACAGCCTGCGATTGCACCTGCCAAGGGCACTTTATTTGAAATTATACGTCCAATTTCGCCTGCAATAATAAGAGAATTAACAAGCTCATCTTTTGTTTTTGAAAAATCTTCATATGCCGCAATTAAGACAGCAGGGACAATTCCTGATGAGCCTGCAGTAGGACATGCAACAATTTTACCCATTCTGGCATTTTCTTCAATAACGGCAAGTGCATATTTTATCGATTTTTTGCACAAGGGAGATACAAATTCATATTCATTAGGCTTATTCAACAGGGCTGCATTAAAGCCAACAAGAGTACTTTTTGAAGGTTCTGTTGAATTTAGACCATTTTTTATAGCAGAATGCATGGTCTCTATAAAATTTTCAACTTTAAGCCTTAGGTGTTTTGGCGTTAAGCCTGTGAGTTCAGCTTCAAGTTTTATAATACTGTCTTGTAGTGAGGTTTTTTCAGCCAATTTTTTTAATTCATAAAACGTATCTGCCACTTTTATGTGTCCAACCTTTCAATAAGTCTAATCAAATAAACATCTTCAATTTCTTTTAACTTATTATAAGCTTCAAGCGGAAGCTTTGAATCAAGACAAATACCCATGGAAGCCCCTTTTCCTTTTGCACATCTGTCGCATTTCATAGAGGCAATATTCACATTTCTTGATTGAATTAAATTTGCAACCCGATAAATCATCCCTGTTGTGTCTTTATACATAAGTAATAAGGTGTCATAGTCGCCTTTTAGATCAAAAGAAAAACCGTCAATTTCTTCAATTACAATTTCTCCTGCACCAACTGATGAACCTTTAATTGTCATTGTGGAAGCATTATTTTCAATAATAAAATCGACAGAATTAGGATGTCTTGTATAGTCTTCAAGATAATTAAATTTAATTTCTATATTTTTTTCTTTTGCAATTTTATCTGCAATTTTAATTTCCGCATCATCCGCCTTAAAACCCAAAATCCCTGCAATTAAAGCATTTTCCGTGCCATGGCCTTTTCCTGTTTTCGCAAAGGAATTATAAAGGTTGAAGGAAATTTTTTTAATATCTTCACCAAAGATTTTGCCCGCAATAAGCCCAAGTCTAAGAGCGCCAGCCGTGTGAGAACTGGACGGGCCTATCATAGAGGGGCCTAAAATGTCTAATATATTTTTTTTATTTTTCATAATAAGGTATTATAAATTTTAGAGCTTTTAAATGTCAATTTTTATGTATAAAATATAAAACAAGGGGGGTTATATGAAAAAATTTATATTATCATTAATTATTTTATCAGGATTGTTTATGGGCGCTCTGGCGCAAAATATTGACCCGAATGCAAATTCTTATACAGAAGTCCATGCTTACCACATTTTAACTAAAACCAAAAATCAAGCAAGAGCAATCAAAATGAGGCTAAATAACGGCGAAGGATTTAAGGCGCTTGCAAGACAGTATTCAAATTGCCCTTCAGGCAAAGTGGGGGGAGACCTTGGCTATTTTGGACGAGGTCAAATGGTTCCTGAGTTTGAAAAAGCTGCTTTTGAAACACCGAAGGGTGAAATTTCAGACCCGATTCAAACAGATTTTGGCTGGCATGTTATTAAAGTTGTCGATAAAAGATAATGTATAAAATTAGCCACTGTTACAAAGAGTTCATCTCAAATAGAGAAATGATTTTTACACACTTAAATTCACAAGGATTGACCTTAAAATTTTTGTGGAAAAATCCTGATGAACAAATAATTTCAAGCTTTTGTGAGGAGCCTTTTTTTCAGCTTTATTTTAAATTGGATATAATGTTTCTTCTTGTTAAATTTAAAGGGCTAAAATGGGTGGATATTCCATGTGTTTTTACAAAAAATACAAGAAATTTTTTCTTTTTTGAAGAAAAACTTCTTCCTGTAGAAATTTTTCTTGCAAATTCAAACACAGGTAAACTTTATACATACAAAAAATATACTCTTCCTGAAGGGGTGACAAAAGCCTTTGTACAAGCAGTACACGCCCAAAAAGACATGCCTAAAAAAGTTGCAATTGAAAAAATAAATTCAATACGTTCTTCTTTTTCTTCAGATGAAATGTCCAGACTTTCGCTTGGGAGAACTTAAAATTCCGTATATGAAGTTATATAACAAAATATTTTAAAGATAAAATTAGCTTACTAAAAATTATAAACTCAGCTTCCGATAAAGAAATAAAAATTTATAATGCCATTTTAAAGGAGTTGAAAAAAATCTTAAAAGATTAATTTTTTGGCAACAAAAGTTTTTATTTTACATTCCTTTTTGTTTAAGATAAATTTAAATTATTGAGAAGTATTTTTAAACAAAAAAGGAGTAAAACATGGATTCAATACAAGTTACACATGAAGTTGAACAAATGTGTTGCGTCAAAAGAGGCGTAAAGGGCGAACCTGCGCCAATTCCTCAAGAAGGACTTTGGACAAAAGCAAAAGAAATTAAAGACATTTCCGGTCTTACCCACGGATGTGGCTGCTGTGCACCTCAACAAGGTACATGCAAATTAACCCTTAATGTTAAAAACGGCATTATTCAAGAAGCACTTGTTGAAACCGTTGGATGCTCCGGCATGACACACTCTGCAGCTATGGCAGGGGAAATTCTTCCCGGAAAAACTTTACTTGAAGCTCTTAACACAGACCTTGTTTGTGACGCTATCAACGTTGCAATGAGAGAATTATTCCTTCAAATTGTTTACGGAAGAACACAAACAGCTTTCTCTGAAGGCGGACTTCCTGTTGGTGCAGGTCTTGAAGACCTTGGCAAGGGCTTATGCTCAATGGTTGGTACAATCCATTCAACAAAACAAAAAGGTGTCAGATACTTGTCTTTGACTGAAGGCTATATTTTAGAACTCGCTTTAGATAAAAACGATGAAGTAATCGGTTATAAATTTGTTAATCTCGGAAAAGTTATGGACGCCATTAAAAAAGGTGAAGATGCAAACGAAGCATTCAAGAAAAATATCGGTACATATGGCAGATATAACGATGCGGTTAAATACATTGACCCAAGAAAAGAATAGTTTAAACAAAATAATAATTTAAGATAACAATAGGAGAAAATATAAAAATGGCAAAATTTGAAGGACAAGACAGGCGTGAGGCAACTTTAGCCGCAGCACTCAAAAAATACGGTTTTGCATCTTTAGACGAAGCTAATGAATTATGTTTGTCAAAAGGCATTAACGTAGATGAAATTGTCAAAGGCATTCAACCGATTGCATTTGATAACGCTTCATGGGCATATACACTTGGTTGCGCAATTGCTCTTAAAAAAGGAATTACAAACGCAGCAGACGCAGCAGAAGCAATAGGCGAAGGCTTACAAGCTTTTGCGGTTCCAGGTTCCGTTGGTGACACAAGAAAAGTGGGCTTAGGGCATGGTAACTTAGGCGCAATGTTATTGAGAGAAGAAACAAAATGTTTCTGTTTCTTGGCAGGTCATGAATCTTTCGCAGCTGCTGAAGGCGCTATCGGTATTGCAAGAAACGCAAACAAAGTAAGAAAAACTCCTCTAAGAGTTATTTTGAACGGTCTTGGAAAAGATGCGGCATACGTTATTGCAAGAATTAACGGTTTCACCGCTGTTGAAACACAATATGACTACAAAACAGGCGAACTTACTATTACAAAAGAAACTCCTTTCTCAGAAGGCGAAAGAGCAAAAGTAAGATGCTACGGCGCAGATGATGTTTCTGAAGGCGTTGCTATAATGATTAAAGAAGGAGTTGACGTTTCAATTACGGGTAACTCAACCAATCCTACAAGATTTCAACACCCTGTTGCAGGCACCTACAAAAAATGGGCAATTGAAAACGGCAGAAAATATTTCTCAGTTGCTTCAGGTGGCGGCACAGGCAGAACTCTTCACCCCGATAACGTTGCAGCAGGCCCTGCAAGCTACGGCATGACCGATACTATGGGCAGAATGCATGGTGACGCTCAATTTGCAGGTTCATCCTCAGTTCCCGCACACGTTGAAATGATGGGTGTTATCGGAATGGGCAACAACCCCATGGTTGGCGCTACAGTTGCAGTTGCCGTTGCTGTTGAAAACGCATCAAAATAAAATTGTAAAATTTATTTACAAGATATAAAGTTATTACACCTTCCTGCCGATAAATCGGATAGGAAGGTGTATTTTATTCAAGAAAAAAGGAAAATTATGTCAGAACTCAAAATCGGCGAATATACAATTCAAACACAAAACTATTACGATGCACTTATGGAAAATAATTGCACCACAAATGAAATGCTCGCCAAACTGGACACAAACGGGGATAAAACTTTGACGGAAGATGAGCTTGTATCTGTTGATTCTGACGCATTAAGCGAATTTGAAGAAAACGAAAATACATCTAACACCAATTCATCAAACAAATCTCAATTGGAACAGCTTGAAGACAGCTATCAAGCCCAATTAAAATTTTTATATGAACAATTGCAAAATTTATATGACCAAAGAAGGGAATTGTTAAACAAGATAGGCGAATCTTCCAATTTGGAAGACTTGAAATCAAGATATTCAGAAGTTGAAAATATGTCAGATCAAATTAAAAATATGCAAACGCAAATAATAACCTGCATGACAAACTATGACACGCAAGTAAAAAGTATTCAAGCCGCAATGGCTTCCTCTAATTCTTCTTCAACCTCTTCAACCGCCAAAACCTCATCTGCAAGCGGCGGGTCATCTATGAGTGAAAATTATAATTTTGACTACAACTTCACCACAACATTAACAGATCAACAAAAAAGCGACTTGGATTATTTTGAATCGATTTATAATGAAAACAAAGATAAATACCTTGCAGTTGAAAAGGCAACAGGAGTTCCCGCAGAGCTTGTTGCGGCAATTCACTGGAGAGAAAGCGGGTGTAGGTTTGACACATACCTTCACAACGGCGATCCTTTGGGCCAGCCAACAACACATGTGCCTCAAGGAATTTACTTTGAAGATTGGACAGAAGCTGCAATTGATGCAATTAATTCAATTGGCTTAAGCGTTGAAGCGGGTAACATTGAAAGCTACTATGAATACGCAGAGCGCTACAATGGGCTTGGATACAGAAATAAAGGAGTTGCATCCCCCTACGTTTGGTCAGGTACAAGCAACTACACAGGCGGTAAATACGTTGCAGACGGTGTATATGACGCAAGCGCATTTGATCAACAGCTTGGTGTTGCAGTTATGCTCCAAAGACTTCTTGGATAAATAAATTTTAAGTTGCCTTAGTTTGCGGATTTTATTATAATTTAGGTATGGCAATTCTAAAATTAGTTAAATACGGGGAAAAATCCCTTAGAGAAAAATCTAAAGAAATTACAAAAATTTCTAAAAAGATAAGAACACTTGCGGAAGATATGATAGACACCATGTACAAAAATAACGGTGTCGGACTTGCAGCGCCGCAGGTGGGTGAAAATATAAGAATGTTCGTTATTGACGTATCAGAAAACAACGAACCATACAACCCTATCGTTTTTATAAACCCTAAAATCATCAAAAAAGAAGGGGCAAGTCATGAAAAAGAAGGGTGCTTAAGCTTTCCTAATGCTTTTGTGGATGTCAGAAGATATTCTTATGTAAAAGTTAAAGCAATTAATCTTCAAGGGAAACCTTTTGTTATGGAAGCCTCTGGCGGCTCTTTACTTGCACGTGCAATTCAGCATGAAAACGACCATTTGGACGGTATTTTATTTATTGACCATTCAAGAAATGTCTTTGAAGCAATTAAAGCGCTTGAAGAAAACAACTTGCCGCCGATTGAAAAAGAAAAACTTATAGATGAAGTTGAACTTGAAGAAATTCTTGCAAAGGCAAACGATGATGAATAAAATCTCCATAGTCTTTTTTGCAACTCCGGACATTGCACTTAATTCTTTTGAAGAACTTCTGGATGACAGTGAATTTGAAGTTTTAGCGCTTGTAACTCAACCCCCAAAACCTTCAGGCAGGGGCAAAAAAATTAAAGATTCAAAAATTAAACAGGAAGCAATAAAAAGAAACATTCCTGTTTTTGAGCCACAAAAAATCTCAAAAGACGCTGGTGTTATATCTGAATTAAAAAAGCTCAAACCTGATTTTTTTGTAACTTTTGCCTTTGGACAAATTTTAAGTCAAGAAATTCTTGATATACCTAAATTTGAAACAATTAATCTTCATGCCAGCCTGCTTCCAAAATACAGGGGTGCAAACCCCATTTGCGAATGCCTTTTAAATGGAGATAAAATTACCGGAATTACAACAATGATAACTGTTTTAGCGCTTGATGCGGGCGATATTTGTCTTGTTGAAAATATTGATTTAGACAAAAATACAAATTTTGAAATTTTATCTGACAAAATTTCTGCTATCTCTCCAAATTTAATTAAAAACACCCTAAAAGGCTTATTTGAAGGTACAATTATTCCAAAAAAACAAGATGAAGCAAAAGCAACCTTTACAAAAAAAATGACCAAACAAGATAAAATTTTAAACTTTACTTCAAATGCGGAAAATCTTCATAATAAAATAAGGGCAATGTGCGGAATTAACACAACCCATTTTGTCTTTAATAACAAGCTTATTAAAGTGTTTAAATCTTCAATAAAAGAATATTCTCAAAGCGCAATTTCAGGAGAAATTTTAGACATTACAAAAGAAGGGGTTCTTGTTGCATGCGGCAAAAATGCGCTTTTAATAGAGCAGGTAAAACCGGAAGGCAAAAATCTTATGAGCGCCCATGACTGGTCTCTTGGCGCAAAAATTAAAAAAGGAGATGTGATTTCATGTACTCAAGAGGAATAAGGGGCGCAATCACCCTAAAATCAAACACAAAAGAAGAAATTAAATCTTCCACGGTCGAATTGGTTCAAGAAATTATGAACACAAATTCAATCAAAAAAGAGGATATTGCATTTATAATTTTTACGGTAACAAAAGACATTGATGAAGATTTTCCGGCAAAATATGCAAGACTTGAGTTAGGGTTTGATACAGTACCTATGATGTGTTACCGTGAAATGGAAGTAAAAGGCTCAATTGAGCTTTGCTTAAGGGCGCTTTTCTGTGTTAATACAGACAAAGAGCAACATGAAATTAAACATTGTTACCTAAAAGGCGCAAAAGCCTTAAGGAAGGACTTGTAGATGATTGATAAAAAAACACTTAAATTTCCTTATTTAACAGAACCTGTTGAAATTATAACCTTTGAAAACGGACACAGACTTGTTCTTGCCCATAAGCAAAGCACAATGATGAATATAAGCACATGGGTTGCAACAGGCTCAATAAATGAAAACGAAGCAAACAACGGTGTTTCACATTTCCTTGAACATTTAATGTTTAAAGGAACCCACAAATATAAAGCGGGCGTTTTCGACAAAACGCTTGAGAGAAAAGGTGGAATAATCAATGCTGCTACTTGGAAAGATTACACTTTTTATTATGTCACCATTCCAAAAGAGCATTTTGACCTTGCACTTCATATGCATGCAGATATGATGATTGACCCGATTTTGCCTGAAGAAGAAATCGGCACTCCTTTTGATATAGATACAGAAGAACCAAAAGATAAACGTGAACGCTGTGTTGTAATTGAAGAAATACGCATGGGAGAAGATTCAAACTGGCGCAAACTCTACAACTCACTAAATAACGCAATGTATGACAAGCACCCTTATAAAAGAAACGTGATAGGAAAAGCAAAAACAATCGCTTCAATTCCGCAAAGTGAAATTATGCGCTATTACAAAACTTTTTACACTCCAGATAACATGATTACAGTTGTTGTTGGGGAGTTTGATACTGACGATGTGATAAATAAAGTAAAAAAAGAATTCAACTTTAAAACTCCCCTAGACTTTGACAAACTTATACCTGATGAAAAAACACCAGAAATTCACGTTAAAAATCCAAAAGTAGTTGAATATAATGCTCAAATAAACACAGGATATCTTATGTATGGTTTCCTTGCCAACAAACCCGCCAATTTAAAAGAAACTATTGCGCTTGACCTTTTAAACACAATTTTGGGGGACGGAAAAAGCTCAAGATTAAACACAAATTTGATTGAAAATGTTCCAAACCCTTTTGTTTGGGAAACCTGTGCAAGCCACTATCAATTTAAAGACGGGGATTGTTTCCTTGTTTTTGCTAATTTTGACGCAGAGAAGAAAGAAGATGTTATATCTTTAATTAACAAAGAATTAGATAATTTACCAAACATTACAGAAGATGAACTTGAAAAAGCCAAAAAGAATATAAAGGTTGACTTTGCAGAACAAACTGAAACCGTTTCATCCATTGCAGATATGATTGGCGAATTTATGACTGTATTTGGAGATTTATCTCTTGCAAATGTTTATCTTAAATATTTAGAAGAAATTGACACCAATTATCTTGCACAAATTGCAAATACATACCTTAAAAAAGAAATGGCGTCAGTTAGTATATCTCTTCCTTATAAGGAGACCAAATAATGAAATTTATAACAAAAAATAATTTTAATATTGCTCTTGAAAACATCAAGGACACTCCAAGATGTGCGATATACCTTTATTTATCAACTCCAAATAAAATAAAAATCGGTGCAGATGTACTTTTGGGAAATCTTTTATTACAAGGCACCCCCACAAAAACTGCTGAACAAATTGCCTCTGAACTTGAAAAATACGGGATTGAAATTTCAATTGATTCAAATACTGATTATCTTAGAGTTTCAATTTTATGCCTGAATGAGGACATTGAAAAAGCGATGGAGCTTACTTGTGATTTTATGCAAAATGCAAATTTTGAAACCTTCAACAAAGAGGTTTCAAAATTCAAAGGGGAAGTTGACGCCATTTTGGATGCGCCTCAAAGAAAGGCTTCTGACAAGTTTTATAGAGAAATTTTTGAAAATCACAAATACGGTATTACAAATACAAAAATCCTTGAAGAAATCGACAATTTAACAAAAGAAGATGTTATTAACTATTATAAAGAAATTTTTCAAGGTAAAAAAATTATCTCTATCGCAGGCGACTTTAAAAATGAAGAAAATTTTATAAACCTTTTAGTTCAACATTTTCCCTTTATGAAAAATAACGAAAATGCAAATGTTACACTTTTAGACTTTAAAAGTGAAAAAAGCGGAATTTATAAAATTGAAAAAGAAGACGCAAAACAGGCGCAAATTTTTCAAGGCTGGATTGTAGAAGGGCTTTTGAGCAAAGATTGCGCAGCTTTGAATGTTTTGAATAATATACTTGGCGCAAGTGGTCTATCATCAAGGCTTTTTGTTGAATTAAGAGATAAACAAGGGCTTGCCTATACGGTCAGAAGTTCATACAAAACTCTTAAAGACGGTGCCGCTTTTCTTTTATATATTGGCACAGAGCCTTCAAATATTAAAAAATCGCTGGATGGTTTCAGGCATGAAATTGAAAGAATAATAAAAGAACCGCCTCTAAAAGAAGAACTTGACGGCGCAAAAGAAAGCTATTCTGGTAAATATAAATATTTATACACCCAGACAAATGCCCAAATAGCAAGGGGAAGCGGCTGGAATTTTATAAACGGACTTGATTTTGATTATAATGAAAAATTATTGAAGGATATTTTTAATGTTACATCAGATGACATTGTAAATGTTGTAAAAAAATATCTGCTAAAACCGCCTGTTACAGTTGTTTTAGCGCCAAAAGAATATCTTGATTTTTAATAAATTTGCATAGTTAAAATCAATATTGTAAAATCAAAGTAAATAGGGAAATTAGTTTTGACAGATATATTAGAAGTAGATAGAAAAATTAATAAACTCAAAAACAAAGGTGAGGTTCAAAAAGCAATTGAATATTGTCAATCACTCCTTTTAAAAGAACCTACAAACGCCGCTTTGAATGTTAAATTGGGCGATCTTTATATGGATTGGCACCTTGACATTTATCAGGCAAAGCAGTATATTGACGAAGCTATAACCCAATATCAAAAAGCGTGTGAAATTCTTGTCGACAACGGCAATATTTATTATAAAATTGGCTTTGCATTTTACCATAAAGGTGAATTAGACAGGGCACAAAATTATTTTGAAATGGCACTTAAAAATGGCGCAAACAAAGCACAATGCCATTACATGATTGCAAATTGCTACAACAAAAAAGAGCACTACCAAGATGCACTAAGTGAAGTCAATATTGCCCTTAAGCATTCTTTTTTAAATTCTTCAAGAATTCATTATCTTAAACACAAACTTCTTAGAACAACTTTCTTTTCAAAGAAAAATTCAAGGCTAAAAAGCAACATTGAACTTATTCTTGCGCTTTTAACCCTTCCGTTTGATAGGGAATCTAAAAAAACGGTTTCAAGAAAAATGAAGTTTCTTCTTATTATAAATGAACTTTTAAAGGCAAGAAAAGCCACACAAAAAGGAGATTACATCACAGCCGTTGAATATTTCACAAAATGTACAGATAAGCTCCCCGGATTTTCATTTTTATATTGCGCACTGGGGGATACTTATAGAATGATGGGCAAATTTGAAGAAGCCCTTGTGGAATATAAAATGGCAAGATGGATTGACCCCTTGTATTTTGCGCCCTATTGGGGTTTGGTGCAAACATATGAAGAAATGGGTGATTATGAAGCTGCAATTGACACATATACAAAATTTATTTCAGTAAGCCCGAACAACCCAATTGCGCACAGCCAAATTGCAAACCTTTATTTTATGAAAGGGGATTATGACACAGCGGTTTCATATTACCAAAGTGCACTTTTACTTGCACCAAAGCATAAAAGAGCGCCTGAAATTGCCCAAACTATGGGATTTTTATTACAGCACTTTGTCGAAAATACCGAAGCTTCCGTTATCTCCTTCTTAACGGCATATGTCCTTGATAATTACAATCCTGATATTTATGTGGGGCTTGGAGCGGCATTTTACGAAAAAGAAGATTATAAAAATGCACTTAAGGTTTATAGAAGAGCAATCGAACTTGAGCCAAATAATGCTAAAATTCACTGCAATTTAGGCTTTTTGTTGTGGGGGCTTGGTGAATTAACCGAAGCTATTAAGGAATATGAGCTTGCGATTAAATACGCACCTGATTATGCCATTGCACACAACAATTTGGGGGTTATTTATCTTGATGATTTAGCGCAAATTCAAAAGGCGTCAGAATGTTTTAAAGCCGCACTTGATTATGACCCGAATTACGCTCTTGCTTATTATAATTATGCAAGATGTCTGTCAATTAAAGGAGAAAAGGTTGAAGCCGCAAAATATTACAGGTCTGCACTTGATATAAATGTCCTCACAAAAGAAATGGATCCGACAGAAATTCAAGACAGATTAAACGGCCTTTTTGAATAATACACCGTATAACGATTTAAAAAGACAAATTTTATAAAAAAATAAATTATGCCTATTTGGATTTACATATATAAAAGAATATTACAGAGCATACCTATTTTAATTTTGGTAAGTATTATTAGCTTCTTTTTAATAAGGCTCTCTCCCGTTGACCCTTTGGCTGAATTAAAGTTAAACCCTGCCGTTTCAAAGCAAACAATTGAAGCTGAAACAAAAAGGCTGGGGCTTGATAAACCTATTATTGTTCAATATCTCTATTGGGGTAAAAACTTTATAAAAGGAGATATGGGCACCACCACAACCGGAGAAAAGGTTTCATCCAAAATAAAAGAGCGTGCCGTAAATACTCTTTTGCTTTCTTTGTGTGTTATTTTTTCCACATGGATAATAGGAATACCCATAGGAATTATTGCAGCGCTAAATTATAAAAGCAAGTTTGACCGATTTTTAACCTTGTTTTCAAGTTTTGGCATGGCAATTCCTTCCTTCTTTTTTGCCGTGTTAATGCTTATTTTTGCACAAAAAACGGGTTTGTTTCCAATTGGTGGTTTGACTTCCGCAAATTATTATATGCTCACCCCAATTCAAAAAGTTTTAGATGTTACCCACCACCTTATTTTGCCAACATTTGTTTTAACTACCCTTTCTCTTGCGGGGCTTTCTCGCCAAATGCGTGCAAACCTTCTTGATACTTTAAATTCTGATTACATCAAATATGCAATTGCAAAAGGACTTTCAAAGAAAAAAGTTATTTTAAAACATGCTCTAAGAAATGCAATCAACCCTCTTGTTACAATGCTTGGGTTTGAATTTGCGGGCTTATTATCAGGAGCAGCGCTTACAGAATACGTTTTTCAATACCCGGGGCTTGGACGATTAATTTTAGAAGCCGTCATGAAATCTGACATAAATCTTGTCATGGCGGGCCTTGTGATTGGTTCTTTTATGCTTGTTTTGGGAAATATTATATCAGATATTCTTCTAAAACTTGTTGACCCTAGAGTGGGGGCAAATCAATGAATTCAAAATTAAAAATTTTCAAAAAAGATAAAATCAGTGTTATTGCCCTTTGCATATTAGTTTTAATGTACCTTGCAATAAGTTTTGCAAATTTTTTAGCTCCGTACGATAAAAATTATTCAAAAAGAAATTTATCATACGCACCCCCAATTAAAATTTACACAATTACACCTGAAGGGAAATTTTCTAAACCTTATTTTTACAACCTTGAAAGAAGCTTTAACCCCCACACCTTGGGAGTTGAATTCAAAGAAGACAGAAGTCAAAAACATTATGTTAATTTATTCAACAGAGGGTTTGAATATAAACTTTTTGGAATTTTTAAAACAGATATTCACCTTATTGGAACTGATAAAGAAGGGGAATTTCACCTTTTGGGGTGCGATATTAACGGGAGAGATAATTTTTCAAGACTTTTATTTGGTGGCAGAATTTCTTTAACGATAGGTTTTCTTGCCCTTTTAATCTCTTTCCCGATTGGGCTTATATATGGCGGGATTTCAGGGTATTTTGGCGGAGTGTTAGATAGTGTCTTAATGCGTATTGCGGAAGCTATTATGTCTATTCCAACTTTTTACCTTTTGATTATTCTGGCGGCAATTTTACCTTCCAACATGACAAGTGGACAAAGATTTTGTTTGATTACGGTAATTCTTGCCCTTATCGGCTGGGCCGGCTTTGCAAGAGTTGTAAGAGGTATGGTTTTATCTATAAAAAATGAAGATTTTGTGCGTGCCGCAAAAAGCATAGGACAAAGTAATTTTAAAATAATCTTAAAGCACGTTTTGCCCCAAACCTCAAGTTATGTAATTATTGCTATAGCGCTTTCCATTCCTTCTTTTATTTTGGCAGAATCGGGCTTAAGCTTTCTTGGACTTGGTATACAGCAACCTGACGCAAGCTGGGGAAACATGTTAAAAGAAGCGCAGGAATTTAGTAATATAATGTATAGACCTTGGCTTTTAACTCCGGGATTTTTAATTTTTGTTGCGGTTTTGTCCTATAACATAATAGGTGATACAATTAGAGATATGTTTGACCCAAAAACCAAAGCGGATAGTTAATTATGTTGGAAAATCTCTATACTTCTTTTGTTGAAAATTTAGATTTTTATTTTCTTGTAATTACAAGGCTTTGCGCCGCAATTTTTCTTGCGTCCCTTTTTGGAATTGAAAGAGAATTAACAGGAAAAGTTGCGGGTCTTAGAACTCACATCCTTGTTTGCACGGGCGCATGTGTTTTTACGCTTTTATCTTTATATGGGTTTAAAATGCACATAACAGAAGGCATATCAGGAGTAAATGACCCTGCAAGAATTGGTGCACAAATAATTACAGGTATTGGTTTTATTGGTGCAGGAACAATTATGCGCAACGGCTCAAATGTCCTTGGCATTACAACGGCAGCAACCCTTTGGATGGCAGCAGCAATCGGTATGGCATGCGGTTGTGGATTATTTTCAATCGGAATTTTTGCCGCATTTTTAACCCTGTTTGTACTAATTTTAATCAGACAGTTTGAAAAAAGAGTGCTTTCGGATTACTTAAAAAAATATAAAAATATAAAAATTACAATTATATGCGACCTTAAAAACAAAAGTTTAATTGATGATATTATCAATCAAAACTTTAACAAAATTTCTAAAATTGAAGAAAGAATTGGCGCTGATAACAATTTTGCAATCAAGCTTCTTGTCACAACAAGAAAAAATATTATTGCTATAAATGACTTATTCAAGCAATCTCCCCACATTCAAAAAATTGAAATTCAAGAAATATATGAATAAAAGTTAAAAACTGTGCGAATATTTTTGGTTGTGTTACAATGGGTCTTGTAGACATAAAAAATTAAGGCACAATGAGAGTACACGAACTTGCAGAAGAACTAAAATTCAGCGCAAAAGAGCTTATGACAAAGGTTGAGGCTGAATTAGACATAACTTTTAAATCACATAGCGCATCTGTTACACCTGATGTTGCAGATAAAATCAGAAAACATTTTACGGCACCAACTGAAAAAAAGGCTAAGCCAAAGGCTTTTGTCGTAAAAAAAGCTAAAGACAAGCCCAAAGAAGAACCAAAAACAGAACCTCTAAAGGCTGACACTTCGGCTGTGCAAAGCACGGAAAAACCTCAAATAAAAGAGTCTGCGCTTAAAATTATTGAACAGCCAAAAATGAAATCAAGACTTGAAATTGTGCGCCCGGCACCGGTTGCAAAAAAAGAAGTTAAAAAGCAAGAAGAAGCTCCAAAACAACCTGAAAAACAACAAGAAAAGCAACCTGAATTTCAAAAAACTCCTGACATTCCTTCTATGACAAAGAAAAATTTTGCAAATAAAAATGTGCAAAAAACAGAAGAAAAACAGGAAAAAGAAAAGAAAAAAGAAAAAGCTCACAATCAAGAAGAAAAGCCTCAAAAACCAACGGTTGTAAGGCATATTATTCCTCAAGACATGTACCAAAATCAAGGGCTTAGAGGAAAGAAAAAGAAAAAAGAAAAAAATTACAAAAATAAAGAAGAAGAACAAGAAAGAATTAGTCTTGAAAAAGCTGTTCAGCAAAAACATAAAAAACACACTCAAGCAACCGCACAGCTTGAAGATGTTACAGAAGTTGTAATCAACAGACCAATTACAATTAACGAATTATCGGAAAAAATCAGAAAAACTCCCGCCGATATCATTAAATTCCTTATGATGCAAGGCATTTTGGTTACGGTTAATTCACCAATTGACGTTGATACGGCAAAAAAAGTTGCAGAAAACTTTGAAATTACTGTTCTTGATGAAGATATCGAATCCTTTATGGAAGAAGAAATCGAAAAAGAAGAACTTTCAAAAGTGCTTGAAAATGCGGATGAAAACAAACTTGTTAAACGTGCTCCCGTTGTAACAATTATGGGGCATGTTGACCACGGTAAAACCACCCTTTTAGACAGTATTAGGGCTTCAAAACACAAAATTGTTTCAACTGAAGTTGGCGGAATTACCCAAAGTATTGGTGCATACACAGTTTGGCTTGATGATAGAAAAATTGTTTTCATTGATACCCCCGGGCACGAAGCGTTTACACAAATGCGTGCAAGAGGCGCACAATCTACTGACATTGCAATCCTTGTAGTTGCGGCAGATGACGGAGTTATGCCACAGACAATTGAGGCAATAAACCACGCAAAATCAGCGAATGTGCCTATTATCGTTGCAGTTAACAAAATCGACAAGCCTGACGCCAATCCTGACAAAGTTTTGCAACAGTTGACCGAATTTGGGCTTGTTCCTGAAGCTTGGGGCGGGGATACAATTTCAGTGCCTGTTTCTGCACTTCAAGGAAAGGGGATTGATGAATTACTTGAATACATTCTCCTTGTTGCTGACATGCAAGAATTAAAAGCGGTTGAAGATTGCCCCGCAATGGGTATTGTAATAGAAGCCAACTTAGACAAAGGTAAAGGCCCTGTGGCGCACATTTTAATACAAAACGGCACACTTCATGTGGGCGATGCAATTGTTGTTGGAAACGTAGGCGGCAAGGCAAGAGCTTTAATTGACGATTCCGGAAGAAGGGTTAAAGTTGCAGGCCCGTCTACTCCTGTTGAAATTTTAGGCTTGAACGAAGTTCCACAAGCAGGTGACAGACTTGAAGCCGTTCAAAACGAGCGTGTTATGAAGCAGATGGTCAATGAAAGAAAACAAAAAGAAAGAATAACACGACTTGAAGCTATGGCGGTTTCGCACGTTACAAAAGAAACTTTAAGCAACGATGAGATTTTAAATTTAAATCTTATTATAAAAGCCAACACAAACGGCTCTGCCGAAGCAGTTTCGCAGGCAATTCAAAACGTAAAATCTTCTAAAATTGTTCCAAAAATTATACACGTTGGCGTTGGGGACATTTCAGAAGCAGATGTTATGCTTGCTTCTGCATCAAGCGCTATTATCCTTGGTTTTACCGTTAAGGAAGACGCAAATGCACTAACGGCGGCAGAACGTGAAGGGGTTAAAATCAAAAAATATGACATCATATACCAAGTTTTAGAAGACATAGAAAAAACTATGCTTTCCCTTCTTGCACCTGTGGTTGAGGAAGTTGAACTTGGCAAAGCCGAAGTAAGGCAAGTCTTTACAATTGGCAAAACAACAAAAATTGCAGGCTGTTACGTAACAGAGGGTAAAATTGTCCGCTCTAAGCATGCTGTTGTTTTAAGGGACGGCAAAGAAATTTTTGAAGGTGAAATCGACCAATTGAAACGCTTTAAAGATGACGTTAAAGAGGTTGCCACAGGCTTTGAGTGCGGTATTTCCTTCTTTAAATTTAATAACATTCAAGAAGGCGATATCATTCAAGTTTCAACCACAAAAGAAGTTGAAAGAGTTACTCTGGAATAATTTATAAGGATTTAACGATGAATTTAAGAAACGAAAGAGTAAGAAAAACCCTTATGAAAGAAATTTCAGACATACTTTTAAAAGAAATTAAAGACCCTAAAATTTCAGGCTTGGTTTCAATCACAGATGTTGAAATTTCTCATGATAATTCTTTTGCAAAAGTTTTCTATAGCGTGCTTGCCCCCGAAGACAAAAAGCAAGAAATTATCGATGCGGTAGAAAAAAACACGCCAAAAATAAGATACGAAGTGGGAAAACGCATTCGCTTAAGATTGACCCCCGAGCTTAGATTTATTCTTGATGAATCTCTTGAAAGGGGCGCTCGAATTACAGATTTGATTGATAAAATCTCAAAAGGCGAAATATAAAATTCTATGGAAGCTTTTTATTTTCTTAATGTTTTTAAGCCAAAAAACATAACTTCTTTTGATGTTATATATAAATTAAGAAAACTCTTAAATATTCGACAAATTGGTCATTCAGGTACGCTTGACCCTATGGCAGAGGGTGTTATGCAAGTTGGAGTGGGCAAGGCAACAAAACTTTTGGATTACCTTTCATCAGATAAAGAATACATAGCCAAAATCAAGTTTGGATACACATCATCAACCCTTGATATGGAAGGAGAAATCACAAAAGTTCCTTTTTTTGACTTTTCTGAGGAAGATTTAATCGAAGTTTTAAAAACTTTTAGTGGAAAAATTACTCAAATTCCCCCTAAATTCTCCGCAATCAAAGTTGGTGGCAAAAAGCTTTGTGATATAGCAAGAAAAACCCCAAATATGCAAATTGAAATTCCAAAAAGGGATGTGGAAATTTATAATATTGAGCTTTTAAATTTTAAAAAAGACAAAAATCAAGCAACGGCAATCATTAAGGTATCTTGCTCAAAAGGCACATATATAAGAACTTTAGCCTCTGATATAGCAAAAAAATTAAATACAGACTCTTACCTGACAGGTCTTACAAGAACCAAAGCAGGAAATTTTAAAATAGAAAATTCCATTAAAATTGAAGAAAGTCCAAACAAAGAAAACCAAATTTTACCGCAAGACGCTCTTTCTTTAGAAAAAATCCCTCTTACAGAAAAACAGTTTAACCTTGTAAAAAATGGGGTGGCAATTTATACTGAATTTGCACCAAAAAATTCTCCCTGTATATTAACATATCAAAACAAACTTGTTTCAATCGGAATTTTTATAGATAATAAAATAAAAGTAAAAAAATTTTTTAATCCATATTAAAAGGCATAAAAATGGGAATTTTTATAAGAACACTTATTGTAACATTAATAATTTGCATAGGATATTTCATTTACGCTTTTATTGGCAAAGAAAGTTATGAGCCAAATTTAAAATTAAATAACACCTCTTTTCACAAAAGCGTTGAAACAAAACAGGCAGAAGATGTGGATGAATACGTTTCAATTTGTCTTATCAATTCTAGCAACAAGCCTGTTATAACTAAAAGAAAATCTAAGGAAAATTCTCTTGAAAATGCCCTAAAAGAGCTTGTTTCAGGCTCCAAACGCACAGAAAGGCTTGAAGGTGAATATACCGAAATTCCGGCAGGCACAAAGCTTTTAAGCTTTAAGGAAGACGATAATTCAATCTCAATCAATCTTTCCAAAGAATTTGAAGAAGGTGGCGGCGCACAATCCGTCCAAGCAAGACTTCTGCAACTTGTTAAAACCGTTAATCTTTACAAAGAAAACAAACCTGTTTATCTTTATATCGAAGGCAAAAAAGCCGAATACCTTGGCGGAGAAGGAATTTATGTAGAGCAGCCGTTAAATGAAGCAAGTCTTATGTTTTAATTTAAATATTTAAATTAATTGCCATAAATTCTTTGAATGCTGCTTTGTTCCATATCTTTTAAAGTGTCCATTTCAGCCTGACACAATTTAAGTTGAGTTTCAATTTTTTCAAGCTTTTCATCAAGCCTTTTGTCAACTTCATTTAATCTTGCAATTCTTTGTTCAAAAGCTTTTGCTTCTGCAGAGTTTGGGTCATAATCCGACCTTGTCATTTCATAATCAGAAATTTTACTTGCGAGAGAAGATTTTGCACGTCTAATTTTAATCTGATCACGCTCATGATCAAAAATCGCACTTCTTAATTCAACTTTTCTGGCAATAGCAATTAAAAGACCCATTTTATCTCGTTTCGTTAAACTTACGACCTTTTAGAAAAACATGGTCATTGTTTGCGGCAATGAGTTTTTCCATTTGTTTGAGCTTACCAACTTGATAATTCAAACGGTACTTAACCAGTCTTTGTTTTTTTCTCATGGAGAGTGTATCTTTCAGCATCATCAAAGTTCCGTCAAAAAATGCCTTTATTGGATTATTACGAATAAAATAATTTTTCGTAAAGTTTATTAAATTTTTAACTCTTTTGATATGTTCTGAAAGTGGTTCAAGCACCGAGCTTACTCCTTTGTCAGGGGCAAACCTGACTATCTAAAAACAACTCAATAATAAAAATTGCTCTTTTTTGCCAAATATTAAGAAATGTTAAAAACAGATTTCTATATCAATATTATAATCGGACAAGAAATCTGTTTGCTTTAGTAAAAATAAAGATTTTTACAATTCTTAACTAATATCTGAAACAGCATCGCTGTCGCTTTCAATACTGCTTTTTAAGGATTGTCTTACAAGATCGGCTTGAGTATCAAGCATTTTTACAACAGTTTCAATATTTCTTACTTTGTTAGACAAAATAACATCAGCATTAGTGGTCACACGCCCCGTTAAATTTTGATATGCGCTCAATGCGGCAGAGCCGGTGCCTTCCATAAGGTTTCCCGCAATAACAGCCGCAAGACCAGAGGTTCCAAGATAAGGCGCCATAGACTGCATGACACCCCCTAAGCCTGAAATAATACCTGCTGTTGGAAGCAAAACAGATTCCCCAAAGTTAAACCCTGTTGAAGCTAAACCAACGCCATATGCGGCAGATGACAAACCTGCAATTGTAGATGCACTTGTGGCATAACCGGTTGGAACACCTGCAGCAGCACCGGTTAAACTCCCTGCAATTGAAGCGGCGCCACCTGAAGGGAACCCTGAATAATTACCAACGGAACCAATACCAAAAGAGTTATTGGCGCCATATATAGAAGATGTTGCACCCGTCACAGGCGACCAGTACGAAGTACCGGGAACATTCATTGTTGAATTACCGCCAAAAACCGTTGAAAAAGAGGAAGGAGAGAACATGCTCGCCAACTGCCACAAAAACCCGCCTACAGTACCAAACCCGGATCCGTTTGCGACAGAACCCGAAACAGTAATATCACGCAATCTGTCGTAAGTTTCATACATTTGAGCTTTCGCAAGAGAACTTGCGGCTCCGTATTTGTTAGCAATTACCAATTCATGATCATTTTTGTAAGACATAATCTAACCTCAATTTTATCTTCAATTATTTTAAAATATTTTTTATCCTTTTAAATCAACCAAACAATGTATGAAAAACCTTCTTGTTATTAATTAATATTTTTTTTAATAAAGTCAACAAAACAAAAACCGCAAGAATTGCTTCCTGCGGTTTTTTAACAACAGTATTTTTATTATGCGAATGTTTTGAATGTGTCTTCCGTGTTGTCTTGAATAACTTTAGAAACTGCTTCAGCTTCCGTTTTAAGAGCATTTTGTTCAGTATCCAATTGTTTTAATTCAAGTTCCAAAGTTTTGTCTTTTTGTTGAATGTCTTCTGTTTTGTTGTTAAGGTCAGACACTTGTTTTTGATATTTTGCATATTCATATTCATAATCACGCATTGCTTGTTCGTATGCTTCTTCGTCTTCAACCTTTGTGCAATCGAGTTCAAATTTTTGAATAACTGGTTCGCCGTCTGCATCTACGCCAGTTTGAATTGATATTGAAGCAATTCTGCCAACATCATTTTTCTCATATGCTGCAACAGGGAATTCATCACTTCTTTTTGTTGTATATTCACCAATATAAAGAGAAGTTTTTGAACTAACCGCATTTGAAGAGGAAGTAGTTGAAGATGAAGCTTGATTAGCATCTGCAAGGAGAGTATCAATTTTTCCGGTTTTGTCGCTATTAGAAGCAAGTTTAGTATATAAATTATAGTTAGCGCTCACAAAACCATCGCCAAAGGCAATACCGGAAAGTTTACCATTTTCATATGTGTATTTAAATTGATTGACACCAAGCTCGTTACCTGCCGAATCAAGGATTTTCACCCAAATTGGATCATCATTATCCTTAGAATAAGGTGGGTTATAGTTGTAAGCATCCTCTGCACTTGAAAAGCGCACTTCAGTATTAGCAGAATTATCCGAATTAGAGGTTGCACCCACTTGCTGAACATCTTGCAAATCTAAATAATATGTTTTATCACCAATTTGATAGAAGTACAAAGGATTGTCATTAACAGTGCCATCTTCATTCAAGTAAGATTTTGCAAAAGTTGTATTACTTCCGTTTGATTTTGTATCAAGAAGATAACTTGCTAAATTTTCATCCTCTTTCATTGTTGTTTTGAAAACATGATAAGATTCACCATTAGCTAAAGTCACTTTCATGTTTGCGTATTTTTCTGCAAGTTCTGCACTGTATTTTGCTTTGTCTTCAGTGCTAAGAGCACTAGCAGTCTTAATTGAAATACCGCTTGTTGCAAAAGAAGCGTTAGCAACCTGCATATATTCTTGATCCCAGCTTAATTTTACCTTATCACCACTTGGAGTTGCAAAAATATTATCCATGGTGTATGTTTTTGAAGCGCCGTCACCTTC
The DNA here is from genome assembly GCA_964467625.1 of uncultured Gammaproteobacteria bacterium. GTDB lineage: Bacteria > Cyanobacteriota > Vampirovibrionia > Gastranaerophilales > Gastranaerophilaceae > Galligastranaerophilus_A. The sequence continues at coordinate 25,900 of CAYXRM010000002.1, read as the reverse complement.
AACGTTTGTACCAGAGAAAGTATATACCGTATGATAGAAGTCAGAAGTATTCGGCGGGGTAGGAACTTCCATATTGCTCAATTGAGAAAAAATGTTTGAGCTTTCGTTAGCAAGAGCAGTTCTTTCTTGGTTAATTTGTTGACCTTGATATTCTGTATTTGATTGTCTAGCCGTTAATGATAAAAATCTGGCTTGTGAAGCTGCCATACCCATAAGTTGTCATCTCCTTGTCTTTTTTCCTTATCTTATGTACTTAATATCGGCAAACATAGGACTATACTTTAATATCAAGGTTTTATTTGTTTACAATTCTTTACAAATAAAAGCCGCTACGTAAAAATTGTTTTTTCACATAACGGCTAAACTATAGAGTATGATTGAATTTTAAGCAAATGTCTTAAAGGTTGAGCTGATATTATCTTCAATAACCTTAGAAACTGATTCCATTTCAGTTTTAAGAGCATTTTGTTCTGTATCCAATTGTTTTAATCTTAATTCAAGAGTTTTATCTTGCTGCTGAATTTTTTCTGTTTTAGCGTTAATATCTTTTATCGCTTTTTCATATTTAGCTTGTTCATATTCATAATCAAGCATAGCTTGATTGTATTCTGCTTCGTCTTGAACGTTTGATACATTCAAAGGGTATGTAACAGCGTCTTTATCGGGTGAAGTTTGAATTGTGACGGTTTTATAGCGTCCATTTGAAGCTGTATCATAAGCGCAAGGATAATCTTGCTGACGGAGTGTCGGTTTTTCATGAATGTAATATGAATCATAAAATCTTGAGTTTTGTGACTCTGTTGCTGAAATATAATAGGTTTGATCCAAATATGAATATGCAATTATCGGCTGATTATATTGAGAAACTCCTGAATTTGTAACAGTTGTAAAAGAGTCCCCAAAATAAGTGTTTTGGAAAGTTGTGTTGCCGTCTGATGTTGTGTAGATAGCTCCTGCTTTTGCATTTGGAACAGCTTTTCCTTCTGAATCTTTAACAGTGTATGAACCGTCTTCATTTACAATAACATTAAATGTTTTGCCACCACATGAAAAACTGTATTTCTTTTCACTTCCTTCTGTAGTTTCTTTTAAGCTGTTTGCAACAACAATTTGATATTTGTTATCTCCAAGACTTTTGATTTCATATGTATCAGAACCAACTTCTGCTTGGTTGTCAGATAAATCAACCTTGAAATTAATTCCTGCAATTGCAACAGTCCCGTCTTGGATATCCGAGCTTTGAAATTCAAAACCGGCATTTGCAGGTTTTGCAAAATATTCTGCTGCTGTGCAAGATAAGCCGTTATCAAGAGTTATTTTTTGAAGTTCGCCTTTTGAGTTTCTTGAAAATGTACCTGTATATGCGTTTGTAACTGCGCTATCCCAAGAATATGTCGTCCATTCCAAAGTTGCATAATTACCCGCAGGAGTTGAATATATGTTGCGCAAAGTATAATTTGTAGAAGTTCTTGTGCTTGATGTATCTATATCGTTTGCTTCAAACGTATAAGTGACTTCTGTGTAGTCGCTTACAGCAGGTGGAGTCGGAACCGATAAAGAGTTCAATTTATTGTAAAGATTTGCACTTTCATTTGCAAGTGCTGTTCTTTGTTGGTTTACCTGTTGTCCTTCATATTCAACATTAGTTTTTCTCGCAGTCAAGGATAAAAACCTTGCCTGACTTGCTGCCATACCCATAGTTTTAATACTCCATAGTTTTGATATTTTATATATCGACAATCATTAATTCACACTTTAAAAAAGAGATTATTTTGCTTAACATTTGTTAATATAAAACGTCAAAACCCGCTTAACTACACAGTTTAATTTATTAATGATTTGAAATAAAAAAGCAAAAAAAGTATAATAAACCTATGGAAACAATAGACATACACACCCACGGCGCTTTTGGTATAAATTTTGACAGTGCAAGCGCCGATGAAATAAACGAATACGCACGTCTTGCCTATCAAGAAGGAATAAAGGCTTTTTGCCCTACACTAACGGGGAACAGCACAGAATACCTTCACAACAGACTGTATGAAATAAACCATGCAAAAGAAAAACAAAAAGAAAATGAGGCAAAAATCATAGGCACAAACCTTGAGGGAACCTTCTTATCTCCCCAAAAATGCGGAGTACAAAACCCGAAGGTATTTATAAAACCAAATATAGAAAATTTTAAAAAAATTGCTCAAGAATTTGAAAACATAATTAAAATTGTGGTTATTGCCCCTGAAAATAATGATTGCGAAGAATTTATCAAATTTTTAAATTCAAAAGAAATAAAGGTTCACTTTGGGCACACAAACACAAGACAAATCATAGGAGCAGACTGTATAAACCACCTTTATAACGCAATGGAGCCAATTTCCCACAAACACACGGGGGCTATTGTAAAAGCGCTTTTGGATGAAAATATTTACACGGAATTAATTGCAGATACAATCCATGTAAATGAAGATATTTTAAAATTGACATTCAAAATAAGACCGAACAATAAAATTATTTTAATTTCAGACTCACTCCCCATTGCAAAAAGCAATTTAGAATTTGTTGAATTTTGTGGCAAGAAAGTTTTCAAAAACGGGCTTGATGAAAAAGGAACTCTTGGCGGCTCAATTAAGTTGCTTCCTGAAATTGTAGAAAATCTTATAAATAAAAAACTTCTATCACAAGATTTAGCGCACAAAATGAGCTTTGAAAACCCAATGAATTACCTAAAAGTAAGCCTTTAATTATCTTAAATTGATTGAATAATCTTCGACAAGAGTGATTTCTTCCGCATTTGTCTTATTTGAACGCAATTTACGATAGAGCATATCACAAAATGCCTCAATTCTTGTCACAAAACCCGCTTCGCCCGTATGTTCGTCAATGGTTAAGTTCAAAAGCGGCTTACTAAAAGCTTTTGCTTTTCTTTTAATGTCTTCAATCATTAAAGAATCAGGCCCACAGCCAAAAGCCGTAATTGTAATTAAACCGTCAATTTTTGGCGAATTCAAATAAAAACCTGCCGCACCTGACATTTCAAGCTGATTTGCCCAGTATAAATCCGCAGAAATATATTGAAGCCCGTCTTTCATCTGTTCTTCGGTTAAATTGTACGCACTATAAACCCTGACCCCTAAATTGCTCAATTTCTTGAAAATGTCCATACAGACACGCTTATCATAAATATTGTAACCATGTGCAATCAAAGCAACATTAATGTCTTTATCTTCATTCGCCTGATTTATAACAACTTTACCTTCATGCGCAAATTGAAGCGCCTTATCAAATGGAATTCCATGCTGAACCATAACCAAATAATTGTTATAGTGCACAAAAGCAGCCTTCATAGCTTCTTTAATTTTTTCCTTATTTTTAATTCCAAAGGGTTTGACTGCCTGAGATAAAAAGTCAAACAAACCAATATTTTCAGATTTATCAAGAGTAGCTTCAATAATTTTATAATCGCCCTTAACAACATTTCTGATTAAATCAGGAAGCCCTCTTATTTTAGAACAATTGTAAATTTTGGGTGCAACAGATTGAATAGAAGGAACAAAAATGTTTTTTACCCCTTTTTCAATTAAATTTAAAACATGCCCGACATAAACCTTAATAGGCAGGCAAGTTTCCGTAACCACCAAGGAAGCACCCTCTGTTAAAGTTTTTTTAGTTGTATAATCAGAATAAACAATTTTAAAACCTAAATGTTCAAAAAAAGCAGATAAAAAAGGAATATAATTATAATAAATAAGTGCTTTTGGAAATCCGATTATTTTTTCTTTTATTGCCATAAACTTCGCCTTGTTTTAAAATTGTTCCAATAAAATAATACATTAAATAAAAAAATTTGTAACATAAATTTAAACATAACTTAAAAATACGCAAATTTTATCCTGATTATTTTTTTATACCTACGTGAAGTGCTAAAAAGAATATGTTAAATAATTTTCAAATACCAGTATATATAAATCCACAAAACGGTTTTGTTGCGCCACAAGCACCCGCAACCAATCAAGTTTACGTTGCGCCGCAAAATTATGCCAACATTTTGAACAGCTATCCTGCACAATATTATACCTATAACCTCAATCAAGAAGGAATTTTAGCTGCGCCGCCTGAAATAAAACAAAAAAGCGACACCGGAAAGTGGGAGCTTATTGACGTTGAAAAAACTCCATACGGAGAAAATATCTATAAATACAGACTGCAAAACGGTCAAATTGTGGCACTTGCACCCAAAAAAGACGCAACGGTCATAGTTAAAACTTTTATTGACGCAGGTTCAATGAATGAAAATGACAAAAACAGGGGAATAAGCCACTTTAATGAACACAATGTCTTTAATGGAAGCAAAAAAATTGCCCCCGGGACCTTTTTTGGTGAAGTGGGGAAATTCGGCGGTTCTACAAACGCTTCAACCGATTTTGCAAAAACAGATTTTTATATTCAATCTTCAATAACAGATTTTCCAACCCTAAATAAAATGATTGAAATGCATGCAGATATGCTCACAAACCCGCTTTTTCCGGAAGATATGGTCGAAAAAGAAAAAGGTCCGGTGACATCAGAAATCAGCATGTGCAACGATGATACAACAAATATTGCACTCAATTCGCTTATAAAAAATTTATTTCAAATTAATTCAAATTCAAGCGATTTAGTTGCAGGTTCAATTGAAACAGTAAACAACATAACAAGAGATGATGTTTACAACCACTGGAAAAACCACTTCACTCCAGACAATATGTATACTGTGCTTTCGGGAGATTTTAACCCAAACGAAGCAATTGAAATTATAAGCCAAAATTTTAATATGCAACCTGATGAAAATGCAGAAGCAAAAAGAACAAAGGAAACTCTCACCCCACTTCAAAAATCAACAAGAGTGGATTATATTTCCCCAAATGACGCTTCAACAAGTGTTTTAATTGGTTTTGCAGGCCCAAAAGCAAGCGACTCAAAAGAAGCCGCAGCGCTTGATGCACTTACGCTTCTGCTTTTTAATGATTCATCCTCAAGGCTGAAAAAAGACTTAACCTCAATGTATTCTTCAGGAATTTTTTATACACAAAAAGTTGGTCTAAAAAAAGACGACCCGCTTGCTATTCTTTGTCAGTTTTCAGCGCAAAAGGGAGATGATTCCAAGGTTATTGACACTTTTTACAATTCAATAAAAAATCTTGAAACAAACCCACCCACCCAAGAAGAAATGCAAATTATAAAAAACTGTCTTTTAAAATACAGAAGCGAATCTTATGAAGATTCTGTAGCAATAGCAGATACAATTGGCACTTCACTTTTAGACGGTAATTTCAATGATATTTCAGAAAACAAAAAAATTATTGAGAATTTAACCCCTCAAGATATTGTTAATGTTGCAAAAAAATATTTTGATTTTGACAAAATGTCTGTTGCCGTTGTACACCCTTACGATACAACTCAAGAAGAAATTCAAAATAATTACAACAAAAGTATTTACGCAAAAAAGAATTCATCTTTGTCGTTCAAAGGAGCTCACCCTTCAACAAAAAGGGTAGAGCAGATGAGCTTAAGCGACAATTCAACTCTTACTTTGAGTAACTCAAACACGGAAAATTGTTATCTTGATTGGAGATTAACTTCAAAAGAAACAATACCCGAAAATCCCGCCTGCGCTTATGTTCTTACTCAAATTTTAAATGACGGCACAAAAAACAAATCGAAAGAAGATTTTAAATATGACGCAAGCAAAAATTCAGTAAGTTTCGATGTGGACACAAACGGCTTTCAAATAAGGGCATATGCCGATTGCCTCTACACCAATACAAAAGATGCAATAAACACCCTAAAACAGGCTTTATATGAACCTAATTTTACCGAAGAAGAATTTCAAGCCGCAGTCAAAAAAATCGAAACATATTGTAATTCAATGAGCAAAGATGCTTCAGTGAACCTTCTTGCTCAACTTTACGGAAAATATTTCCCATCACCAAAACAAATAACGGAAGGGCTTAAAACCCTCACTTTAAACGATGTAAAAAAACATTATAATAATTTAATTTTCAATTCTTCTTCAAATGTTGTAATCACAGCCCCAATTCAAAAACACCCTGAATTGAAAAACGAAATCATAAACGAAATGCCAACTTCAAACGTAAAATTTAAACCTTATTCACCAAAGCTTTTAAATTCATACGCTCCAAACGAAAAGGCAACTGTGCTTGTTGACACGGAAGAAAGAAATCAAGCGCAAATTTACAAAAATTACTCTTTTGAAATTTCAGGTAACATTGAAGATGAAATTAAATTTGAACTTTTAAATACAATTCTTGGCGGAAGCCCAAACAGCAGACTATTTCAAGATTTAAGAGAAAAACAAAAACTTGCATACACAACTTCTAGCAATATCCAGTCTTTTGAAAATTCCGGCATTTTGACTTTAAATATTTTATCCACCACGGATGATAAAAAACAAAACGATATCAAATATGATAATCTTCAAAAATGCTTAGACGGCTTTGAAGCACACACAAACAAGTTAATGACGGAACATGTAACCGATGAAGAACTTGAAAGCGCAAAAATGGCTTTAAAACAAAAAATTGCATCCCAACTTGAACTTTCATACGGCAGAACCATGCTTCTTTCAATGAATATGACTCAACCATACGGGATTAAAAGAATTGATGAATATATAAATACAATTGATAAAATTACAAAAGAAGATATTAAAGAAGCCGCAAACCACGTATTTTCAAATAAACCCGTTTATTCAATTCTTGCAAGTGCAGATACAATTGCAAATAACACCGAATATATCAACAATTTAGGGGAAGTCGTAAACATATAAATAAGTTAATATTTTTATATGGCAAACACAGTATCTAAAATTATTGAAGGACAATTTGCAGATTTTGCAATGAAAAAAACCAACCCTAAATATGAGATTTCAACTTCTAGGGTAAACACTATATACAAAAAAACAGACGATATCAGAAGTCCTTTTGAGCGTGATTATCACCGCATTTTATACTCAAATGCATACAGAAGATTAAAACACAAAACACAAGTTTTCTTTGCCACAAATAATGACCATATATGCACAAGAATAGAGCATGTAAATTATGTAGCGTCAGCCTCTGAAACCCTTACAAAGTGTTTAGGGTTAAATATTGAACTTGTTCGTGCAATTGCAACGGGGCATGACCTTGGGCATTCACCCTTTGGACACACGGGAGAAGGGATTTTAAAAAATATAATAATAGAAAAAAACATAGGCACAAATTTTTGGCATGAAAAAAACAGCTTAAGGTTTGTGGATTTAATTGAAACGCTACCTGATTATGAAGGATATGAAAGAAACTTAAATTTAACATATGCCATAAGGGATGGTATTATCTGTCATTGTGGCGAAGTTGTTGATAACGGGCTAAAACCAAGAGAAGAATTTATTGACCTAAATTCAATTGAAAATGCAAACCAATACCAAAGCTACACATACGAAGGACTTGTGGTTAAAATTGCCGATAAAATTGCATATCTTGGACGAGATATTGAAGATGCATTATCTAAAAAAATTCTTACGGAAGAACAAAAAAATGAATTTGAAGCAATTATAAAAGATTTATTTGGTCAAAAAAAATTAACCGACATAAACACAACCACCCTTGTACATCTTTTTACAATTGATTTATGCAAAAATTCAAACCCCGATATTGGTTTGTCTTTTTCAAGAGAATATTTTGAAATAATGAACCTTATAAAAGATTTTAATTATCAAAACATCTACAATCACAAAAGATTAACTACCTTCCATGCTTATGCAAAGCTTATTTTACAGACAATTGCAGATACACTTTTTTCTTATTATGACGGTGAAAATTCCGTCTATAAAATTAAATGTGACGAAATTTTTTATCCGCTTTTGTGCTCCACTTTTAGTGATTGGCTTTTAAAATATTCAAATACTATTTCATCTGAAGAAAAAAAGAATAAAAAGTTTTTAAATCAAACAATTTACGATATTAATTCTCAAAAAGATTACAACATAGCTGTGATTGACTTTATTTCAGGCATGACAGACAGTTTTGCAATAAAAATGTTTAACGAAATTATTACATTTTAATTTTTATTTCAATTTATGCAAAAGCACAAATTGAATATTCCCTGAAACATTAGCATGGTAAGACGCCCACCCTTCACCTGTCGGGCTATAATAATCACCATTGTTGCCTGATGTGTTTCCTTCGACCGTATTTACCGTACCGTCAGAGTTTACACCAACAACCATACCAACGTGCTGCTGACCGTAGCATATTAAATCCCCGGGCTGCACCTGACTTACATCAGAAGAATAAACCCCATTTTCTTGCGCCCAGCCCACAATCGTTGGAAGGTAAGAATAATTTGAGCAAGTGTTCAAATAGTCCCCAGGGGTGCCATTTCTGCCATATGTTTGTTCTAAAACATAAGCACAAAAATCTCCGCACCAAGCACCATCGTGGAACAAGTTGCCCGAAGATGTCATCAACTCCTTCATTGTTGCCGTATCAACAGATTTATTGCCATTGTCAACAAGGCTCATCGCAAATGCTGCAGCAGATGATGTGTCAAAATTGCCCACAGCGGTTACTTTGTTTTTTGATACCCCACTCACACTTGAAGTTCCACTAGTTGTAATAGTAGGAGTTTCAGCTTGTATCATGAGGTTTAAAATTTGCGTTTCATTGTTTTTAATTTGATCTTGAAGACTTTGTATTGTATCTATAATGGATGTTACCTGTTCTGCATCGTTTGATGTGGCAAATCTGGCTTGTGCCTGTAAAAGCTGTTCCATTAAAGACATATTTAATTCCATAAGAGAATCGATTGCGCTTTTTTGAGAGTCGTCTAAATCTGATGAACTTGAAGATTTTTCATCACCTTCTTTTTCAGCTTCAGCTTCAGAAGTTGTAGTAGAATCTTCCGCAGACTCATCGAACTCAACAAGTTCGTCTTCTGAAATCTTGTTGTCCCCGTTTTTGTCAATCTTTTTTAAATCGGCATCGTTTGTGACAGAACAAGCCTTAAGCGCATCATAGAGCGCCTGAGTTGAGATTTCAAAACTGCCGATTTTTAATGTCATGGTTATTTTACCTTCCTATACTAATAAATTCGACAATGGAAAGTAAAACTTTATGGTTTATGTTAATAAAAGTTAACAAAATAAAGGGAAAATTATGCAAGAATTTAGAGAAAATTCAGAAACCAAAAAAAATTTAATAAAAGCCTTCATTGGAGAATCAATGGCAAGAAACAAATATAATTATTTTGCAAAAGCAGCCCATAAAGAAGGGTATATTCAAATTGGCAACATATTTAACGAAACCGCAGAAAACGAAAAAGAGCATGCAAAAATATTTTTAAAATACCTTGGTGAAGATTTCCAAAATATAGAATTTCAAAATACAATGTTTTCATCAGGAATAACAAATTCAAGTTTAAAAAACCTCGAATACGCAATTATAGGGGAGCATGAAGAAAACACAACATTATATCCAAACTATGCAAAAATTGCAGAAGAAGAAAACTATCCAAAAATTGCAAATTCTTTTTGGAAAATTTCAGAAGTTGAATATGAGCATGAAAAAAGATATAAAGCGCTTTTAGAGAACATAAAAGAAGGACTTGTTTTTGAAAAAAATAAAGAAGTGATATGGAAATGTACAAAATGCGGCTATCACTACAAAGGGACAAAAGCGCCCGCACAGTGCCCTTCTTGCAAACATCCGCAAGGATATTTTGAATTATTTGTTAAAAATTATTGAAAATATTTCTTGTTTATACAAAAATAAACGTATTATGAAAGTTTATTTAGGAATTGATGTCGGCTCGGTTACAACAAAATTGGCCGTGGTTGATGAAAACGGGAAATATGTTGAAAGTTACATGCTAAGAACCTCTGGTCAGCCTACAAAAGCTGTTCAAAAGGGGCTTGGAGAGTTGCTAAAAAAGGCAAATGAAGAATGGGAAGTTTGTCAGGTCGGCACGACAGGCTCAGGCAGAAACCTTGCAGGGGCGCTCGTTGGGGCAGATATTATCAAAAACGAAATAACAGCCCATGCTGTTGCCGCCTCAATTATCGTCCCAGGGGTACAGACTATTCTTGAAATTGGCGGACAAGATTCCAAAATCATAATTTTAAGGGACGGCATTGTAACTGACTTTGCAATGAACACCGTCTGTGCCGCAGGTACGGGAAGTTTCCTTGACCAACAGGCAGGCAGATTAAATGTAAAAATTGAAGACTTTGGTTCAATTGCACTTCAATCTTCTTCTCCTGCAAGAATTGCAGGCAGATGCGGAGTTTTTGCTGAATCAGACCTCATACACAAACAGCAATTGGGCTATCCTGTTGAAGATTTATTATACGGCTTGTGCCAAGCGCTTGTAAGAAACTATCTTTCAAACCTTGCACTTGGAAAAGAACTTTTGCCAACAATTACCTTCCAAGGCGGTGTTGCAACCAATAAAGGTATGGTAAAAGCTTTTGAAGAAGCGCTTGGTACAGAAATTGTTGTGCCCCCAAATCATCAGACAATGGGCGCAATTGGGGCGGCATATCTTGCTATGGAAAATCATCAATATACAAATGCACAAACCAAATTTAAAGGTTGGCAGACAAAAGATATGCACTTTAATTCAATAACATGCACCTGCAAGGGGTGTTCCAACAATTGTGAAGTAATTTCAATTGTGGAAGGCGACATTGAGCCCTTGCCACCCCATCAAGAGCACAAAATTACAGACGTCAAAGGTAACGTCATAGCTCGTTGGGGCGGTACCTGCGGAAGATGGGATATAAATTAATTTTATTCAAAACGGCTTACTTTTTAAAAAGAAACCGTTTTTAAAGTTTCTTTAAAATTAGACTCGATTTTTTTAAAAAAAGTGATGTCTTAAAACAAGTGATATTTTGTTTTATAAAAAAAGTGCGGCAGCTAGCCGCACATAATGACTTATTCAACTGTAATTTTTACAAATAGTTTTCAATTTCCCATTCGGAAACTTGGGTTCTATATTCATCCCATTCTTTTTCTTTGGCAGAAACAAATTCATTATAAATATGTTCGCCCAAAGCTTTTTTGATAATAGGATTGTGTTTTAATTCATAAAGTGCTTCTTCCAAAGACCCCGGAAGTGAAACAATACCCTTCTCTTCTCTTTCGGCATTTGTCATATGATAAATATTTTCTTCCGTTTGTTTTGGCGGCGTGATATTATTTTTAATGCCTTCAAGCGCAGCGGTTAAAATTACCGCAAAAGCAAGATATGGGTTGCAGGAAGGGTCAGGTGATCTTAATTCAACCCTTGTTGCATTTCCTCTTTTTGCAGGAACTCTGATAAGTGCACTTCTGTTTGCAAGCGACCATGCCAAATAAACAGGAGCTTCATACCCCGGAACTAATCTCTTGTAGCTGTTTACAAGAGGGTTTGTAATTGCAGTGAAGCTTCTTACATTTTCAAGCAATGAACCTATTACATTTAATGCTGTGGAAGAAAGCTGATAAGGGGCATTTTCATCATAAAAAGCGTTTTTGCCGTCTTTAAAAAGGGATACGTTGCAATGCATACCGGAACCGTTAATTCCAAAAACAGGCTTTGGCATAAATGTAGCATGTAACCCGTTCATGGAAGCAACCGCTCTTACTGCGTATTTAAAAGAAACAACGTTATCAGCGGTTGTAAGAGCATCTGCATATTTAAAATCAATTTCATGCTGACCTGCTGCAACTTCATGGTGGCTTGCTTCAATTTCAAAGCCCATTTTCTTTAAAGTTTCAACCATTTTACCACGCACGCTTTCCCCTTTATCATTGGGGGCAACGTCATAATAACCTGAGTCATCATGCGTTTCTAAGGTGGGGTTACCGTATTCGTCCTTATTAAAAAGGAAAAATTCTGCTTCAGGCCCAACATTTAAAACATACCCCATATCGGAAGCTTCTTTTATGACTCTTTTTAAATTTGCTCTCGGGCAGCCTTCAAATGGAGTACCGTCAGGGTTATAAATGTCGCAAATAATTCTTGCAACTGTAGTATTCTCAACATCGTTTGTTCTCCAAGGAAGAAGCGAAAATGTTGACAAGTCAGGATAAAAATACATATCAGAGGTTTCAATGCTTCTAAAACCTTTAATTGAAGACCCGTCAAGCATACATTCATTATTTAAAACTTTATCAATTTGCTCTGAAGGAACAGCCATATTTTTAACCGTACCGTTAATATCGACAAATTGAAGTCTGATAAAACGGACGTTTTCTTCTTTAATAATATTCTTAATTTCATCTTTTGTAAGGGTTTTGCCCTGAACAGGTACAAATGTCATTTTTTTCTCCTTCATAAAAATACCATAGGAAGATTATTACATAGGTAGTATAAAATAGTCAAGTTTTTTTTAAAACAAGGAATAGAGGATGTCTTTTTTTAAAAATATGGTAAAATGATTTTATTATATGAGGAGTAAAAACTAAATGTTTAATAAAAAAATATATTTGGCATTTTTATTAGCCATGTTCACAACGGGCATACTTCAAGCTGCGCCTGTTCTTTCACCTGCAAAACCGTCAATTCAAGCAACAAAACCTGCTATAACAATCACAACCACGCCCTTGCAAATTGTTGCAAACCCTTCATATTATTTAAATAAAAAGGTTGTTATAACAGCAAAATTTGACAAATTCACAACTCTTGGGCTTGATTACAAAAAAGCTTTCAGGGATTCACAAAAATATATCGGTTTTCTTGTTCAAAGGGATGATGTTCAAGACCATAACGTACCGTTATCCGAACTAAAAATGTTTATGAAACGGGATTATGCAGAAAAATTTATTGACCTGAACACGGGCGATAAAATCAAAATTACAGGAACCGTATTTTCAAACGCCTTAGGTGACGGGTGGCTTGATGCAGAAAAAATTGAAGTGACAGAAAAAGTTCCGTCTACAAAATAACAATCAGGAGATAAGTTTTAGTGCAAGAAAAATTTTTAACCATTCATGGACACTTTTATCAACCGCCAAGGGAGAACCCGTGGCTTGAAGTTATAGAAGTTCAAGACAGTGCAAGGCCTTTTCACAATTGGAACGAAAGAATTTCATCAGAATGTTATGAGCCAAATTCCGTTGCAAGAATTGTTGATTCAAACAACAGAATTTTAAGCATAATCAACAATTATCAGTATATGAGCTTCAATATCGGGCCAACGCTTTTATGTTGGATGGAAAAGCACGCAAAACAATCCTACAGAAGAATTATCGAAGCCGATAAAAACTCAAGAGCGCTATATTCCGGGCACGGTTGTGCTGTTGCGCAGGTATACAATCACATCATCATGCCTCTTGCCAATACAAACGATAAATACACTCAAGTAATTTGGGGAATAAGAGATTTTGAAACAAGGTTTCAAAGGGCGCCTGAAGGAATTTGGCTTGCAGAAACAGCCGTTGACCCTTCAACTCTTGAAGTGTTGATTGACCTTGGAATTAAATTTACAATTCTCTCTCCATACCAAGCACAGGCAGTAAGAAAAATCGGTGAATCCAACTGGACTGACGTTAGTTGGGGCAGCATTGACCCTTCACAGCCATACAGATATTTTGTTGAAGGAACCGATAAATACATTGATTTATTCTTTTATGACGGCGCAATTTCAAAATCTGTAGCCTTTGACAACCTTCTTACAAACGGTGAAAAATTCGCCCAAAGGCTTCAAGACGGTTACGTTGAAGAAAGACATCGCCCCCAACTTATAAACATTGCAACAGACGGCGAAAGCTACGGACACCACACAAAGTTCGGCGATATGGCGCTTTCATACGTTCTTGCAATTAAAGCAAAAGATTTAGGGTTCCAAATTACAAACTATGGCGAATTTTTAGAAAAATTCCCGCCTGAAAATGAAGTTGAAATTAAACCCGTATCCTCTTGGAGCTGTTGTCACGGTGTTGGAAGATGGTCGGACGATTGTGGCTGTTCAACGGGCGGAAGGGAATTTTGGAACCAAAAATGGAGAAAACCCCTAAGAGAAGCCCTTGATTATATTAGAGATGAATTTATCAAGCTTTGCACAAAAGAAGGTTCAAAATATTATACAGATTTTTGGGAAGCAAGGAACAAATATATTGATGTCATTTTAAACAGAACTCCTGACACGATAGACAAATTTTTAAAAGAAAATGCAATAAAAAAACTCACAAAACAAGAAAAAATCAAAGCAATTAAACTTATGGAAATTCAAAGGTCTTGCCTTTTAATGTATACCAGCTGCGGTTGGTTTTTTGCTGAAATTTCCGGAATTGAAACAACTCAAATTATGAAATATGCCGCAAGGGCAATGGAGCTTGCCTCAGACTTTACAAATTACGATTATGAAAAGAATTTTCTCACAATTTTACAAAGGGCAAAAAGCAATATCCCTGAATTTGAAAACGGTAAAAAAATCTATGAAATGTTTGTGCGCCCTGCAAAAGTAACCATTGAAAAAATTGCAACCCACTGGGCAATATCTGCACTTTACAATGAGCAAGAAGAATTAGAACATATTTATTGTTACAAAACAAAGAAAATAAGCTCAAAAACCTACAAAAATAAAGACAACCAACTTGCACTGGGCAGGCTTGAAGTTACATCAGATGTAACTTTGGAGAAATTTGACCTTATTTATGCACTTTTAAAAACATCAGACAGTGAATATTATTGTTCCATAAGACCATTTAAAAACCTTCAACACACACTTGGGGCAAAAAGTGCAGTCTTAAACGAATTTAACAACAACTCCACCTTTAAAACTTTGGAAGCAATGAAAGAGCATTTCTCCCCCGTGTTTCACGGCATTGAAGATGTTCTTATCGACAAAAGAAAAGTTATTCTTGAAAAAGTGCTTATAAAAAAACTTTTAAAAACCGCAAAAACTTATGAAGACTTGTATGAAGACCTTAAATCACCTGTCAGTCACCTTGTGGAAATGGGGATGGACATTCCAGATGTATTTAGAATAGCAGCAAAATTCTCTCTCACAAAAGCTTTGGATGAAACGCTTGATACGGCTGAAAACTTTTTGGATGAAAATTTAATAAACAAACTTAAAAAAATTAAATCAGAAGCTGATAAGTTTTATGTAAATCTTAATAAATCAAGAGCAAAAGTCATTATTGCAAAAAAATTGCAAAAGCTTCTTGAAACAATCGCTGACGCACCGAATGAAAGCTTAAGTGATGAAATTTTTGCAATTTTCAACATTATAGAAAAAACAAATCTTGATGTTGATATAAGGGTTTCACAAAACATTTACAATGAAAAAATTTATTCAAAAATTGACTATATAATTGAATATTTGGAAAAATCAAAGCAAAAATCAAAAGACAGAAAAATTATTTTGTCCCTGCTTGAAATTGGCAAAAAATTAAATATTAATACAGATTTTTATATCCCTCTTATTGATAAGGCAAGTTTACCTGCAAGAGCCATAAACAAGGCTACCTGATAGGCTTTCCAAATAAAAATCTTAACCCGCCAAATGGTTTTTTCAATTTACAATTCATACCGCCTATAATTTCATCTGCATTTGTTAGAATGGAATTTAGGGTGTATGGAACATCGTATTCATAAATTTCATCTGTTATTTCACGAATTTTACAGACTGAAGAATTCAAATTTGAAGAAATTTCATCAACATTTTCTAAAACAGAGCGCAATTGTGCTTCATCAGTTGAAGTATTTATTTTTTTAGCAAAATTTTCCGTAGCTCTTGAAGTTTCACTCACGCTTTTTAAAGTGGATTTCACTTCATCTTTTGAAGAATTTACTATTCCATTTAAAGAGTCAAGTAAATCAACAAGAACCCCCGTTGCCCTCTCCAAGTTAACAACAGAATTAATCAGGGCAAATTTTACCTGCTCCATATCTGAATATGAAATTTCTTCCACCACATAGTTATGAAGCCCAAGACCAAGTTCCCCTTTAATTTTTGATTTTTTTTGAAGTGAATAATAAGAGGGCGAATTAGGATAAAAAAGTTCAATATATTCTTCCAGTCTGTTTAACGAAAGCCGTTTTTGTTTCAACTTTGCATAAACATTTTGAGGCAAAAAGAATTCATTATCCTCTAAGACCGCTTCAAAACAAGAGTTTTTTGACCCGATACACGGGGAAATGCCAAGAGTGTGTCCAACTTTATAACCGTTATAATATATATTCAATTTTTCTTTTGTCGGGCGCAATTTTTCAAATTCAATATCAAAGTGCACTTCATTTTTATGTTTCAAAAAGAAAAATAAACTCAAAAGAAGCACGCATAAAACAACAAAAATTATTTTTTTCATCTTTTTTCCTCAAAAATTAACAATAAAATTTTAAACAATATAAACAAATGTAAAAATTAGCCAAATAACCAATTAGAAATAGCAAAAATTTTTTTTGACATGTCTTATAATGACAAAATAAAAATAGGGATTGAACTATGAAAGTATCACAAGTTGCACCAACCACGCCATTTTTAACAAAAGATTATGTTAAATCAGAAGCGCTTTCTATCACAACAAGTGCAGCTCTAAGCGCAGGACTTACCCTTGCAATGAGCAAAGGCAAAAATGTTAAAGGTGCAATGAGGGTGGCAGGCCTTGCTGCCGGTTTTTCAGCCCTATATGGCATCGTTCAAAGATGTATAGTTTTGCATAAAGAAAAGAAAATATCCAAACAAGCAAATCAGCAAATTCAAGAAAATTAAGAGTAGATTAAACAAAAAGGTTGTTACTATGACTATTTCACCCGTAAATTTTTCCGCAATACCCGTATTAAACACGCCAGAAAAGCGTGAAAATGTTAAAAAATATGCAGTGCCACCGATTTTGACCTCAACAATGGTTATGGTCGCAACAAGAGCCAAAAAAGGAAGTGAAGTTCCACCACTTAAAATGACAACAAGGCTTGGTAGAGCAGGGCTTGCGGGGGCAATAACACTTGGCGCAATTGCGCTTGTTAACTTGAACAAAGAAAAAGTTGTTCAAATAGTAGACAAAGTTAAGGGTGTATTTAAAAGAAACCCTGCAGAAAAAGAACTGGACAAAACAGCTCCAATCCAAGGAGATAAATTAACAGCAATTAATCCTGAAGATGTAAATAATATAAATGGCAAAGAAAATGCCACAATTAATGAAGGGCAACAAGAAGGTTTGGAAGAATCTGACCAAGAAAACAAAACTCCAACATCAACTACTAATGAAAACCAAGTAGCTTCTTCAAACAATCCCTTTGCTTCTCCAATAGATAATGAAGAAAATACGGAAGGCACATCCACAAACCCATTTCAGTCCCCTGTACAAACAAATGATGACACCTTAATGAAGGATAGCGCACTTGTGCAAAACCCTAAAGCAAGCGTTCTGCAAAGCACACAGGGTTTAATTGACTTAAATGGTGCAAACAATCAAACAAATCCATTCAATGCCTTTAAAAGCTAGTCTTTATCCTTTTTGTTCTCTTTAATTTTGTTCATTAAGATAAAAGAATAGTTTGTGTCTTCAGGTAAAATATCGTGACCGTCAACGCAGCCTTCGCCACCATTTGTATTGCCTTCGATTGTGTGAATTGTGCCGTCTTTATCTACTGAGGCAACAATTCCGATGTGGTACCATTCGCCTGTTTCATAATCATTATACAAAATTAAATCGCCTGCCTTAACTTGGGATTTATCATATTCGCCCCTTCTTTCATCCATAAGAATGTCTTCATTTTCTGCCCAAGAAGCATACCCACAGCAAGTTGAACGGTTTGTTATCTCATCAAGTGCGTCCCCCGGAATGTTTTCACCATAAGACTGTTCCAACATAAATGAAACAAAATCAGCACACCAGTTTCCGTCATTAAAAGTTGCGCCTGCGCCTCGCATTATTTCAGACATTTCAGAAGCGCCATTACCTTTATAAGCTAAGGCAAAATCTACAAAGCTTTCAGCTGTTTTATACGGCTCATTACCGTTTTCAATTTCTTTATTATAAGCTTCATTAATTGCTTGGTTTATTTCATCCAACTCCCCTTGAAGAGATGAAAGAGCGCTTTCAGCTTTTTGTAGTTCAGTTTGTTTAACTTCATCAATTGCCTCTCTTGCGTTTGTCCAAGCTTCAAGAGCTTCTTTTGTTTCATCAGAGCAACTCTCTAAAATTTCTTTTTCAATTTTATCACGCTCGTCTTTTAGAGTTTTAAGATTATCTTTTTCATTTTTTAAAGAAGTTTCATGCCTGCCTTTTGCACTCTCAGCTTCTTTTTTATCAGCCTTAAGTGCTTTTAGTTGTTGTTTAAAATAATCAATATATCGCCTTGTTTCAGCTTCTTTTGCATCAATTGCACTCCAATCGTCTTTATTGTCTTTCGTTTTTTTAGGAAGTGAACCTAAAGAAGCTTCAAGGGAGGAAATTTCTCCTTCTTTGCTCGTAATTTGTGTGTCAAGTTTACTTATTTTTGCCTTATCGTCCACAATTGAATTTTCAATATCAGAAATTTTATCTTCTGAAGATTTTATTTTATTTTGATTAGTTTTTTGCTTTTCTTTTAATTTATCAGAAACTTTTTTATCACTTTCAAGAGCTTCCTTGTAAACTTTTTCTTTTTCATCGGCGTCTTTCACGGCATTTTTAACATTTTCATTTTCACCGGTTTGAACAGCCTTTATATCGTCATTTGCACTGTCTATTGCTTTTTGCTTGTCGGTTTGCATTGACGTTAATTCATCTAAAGATTTTGATTTTAAATCAGGAAGTGAAGAAGCCTTTTTAGATGAAGTTCCAGATGTATTTGAATTAGAAGATTTCTGCGCAGACGACATCAAAAAGCTGAATGCGTCCCCAAAAGAAGAAAGAAACGAAGTAAAGGGGTTGTAAGATGAGTCATCTTCAAGAAAAGCTCCTTCTTGAAGTGAATCTTCCCCACCTGAAACAACCGGAGATTTTTTAGATGTTTGCGCAGTTTTAGAAGTTTTATTCCCATTTTGAAACTGTAAAATATCTATATAAGAGCCTGTATCAATTTCATTAATCATAACTTTCACCAACAATTTCGCTATGTATATAAAAAGTATATAGGCTCTATATAATTGCAAACTTTAAAATATTATTTACATATGTTTACAAAATTATTTTAATTTATTCATAAGCACAAAAGAAACATCGGTTCTGTTAGGCTCAATTGTATGCGCTCCAACGCTGCCCGCACCGCCATTTGTATTGCCCTCAATTGTGTGAATTGTGCCGTCATTATCCACAGAGGATACAATACCAATATGATACCATTCGCCTGCTTCATCTGCGTTGTATAAAATATAATCTCCCGCTTTAACTTGTGATTTATCGTATTGAGTTGTGCGACTATCCATAAGAATACCCTTACTTTGTGCCCAAGTTCCATACCCATAGCATGAAGCAAGATTGGAGCATTCGCTTAAAAGATTTCCTGGAACATCGTTTCCGTAAACTTGTTTTGTAATAAATGTCGCAAAATCAGCGCACCATTGTCCATCATGGAAAGCGCAACCTGCATTTGTCATAATAGATTGCATTTGGCTTGCAGACATATTATTAAAGCTTAAACCCATTTCGGCAACTTTTTCACCATTTTGGTTCATGCTGTGTTCTGCCGCAATTTGAGCCTGTTTTAATTCATCAATTGCATTATTTACTTTGTCTAATTCACCCTGAGCTGTGGATAGTGCCTCTTGCGCTTTTTTAAGTTCATCAGCCTTAACGGTTTCTATATTTTCTCTTGCAGTCTGCCAAGCTTCAAGGGCCATTTTTGTTTCTTCAGAACAACTGTCAAGAATTTCATCTTCAATTTTTTTTCTTTCTTCTTTTAACTTATCAAGGGTTTCTTTTTCTTTATCTAAAGAAGTTTTGTGAGTTTTTTTAAGGGCTTCTGCATCTTTTTTATCGCTTTTTAAAGATTTTAATTTTTTTTCTTCTGTTTCAATTAAACCTTTAAGCTCTTGTTCTTTTGCGTCAATATCTGCCCAATTATCTTTATTTTCTTTAGTTTTTTCAGGAAGTGCACTTAAAGAAGATTTAAGAGCAGAAATTTCCCCCTCTTTAAGGGAAATTTGGCTTTCCAATTTTGTTATTTTTGCCTTATCGTCAGTAATTTTTCCTTCGAGTTTATTTATATTCTCCTCTGACTTATCAATTTTTTCTTGGTTCGTTTTTTGTTTTTCTTTTAATTCATCGGACACCTTATCATCTTTTTCAAGTGCCTTATTGTAAGCTTCTTCTTTTTTATCAGCGTCAAGAACAGCTTTTTTAACATTTTCATTTTCGCCGCTATGAACCTCTTTTATATCGTCATTTGCGCTATCTACATCTTTTTGTTTTTCAGCTTTTTCAGTTTTTAATTCTTCCATTGTTTTAACTTCAAGCCCGCCTGAATTAGAAGCTTCAGCTCCAGTGGATGAACCTGAAGAATAAGAAGAAGAAGAAGAAGAATATGTTGGCGCTGAATTAACAGTGCTTGCTGTTGGAGTTGTATTTGACGTTTTAGAATTATTTTTTTTAGCCTCTTTTAATTTTTGTTCAATAAGTTTTTTTAGCTCATCAACCGAGCGTTCTTCTTGAATTTCGATACCCAATTTTTCAGCCAATTTTTCAACATCATCGTCAGAAAAATTAACAAAATCTTCAAGAGAAAAATCTTCGCCCAATTTTTCCAACTCATCGTTGGTTACAGTTCCATCACCATTAGCGTCAATTTCATCAAAAAGCTTGTCGTACCCATATTCTTTAAGAACTTCATCTAGCTTTTTATTTGCTTCAAAAAAATCTTTAAACTTGTCGATTTCGACCCCATTTTTGCCAATCTTAACTTCAATTTTTTCTTCATTAGAATTTGAATTTTTAGTTTCATCTTCTTTTGTTTTATCGTCAGATGAAGAGTCATCAACCTCAAATTTTTGAAGTTCATCTTCAGATTTAACATTTTTTGAAGACTCAAAAGGATTATCAACGGCAGAATTTGTCTTTTTTGTTGAAGTTTCCTTTTTATTTTCAATATCAAAAAGCTTTAAAATTGCTTCAAATTTTAATTCTGAAATCATTATTCATCTCTCACAAACTAAATATGTATATAAAAAGTATATAACTTTTATGGTATTTCAAAATTCGCCCATATTGTTACATTTTGTAACATAGTTCTAAAGAATTAAAAAAAGCAAACCGATAAAAAACAAAAGGAAGGAAAAATTATGTCTTATTCTCTAAAAATTGACGGTGTAACGTATTATTTTGCCGATTTGGCAACGAAAGACTCAATTAATAGCGCTAGCGGTGACAAGCAAAAAGAGCTTTTAAATGAAGCTCTAAAAGAAGGTGCCGCAGCTGAAAACGAATCAAGTCTTCAAGAATATGAGGATGACGGATACGAAGACTATACATACGGCAGACCGACAACTTCTAACTATAAAGTGGAAGCCAATCCAAATGAAACAATGACAGCAGAAGAACAGACAAAGGCATATGAAGCATATTGCAAAGAAATCGGGCTTGATAAACTTAATGAAGATAGCGGGATTGATGACATCATAAAAGTATATGAAAAAATTGCGGATACTCAAAAAGAACTGGAAGGAGAAATAAAAAGACTTGATTATTCAGACCCAGAAGCAGTTGAAGCAAAAATTAACAAACTAATTTGTGCCATAAATTCCAATGCTACATTAATGAAAACCATGGGAATGAAACCAAATGTAGATCATACCACAGCAATTGTCAGCGGCGTTGCAGGGGTTGCTTTTATAGGACTTGGAATAAAAGCAGCGGCAGCCGGCTCTGCAGCAGCTGCTGCAGGAACACTTGCTGCAGGTAGTGGTGCATCAGCATCAACCGGGGTTGGAATACCTGTTGCTATTGTACTTGGAATAGCAGCAATCGGTGTTGGTATATGGGCATGGATATCAGGAAATGAAGAACAGAAAAAAATTGACAACTTAAAAGAGAATCTTGAAAAAACACAAGAAAAATTGAACAAACAAATCAAAACCATTGAAGATGAATATTCAAAAGAATTAAAGACAAAAGTTGAAGAAGCAGAAAAAGAACTTGGCAATCTAATTTCAGACAACATAGAATTTGAAGATTTAACAGACACAAATTCAATAAATGCGAATTTGGATAAAATTATTGAATGTCAAGAAAAATTTGAGCCACATTATAATTTATGCCAAAAATATGGTTTCGAGCCTGAAGGTTTTAGCGACTTTATGAAAATAATGGGCACAGGAAACCAAAGACTTTACAGAGCGCAAAGCTATTTGGATAAATACGCAGCAAAGGCAAAAACTGAGCTTGGCGGCAACATAGGCGAAAATACAGAAAAATTAAACAGTTTTTACGAAGACATTGAAGCGCTTATGGGAAATGTTGAAAACAAAGGTCTGAACACTGCAAGCTTAGAGCGCATATTAAAAAATATAAAAATCGAAAACGAAAAAGAAGCATATACAATTTCAGATGAAATTGCAAACGGACAGTCAAGTTCACACAACTTGAACCTTCAACCGTATACGCTTTCATCGTCAGGTACGGATGGAAATTCAACCCAAAGCATAACAGATAAAATCAAGGGTTATTTAAACAATGCAGATGTAGCAAGTGAAGCTTCCGATGATGTTGTAAGCAATTCAACCGCCTATCAAACATCGGTTGATAAAATTGACGATACAAAAGATTCTCTTGAAGAAAGTGCACAAGCAAACACTGACTCATACGGAGAAAATGTATCAAATACAGGAAGCAATATAGAAGAAATTTATAAAGTAATAGAAAATGCAAATAAAGTGCTGGATGAACTTAAAGAAGTTTCAGACAGGATAGATACAACAAAAATAACAGACTCAATTGAAGCTAAAAAAGAAGAAAAACAAGCCCTTGCAGATGACAAGGCAAAAGAAATTGAAGAAAGTGTATCTGCTAGCACTTCAGGAGCTGAAATAAAAGCAGCGCTTGAAAACCTAAATAAAACAAAAGAAGAATACGGACAATATGATATTGACACTTCCTCTTTTGAGAAAGCTTATAATAATATCTTAAAAAAACAACAAGATTATATTAACAAAATGGCGCAAACCTATGAAGCTCAAGCAAGTCAAACAACCGTTGGATACGAAGTAAATCAAATATTAAATTCTATAAATAACACCAAAAACGACAATCAAGGTATTGATGTAGATTTAAGCAAGCTTGATACCGTAGCGCAAAGAGCCGTACAAAAACAAGACAACTACATAGCCCAAACCGCACAGATATACGAGCAGCAAGCAAATACAATTACAAAAGCAGAAGAAGGACTTCCAATTATCACGGGAATTACTGCTGAAATAATGGCAAATACAGGCTTTAATACATCAAAACTTCAAACTTTGTTAGTTGCACTTCAAGAAAAAATCTTAAAAATGCAGCAGGAAGAATTGGAAAAATCACTAAATCAACAAGAAAACAACACTTTAAACAAAGATGAAGAAATTTTTATAACAACAAAAGAAGAAAACGGAACAGATAAATTAAACTCAGAAGAAAATACAGATACCGTATTCAGCACAAACAATGACGAAACGACAAATGAAGATGAAATTTCTACCCCAACAGAAAACAAAGAAGAAACTTCAAGTGAAAATTTAACAGACAAAAATTCAAGTAAAAGTGCAAATGCGCTTTATGATAAAACAACATCCCCGTTTTCATTAACCTTCGACCAAGATAAAGAAGAAGAATCCAAAGCCCAACAAGAAGAAAATATTCAAACCGAAAAACAAGAAACCACAACCAAAGTCAACGAAGATAAGCCTATTGAACTTGAAAAAGAAATTGAAGAAGAAGTTTAAAATGTAAACATTTCGCAACATAAATAATATTTAACAAAAGAAATATACATAAAAATCCGATAGAAAAATAAGAAAAGAAAAAGGAAGGTGGACTTATAATGGGTGAAGATAAAATTAATGCTTACATGTATGTGTACGGCAAAAAAATTGATTTTGAAACCAATAAAGCAAATGGTGAGGCTCTTGATAAAGTATATGGATACAAACAAGTAGACAAACTATGCGAATTATATAAAAAAGATAGCAGCAAATTTAAAGGTCTTGACGAAAGTGAACTTCAAATTCTTGGGCTAAATAATAACAGCTCATCTAATTTTAAGGTTACAAGAGAATTTAAAGTCAATAAATACGGCTATTGTAGTGAAAAAGCAGAACTAGATTCCAATGGCGACCTGTATGAATCAAAATATGGTGGGCGAACATATTATTTTATGAATAGAAACGACAAGGAACTTTTTGATAAAGAAATAGCAAATGCAAAAGAAAATCCTTCAGAGTATAAAAATGGAACTAGAATTCCTGTATATGATGGCGTAACAAGTAACAAAACAGGTGTTGATTTTGTCCTTGATGCATTTTTACAAAAACAATATACTTGCACAGATAAAAATAATATGTTAGCAATAATGCACGAAGTATCAAAACATGAACAATATATTACATCACCAAATAGCACAGGGGGTTACTTAGCAACAGAAGAAACAGAAGAGACAGAAGAAACAGACGAAGCCGATAAACCTGAAAATTCAAAAGAAAAAGAAGAACTTGAAAAGCTACAAGACAAATACAAAGAGCTTCAAAGTGCTGTTTCAAGTATGAATGCCTCTGATGAACAATCAGTAAGAAATGTATATTCAAAAGCAAAAGAAATCGAAGATGAATTAAATAAAATAACGGATGAAAGTTTAAAAAGCGATGTAGATAAACTTAAAAACGATATAGCAACACAAAAGAATACAGCACAAGGCAAAGTGCAAGCATATACAAAAGATTGGGCTTCTGATATTCAAAACGAGCTTGGAGACATTCTTAACGGTTCGCCCGATTTTTCAAACATAGAAAATATAATGGATATTGCAACGCAAGCAAAAAATATCCTTGATTATAAAGAAAAAGTTGCACAATACGCTAAAATGTGTCAAGAATTGGGCATTACGCCAGATTCAAATTTTCAAAATGTTTATTCAAAACTGGGCGACCAAGAAGGTGACAGTGGACTTGCGCAAGATTATATTGATAGCTTTGCAAGGGGATATGAACCGCAAGTTACAGGCGAAGTGGTAGCAGATACAAGTTCTCTCAATCTGACATACAAAGATGTTGAAAATCTAAAGACAGAAATTAGCAAACTTGGGTTGGACACCACATCACTGGATGAATTAAAAAATAAAATAATAGATAAAAACCAAACAGCAGAAGAAGAAGCAGCCACAAACTTTACAAATGAAGGAACAACTCAAGGTGGCACATATTCTTCCGCAAGCGATATAACAAATGGTGTGCAAAAAGCTGTAGATACATCCAAAGAATCAGCCGAAACCGCAGGCAAAGTTACAGAAAATGCAACACAATATGAAGTAAACACAGACGACCTGACAAATGCGGCAGAAACTCTAACAACAGAGGCACAAAACTCTCTTGACACATACGCAAGCGACAAAGAAACCTCAGTGGCGGGCGGAAGTGTTGGTGACATTCATAGCGCAATTGAAGATTTAAAGGAAACCGAAGAAGGCGTAAGCGATATAAATGAAATTAGCACAGAAGCAGTTGTAGCGGCACAAAATACACTAGCAGAAGCAGAACAAGAAGCGGTTAAAGCAGAAGCTGACGAGTTTGAGCAAAG
>CAYXRM010000002.1:0-91 GCA_964467625.1 uncultured Gammaproteobacteria bacterium | reverse complement strand
TTGATTTCACAGGCTTTGAAACTGCTATGGAGAAAATAGCAGAAGCAGAACAAGAAGCGGTTAAAGCAGAAGCTGACGAGTTTGAGCAAAG
>CAYXRM010000001.1:0-606250 GCA_964467625.1 uncultured Gammaproteobacteria bacterium | reverse complement strand
AAATCAAAAGAAAATCATTGAGGCAATCAAGGAAAATCCTAATATAACCCAAGAACAACTTACTGAAATCATCGGAATCACAAGAAAAAGTATAATTGCTAATATGAAACAACTTCAGGAAAACGGTTTTATAAAACGTATCAGTGCTGATAAAAACGGTTATTGGCAAGTTGTATAGCGGATTTTTAACTAACCCACGCGAGTGACAACGAACGTAAATATCCTCAGACTTCAATACTCCAACACCCTAAAACACCCCTTAAAATCAGCGTGAGTGGTGACAGATTGAAGATTATAATCAAGCACACTTATTTAATATATTCTTCATATTAAAATAATCTTGAATAGAATTTTCTAGAAGTGATAAAAGGTTTACAATATTGCTTTTATATGGTAGATTTTTATTGTCAAAGGGTTCTACTTTAGTAACTTCTTCGACAATATACTTCAAGCATTTTTTTGTGCTAATTATAAAAAGGGGACTTGAACCCTTTTTTATAAATAAACACCGTGACATCCATTTTGGCCGGCTTCAAAAGTGGATAGAGTCATTTTTTTATCTTTTAAAATTTTTCCAAAATTTTCTTTTGAAGTAATATGGTATATAAATTCAGGAACATCGGGTTTTTTAGATAATTTTACGGTAGATATCGCATTTGAAGCCAAGCATTTGAGCGAGTTTGTTAATTTTTCAGAGCCTTCTGTAGGTATCTTTGCTTTTGTGCCTATTTTTGAGGCTTTATTTATTACACCTTCCGCAAAATTTATTGTATTTCCTGTAATTTTTGCAATGTTCATATTAGTCTAAAAATATTTGCAAAAAACTAAAATTTTAATAAATATACCAATCTGTTGAAAATTTTAATTTTTGAGATTGGATTTCATGGTTATCGTTTATGATTGTTCCTGCTTTTATGCCAAAACTTGCATTATCATTAAAAATTCTTGGTTTATAATTAAGCCCGACTTCCTGCTCTAAATTTCTGTTTCTTTCATTGTATCTGCTTATATAATCCAAATAGCAAGAATTTGTTATATTTAATCTTGGATTAAAATAAACTTTTTTTGCGCCTAATCTTGCATTTGGGTTGACATACCAAATTTCTTGTCCACCCCTTATATCCAAAACATCATTAACCTTATATGAAGCATTCATAGTGGTTTTAAGGTTGTCTGTCATATAATCGCTTAATTCTTTTTTACTGTCTGAAAAAATTGTTAACTTGCCCACTTTTAAAAGGTCATTTTTTGTAACAGGCTCTTGGAAAACTTGCCTGTATGGGTCCAAAAATTCAACTTTTTCCACCCTTAGTTGTATGCTTGGGACCTCAAGCTTCACCACATCTTGCCCGTTGTAATCAATTCTATCTTTTAACTTTGAAGGCTCATATTCTTCTTCAATGGGTTCACACTCCTCATCTTCTTCAAAACCGCCCTCAAAATATCTGCTATATTCATCAAGCGTCATAAACCCATCCTCATCCGTTGAATAGGCAAATGAAGAAAGTGTACCCAAAAAAAATGTTATTATTAATATTAAAAATTTTTTCATTTATATAAGCTCTTCAAGCGCAGCTATTTTCATTTTGTCCGTATTTGGGTATTGCCCTGTCCAAATTTCAAACGCTTTTGCTCCTTGGTAAACAAGCATATCAAGCCCAGAAACATACTTTTTATTATATTTTATCGCTTTTTGTATTAATTCAGTCTTAATAGGATTATACACAATATCATAAATTATAGCATCAGAAGATAAAGTCTGAACCATATCGTCACTTAGAGGGGACACACCTTGTCTAAAATTTTTCATCCCCAAAGGAGTTGTATTTACGACTATTGAAACACCTTCTAGATTTTCCATAAGTTCATATTGTAAAAGCCTAATTTCAATATTTTTAAATCTTTCCCTTAAAATGCCAATAGACTCGGCAGAATTAATTACATTTCTTGTATAAATATCAATTTTTTTTACCCCCATAAGGGAAAGCCCGCACACAACCGCACGACATGCGCCCCCTGTACCCAACACAACTGCGTGTTTGTCTTTCAGGTCAACTTCTTCAATAGGCTTCATAAAGCCATAAACATCTGTATTATACCCTTTTAAGCTCTTGTCTTCGTTTATAACAACAGTGTTAACAGAACCTGCAAGGTTTGCAACCTCATCAACATCAGAGAGGAAAAGTGCAACCGGAATTTTATGCGGAATAGTGACGTTAAAACCGTTGTATCCTTGGGTTTTTAAAAATTTTAATCTTTGGATTAAATCTTCGCTTTTTGTTTCCAAAACGTCATAAACGCCTTCCAGATTAACGCTTTTAAGCGCCGCTTGTTGCATAACTTTAGATAACGAATGCGAAAGCGGGCAGCCTATTATTCCAAATTTATACATCACTTTTCTCCATTGGTTTAGAAAATTTACACGTTTTAGAAGAACATGCAATTTTATTTCCTGCTTTTAAAAATTTCTTTACAAGGAGTTCTCCGCACTCAGGGCACACTTCACCCGTGGGTTCGTTCCAAACGGCATAATCGCAATCAGGATATTTAGAACAGCCGTAAAAGGTTTTTCCATATCTTGAGCGCCTTTGAATAAGTTCTCCTTCTCTGCCTTCTTTTTCGCATTTTGGGCACTTAACACCGGTTGATACAACAATTGCCTTTCTTGCTTTGCATTTTTCATCCAAACACTGATAGTATTTCCCGTAAGGCCCTGTTTTAATAACAGTTTTACCCCCGCACTTTTCACATTTATAATCTGTTTCTTCATCTGCTGCAGGGGGTTTTGGCATTTCACCTTCCAGACTCATCATTGTTTTACATTCAGGATACCCCGAACAACCCAAAAACTGTTTACCAAACCTTGACGTTTTTACCACCATTTTTCTGCCGCAATTGGGGCAAATTTTATCAGATTCAATAACAACCCTGCCCATATTTTCTTTTGCCGTTTCAACAGTTTTTTCAAAAGGATAATAAAAATCTTTCAAAACCTTTATAGAGTCCGCTTTATTTTCTGCAATTTCATCAAGTTTCAACTCCATGCCTGCAGTAAACTCATAATTCATAATATCCTTAAAATGTTCGCACAACTGTCCTGAAACTGTTCTTCCAAGCAAAGTCGGCTTTAGTGATTTATCAAGCTTTTCTACGTATCCTCTTTGCTGAATTTTTGTAATAATGGGCGCATAGGTAGAAGGTCTGCCAATACCGTATTCTTCAAGCTGTTTTACAAGGGAAGCTTCTGAAAATCTTGGGGGAGCCTGCGTGAAGTGCTGTTCAGGGATAAGTTCCCTGCATTCTAAAACCTCTCCTTCTGTCAGCACAGGAATTTTTTGAGAAGTTTCCTGTTTATCATCTTCATACACCTTTAGAAAGCCTTCAAATTCAACTTTTGAGGAACTTGTTCTAAATGTATAATCACCAGCGCTAATTTCTACACCCAAATTTTTAATTTTTGCAGCTTCCATTTGAGAAGCCATAAATCTTGTCCAAATAAGCTTATAGAGCCTATATTGTTCGCTTGTAAGATACTTTTTAATAGATTCAGGCGTTCTTGTAATATAAGAAGGTCTTATGGCTTCATGGGCGTCCTGTACGTTCTTTTTCTTTCCTTTGTTATAATCATTTGGGGTTTTGGGATAATATTTATCCCCATAATTATACAAAATAAAGTCTTTTGCCGCACCAACAGCATCATCAGAAACCCTCACAGAATCGGTTCTCATATAAGTTATAAGCCCGACTGCACCTTCCTCGCCAAGCTCAATTCCTTCATATAATTTTTGAGCAATCTGCATTGTTTTTGAAACACCATATCCCAATTTTGAACTTGCTTCTCTTTGAAGAGTAGACGTTATAAAAGGCGGAGCAGGATTTCTTTTTGTATCTTTTGGAATAATTTTTGAAACTTGATATTTAGCATTTTTCAAATCTTTTAAAATTTTATCCGCATCTTTTTGATTTTTAATTTCAATTTTTTTATCTTTATATTTTGAAAGTTCTGCCTTAAATTCGTATTTGTCTTTCTCCAAAAGTGCGTCAATTGACCAATATTCAACCGGCACAAACGCTTCAATTTCTTCTTCTCTCTCAACAATCATCCGAAGCGCAACAGACTGAACCCTTCCTGCCGACAAGTGATAGTTTCTTAATTTTTCCCATAAAACGGGACTTATTTTAAAGCCCACAAGACGATCCAATATTTGCCTTGTTTGCTGCGCTTTAACTTTCAGCATATCAATTTGACGGAAATTTTGAACCGCACTTTTAATTGCATGGGGTGTAATTTCATTAAATTCAATTCTATAAATTTTATCTTCAGGAACCTTTAGCACCTCTTTTACATGCCATGCAATAGCTTCCCCTTCACGGTCAGGGTCAGATGCCAAATAAATTTTATCTGCCGTTTTTGCAATTTTATTTAAAGTGTCAACAACCTTTTGTTTTTCAGGAATAATGGCAAATGTGGGTTTAAAATCATTCTCAACATCAAAGCCAAGCCCCTTTGGGGGAAGATCCCTAATGTGTCCGTAACTTGCCTCAATAAGATAATCGTTGCCCAAAATTTTCTTAATTGTTTTAGATTTTGCGGGAGACTCCACAATAACAAGAGTTTTTCCGCTGTTTGCCGTTGTTTTTGCCATTTTATTTTCCTGATATGTAATAAATTCCGTTTTTTTGAATAATTAACCCGACAAGCTCCATTTCGGTTAATTTTACTAATAGTTCATTTATACCAACATCAAGCTTTTGTTTCAACCCCTCTGTTGAAATTTCTTCAGAGGATATAATATCATAAATTTGTTTTTCTATTCCTGAAAGCTCAAGCTTTTTGGTTTCTATATGTTGAACTTCCCACCCCAAAAGGTTTAAAACATCCGCAGTTTCAGTAATTACGCCTGCACCATTTTTTATAAGATGATAAATTCCTTCACAATTAGGGTTTGTAATAAGCCCCGGAATACACATTAATTCCCTTCCCTGTTCAAGCGCAAAACGTGCCGATATCATTGCGCCTGATTTTTTTCTTGCTTCCGCTATAATAACCCCTTTTGACAGACCCGTCACAATTCTGTTCCTTTGGGGGAAATTCGCCTGCATGGGGGCAAAAGCACTAGGATATTCAGAAAAAATCACTCCTGCATTATTTTCAATCTCATCATATAATTTTGCATTCACGGAAGGATAGCGAAAATTAAGCCCTGAACCTATAACCGCAATTGTTTTTAAATTATTTTCAATTGCACTTAAATGCGCTATTTTATCAATCCCCTCAGCTAACCCCGAAACAATGGTCACATCTGTATTTAAAAAGCCAGATACAATATTTCTGACATTTTGTTTGGCGCTTTCTGTTGCCTTTCTAGAGCCTACAATTCCCAAAGTTTTATCAAAATTTATACCTTCAAAGCTTCCTTTGTAAAACAAAAGTAAGGGAAAGTCTTCAATATTTTTCAAATTGCAAGGGTATTTTTCATCTTCCCAAGTAATAAATTTTTCACCTTTTGATAAAACCTTGTCATAAATTTCATCTAAATTAACCGTCCTTATTTGAGATAAAAAATTTTTTGGAATTGAAATTTTTTCATTTTCTTCTCTGAAAAGTTTAAGGTCACATTCATCAACTTGAAAAACTCTTTCAATGTCAAAATCAAAAAATTCAAAAATTTTTGCCTTAAAAATGGGTTTATTAATCAAAATATGCGCCATACCAAGATAAAATTTATTTTTGTCTTTGCTATTTAGAGTTAATTTAGTTTGCATTTTTTAATTCCGCCAAAACCAATTTTTTATCAAACGTAAGGGTATCTTCTTCCCTAATTGCATTTTCAAGAAATTCGATATACTTATCTTTGTTTCCTTTTATTTTTTCTACTGTCGCCAAAAGATAATAATAATCTCCGCTTGCGCCTATTTCTTCTTCCATATCAGATAAAACATCTTCTGCCGTTAGCATATCATCAAGTTTAATATAAAGTTCTATCAAAAGCTTATATGCCTCTTTATCTTTTTTATTTTTTTCTATCGTCATATTAAGCATTATAACCGCATTATCGTATGCATTTTGTGCATAGTAAATTTGTGCAAGGTTAAAATATGCCCATGAATAATCGGGCGAAAGTTCAAGTGTTTTCCTGTATTCCTCAATTGCTTTATCGTAAAGCTTTTTTTTATGATACATATTCCCAAGATGAAAATGTGCATAATAATCGTCTTTATTTAAATTAATTGTCGCCTGAAAACATTTAATTGCGTTTTCAATATCCCCGCTTTTGGCATAAACGCACCCCAAAGAAAAAAAAGAATTTGAATCTTTCTTTTCCATGCATATAACTTTTTTAAATTGTAAAATCGCCTCATCATTCATATCGAGAGTATCAAGGCAAAGAGCATAGTTATAAATAAAATCCCCGTCATTGGGATTTATTTCAATTGCTTTTTTATAATATTCAAGCGCAAATTCAAACTGTTTTAATTTTTCAAAACAAATTCCCAAATTAAAATAAAGATTGGCATCATCCTTAAAAATTTTGGCAAGATAAGAAAAGTGCACAATTGCTGCCTCAATAAACCCCATATCAGATAACAACATGGCAAATTCACGCCTCGATTGAAAATTTGTAGGGTCAAATTCAATATTTTTCTTTAATTGTTCAAACCTTTGAATATCATTCATTCTTCTTGTTCATAATTATCAAGGTCTAAAATTTCAGTTTCCCCGTCTAAATTAATAACATTAATTTTACTGAAATCTTCTTCATCTTCCGTGTCTTTATCAACCACAATTGCCTCAATTACAATTTGTGCCATATCAAGAGCAACTTTTTGTCTTGTTTCAGGTGAACACTTTTCAAGCATTTGTATTGCCGTTCTTACGGTTTTATTAAGGTCATACCAACGGTTAACCCCTTTTTGTATAACCCCGTCCTCAACTGCGTTCATAATATCTTCCACATTTTTAAATTCGTTTGAATTGATATTATGTTCAATAATAACCTTAATTAAATTAAGAGCCACCTGTATTTGACATGCATCGTTTGAATTTGCAAGTGTCCTCATAGACATCGAAAGAACAGGATCTTTGTCATACCACCTTGAATAAAACTCTTTCATCTTAAAAAGCCCCTATTTAACCAAATCTGTATCTAACTCCGTGAGAACCCTTAGGGTTGTTCCATTCAATTGCATTATGCGGGCAAGATATTCTGCAAGTTCCGCATTCTAAACAGTTTTCGTATTCAATTGAAGGAATTTCTTCACCATCTTCGATATTATAGACACTTGCAGGACAAAAATAAAGACAATTCTTCGTTTTGCACTTTTTGCATTTGTCTGTATCTATCTTGATATGTGTTTTATTATCGCAGATAAAGCGCAATGTGGCAAGTTTTTCTTCTATTTTAAGTTTTTTTTCATCCATATTGCTCATTTTTAAAAAATCACTTCCCATAAACATTTTGCAAAGCTAATAATATCAAATAAGGTTTCCTTAAGAGGTCTTTTAAAAATTAAAGAGAAAAAGAAATTTCTATACCCTTGCCTTTTGGGCACTCCATTTGCGCTTGTCCAAAATTCAAAAAATTCATCCGCTTTTTTGGGCAAATATGAAAAAACTGTTTTTCTTCTTTCATAGAGGGTTTTAAACAAACTTTTGTACGTTTTTAAATCTTGTATTACATAAGTTTTAAAAAGGTCTTTTTTATATTTTTTTAAAACAGAGGCCGAAAAATCACCCCTAGAAAGGGCATAGTCGCACGCACCCGCTGCCACAATGCCACTTTTAATTGCAAGGTTTGTTCCTTCAAAATGAGGCGCATCAACAAGATTGGCACAATCTCCAACCATTAAAACCCCACACCCGTACAACTTTGGCAACTCCAAATATCCGCCTTCCGGAATTGAATGTGCTGAATATTCAACCACCTCGCCCCCTTGAATTAATTTTGAAACAAAAGGGTGATTTTTCAATTTTTCCAAATACTCATAAGGTTTTTTTCTTCCATTTTTTAAAGTTTCCATAGAAACCCCAACCCCAACGGTCACAAAATTTTTATACGTATACAAAAACCCTAAACCAAAGGGGGGTGTTTTGTTTTCATCTTCTAATCCGCCAAAAAATTGAAACATAGCGCCATTTGTACTATCTAAATTAAAGCGGCCGTTTATGGTATTAAAATCAAGTTTTATTGTTTCTTTTAACCCAAGAATTGCACTTTTTGGAGAAACCTTCTTTTTTAAGCCAATTTTTTCAGACAGTATAGAATTAAACCCTTCAGCCAAAACAACAATTTTGGCATAAATTTCTTCCTTCTCTGTTTTGACGCCCCTAACACAGTCTCCTTCTTTAATTAAATCAACACACAAGGTGTTTGGCGCAAAATATACACCCAATTTTTGAGCTTCCCTTGCCAAAAAGGTGTCAAATTCATATCTTGTAATTGTGGCAGATGTGCCCTTTTGATTATCATAAGAAATGGAAATGGAATTTTCCCCATTCAAAATAACATAATTGTGTTTTGTAATAAGCCTTTCATAAGGCAAATTTTCAAATGTTTCAGGCAAAAGTTCCTTAATTGAATTAATATAAACTTCGCCCCCATACATATTTTTCACACCAAAATCGGACGCCTTTTCAATCACAAGCACTTTGCGTTTTTTTCTTGCAAGTTCAATGGCGCAGCTTATCCCCGAAGGCCCCGCACCAACGATTATAACGTCAATATCCGATGTTTTATTCATAATTTAATTATACAATACCGCCTAAAATTTAATCAATTATTCAAAAAGGTAAATTATTTTATATGAGCAACACTTTGCTTTTGCAAATATTGAACAAGGCAATCTGCAAGCTGATCCGGACAGCTTGTTCCTTTATTGCCACAATTTATCCCTTTTAATTTTTTAATAACATCATTTACATCCATGCCCAAGCACAAGGAAGAAATTCCTTTTAAATTGCCATTACAGCCACCATAAAATCTAAGTCCCTTTATGATGTTATTTTCAATTTCAATTTCAATTAAGCTTGAACAAACCCCTTGAGTTTCATAAGTAATTTTATCCATATTTCTCCTTACATTTGAGCATATGCGCCGAACAGAGGCATATACAAAGACAGTGCCAAAAACAAAACTATCGCACCGATTACAACAAGCATAAATGGCTCAACCAGTTTTGTAAACGTATCAATAATATCATCGAGTTTTTTATCAATATAAACCGTACAATTGTAAAGCATATCACCCAATCGGCCCGATTGTTCGCCCGTTGCAATCATAAATAACATCATATTTGGAATTTGTTTTGTTGCCTTTAGGGCTGCAGAAAGGCTTGTACCCTGTTGAACCCTGATTGCGGCGGCTGAAATTGTTTCTCTTAAAATAATGTTATCCAAAGTTAAATTTGCAAGATACAAACAGTTAACAACAGGAATACCCGCATCATATGCCACCTGCAAGACCGCAAGAAAGTTTGAATAATTCGCAAATCTCATCAAACTGTTTAACAATGGTACTTTTAAGACAACTCTATCAAGAATTTTTTTTGCAGTTTCATTTTTAAAGATAAATATAATCGCAGCAACAATCAAAATTGCAGCAATAATCAAAACCCACCAATAATCACAAATGAAGTGACCTGCATCAATACACATTTGGGTTAATATAGGCAACTTACCACCCAAAGATTCAAACATGGATTCAAATGCAGGAAATACAAATGCCAACATGACGACAACAACCAAAATTGCAAGTAAAATAACAAAAACAGGATAAACAAGAGCGCCGATAACTTTTGCTTTAATATTTGCCTGTTTTTTCAACAAATCTAACATACGAGAAAGAGTAACATCCAATTCACCGGAATCTTCGCCGGCTCTTACAAGCCCGACATACACCCTGCCGAAGGCTTTTCTGTTTCTCTCCATTGTTTCAGCCAAGGTAGCGCCGCTTACAATTTGGTTTTTTAAAACCATACATACCCTTTTTATGGCTTTATTTTCCGCATTTTCTTCCATAAAAGCAAGGGTTTCAATAATCGGAATACCCGTTGCGGTTAATATTTGAAGGGTGGAAGTCAAATTTATTTTATTTTTCAAAGAAATTTCAGGAAGCTCATTTTTTTTAGCTGCCGCCTTTTTCTCTTTAACGGTTAGTTCTGCATCTTCCGTAATTTTAACAGGCATAAGCCCCATTTTTCTTATTGCAAGACGTGCCCCCTGAATGTTAAGGGCTTCAATTTTGCCTTTAATCTGGCTTTTATTTTTTTTCATTGCAATATAATTAAATGTGGGCATTATTCGCCTGCCAATCCAAGAACTCTGACGAATTCATCTACCGTTGTATTGCCTTCAAAAATATGTTTTATACAAGATTCTCTTAAAGTTCTCATGCCGTTTTTAACCGCATATTCTTCAATTTCAATATCATGCGCATGAGATGCTATAAGTTTTTTAATTTCTTTTGTAACAACAAGAATTTCCAAAATTGCAAGCCTGCCGTTATAACCAGTACCACCGCAAGCAGAGCAGCCTTTTGCCCTGTAAAACTTAGTTTGAAGAACTTTCTTTATTTTTTCAGGATCGGTGGTAATTTTTCTTGCTTCTTCTTCTGTAGGCTGATATTCTTCCTTGCAATGCGGGCAAAGTTTTTTAACAAGCCTTTGCGCCAAAACCCCCGCCAAAGTTGATGATACAAGATAATCTTTAGCACCCATTTCAATCAACCTTGTAACTGTTGCGGCAGATGAGTTCGTGTGAACCGTAGATAACACAAAGTGACCCGTTAAGGAAGCCGATATTGCGGTTTCCAGCGTTTCAAAGTCACGAATTTCACCTATAAGAATAACGTCAGGGTCTTGTCTTAAAATTGCTCTCATACAACTTGCAAAAGTAATTCCCGCTTTTGGGTTAACAGCAGACTGATTTACCCCATCAAGTCTGATTTCAACAGGGTCTTCAATTGTTGTAATATTTCTTTCAGGCGAATTCATCGTCTTTAAAAGCGCATACAGTGTGGTCGTTTTACCTGAACCTGTAGGCCCTGAAGTTAAAACAATTCCGTTTGGCGCTGAAATTAAATATTTAATTTTTTCTATATCGTCAGGAAACGCACCTGCAATTTCAATATTTTTACTATAACTTGCTTCCGCTTTCATTGAGGGCGCCAAAATTCTTATAACAATTTTTTCTTTTCCGTTAACAGGCAAAGTGTTAATACGGAAGTCATAAGACCTTTGATTGTATTTAATTGTAAAGCTGCCGTCTTGGGGGCGCCTATGTTCTGCAATGTTCATTTTTGATAAAACTTTGAACCTTGAAATTATTTGAGATTCAAGATATTGAGGAATTTTAACAACCTCAATCAAAGTACCGTCAATTCTGTATCTTGTAACATACCCGTCCAACCTTGGTTCAATGTGAATATCGGACGCTCTTGAATCAATCGCCTGCGTTACAATCATATTTGCATATTTTGCAGCGTCTGAACTTATATCATCAATATCCGACTGAACCTTTTGCCACAGAGTTTGTTCTGCAGGTGCCGTTTCACTTGAAGCACTAAATTCTTCCGTTAAGGCTTCAAGGGCAGACTTTTCCTTTTTAAATTCACCTTTGTTACCGGAATCTTGCCTTTTATAATACTGTTCAACATACCTTTCATATTCAAGGGACGTAACCATAAACACCATTGGTTTTAAGCCCGTCATACCAATAATTTGGTTAATTGTATCAGTGTCTTTCGGGTTAACCATGCCAACTGCAAGATTTTTAGAATTGTATGACAAAGGAATAACTTTATGTTCTTTCACAAATTCATCTGACAAACAAGGGACAGATTCGGGCAAAGAAGCAAGCTGTTCTTCAGATACAGTGTCCATTTGCATTTGCGCCGCAAGTGCATCTTTTAATTGCTTAATTGTGATATACCCCAATTTAACAAGGGTGGAGCCCAAGGGATATCCCATCTCTTTTGATTTAACAAGCGCTTCTTGAACTTGTTCTTCTGTTAAAAGTTTTTCTTCAACAAGAATTTCACCGATTTTTTTCTTTTCAGGAGATTTAACCTTTTGTATCTCCCCCGGTTTTATATCGTCCTGTTTTGAAGGAGCCTCGGCAGAAGTTTGGGTTTGGGCATCATTTTTAGGCTGAGCATCGTTTTGGGTGTGTTTTTTGAAAAATTCATCAAACAAACTAACAAAATCTGAAGAAGTTATTGAAATAAATTCAACCCCTAAAGAAGAATTCTTTTGCTTGCAAAAAGTGGTAATTTCAGCCTTGTTTGCATCTTGCGAAATTGCAACATACAAAGAGCCCTTTTGAAGGGCTACAGGTATAAAAGAAAGCTCTCTTAGCTTTTGCTTGTCGAATTGTTTAACAAGCTCTATATTAATTTTATGTAACAGTTTTGTTAAGAATTCATTGTTCATAATTTTTAATTAAAGATTTTCATTGTCCATTTTTTTAAGATGTTCTATTTGTTCTTTTGAATACACAATGTGCGGGGTAATCAAAATTACCATTTCTTCTTTTGCTTTTGTAGTTGTTGTATTTCTAAAGAGTGGGCCTACAAGCGGAAGATCGCCTAAAATCGGTAACTTTGTAACACTTTGTCTTTCATCTTCTTGAACTAACCCTGCAAGCACAAGGGTTTCGCCGTCTTTAACTCTGACATTTTCAAGTTCAACACTTCTGTGGGTCAAAAGAGTATACATATTACCCGTAGAATCTGTGTGTTGTTCTTTAATTGTTGAATAATCAGGATTTATTTTCAACACAACATATCCGTCAGGAGATATAAAAGGCACAATATCCATTTGAATACCGTTGTCTGAATTAATGTTATATGTAATTGCTTCAACCGTATTCAAATATCCTTCCGCAATTTGTTTTGAAGTTGATTCAACATAATCCGAAGTTAAATTAATTGTAGATTTCTTGCCATTTGTAACCATAATTTTAGGATTTGCAAGAACTCTGCCCTTACCATTTTGAACAAGATAATTTAATGTCATAACAATTGGAGAAACACTTTTAAATCCCTGAGCTGAGTTCTTTACATATTTGTCACCCTCATCATCAAAACTCTCTTTAAGAACAAACTCTTCGCCTCTCCAGAAAATAGGCCCGAAGGGATCTGTCCTAAGACCGGCAGAATCAAATTTAAATGTTGCAAAAGGAGTCCAAACAGTCCAAGCGTTTGAAAAATCTTTCATGCCTGTTTCTGACAACTGGATTAAAGAAAGCTCGATATATGCCATAGGCTGTTTTTTATCATGAAGTTTAATAAAGCTTTCTATCATTTTAACCTGTTCTCTTGAGCCGCCATATAAGGCAACAGTGCCATGTTCCGGAAAATACGCAACAATGAGCGGGTTAGAAGCGTAATTGGATAAATCTTCTCCTTCATCACCTTTATCAACCGTGCCGTTATTTTCACCGACAACACAAACCGTATAGCCGCCGCCTAAAGAAATTTCATCATCGCCGCCCCCTCTTGTATCTGAACTTGGAGAAACACCATTTTGTGCACCCCCTTCAGATTTATCGGAAAGGATTGTGTCGCAAATTGTAGCTGCCATTTCTTTTGGCGTGATATGGTTAACCGGAAAAACGTTCAACATTGGCTTTGTATCAAGTTTTTCAAGAATTTTCGAAACAAGTTTTTCATCTTCCTCTGTCCCGAACACCATAAGTTCATTCTTGGAAGCATTAACCGCAACCACCGGTTTTGCCGAAACCCCTTGATATTTACCATTAAACATACTCTTGTTTAAAAAGTTTGCAACTGCTTGAGCGTTAACATATTTAACGGGAATAATCGTGAAGTTTTGTCTTGCATAGCTCAAATCTTTTGCAGCTTCCTTAGATGCAATAATAATGTTGTTATCCTGTCTTATATAGGTTAATTCGCAAGAATCAAGAACAAACTCCAAAGCCGAATTTATTGTAACATCTTTAAGATCAAGAGTTACAGTGCCTTCAACCGAATTATGGAAAATTATGTTCATATTTGCTTTATCTGCAAACATTCTTAAAACTTGTTTAACATCTGCATCTCTTAAAGAAACGGAAACTTTTTTACCCGCTCCTGCAATTTGGATATTGCCCGTGAGCCTTGTTGTTGAAGGAACACTGGCCGCTTCAGGACTGTTTGCATCAATAATGTATTCTTCATCATCCCCAACATAAAGAGAAGATTTATTGTCGTTGCCAAATACGGAAATCCCGTCAGCCTGAAGTGCCAATTTATTGAAATTATGGTCAGGTATTGTCCAAGCACACTGTGCAAAGCCAAAGGCAAGGACAGCCGTTAGTCCAAAATGTATAATGCTTTTTTTTGTAAATTTGAACATTTATTTAAAACTCCTGATTATAATTTAGTTATCATTTACCGTGTTAATTTCTATCTCGGACGCTGAAACGTATTGTCTTGTGCCTCCGCTGTATTTCATCATGTTTGCAGGCTCGATATACTCATCGGGAACCTTAAAGGTCTCTCCGACATATGCCCTATAGGAATTTGCCGCATTTCTAATTTCAACAAAATCCCTTGTTATTTGTTTTACCGTATATGTGTCAATTCTGTCCCCTTTTTGGACAAAATAATCTTTACCGTCAAATTTTAATATCGCAGACGGTTTAACAGAGTCAAACATAA
Source organism: uncultured Gammaproteobacteria bacterium (assembly GCA_964467625.1). GTDB lineage: Bacteria > Cyanobacteriota > Vampirovibrionia > Gastranaerophilales > Gastranaerophilaceae > Galligastranaerophilus_A. The sequence goes on along the minus strand of CAYXRM010000001.1, from coordinate 591,590 downwards.
TTCCTGAAACCGATATTGACATAAGTTTTCTTGCCAGAGCAGCTTCCGGACTGTCAATCACACCGTCAGGCGGCATTGGTAAATCTGCCCCGTAAGATGCATAACCCTTGCTGTTAAAAAGAGAAGAAGGCACAAACGGGTTTGATCTTCCGCTTGATTGAACATTAACAATAATTTTCTTTTCTTTTTCAGCTTCAGGAAGCTTGTCTTCTATATTTTCTTTTACTTTTTTAGGAATTAAGTCGTTATTTTGGGCAACATCAGGAACTTGTCCTTTTAAGTTTCCAAATTCATCCAAAGACTCAACCCCGATATTCTCGGCACTTTGCTCACTAACACCGCCTTGGTTGCCAAAATATTGCATTACACCAAACATAATTCCGATAAAGATAATAAAAACAAAAAGAACAATAAGCGTTTTTGTATTTTTCGGTTTGCTTTTTGGTGTTGTATCTTCAGGTTCAGCTATCTCCACATCGGGCTCATTATTGTTTTCTTCATTGTCTATAGCAACATTATCTTCAGTTGTATCTGAGGTTTCAGATGAATTTGTCCAGTAATTATCTAAAACATTTGAAGATGCGCTATCTGACAACAAGTCCCCTTGGACAGTATCTTCCGCCAAAGGCGCATTTTGCAGATTATCTGTATCTAGAGAAGTTTGAGATGTGTGATTTTCATCAAGCAAACTTAAAAGTTCATCATCCACAATTCCTGATAAATCTGTATCCCCAGATACAACGGGTGTATCATCAAAATTTAAAAGGCCGTCATATTCATAACTTCCCTGATTTTGATAAACCTCATCTTTTATAGGTTCGTCTTCTTTTACGGGTTCTGAATTTTCAACTTCCTCTTTATGTTCATCTTCAAGAGGAGCATTTTCGTTATTATCTGCAGGCAAAACGGGTTCTTCATCTTGCGAAGTTTTTATTTCATCCAAGATACTATCATCTGCAAGCATATTAAGATCAAACACCTTTTCGCCAGAAGTCTCGGGCTCTTGTGTCTTTTGCTCAATAATTTCTGACAATTTGGTATCATCTTCGCTTAATAAATCTTGCCAAGAAATTGCACCGCTGTCATCATCAAGCGAAAATTCATTATTATCTTTTTCTAAACTATCGTCATTAAGCTGCATATTATTCGTAACTTTCAGTATCCTAACTCGATAAGAGCCATAAAAGAAGGTTGCCTTATACACATAGTATCTTACAATTTTTTGCGCTTTTCACTCTGTTTTGCAAAAATCCATCATTTATACTAGTTAATCGTATTCTCCCGTATAAGTTAATTCAAGGTTTGCGACATAAATTGTATCACCGTCTTGAAGACCCTTTTGTTTAAGCTCAACAAACACCCCCATTGAATCAAGTATGTTTGTTAATCTCCTTAATTGCCTGATATTTTTAGTGTCTACAACACTTACCAGTCTTCTTATTTTACCACCATCTACGGAATATGTGTCTTTATTAAGCTTTGCAACTTCAAACGCACTGTCGTCATTATCGTCAAAACCCTTGTCTTCAGTGACTTTGAAGTTAAATTCAGGAGAAGGTATTTCATCGTACTTTTTGTAAACATACTGCAATAATTCTCTTATTCCCGCCCCCGTTGCATTTGAAACAATAAAAACATCTTCATTAAATTCTAAAAATTTTGCCTTAATTTCTTCCGCTTTTTCTTTTGAAACGGCATCTGCCTTGTTAAGCATGACAATTTGATAACGTGCCAAAAGTTCTGAAGAATATTTTTCAAGTTCATTGTTAATTTTTTTATAATTCAAAACCGGGTCTTGCGCTGTTAAATCTACGATATGAATGAAAAATTTACATCTTTCCACATGACGCAAAAATTCATACCCCAGCCCAACCCCAAGGTGAGCGCCTTCAATTAATCCTGGAATGTCCGCCACGACAAAATTATTTCCGTATTCGTTTTTTACAACCCCAAGGTGAGGAGTTAAAGTTGTAAAGGGATAATCCGCAATTTTTGGCTTTGCTGAGGATATTCTTGAAATAAAACTTGATTTTCCAGCATTGGGCATGCCAAGCAAACCTATATCTGCAATTAATTTAAGCTCAAGTTCAAGTTCACGTTCCACAGCAGCTTCCCCAGGTTCTGAAAACTGAGGAGCTCTTGATTTTGAAGTGGCAAATTTTGCATTTCCTCTGCCACCACGTCCCCCTTTTGCGATTATTACTTTTTTTTCATTTACGTCCATATCTGCAATAATATCGCCCGTTTTTAAATCTCTAACAATCGTTCCTACGGGGACTTTAATAAAAATATCTTTCCCATTTTTACCGTATTGGTTTTTAATTCTGCCTGATTCCCCGTTTTGCGCCTGAAAAACAGAACGATACGTAAAATCAAGCAGGGTGGTTACACTCTCATCTGCAATAAAATAAACGCTTCCGCCGTCCCCGCCGTCCCCGCCGTCAGGGCCGCCTTTATCCACGTATTTTTCCCTATGCCATGCCACCGCACCGTTTCCGCCGGCACCCGATACAACTTTAATTCTTACTTTATCTATAAATTGCGCCATTTATAACCTTTTTCAAACCTTCTTTAAGTAAAGTGTATCAAAATAATCGCCGTTTCACAAGAATTGATTTTTTTTAAATTATAAAAGAAAATATAAATATGCGAAAAATTTTACTTGTTGATTGTGATAACTTTTTTGTATCTTGCGAACAAATTGAAAACCCTGCCCTTCAAAACAAGCCTGTGTGCGTTCTTGGGAACAATGACGGCTGTATTGTGGCAAGGTCAAATGAAGCAAAAAATTTAAATGTACCCATGGGAATGCCTTATTTTATGGCAAAGAAAAAATTTAAAAACGTAATTTTTGTATCGGGCGAAAAAGAAAAATATGTAAAAGTTTCAAAAAAAGTCATGGAAGTTTTGTCTGATTTTACCCCGCATATTGAACAGTATTCAATTGATGAAGCCTTTTTAGACATAACGGGATGTGAAAAACTTTTTAAGTGTTCTTCGGTTGAAATTGGAGATAAAATAAGAAAAACAATTAAAGAAAAAATCGGAATAAATGTTTCAATCGGGGTTTCCACAACAAAAACCCTCTCTAAAATTGCAAGCGAAATTGCAAAAACAAAAGTCCGCTACAATCTAAAAAGCGAATATGAAGGGGTTTTTGAAATAAAAGAAGATACAAAAAATGAAATTCTTTTAAAAACAGAAATTGAAAAAGTTTGGGGTGTTGGGAAAAATTTACACAAATTTTTTAGAAAACATAACGTCCAAAATGCCCTTGAATATATAAACTTGGGCGATGAATTCATTCAAAGAAATTTGGGCAAAAAGGGACTTGACCTAAAATATGAGCTTATGGGGGAAATTAAATACCCTGTCATTGATTATTATGTACCCCCAAAATCAATTTCAAGAAGTTCTTCTTTTAGAGAATTTACAAACGATAAAGATTTCATCTTAAATGAATTAAACAATCACCTGCACCAAGTTTGTATTCGTCTTAGAAAGCACAATTTGAACACAAGTGCGATTTCTGTTATGTTGAGATATAAAGATTTTAGAACTGTTTCAGATAAAATCAATTTCACAACCCCAAAATCAAGCGAATTTGAACTTTATAAAACCATGCACACTATTTTTAATTCTTTATACAAAGAAGATATAATATACCGATCTTCCGGAGTTTGTGTATACAAATTAAGCGCCCCTGCCGCAACCCAGTTGGATTTATTTGCAGATGTTAATTCAGATAAAAAGAAAAAACTCTCCGATACTTGGGATAAAATAGAACAAAAATTTGGCTATGGCGCAATTTCAATCGGCATGCACAAGGAAAAATAAATTTACTTGTTCTTTTTTTTGCAATCATTTTTCATGGCAAGCCACAAAATGTATTTAATCGGTTTTGCCAATAAAACCGCAATGAAAGAAAAAATAATATCGTATAAAATTTGAACAAATATAATTTGAAAATTAGGATTATACCTTGAAGAATTAAAAATCCCCAAAATAAAAGAATATAAAATACCGCAAAGATGAATGGACAAAACCCCAATAACAGAAGCGTAAAGCATATTTTTTAAAGTGTATCTTTGAGATAAAATTCTTCCTGCGAAAATATTTGCTAAAAAGAAACCTAAAATATACCCAAAAAAGTAACTCTTAACATAAGAAAGTCCGCCCCCAAAGGCAAACACGGGCCAAATAAAAAAGCCTGTGATAAGATACAAAAACATAGTTAAAATACCAAACCTTGCCCCCAAAATTGCGGATGTAAAAATTACAACAGGGATTTGGGGCACAAGACGATAAGTTTTTGTACCAAAAGAAAACAGACTGCCCTCGGGCCAAATGTGCGAAATATCAATTTTTGTAAATGTTGCCACAATTAAAAGGGTTAAACAAAATATAACAACAGCAAGCGTGCCTAATGAAAAAGGGGTTTTTTCACCTCTGTATACAAATTCCGCATATTCATCCGCTAATCTTTTGTTCATAATTTTATCCTATTTTCAAGATATTTTTTATTTTCATTATAAATTTGTTTATACTTTTCGGTAAAGATGTTTTCCGTCCACATTATTATGGCATCTTCCCCGTTATCCTGATAATATTTTTTTCTAACCCCCAAAGATTTAAACCCAAACCCTTCGTATATTTTTTTTGCCCTTTCGTTGGACTTTCTCACTTCAAGGGTAACGTATTTAATTTTATCTTCATAGCACATATCAAGCGCAGAAATAATCAACAAATGTGCCAGCCCCTTCCCTTGAAAATCAGGGTGCACGGCAAGATTTGTCACATGCGCTTCATCAAAAATGCGCCACACGCCCATATATCCGACCGCCTTTTTTTCTTCATTAACTGCCACAAAATATCTTGCACAAGCATTTTCAAGCTCGCATGCAAAAGCGCTTCTGCTCCAGTGGTGCGGGCCGTAGCATTTTTGTTCAATCTCCATTATCTCATCCAAGTGCGATAATGCCAAATTTTCTATTTTAAAATTTTCCATTTACAAAAATGTTATCACAAAGTTTGATTTTGTGCTTATTTTATACGTAATTTATTTTAATATAATGTTTATATCAAAATATTTTGTTATAGAATTTTTTTATGATTAAAATTCTTGCAATTGATGACGATATTTCCATTTTGGAACTTATAAAAGTAAACCTTGATATGTCGGGCTATTCCTGCGATATAGCAAACGACCCCAAGGAAGGTTTTGCAATGTTAAAACAGGGAGATTATTCTCTTTTAATTTTAGATTGTATGATGCCTGAAGTAAGTGGTTTTTCCATTGCAATGAAAGTAAGACAAAACGAAAGCACAAAAGACATCCCAATTATTATGTTAACTGCACTTGGAAGTCTTGATGACAAAATAAAAGGGTTTGGCTCAGGCGTAGATGATTATTTAGTAAAACCCTTTGAAATAGAAGAATTAAAAATGCGCACTCAAGCACTTTTAAACAGAAGTCAAAGAGGACTTGAATCCACAAGAGTAAGAGAACTTTTACACATTGGGGATATAACTTTAATTCCAGAAAGTTATACGGTAAAAATTTTAGACAAAGAAACAAAATTAACCCCAATTGAATTTGAAATTTTAAATGTTCTTGTTCAGCACCACTCAAACATGGTTTCCTCTAAAACCCTTCTAAAAGAAGTTTGGGGCTACAATGAAGATAACGATGTCGACACTATCAGAGTGCATATCAGACACCTGAGGGCAAAAGTCGATAAAATTTCAACACACAAAAATAAATACATAGAAACGATATACGGGGGCGGGTATCGTTTAATTCCCGAAGGCATTAACCTTGAAAACAAAAAGAAGTGAAAAAATATGTTTTCAAAACACATTAAAAAACAATATTTAATTTTGGCATTTGCTATATTATTTCTGTTCTGCATTATCAAAAATCCGTTTTTTACACATCAGGAAATCACGGAAAATCTCACAGAAGATGAGCAGAGCAAAATTGTGGAGCCTCAAGAATTGTTTTTGGATTCATACAAACTTATCAAAAATAATTATTGGGACAAAAAAGCCTGTGAAGAAGATCTGTCAAGGTGGAAAAGGCACTATAACAATAAAATCAAAGATGAAGAAGACGCAAAAGTTGCTATAAATTCAATGTTGCAAAGCTTGGATGACCCTTATTCAAAATTTTTAAATGAAAAAGAATTTCAAGAACAAAATAGCTATATCAATTCAAAAATATACGGAATTGGCATAAATATAACGGCAGAAGCAGGAAAAATTATTATTGTAAATGTTGTAAAAGGCACCCCCGCTGATTTTGCCGGTTTAAAATCAGGCGATATGATAACAAACATAAACAAAAACGATGTACAAGGAAAAAGCATTTTTCAAGTTGTTAATTATATAAAAAATCCTGCAATAGACACCGTAAACATAGAAATCTTGAGAGGGGACAAAAAACTTGTCAAACAAATTAAAAAGACGGAAATAAAAATTAAAGCCGTTAAAGCAGATATTTTAGAAAAACAAATTGGCTATATTAAAATTTCAAGCTTTATCTCTCAAGAAACGCCTGTTGAATTTATAGACGCACTAAATAAAATAAAAGACACAGACGCCCTTATACTTGATTTAAGAGGAAATACAGGCGGGTTATTTCAAAATGCCGTTTTTGTTGCAGATTTATTTTTAAAGGACAAAAATATTGTCTCAGTTCTTGGAAGAAACGGCAAAAGAAGTTTATATAAATCTCAAGAAAAACAATACTATTACGATAAGCCCATGGTGGTTCTTGTAGATTCAGAATCCGCATCCGCCTCAGAAATTGTATCCGGAGCGCTTAAAGACAACAAAAGAGCATTTATTATAGGTACAAAAACTTTTGGCAAAGGGCTTGTTCAAAAAATATACGAATTGCCGAATAAAACCGCCTTAAACCTTACAATTGCAAGATATTTAACCCCCAACGAAATTGATATAAACAAAAAAGGAATAACCCCGGATTATACCGTGCAAATTACAAAAGAAGACCAAATACAAAACAACGACAGGCAACTAAATTTTGCAATTAAAACCCTTAAGGCGGAAATTGAAAGAAATAAAATTGTAGCAAAACAAACATAAAATATGGTTAAACCCTATTTTTAAAAAAACAGAATTTAACCATATAAAATTTAAAATTATTTTGAAGATGACGGAGCCAAAATTGCAACCACGTTTTTACCTTCAAACATAGGATTTTTTTCAACAACTGGGTTAACTTCCGCAATATCTGTCAAAAATTTATTTGCCAAATCGAAAGCAAGTTTATTGTGTTGAATTTCACGTCCCCTCAGCATAATAACGAGTTTAACTTTATTTTGCTGACCTAAAAACTTTTTAGCGCTTTTCAAACGTACTTCATAATCATGGGTATCAATTTTATAGCGCATTTTCACTTCTTTAATTTCAACCACATGCTGTTTTTTTCTGACTTCTTTTGCACGTTTTTCGGTTTCGTATTTATATTTTCCCCAATCAATAATTTTTGCAACCGGCGGAGCTTGATTAGGTGAAACAACAACTAAATCCAGCCCTTTTTCTTGAGCTAACAGTAATGCTTTTGAGGTTGGAACCGTACCGTGATTGGCTCCGGTTTCGTCAATTAATCTGACTTCACGGGCTCTTATGCCCTCATTCACAAGTTCACGGGTTTTGATATCTTCTTTAGCTATGTCTTTTCTCCTTTTTAAATACACATTAAGTTTATCATGCAATTTTTTTGGTGGCAACAGAAAAATTGATTTTTCAAGCATTTTATTAGATTTAGCTTTTTATAACAAAAAGACCCCTGAAAAATCAGAAGTCTTTTTGAAAATTATTTAACCAAAACGATTAGAAAATAATTGTAATTTCTTCATTCGGGTTAAGTGCTGAAGAATTTGAAAGTGAAGGAACAAGTACATAAACAAGTTCATCACCAACTTCATAAATCACGCCAAATACGCCTGATACGCAAGTTTTTGTGATATCAAAGATACCTTTCGCAACAGTAACAACTGAATTGCCAAAGCTTGCAGCGCCACGTCCCGGGTGAAGGGTAAGAGTTTCAACCAATGTGTTTGAAAGTTCATCACCAACTTCTTCAAGTCCATTTCCTGTAACATTTGCAATTGTAGCGCCTGATCTGCCTACAACACCTACTGCACGACCTGCAATAGATAAAGGAGCGCCAACTAATCTTGCTAAGATGTTAGGATTTTTAAGGTCTTCAACTGAAGCTGAAGCAACTTGTTTTGGCAAGCATTTTTTGCAATCGCCGTTTTTGATGTATTTGAATTGAACTTTAATATATCCAGGTTCATTAACTCCAGGTCTTTGAACAGCAACAACTTCACCTCTTACGATTGAACCTTCAGGGAAGTTAACACCGTCAACAGTAACTGCTTCGGTTGTTTTTGCCGTGAACCATTCACCGATATTTGAAGTTTTAGCTGATAATCTGTCTAAAAGTTTAACTTTAACGGTTGTAACTCCACCGTATACACTGCTGCCGTTAGCAACAGCACCATTTTGCAATGCTGCATAATTTTTTCTTAAAGCTGCAACTAGGTAAGCAACTTGTTCTTTTGACAAGTATTCAGCTTCGATAACTTGTTTTGAATTTGGAACCGCATCCAATAAGTTTGAAGCGATAACTTCATTTGTTGCGCTATAAGCCCATTTAGGAATATATTGCATTGTTTGTTTTTTGTATGCAGGAACTGCACTTGCAGAGTGTTTTACATTAATCAACTGAGCGATTGTTGCAAAAACTTCCGCTTTTGTAATAGGTTGATCCGGTTTAAATACACCTGAAGGATAACCAATCATGATACCTTTTTCAGTAACTTTATAAATCCAATCTTTTGCCCAGTAAGCATTTGTAATGTCTGAATATGGTTTGTAGTTTGCAGGTGCTTCAACATTCAAACCTTCAGCTAAAATTGTAGCTACTTCCGAGCGGAGTGTCGGAGCTTTAGGATTGAAAGATGTAATGCCGGCTTTCATTTGGCTTTCTTTAATGATGTCTAAAACATCTTTAGCCCAAGATTTAACATAAACATTGTCTTTGTTGCCTACGGTAATTTTATTTTTTGATTTTAAAATTTTGCCGCCTGTTACATAAGCAGAATTTGCATCAACAAGGGTTTGCGCTTGTGACTTAAACAATGTAGGATGTGCATAAGCTTCGGTTTTTGCTTCTAAATCTGCGGATTTAGCCAAAGCAACAGAAGATAAAGCACATGCTGTAAGTGTAAGTGCAAAAAGTCTTTTCATAACTTTCATAGTTTCTCCTATCCTATTTCCGATAAAATACAAGTAGTTTATCTTATTATATAGAGATAAGAATATTAAAAAACACCACTTTTGTCAACATGGCAAAAAGCGAAATTTCACTTTTGTTTTCTTGGTTTTAAAATGTCTTATTTACAGACGGTCTTGGGGTTAAATTTACCTTATGCTTAATTCCATCCCTTAAATATGTAAGCTCCAAAATATCACTCATCGTATTTGCATACAAAATGTTTGCAAATTTATCCAAAGGAATTTCACTCAAGGGCACTCCATTGATTTCAACAATAACATCTCCTTGTCTTAACCCTTGCTTTAGAGCGTCATATTTCACTTTTGTTAAAACAATTCCCGTTTCTTTTCCCTTTGGTGCAACAATTGTGTTCCCGTTATAAAAATATTTTTCAAAATCGAACCCCAAACCATACAAATACCTGCCCCTTACAGACGCTTTTATTGCGTCCATGGTTTTTTGCTCATGTTCAATACCCACAGGAGAAGGGCTTGTTCCTTGTATGTTTTTAAATATTGATAAATTAAGTTTTGTATTGCCGTTATTTTCCGACAAATTGAAAACATATGTATAAAAAACAGTTCCTCTTGAAGTTTGCACTGTTTCATAGGCAGTATATGAATCTGACATATAATCATTGCCATAATTCAACTTACCCCCTCTTAAGAGAATATACTTTGAAATTCCTGATTTTACCGAATTTTTATCCGTATTTTCAAATGTTTCGGTGGTAAGCGCATATGCCATATTGGCAAATAATAAAATTCCAAAAGTTACAATTATTTTTTTCATCTTAATTCCTCAAAACAAAAAGAATTTATCACTTTTTTTCAACTCTTGCAATAAAAACATCTCTGTCCGTTTTAATCAAAGCTGTTTTAAATTTTTCCCCAAAAAGCTTTGCACAATCCACTGCGCTTGCTTTATGGAAAATTGTATATGTCACATCTGAATTTGAATTTTTAATTCTTTCACAAAGTTTTAAGATATTATCGCCCCCAAATTGATATTCAAAAACAGAGATTTTATCTTTTCTATAAAAATTTTTATAATAAGCCGCATATCTTTTTCCTTCATGAAAAACAGCCATATCAATTTTTTTATTTTGTTTTATAAACTTTAAAGAATCAAAATAAGAATATTTAATCAATTCTTCCGCCCGAATTACAAGCATATCGTCTTTGTCAACATAAACTCCTCTGCCAGAAAAACAAAAGACTCCATTAAACAAAATCACCGCACAGGTTAAAATTTTTAAAATTCTATTTTTAAAAGGAAGAAAAAAGACAAGTGCAAGCAAAATTGAAATAAAAGGAATTATATAAACAAAATAATAAATTTTTACAATCGGCTTAATTAAATATGAAAACAAATTTGAGGTTACAAAAAAAGCCAAAATCGAATATGTACAATAAATATAGAGGTTAAAAATTTGTTTATTTTCATAAAAGAAAAATTCTCTTACTTTTTTAAATAAAATTAAACCAAACAATATAAAAATCACCGCAGGCACAACGAAATTTGAAAAATAAGTGATTAAAATAAACAAATTATTTGTAAAATCATACAAAGGCATAACATTAAATGTTTCATCCAAAAGCCCCTTATTTAGACCCGTGTATATAAAATAGGGTAAAAATGCAAGCGCCGCAATGACATTTGCCCAAAAGAATTTTATTCTTTGGGTTTTATTTAAACAAAACATTCCAAAAATAAAATTATTTATAAGAAAAATTATCTGAAAATAATGTACGTTTGCAGCTAAAGAAGCCAAAATTGCATAGAAAATTAAATCTTTATTTTTTCCTTCTTTTATTATTTTGAACAAAAAATACGCTAAAAGCACGCTCAGAAAAATGCCCAAAGAATAACACCTAAATTCTTTTGCGCTATGAATTGAATAGGCATTTATACAAAATAAAAAAGAAGCCAAAAATGCAGGTTTTTCTTTAAAATTATTTTTGACAAATAAATAAACCGCCCAAATTGTAAGAACAGAAAAAAGACAAGGTAAAAGCCTTGATGTAACTTCAGAAGAACCAAATATCATCATCCAAAATTTTGCCAAAATAAAAAATAAAGGTGGATTTCCGGGGTCTTGATATGTATTTAAAAAAGGCAAATCTGCCCCGCTTGCAACGGTTGATGTGTAAAGTTCATCCCCCCAAAAAGGAATTATAATATCTGTTAGTCTTAATATAAACCCCAATAAAATTATTAACAGCAAAACCCCCATTTTACTTGAAATTTTTAAACCTTTAAATTTATCTTTATTATTTATATAAATTAAAACCGCCAAAAATCCAAAAACAAAAGACAAGGTATAAAAATTTGTATTATAAAAGAAAGACAAAACTTCAACCCCAAAGGCATTAATAGGGCCTTTATCATTTGTATAAGCCCCGCCTTTTGCATAATGAATGTCAGGTGGCAGATAATAATTGCCATCGAATGTTTTTTTAAATTTTGAAATATCTTCCCTATTGTAATAATAAAAATTTTTTCCCATATTCAAGCAGATATTATCTATTGAATTTAAAACAGAAGAATTTTTAACTTTAAAATAAATTGTGTCAGCTGGAAAATCCGCTTCATAAAAAATATATGGGTTGTCTTTATAAAAAATTTGTGCATCAAGTTCCCTGCCATCTGCATAAAAAGCAATGTCGCTCGCCATATATTCAGGAATTTCCACATTAATTACAATTGGAGAATAAGTTTTCCCAAGCATTGGCACTTGAATTTTTGCATAATGCATAAAGCAAGAATATACAAAAGAAAAAAAGAACAATAAAACGCACAAAACAAAAGAGGATTTTATAAGTTTTTCATTTTTCAGAAATTGCATTTTGTTTTCCATAAAATTAACTTTCTTTTTTATTTTGAAAAACGAATTTTAACCACGTTTTTTAGTGCCTCGAAAAAAATTTCTTTATTCATTTTGGAAACTCCGTTTTTCCTGTTCGGGAAAACTATCGGAAATTCAATAAACTTAAACCCGTTTTTATAGGCCCTGTATTTCATTTCAATTTGAAAAGAATACCCTTTTGATATTAAATTTTCCATATCAATTTCATTTATCACATTTAAATTCCAACCGTTAAAACCACCTGTTAAATCATTTATGGGACATGTCAGAACCATTTTTGAATAAAAAGAGCCTGCCTTTGAAATCAATTTTCTTAATATTCCCCAGTTTTCAGTTTTTCCCCCTTTAATGTTTCTTGAAGCCACCACAAAATCATATTTTTTTAAATTTTGAAGCATTAAAGGTAAATACGCAGGGTTGTGGGAAAAATCTGCATCCATTTGAATAAACGCATTAAACCCTAAATTTTTAGCATACCTAAACCCGTCTTTATAGGCTGAAGCCAAGCCTTGTTTTTTCGTCCTTTTTAAAATAAAAATTCGTTTATCACACATTGAATGAACAATTTCTGCCGTATTATCGGGCGAATTGTCATCAATTATAAAAAGACAAATTTCAGGCACAATTTCAAAAATTTTTAATATTAATTTTTTTATATTTTCAGCTTCATTATACGTGGGTATTAAAATACAGGGCTTGAATTCTTTTTCCATAAAACTTCCTTTTTTTATATATTCTATAATAATTTTTATACTTTGTTTATAGTTGTAAAGTTTTGTTTGCACAAGAGTATATTTTTAAATTAAGTGCTAGAATATACTTATGTCAAAAATAATTATTGATTTTGAAAAATGTAAAAGCTGCGGAATTTGTATGGAAGTTTGCCCGAACAAGCTTATTCGATATTCAAAAACAACCAACTCAAGCGGGGTTGTGACGGCAGAATTTTGTGATACGGAAAATAAATGTACCGCATGTACACTGTGTGCAATTTCATGTCCTGAAATTGCAATTAAAGAGGTTATAAAATAGTGGCTGAAAAAGTTTTAATAAAAGGCAACATTGCAATTGCAAAAGCTGCAATAGATGCAGGTCTTCAATGCTATTTTGCATACCCGATTACCCCCCAAAATGAAATCGGGGAGTTTATGTCAAAAACCATGCCTGAATTAAACAAAACATACATAAACGCAGAATCTGAACTTGCTGCCATTAATATGGTAATCGGTGCTTGTTCTACCGGAATACCAGCTATGACAAGTTCTTCTTCTTGCGCTATTGCTCTTATGCAAGAGGCAATTTCAGCTATGGCAACAGCAGAAATCCCGGGAGTTATAATTTCTGTTATGCGCTCAGGCCCCGGGTTGGGGCACATTATTGCATCTCAAGGGGATTACTTCCAAGCCACAAAAGGCGGCGGAAACGGTGACTATCACACAATTGTTCTTGCCCCATCCACAATCAATGAGGCGGTTGAATTTACTCATAGAGTGTTTCATCTGGCATGGAAATATAAAAACCCTGCAATGCTTCTTGCAGACGGCTTTTTGGGTCAAATGATGGAGCCTGTGGAATTTAAAAAATATGATTTTGGCAAAGTTGATTCTTCAAGTTGGGAGTTAACAGGTGTCGGCAAAGGCGATAAAAAGCGTCCGCCAAGAAAACTTGTTTCCCTTCATATGCAAGGGGATGACCTTATTGTTTTAAATAGAAAATTACAAGCAAAATATAAAGAACTTGAAGAAAAAGAAGTTTTATACGAAGAATTTATGATGGAAGATGCCGAAATTATGATAACCGCATTCGGCACAGTTGCACGTGTTGCAAAAAGCGCCATTTTAACCCTTAGAGAGCAGGGTGTAAAAATCGGCATGGTGCGTCCGATTACCCTTTGGCCGTTCCCTAAAAAAATTATAAGTTTAAAAGCTAAACAGGTTAAGGCAATTTTGGACGTTGAGATGAACGAAGGACAAATGGCACTTGACGTTAAGGCTTCTATTGATAACGATGTATACTTTGACACCCTCACAAAATTGGGCGGGGATGTCATAAAAGCAGGTGATATTATAAAAAAAGCTATGGAAATAAAAGATAAATGTCTGAAATAGTGGAAAAAAAGGTTGTCTTTCAAAGACCAAAAACAATTAAAGAAGATTACGATTACACATTTTGTGCAGGCTGCGGACACGGTATAGTCTTAAGGCTTGTAGCAGAATGCATTGATGAATTAAATGTTCAGGCAAACACAATTGCGGTTGCCGCTGTCGGGTGTTCCATTTGTCTTGAAAAATATTATGACTTAGACGTTGTAGGCTCCTCTCACGGACGTGCGCCTTGCGTTGCAACGGGAGTTAAACGTGCAAGACCAGATAAAGTTGTATTTACATACCAAGGGGACGGTGACGCTGCCACAATCGGTATGAACGAAACAATCCACACCGCATGCAGGGGTGAAAATATTACAACAATATGTATCAACAATACTAACTTCGGCATGACAGGCGGGCAAGCAAGTGCCACAAGTATTATCGGGCAAAAAACCGCCACAACTCCTTTGGGGCGTGACCCTAAAATGTTTGGATACCCTCTTAAAATATCTGAAATGGTTGCTCTGTGTGATGGAGCATGTTATGTGGAAAGGTGCGGGATATTTAATCCAAAAAGCATAATCCAAACAAAAAGAGCAATAAAAAAAGCTTTTGAAAATCAATTAAAAGGGCTTGGCTTTAGCTTTGTTGAAGTTTTAACCACATGCCCTACAGGCTGGAAAATGAGTCCTGTTGATGCAATGAAATTTATAGAAAAAGAAATCACAAAAACACATAAGCTTGGGGTTTTTAAGGATACAACAAATGGCAGATAAACAAACAAACATTATAGTTTCAGGATTTGGCGGACAGGGCGTTTTGTTTTTAGGAACAATAATTGCGCACAGTGCCTTACTTGAGAATAAAAACACAACTTGGATACCAAGCTACGGAGCTGAAATGAGAGGCGGGAGCGCAAATTGTTACGTTGTTGTTTCTGACAATGAAATCGCAGCACCAATTTTTGATAAAGCCGATATGGGAATATTTTTATCTAAACAGGCGTTTGAAAAGTTTGAAAATTTAATTAAAAAAGACGGGTTCATTCTTGCAAATTCGTCAATGACAGGGAACATCCAAAACAGGGATGATGTAGAATATTTATTCAAACCCTTAAGCGATGAAATTTTTGAACATGACAAAAATCTTTTATTGAATATTGTCGCACTTGGCGCTTTTATTAAAAAGACAAACATTTTATCAAAAGAAAATGTTTTATCCGCCTTAAAAAAAGTTTCTTCATCAAAAAAGCCCGAATTTCTTGAACTAAATATAAAATCTTTTGAATTTGGCTATTCCATATAAAAAAAAAGACAAGGCACTATGGCGCACTTGTCTTGTAGTACAGGTATTTAGGATTATAAGAAGTTTGTATAAAATATTTTAATTGCTCTTTACGCTTTTATTTGTAAGGTTTGTGAGCAATGAGGTTGCAGCGCCTATAATTCCGCCTACAATCATACCGACTTTGCCGGTTTTCTTACCTCTTGCAGCACCGATTGCAATTGAAGTTAAAACGCCTGCCCCTGCACTTGTAGCCGCACCTGCTACAGTACCTGCAACGCTTCCTGCCACTGAAGCCTTAGAAGCACCCGTTCCCGTAACTTCTGAAATAAAATCATCCTTTGACTTGCCTTCGGTTAATAAGCCCAAAACCGGTATTGAAGATGATAAACTTGTTGTAAATGAAGAACCTGAATTATTTTCAATCGCATTTACCAAAGAAGAACCGGTTGCGCTCATATATTGTTCTTGCAATAAAGTTTTAATTTCGTTTTCGCCATATCCTTCGTAATAAGGGTTTGCCGCCATATCGTTATAAAGTTGTTCATATTTTGTCATAGCTTCATCAGTTCTGCCTTGTTCTAAAAGATACTGAATTGTTTGGCACTGTTGAGTAAAGCTTGAAGAAGAAACAGAAGACTTGTTTGCATAAGAATTAGATGTTGCACTAATTTCATAAGCATTTTCAATGTTGTTTTTTACAGTCTGCGTATTAGCATCACTGTAAAGTCCTGCAGCACCGCCGCAATAACCTGAATATCCGCCTGCAAGACCGTTGAGTCCCAGATATTGGTTGTTAATTGATGTTAAACTCATACAAAACTTCCTTCCAAAATAATCTTATACTAACCTATATTCAAATAAAAAAATTTTTAATCTAAAAATTGCCCCTGCAATTTCTCATAGTTAACATTTGTTAACAAAAAATAAAAAACTTCGTTACAAACTAACCACAAAAAGAGTTATGGGCTATTATATTAATAAACGGTAAAATCTTAGAGGTTAATAATGTTTAATATAAATGAATTTCTGAAAAAAGTGTCTAAAACAAAGGCATCTGACGTACATCTTTCTTTAGGAAAAAAACCTTCTTTAAGAATTGCAGGGGAAATGATAAAACTGGATGAGCCCCCACTTACAGAAGAAGATTTTGACGGCATTTTGGACACTGTATTACACAAAGATATAAGAGGGAAAATTTCCCACGTTCTTGATTTAGACTTCACATACGAACTCAAAGGAGTTTCAAGATACAGGGTAAATTACTGTAAAGATTTAGGTATGCCAAAATTAACCATGAGGCTTATTCCGTATGATATACCCACTTTTGACGACCTTATGCTTCCTTCAAGTATTTGGCAATTTGCGGATTTCAACAACGGAATTCTTTTAATCACAGGCCCAACGGGTTCAGGCAAATCTACAACAATTGCTTCTTTGGTTGAAAACATTAACAAAACAAAAAGAAAGCACATTATTTCACTTGAAGACCCTATCGAATTTTTATATACGGATAAAAATTGCCTTATTACACAAAGAGGGTTGGGAATTGACGTTCCGGATTTTCCAAGCGGGATGAAATATGCCCTAAGACAAGACCCCGACATGATTATAATAGGTGAAATAAGGGACAGAGAAACGGTTGAAGCCGCAATACAGGCTGCCGAAACCGGACACTTTGTTTTGTCTACCCTGCACACAAACTCTGCAACTCAAACAATAAACAGAATTATTGGTCTTTTTGATTCTGACCAAAAAGATTTTGTGAGAAAAAGACTCTCTACAACCCTAAGGGGCACAATCGCTCAAAAACTGGTTCCAAAAAAAACTGGCGGCGTGGCACCTGCACTTGAATTAATGATGACCACTCCCGCAATTTCAGACTATATCGCAAAAGACAAAATGAATGAAATTGACCAATTGCTTGTGAGATCAAACTCCAGCACCCTTTGCACAATGAATGCATCTATATACAATTTATACAGGCTTGGCATTGTTGAAAAAGAAACCGCAATTGATGTCAGCAACAACCCGACAGAACTCCTTCAAATGATGAGGGGTATATACCACGGCACGGGCGACTTCAATTCCAACGAAAGTTTAATTTAAAAAGGAGAAAAATATGGCACCGTTTCCTGAAGCAGAAGATATGACCATCAAAAGACTTTATGTTGCGCTTAAAAGAGATGATATGCAACTTCTTCAAATGGGCGCACATAAATTACATGAAAAATATCACACAGGTTACAAATTTGAACTTTTGGACGATTTAAGGCAAATTTTATCATATGTGGAAGAACAAACCATTCCAAATGATATAAAAGACCTTTTGACAAGAACCATAGCAGACATTCTAAACGGCAACGCTCCTTATCAAGAAGAAACAATATCATCTGTTGAAAGTGACAATTTTGACACCACACAAGATAAAAACAGTGCCGAAATTGACAATTCCGCATATAACACAACCCCCCAATCAAAAGACAATGAGGATGTTTCTCCAATTGATATAATTTATCCAAACACACAAGATATATCATCTTTTCAAGAAAATCTTCAACCAAATGAAACTTTTTATACTGAAGAAAATAAAAATGAAGAACAAATTCAAGAAGAACCCTTGAATATATTGCCTAAAGAAGAAACTTTTGAAGACAACCTTCAAGAAGAACCCCTAAATATGGCGCCTGAAGAAGAAGTTTTTGAAAACAACCTTCAAGAAGAAATTCAAGAAGAACTTTTTGATACATCCTCTAACATAGAAACCCAACAAAATGAAGAACAAAAAGAGGAAGAACAAGTTCCTTCTTTTGACCAAAACGAACAAACAAGTCTAAATTTTTCGCAAGAAGAAATAAACAATACCCCCATTCTTGAAGAAAAAATCCCAACCCTTAAAAATGTGGCGGTTTTTTATGATGATAAATCAAGCACAATTGATTATATGCAAAATAAATTCTACAGATATGAACTTGATTTAATTAGTTTAAATAAAGAAGCTAACCCGCTTGAGAGCGCTTCTTACAACAAAAAAAACGTTGATGTTCCAACAGACGATATTGGCGAAATTTTAAAAATGTTGAACACAATCAAAGGAGATGTTTATTTTGTAACTACCTCAAAAAGTGAAAACATTATAAAAACATTTATTGAACACTACATAGACTTTGAAATTCCGCTTGTGTGCGAAAACACCCAAGACAAAAAAGTGACAAAACTCATTCCTTTATTTGGTTTATCTAACATCTTTATTTGCCCTAAATGCGGCAACAGAGAATATTTTGGCGGAATACACAACAAAGTGTTAACCCTACAGTGCAAAAACTGTTCTTCATCTATGTACCCTGACATTTATGAAGCAGAAAATTACAAAACAAACGCAAACCCTTATTACTGGATAAACGCACTTAGCGCAATGGCTTGCGCGGACACTTGGATTTTAATTAACCCGCCTTTAGAAAACGACAGAAAACTTACAATGGAATTTTTAAAATCCGCATATCAAATTTCAAAACCAAAAAAAGTTTATATTCTATCTAAAGAAACAACCAGAAAAGAATATTACAGGCAAATGTTTAATGAAATTTACCCAATGTGCGAAATAAAATCTGATTTTTTAGCTCAGGATGAACTTTGCGAAAATTTTATAAACAACGAAATGTCTTCTCTTAAGGTAAACGTATAAAATGGAAACTTATACAACAGATGCAATAAATATAAAAACATATCCAATAAGTGAAAATGATAACATCGTTGTTATGTTTTCAAAAGAAAAGGGGATTATAAAGGGAGTTGCAAAGGGGGTAAAGCGCCCAAAAAGCAAGCTTGGTGCAAGAATGCAAGCTTTATTTTGCAACAATTTAATGTTGGGCAAAAAAAGAAATTTAGACATCATAAAAGAAGCCTGCGCCCTAAATACGTTTAACAAATTAAGGCACAATTTAGACAAATTAACAATGGCACTCTACGTTGTGGAAATTATAAACACTTTCTGTGCGGAAAATTCTGAGGATAAAGAGCAAAATGAAAATATATATTCAATTTTGTACAAAACCCTTGATAACATCCAAAACTCAACCGACAAAACACAAGCAGAGCTTAATATAATTAAATTTCAACTTCACTTTATGAATGAAATGGGCTTTGGACTTGAATTTAAAAGGTGTTTAAAATGTTCAGCCAAAATAGAAGAAGACGCTTATTTGTCCCTTGATATGGGTGGCGTGGTTTGCACAAATTGCAACATAACGATTGCACCATATGTAAAATTACACAAAAAAATAAGAGAATTTTTAATTGCGCTTGTTGAAACACCTCTTGATGTGCCAACAAAATATGACTCTCTTGTAAATGAAAGAGTAACAGAAACTTGCCTTAATCTTTTAAAGAAGTATATTGAGATTATAGCAAACAAAAAAAGCAAAACATTTAAAGTGATGGAAGATACAAAAGTAAGCTAAGGAAATACGGAATGAACAAAAAACTTATAAAATATGCTATTTTTCTTGTATTGGTTTTACAATCCCTAAACGGGGCTGAAGCCAAAATGTCCAAGGAAGCAAACAAACTGTATTCCGAAGCAATTTTATTTGAAAATAATAATAAAGTAGATGAAGCTATTGATTTAATTCAAAAGGCGCTTAATAATTCAAAAGACGATTTGACCCTAACAGTTAAACTTGCAGGGCTATACGCAAGAAGCGGGCAAACAGATAAAGCAATTGAAGCCTACAAACAGGCAATTACAATTAACCCAAACGATGCCTTTTTATATGTCAGCCTTGGCAACATATACCAACAAAAGGGCGCATACAATGAGGCATATAACACTTACCTTCAAGCTCAAAACATCATGCCTGATTACAAATACAACTATCTAAACCTTGCAAATTCAAAATTCTATAATGGTGAATATCAAGACGCAATCAAATATTACAACGATTTTCTTGAACATTACCCCAACAACAAAGAGGCTGGAAACCTTCTTGCAAATTCATACTTAAATTTAAAAGATTACAAAAATTCAATTGCACAGTATGAAAAAGTTAAAACTGCCCACCCTAACACCTTTCAAGAATACTCAGAATTAGGGCTTGCGTATTTAAGAAATAAAGATTACACAAATGCAAAAAAATGCTTTAATGAAGCCATACAAATTAATCCAAAAGATTATATTTCATATGGAAACCTTGCGGTTGTTCAATCTTACCTTAAAGAAAACGACCTTGCATATGAAAATTATAAAACCGCATTCAGCTTAAACCCTGAATTGAACGACCTTAAATTTGATTACGGAAATCTTTTAAACACAATGGGCAAAAAGGAAGATGCAATTGCTGCATACCAAGAATACCTTAAAGCACACCCTGAAGATAAAAACGCATATATTGCACTTGGTGCAATTTATCAAAAAGAAGGAAACAATATAAGTGCAATTGAAATTTTAAAACAGGGCACAAAAATTTCTTCAGATTTTGATATTAAAAATGAACTTGGAAAAAGTTATTATCAAAACGGAAACTATGAAGAAGCACTAAATCTTTATGAAGAAGAACTTTCACAAAATTCAAAAAATTTAAGAGCGCTATACAACAAGGCGCTTTGCCTTAGTGCACTTGAAGAATTTAAAAATGCCGATACCATATACAAAAAGCTTAGTTTATACGAAAATCAAGAGCTTATCCCTTTTGGATTAACTCAAAAAAATATTATGGATGAGACATATTTGAATTTAATAAATTGGGGAGAATATTCACTCAATCTTAAAGATTATAAAAAAGCAAAACAAACCTTTACAAGCGCAATTGAAGAAGACCCTGAAAATCCGAAAGGATACATCGGGCTTGCAAAAACTTATGAAAACTTAGGTTCAAAAAACAAAGTGGTTGAAAATTTTGAAAAAGCCATTCAGGTTGCACCGGATGAAAAAGATGTTTTCGTTGAATTTGCAAACTCCTTGACAAGAATTGGCGAAGAACAAATGGCGCAAGATGTCTATAAAAAAGCGTATGAGCTAGACAACAAGGATGTCAATTTGCTTGAAGTTTTAGGGGACAGTTATGCTAAAACTTCAGATTATAAAAAAGCACTTGAAGCATATGAAACCCTTATTCAAGAAAAAGAAGACGACAACCTTTTTGTTAAAATCGGCTCTATGCACAAATATTTAAACGACCCGCAAAATGCCGAAGAATTTTACAACAAGGCACTTGTTATAAACCCTAATAATGCAGATGCTATCTTTAATTTGGGTCTTTGCGCATTTGACAAAGATGATTTTGAAAAAGCAAAAGAATATTTTCAAAAAACAATTGATGTAAATTCACATTATTCATACGCTTATTGGGGACTTGGTAAGTGTTATGAAAAAGAAGAAAACAAAAACCTTGCAATTTATAATTATGAAAAATTTATTGAATTTTCAGATAACGAAGAACTAAAAACTCAAGCTAAAAACAAAATTGACACTCTCTACAAAGGGCTTGTAGATTAAAAATGAGAAAATTTCTTCTTCTATTTGCATTCTTTATAACGCTGTTTTTAACAGGATGTGACAAAGAAAAACCTACAATTGCCTTTTCTCATATGCCTTTTTCAAAAGACGGTTATGCTCTTTCAAACACGTTTAAGGCAGGAGATAGAATTTATTATGCGATATATAACCCAAAAGGCTTTAAAACAAAACTTTTAAAATTGCAAATTTTTAAAAAATCAGATAATTCCTCTGAATTTTGGGGGTATGAATATCTGTACAACAAAACCCTTGAATTAAATAACAAAAATGCTTTCACGGATTACACGGTAATAAACGGCACAGGACACTTTATTTTTCAGGTTTTTGATTACACAAATTTTCAAAAACCCGTAACCTTGGGGATTGTAAAAGTTGAATAAAATAAAAAATTTTATTGAAGATATTATTCTTACTATAAAAAATAAATTAACTTCTTCAAAATATATAGTAAAAGGCAAATGCAAACAATGCGGCACATGTTGCACAAGTATTTTATTTTCTGATGAAAAAGGGTATATTAAAACAGAAGAAGATTTTGAAAAACTAAAAAAGAAACATTTAATTTATAACTTTTTTTACCCCAATGGCAAAGTTCAAAATGAAGGAGAAGAACTTGAAGGAGCATTTTTATTTAAATGCAAATTTTTAAAAAATAACAGGTGCTCAATTTATTTTATTCGCCCCATTTTTTGCAGAGATTACCCTGCAATTAACCCAAAATTCATTGAAATGGGCGGAAAAACTTTAGATAATTGTGGCTTTTATTTTGAAGCGGATAAAAAATTTAAAGACTATCTAAAATAATGCTTCAAAGATAGATTGCGCCTAGTTTTTGAAAAAAAATAAAAACCGGTTTTTAATATATGCTAAAATATAAATATTACTAAAAGAAAGGAATATTAAAACAACCCTTCAATTTTCTTTTCCTTCAAGCTGCACCGCACAACATTGCAATTAACGGAGCATAAAAAGCGCATATCCACAATATAACAGTATAAAGACCGTCAAAAAATTTTAAATATATATTTTTCCAAACAGGGATATGTTCTTCTTTTTTGCAAGTTTTTACTTCAATAATATATCTTATCAGAACTTCAAGAAGAAATAAAACCCACACCCAAAAAGCAAAAGACGCCATTATACGCACAAAATTGCGCACCACATCTTTATATCCAAAAAACCCGCTGAAAAATTGCACCAGCCATATAATAAACATACAAATTACAAAAATATTTATAAAAATATATCTTCGTATATCCCTAATTTTCATAAAAAAAATTGTAACATAGAAAATAAAGAAAGGAAAAAATAAATCTAACTTTTAATTAATATAATAAAGCGGTATACACAAAGGCTGCAAGCGGCCCGTAAAAAACGTATGTCCACAAAAAACCCGTAAGAAATCCGTCTAACTTTTTATGTTTTAAAACACAAACAGGCTTTTCTTCCTTTTTTAAAATAAATTTCATAATAACAAACCTTATTGGAACTTCAAAAAGGAACAAAAAATATGCCAAAAGTGCACAAATAGCCAAACTGCGCTTAAAATAATAAAACCAAACAGCAAATTTGATATCTTCCGGATTAGAAACTACATAAAAAACCTCGGGCACATATAAAACAAACATCCCAACCAAACAAAACGCAGAAAGTTTTATAAAAATATATCTTCGTATATCCCTAATTTTCATAAAAAAAATTGTAACATAGAAAATAAAGAAAGGAAAAAATGCAAAATGTTTGATTTTAATGAAAAAAAGATTATACCAACACGGGTAATCCCAACACCTACAAAGGTCATTGGGTAACCCTTGATAATGGAAAACATTTATTTATTAAAGATAAAAAATAAACAAAACTTTTTATAAAGTTTCAGGAACCTTTATTCTGTTTAATTCCCTGTCCGTTTCTTTTTTAGTGCGTCTGCCTAATTTTTCAGGATCTTTCACCACTAATTTATCATATTTTACATCCATATTATCCGCACCTAAAAGGAACAAAAAGTCAACGTACATATTTTGTCTTATGGTGTCATATGAAAACGCAACTTTTATATCTTCAGGGCCTGCAATTGCATAAAATCTGTTTTCCGTTAAAATATCCCTGTCCGTGTTGTCTTTAAGGGGGGTTAAAGTGCCTCTGTATCCTAAAGATAAGTATTTATTGCAAATTATACTCTCATCAAAAGAAACTGTTTGTCGACCGTATCTATATTCGTCAAAATGATATGGGGTTCTGCCATGAACACCACCAAGCGTGTATGTAATGCTGGAATTCCATTTTTTAACCTTAGATGTTAAACTGGGGCCAACCCTAAATAAGCCGAATGTATCTCCAGTGTCTGAATAAAGGGTTGCCATTGTTTGACCCAAAACGCTGAAATCCAAATACATATCTTGTTCTCTGCTGCCAAACCTCTTAATTAATTTACTAAGCTCAGCTTGATAACGATACCTAAAGCCTGAGTCCATATCGTCTTCCTGATGTTCACGTTTATAGTCCGCAACCCAGCCACCTGAAACCTTGTGTCTGAAAACAGCATTGCCTAATTCTTTTACAATGAATACATCTTCATAATTTAATTCTGCAATATACCCTGCACGATTGCCGCCTGCAATCCATTCATTTTTGTAAACATGCCTGCCCACATCAAGTTTTAACTTATTAAAAATTCTATACTCACCGTCAAATACAAGGTTATTTGTGCTTGAAGCCCAGCCAATTTCACTTCTTGTTTTTTTAGATTTCAACTGCGCCATAGCACCCACACCAAATTCATTATCTCCATATACAATAGCCGGTGTTGCTCTAAAGGTAAAAGTTTTGGGCAATTTAAAGGTGTAGCCCATGCCCAAATATGTTCCAAACCCTTTTAAAGAGCCAAATTCCAACGGGAAGTTGACTTCTGAATAAGTCATTTCTTTATCTGAAAAAAGTTCAATTGAAGGAACATTTAAAACTTTTCTTTTTCCATAGTAAATGTCGACATCCTTCATCACCATTGAGTCATGGTCTTTTTCAGGACGAATTTCAATTTGTTTTGTTTTAAATTTATAGGGTTTTGACCTATCCTTTTTTACATCGAAATCAACAAGCCTTGTGTCGTTAATCGCACGCCCGAAACGCACAAACCCACGGGAATACAATTCCATTTCAACTTGTTTATTTAATTCAACATTTCCGTTTAAATTTTCAATCCTATCTGCGTAAGCATAGCCTTCTTTTGCATTAATTATCAAATTTGAGACCCTTGTTTGAGGTTCATCCATAATGGCATTTTCTTCATTCAAGTCAACAAGCATATAATCCCCGTTGACTGTTGCTGTGCCTTTCAAAAGGGTGACATTTTTAAAAAGCTGAATTGTGTTGTTATTTTTATTGTATAAAGCTTTATCTGCATAAACTTTGGTATTTGAAGAAGTTGTGATTTCAACTTTTCCCCTTGCCTCAAGTTCATTTCTGTCTTCAAAATATTCCATTTCATTGCAATTTAAAATAAGGTCTGCTTCTTTTTTGGTACTTTGCTTTTTTACTTCTTCTTTTTGGAGATTTGCTTGTCTTTTTTCCTGAATATATTCTCCCCAGCTTTTAAGGTGTATCTCAGGTCTGTCTGCAACTGCACCTGTATATATAGTGTGTCTTTCCCCAAGATTTTCTATAGCATTTGGAAGATAAATCGGGCTTTCATTTGAAGCGGTGTTTGAATCTTTTTGCTCACGTGTTAAAATTTCAACTGCCTGAACCGTCTCCACCGCATAAGCAGGGAGAGATAAAGTCGCACAAAGCGCCGTTGAAATTAACAGATATGCAATTTTATTTATATTTTTTACCATAATTTTTTTACCTATTTTACCATTTATATCATTTTGGTAAAATACTTAAATTGGTGCATATTTTGAAGGATTAACATGCCTGCCGTTTTCACGCACTTCAAAATGCAAGTGCGGTCCTGTTGAATAGCCCGTAGAACCAACATTTCCGATAACCTGCCCCTTATATACGGATACCCCGTTTGAAACTCTGTAACTTGAAAGGTGCGCATACAAAGTTGTCACGTTAACTCCATTTATTTTACCATGGTCTATGATAACAACTTTTCCATATCCGCCATACCAGCCAACAAATATAACTTTTCCTGAATTTGCCGCCTTAACCGGTGAACCCATTGGCATACCCAAATCCACTCCGGTGTGGGTAATTCTCTTTTTGAAAATCGGGTGCATTCTTGTTCCGTAAGGAGAAGTCACCCTTCCCGACACAGGCCTTACAAAACCGCCGGTTACTTTCGTTGTCACTGTTGTTGGCTGTTTTTTCAAAAATCTTTCTAAGGCTTCCGATTGTTTCTTTAATTCCCTTTCGGATTTTTCCCAAGTTGCCCTGTCGTGCTCTAATTTATATATCATTTGCTTGTTTTTATCAATTGCGTTTTTAATGCTTTTTTGTTGTTTATCCATAACCTTGATAGAACTTGCAAGATATTCTTTTTGTTGTTCGACTTTTTGCTTCAAATTCCTTATGGAAGCCGCCCTTTGACGTGCAGACTCCATATTTTTTTTATCGATATCCATTATTATGTTTTCATAATAAATTCTGTCCAAAAAATTATTCATATCGCCTGAAGAAAACAAAAACTCAACGTATCCGGCTCTTTTGGATTTATAAATTTGAACAATTCTTTTTGATGAATCTTGTTGATGACGATTATATTCGCTAATTTGC
Organism: uncultured Gammaproteobacteria bacterium; assembly: GCA_964467625.1. GTDB lineage: Bacteria > Cyanobacteriota > Vampirovibrionia > Gastranaerophilales > Gastranaerophilaceae > Galligastranaerophilus_A. The sequence goes on along the minus strand of CAYXRM010000001.1, from coordinate 564,807 downwards.
CTGTTTAATTCGGCTTGAAGGCGCCCCAGCTCTATTTTTGCATTTTCATACTGTACTTTATTTGTATTCAGGCTTTTTTCCGTGGTTTCAAGTTTTTTTTGATTGCTGTAAAGTTTACCTGTTTCAATTTTTTGAAGTAATTTTAATTTTTTAATTTGGGTTTTGGCATGCTCTCTTTTTTTGTCAATTTGGTCTTTATTTGTTGCAAACGAAGAACTCATTCCCCCCAACATAAAAAGAAATGACAAAAAAATTATTAAAGATGTTTTTATTACCTTTTTCATAAACTATCTTGCAAGAAGCGGAATAAGAATGGTTGCACCCAAAAGCCAAAAACCAACCACAAGCACAAGCACTCCAACTATTATTTTTCTATTGTTTCTGAAAAATTCCATAAGAATTCCTTAAAATCTTTAACAAAAATATTTTAACAATAAAAGGTTTCATATGCAAATCGGAAGTTTAATTTTTATAAATTTTACATCTGTAATCTTCCATATCTATTTTTCCGTCAAAATCGTTGTCAATTTTATCGAAACACGAATTTCCGGACTCTGCTCCTTCGGCATATGGAACAGTGTTTAAATACACGCTATCAATGGAATTATACAAAGTATCAAAAAAGCCGTTATAAAAGTTTGCAATTGTTTTATTTTTTATTATGACAATATTTTCATCATTCACATTAAACCCGCTATATGTAAAATTTGTACTACCCAAAATTAAGATATCGTCATCAACAGACATTGTTTTTTCATGGTTTTTGCCGCCCCAGTTTTCCGCCTTCACTTTAATTCCCGCATCTTTTAATTGAAGAAGTTGTTTTTTATATTTTCTTGCATTTAGAGCATCCAAAATAACCAAAACTTCAACCCCTCTGTTTTTCGCCTCAATAAGGTCTTGAATTATTTTCCCATAAGTCAAAATATACGCACTTACCCTTATTTTATGCCGTGCGCCTTTAATTGCAGGGGAAACTATTTTATAATAAGTGCCCCCTATAGGCGAAAAACCGATTTGCACGGAAGTTTCTTCATCAAGCTTAATTAAAGGGGTGGAATAATCAAATTTTTGTCTTTTAAATTTTCCCTCATACATCTGCTCAAATTCTTTTTTATAAATTGAAGCCAAATATTCATCTTCAAAAACAACAACGCTGTTTGAATTATATCCGCCACAGCCCGTATTTGTAATATTCATAGAGCCTGTCATAACAAAATCATCGTCAATTATAAAAATTTTGTTGTGCATAAAACTTTTTGAAAAATCTTGAGAAATTTGAGCCACCTGTTTTAATAATTCGGTTTCTTTATTTTTTATAACCCCGTTTTCATCTCCGTCAACCACTCCTCTAAGAATAACCCCTCTTGATTTTGCAAGATTTAAAGCATTTAAAATATCTTTTTGCCCGCCAAATTCAAAAAGCGCAAAATCAATCGACTTTTGGGCAGAATTAATTTTATTTTTTAATAAAAGGCAAGGTTCAGCTTTTGCCGCATAAGAAGGGTAATCATATAAAGTAGGGTTGTTTACATAAAAAGTTATTTTATTATTTTTTATCGAAGAAGGATAAAAAACTTTTTTCATTTTTGGAAAATTTAATATTTTTTTATTTTTATCTGCCGTTTTATTTGTTTGATTTTTTTTCGTCTGTTTTTTTGTTTTTTGTTTATTTTTTTGTTCGCCATTAACCCCTAAAGGCAGATTTTGTACCACTTCAATAGGTTTTTGTTCAGATGTTTTTTTATTTTTATCTTCCAACACAAAACAAAATATAAACAAAACTATTATTATTAAAACTGACAAAATATTTTTCATTAAAACTATTATATTTATATTTTGTAAAAAAGACTTGAATATTAAAAATGTTTAAGTTAGCATAAGAATTGCTATAAACAAAAATATAAGGAAAGATGAAAATGAATCCCGTTATCAGTGAATTAGAAAAAGAATATACTCAAAAAGAAATGCCTCAAATGAACCCTGGCGACACAGTTAAAGTGTTTGTTAGAATTATCGAAGGCAATAAAGAACGTATTCAGGCTTTTGAAGGAACCGTTATTAAAAAACACGGTTCAGGCATTAACAAAACCGTTACCGTAAGAAAAGTATTCCAAGGTATCGGTGTTGAACGTGTTTTTGCAATTTACTCACCCAGAATTGAAAAAATTCAAGTATTAAGAAAAGGTGATGTAAGACGTTCAAAACTCTACTACTTAAGAGAACGCTCCGGCAAAGCTACACGTATTAGAGAAAAAATCGAAAAAAGAGGAAATTAGTTTTTCTTTACCAAATATTTTATAAAAAAGCACCGGAGCAAGTTTAACTTTGGTGCTTTTTTAAATTTCAAGAAAGGATATAAATGAATAATCATATCCATTGGTACCCTGGGCACATTGCAAAAGCGGAACGTCAACTAAAAGATAAGCTCAAACAAATTGACGTTATTTTGGAAGTTTTAGATGCAAGAATTCCACATTCCAGTATGTATCAAAATATTTCAAAATTAACGGGCGAAAAATTAAAAATTGTTTTAATGAACAAGTCTGACGTTGCAGACCCCGTTAAAACAAAACTTTGGAAGAAAAAAGTTGAAGAAAAATATAATTGCCCCTGTCTTTTAACTACCGTGAAAAATCAAAAAGACACAAAAATTATTGTGAATAAAATTCTTGAGGTTGCTTCTCCCGTTTTTGAAAAACTCAAACAAAGAGGGCTTTTATCAAGACCCATAAGAGTTATGGTGATTGGAATGCCAAATGTAGGCAAATCCAGCATTATCAATAAACTAACCGGTACAAGCAAAACCAAAACAGGTGCAAGGGCAGGTGTCACAAGGACTCAACAGTGGGTTAGGGTTCATAATAAAATTGAGCTTCTGGACACCCCCGGAATTATTCCTTCCGTTCAAGTTGACCAAACCTCAGCAATAAAACTTGCCATGGTTAATTCAATTTCAGAAAATGCCTATGACAATGAATTTGTGGCAGAAGAATTGTTAAAAATTTTAGACAAATATTATCAAGATGAAACAAAAAAATATTACAATCTTGAAGAAGATATAAATATTGAAAACATTGCAAAATCAAGAAATTGGATTGTAAAAGGCGCCCTTGCTGATATTACACGAAGTGCACAATTTATTTTAACAAATTTTAGAAATGGAAACATAGGGAACTTTACGCTGGATGAGCCTTTTGAATTTTGATTTTGATTTATTGGAAAAAAACACTCCAACTCTATTTAGCAAACAGTATGATTATGTTTTGGGTTGCGATGAAGCCGGACGTGGGCCTGCCGCAGGCCCTTTATATACAGCATGCGTCTGCTTTAAAAGTTACGATTTATTAGATAAACTTCTTCCAAAATTAAATGACTCAAAACAGTTAACCGAAAAAACAAGAGAAAATTTATTTCCATTAATAAAAGAAAATTCTTTTTTTTCAATTCAAAAAATAGAAATTGAAGAAATCGAAAAAATGAACATTTTAAACGCTTCTCTGTATGGCATGAAAAGGGCCGCATATGAAGTTATATCAAAATTAAATTCAAAAAATGTGCTTGTACTTGTGGATGGAAACAAACAAATCAAAAATTTTGAATACCACCAAAAAGCAATAATAAAAGGAGACAGCCTCTCTGCTTCAATTGCCGCTGCAAGTATTTTAGCCAAAGTTGAGCGGGATAATTTTATGATTAAATTAGATGAAAAATACCCCGCCTACAATTTTAAAAAAAATAAAGGATACCTTACAAAAGAGCACATTGAATTAATCAAAACTCACGGTATTAGCAAAGTGCACAGAAAAAGTTTTTTAAAAAACGTAGTTTAATTACTTTGAATACATTGCTTTTTGCGCAATAGTCCCAAATGGAATTGCCGCCGTATCCGTTATCATAATTGTAAAAACATCCCCAACAATTCCGGAATTAACATCATCTTGAGGGTTGTATATCAGTTGTGAACTTGTATTTTTTGAAGGCCCGCTATCCCCGTTTACATCTACAACAACAAAGCACGGGGGGATTTTGCTGTTTAAAGGATTGTGTCTAAGCCCGTACGAACCACAGCCGTAGCACTTATTCATGCCCATACCGCTATGACCGCTTGTGTAGGCCTGTATATAATAATTGTCCGTGCTTGGAGCTAAAACATGGCATATCTGCGTATTATTTTCCCAAAGTTTTTTTCTTCCCCCACCCCCTAAAAGTGGCTCGCTTCCTACTCTGCTTCCATCTTCTTTCATGCCAAAATACTTAAATTCAAATCTCATACCATCGGGCGTATAAAGCGCATAATTAACTCCGCCATTGTTTGTTCTTGATGATGTAAGCGTGGTTTTTAAAATGCTCATATGTTTTGTCAAATAATTATATACATTTCTGTTTATAAGCAAACTATCTTCATCAATAGCACCATTAAGAGTTACTGCATCATTTAAAATATTTATTGCCTTTTTTAAACCCGCTTTATACGTGTGTTGCTGATAAGAGGCAATAAGAGAAGGGATACTGAGTGCTGCAACAATTCCTATGATTAACAAAGTAACAAGGACTTCTGCAAGCGTGAAAGCTTTTTTCATATTTCTCCTTTGTTTTTACTATTGAGATTTCTCAATGACATATAAAATATTATATAGAACAATTGATAAAATGCAATACCAAAAACTTGGAAAATTTATAAAGCAAAAAAGAGAAGATATGAACATCTCCTTAAACAAATTTGCCTTTGCAAACGAAATTGACCCTGCAATTTTATCAAGAATTGAAAATCTTCATCAAAACATAAAATTGAATATTCTTGTAAAAATAGCTAAAGGCTTCAATATGACCCCTGCTGAATTTTTATCTGAGTTTGAAAAGAAAGACTAATATCCTTCTCCTATGGTATCTATCGCTTCAACCCTAATATCTGTAATCAGTTCAGAATAAGATATAACAACGATTGTTGGTATGTGTCTTTCTAACATTTGATATAAAGGAAGTCTAATTCTTGGAGAACACAAAATAACAGGCTGAACACCAACTACCTGATGTGCCTTCATCAAAGTATTTGCCGTGGTTTCAATAAGCTCTTGCACCTGCATAGGGTTCAACAGGAACATTGTCCCAAGTTCTGTTCTTTGGCAAGAATCATCAAGCGTTTTTTCCCATTCGGAAGACAAAGTCAAAGCATACAAAACTTTATCTTTATTACAGTTTTGAAGACAAATTTGCCTGCCAAGAGCCGCTCTTAACCTTTCAGATAAAATATCGGGCTCTTTTGAAAATCTTGCATAATCGCACAGCCTTTCAAAGATAAAAATAATATCTCTTATGGAAACTTTTTCTCTAATTAAATTAACAAAAATTTTTCTTAAATCAGAAGTTGAAATAATTGTCGGAACAAGGTCATTTACCAAAGTCGGGTCTTGAGATTTAACAAGTTCCATAAGCTTCAAAACGTCTGTTTTTGTCATAACTTCATCTACATATTTTCTAACGCAATCTTGCAGGTGAGTTACAATAACATCAACCGAATCCACCGCCACAATTTTTGAACCACGGTCTATATATTGAGGGTCAATCCAATAAGCTTGAGATTGATAAGTAGGGTCAACCGATACAATTACATTATCGGGGACTTTTTTGCCGGAAGCTTCCCACTGGTCTGCAATAACCATAAATTTGGAAGGATACACAACACCCGTTGCAACCGTATTTCCTCTTATTGCAATTAAGTATTCATTATCTTTTATGGCGGAAGAATCCATAATTCTTATGTTTGGAATAATATACCCAAGTTCATCGGTTACCCTTTGACGAAGTGCCGCAATTTTTGCAAGCAATTGACCGTCCTGATCGGGGTCTGCGATAATTAGCAAACCTGAACCCACTTGTAAAGACAAAACATCTACCCCAAGACGTTCATACATTTTATTGGGGTTAACAAGGTCTTGCATATTCTTTCTAACCGCATCCAACTGCCCCAATTGGCTTTGCATTTCTTGATTTGCAAGAACTGAAATTGCGCCCACCACAAGAACTATAGTGAAAAGCAAAAACGGCCACCACGGTAGCCCCGTATACCCACTTGTAAGCGCAATAAACATCAAAAAGCCACATGCTAAAAACATGGCTTGTGGTTTTGATAAAATCTGCAAAGTAACATCTTTTCCCAAAGAGGTGCTTGTACCTGTGGAACGTGTCATCACAATACCTGATGCAATAGACATTAAAAGCGAAGGCAATTGAGAAGACAAACCGTCACCAATAGTTAAAACCGTATATTTTGAAACCGCATCTGCAATAGGCATTTGGTTCATTGCAACCCCGATAATCAACCCGCCTATAATGTTAATCACGGCAATAATAATACCTGCAATTGTGTCCCCTTTTACAAACTTCATAGCACCATCCATAGAACCGTAAAGAGAAGATTCTCTTTGAAGATCTTCACGGCGCTTAACCGCTTCTTCCGGAGATATAAGCCCTTGGTTAAAATCGGCGTCAATGGTCATTTGTTTACCCGGCATAGCGTCAAGTGCAAACCTTGCGGAAACCTCAGCAATACGCTCTGCACCTTTTGTAATAACCATAAACTGCACAACGGTAATAATTAAGAAAATAACTCCACCCACGACCATATTACCGCCGGTTACAAACTGTCCAAACGCATGAACAACTTCACCTGCGTCCCCTTTTGCAAGAATTAAACGGGTTGAGGCAATTGACAAAACAAGTCTGAACATTGTTCCGATAAGAATAATTGAAGGAAAAGACGCAAGTTCAAGAGGCTTTTGAACGTATAGAGAAAACATCAAAAGCACAACTCCCAAGGTTATATTTAATGAAATTGAAAAATTTATAACCCAATTTGGCACTTCAATAAGCAAAATTAAAATAAGCGCAATAACGAACACTGCAAGCGCAATTTCTGATAGCGGATTATTTGCGACATTCATTTTAGGCTGTGCCATTTAATTATTCGCCCCCCTCATAAATACCAAAGGCATTTTGAATTATTGCAAGCTGAGTTGAAAAATTCGCATCCACAACTCCATTTGATGCGGCAAGCGTGCAGCTCCCCTTTTGAATAAGCTCATCTGCCGCTACATTTATTTTAGCACTTATTCCTTTTTCAGACAAAATTTCAGGCAAAGAAGCCCTTGCAAATTCAACATCTTCAGGATTGACTTTAACCGTCACTTTTTCATCACTTTCATTTAATTCATCAAGCACTTCGCCTAAAACTGCCTTTAGTACCTCGTTTGAAGCTTCTACCTCTTTTTTAATGATTTTTTTTGCAACAGCAAGTGCAATTTCAATGATGTGTCCTGAAACTTCTTCATATACCGCTTCTTTTGCCCCTAAAAAGCTCTCAAGCGAAGTTTTTAATTCTTCAACCACATCTTGCGCCTGACTAAGCCCATTTTTATACCCTTCCTGTGCGGCAAGTTCTCTTATAGATTGAGCTTCTTCATGCGCACGGGAAACAAGCGCTCTTTCATCAATCCTTCTAAAGCCCCTTCTTCTTTCTCCTCTTCTTCTTTCATATCTTTCTTTAAATTCAAGGGCTGTGACATCTATTTTTTCATATTCTTCAAGAGTTTTTTCAAGGGGCGTTTTTTTAGGTTCTTGCAAGGCAGGCTGCTTTGGCTCAGGCATGTTTTTCTCATTTAGAGCTATCTGCTTTTCTTTTTTTTCCAAAGCCTTTTGCTTTAGTGGGTTCGGCTTTTTTACAGAACCTGCTTTAATTATGCTTGAAGAACTCTTGGACTCTTGTTTTATATCCTCTTGTTCTTTTTGTTTATTATTTTTCTTCTTTATTATCATTTAATAAAATCTTTTCTTCCAAATATTTACAAATAACACTCCCAACTTTTGTCGGAACAACAACTTCTTCTTTTGTGTAAGGCGACAGAACAAACTGTTTTATTAAAGGCCTTTCATTATCTATAATATTGGAAATTTCATTTTTGTCTTTTGTTTTAACAATTTTATACAATTTTGCATAAACTCTGTCTTTTGAAATAACTTTAGGTTCAGGCAAAACATCTTTTATTTCAGTCAAACACCTAATTGCAAGATTTTTATCAATTTTTTGTTCCAAATGAGACATTTTAAGATATTGTAACAAAACTTGCGCTTCCGATTCGTTAAATTTTGCAATAATTTTTTGTGCCTGTTCTTGCGGAAGTTTTTTTATAAAAAGCGCCAAAGAAGCCAATTTTAAAATTTTTGCATCCGGTAAATCTTCCCCGACATGTTCTCTATCATACTCCTGTTGACTCATTGCATCAATACTGGATTGTTTTGCCGCATTATTTAAAGTGTCTTCATTAATCTTGCCTCTATTTTTAAGATCTTCAAGCGCTGCCTTAAAACAATTTCTAACCTGCGCTTCAACAACCGCAAGAACTTGCTCTTGCGGAAGATTTTTACTTATCGCCTGTTTTGCAATTTCAAAAACAGTAAATGCAACCTTTTGAAGAACCCCTTCACGCAATTCAGGCGCAATTCCGCCGTTTATAAGATCTACTGATTTATGAAAAGTCCACTCCCCGATAAATTGGGTGATAATACTCGCCTGCTGTGCGTTTAAGTTATATTTTTCATCCTTGACAAGAGCATCTCCGCACAAAAGGCAAAATTTGTGAACCAATTCAACTATAAACTTTCTATCTGCCTCTTTGATGTTTTCAGGAATTACCTGATTTGCTTCCATTGCCAAATTTTTAGCAAATGCCGCAGGGTCAAAACCTTGAATAACTCTACCGGCAGGCCTAGCACCACCGCTAGGCGGTGGAGTCGATTTTTTTTGCGGAGTGTTTTGAGGTTGCGGCGCCATTTTGTTAAATTTCCTTTAATGTGTATAAATTATACAATATTAACTTGCTTCAATCCAACTTTTTAACTTTTCTATAGCTTCAAGGTCATCCATGCCTGCATAATCCATTGCAAGCTCTGAAATTGCATCATCTATATTCACATCTTTTTCTGTATTTTTCTTAGTCTGTGCTTGAGCTTGAGCCTGTGCTTGCGCTTGTGCTTGTGCTTGAGCTTGCGCTTGAAGCTTTTGAAGATTTTGTTGTTCAATTAAATTTTGCGCCATTACCGCTTGTTTTTGAATTAACTCTTGTGCCTTAACATTAACTTCACGCAACTGTTTTTCCTGCTCCAGAGTTTTTGCTCTTAAGCTGTTTAATTCTTGAACATTTCTATCCTGCTCGGTTTTAACTTTGTTTGTAATATATTTAAGCCCAATACCAAGCCCGATTAAAAGAACAATACCAACCACCCACCAAGGGTTCCCCGATTCTGTCGGGAATGGAAGCTTGTTCTGACTTTCAGGAGCCAAAACAGGGTTTGCCGACTCTATAAAGGCAATTGAAACATTTTCAGGATTAACAAGTGGGCTTGCAGCATGGGCAATTAAAGTTTTAAGGTCATTCATTGTCATGCTCATTGGAACAGAAGCCTGATCCAAAGACACAGCAATTGAAATTTCTTCAATCACGCCTTCTCTTGTGTATTCATTAATTTGAGTTTTTGTAACCCCGTATTGGGTTTCATGCGCTTGGCGCACGTATTTTCTATCTTGGGAAGAATTCTGCCCCGATGTTGGAACCCCATATGGCAAATAAACGCTCACCGCATTAATAGCAGAATTGTTATCTGCAGAATTGTCCCCCAGTTTTTCTGTAAACCCTTGTTCATTTACTGCCGTTTTTGAACTTGGGTCATAAATTATACTTGTTTTTTCAACAGGTGCTTGAGTTAAAAACGTAGAAACCGTAACAACATAATTTCCTTTGCCCACAAGTCTATCTAATTGGGCAGAAACTTTTTGTTGCATGTATTTGTCGTTTTCTTCAATTTTTGCAAGCGCATCGTTTGCACCGCCTATAATGCTTGAATAAACAACCCCGTTTGTGTCCGTAATTGAAATATCCTCAGCTTTAAGACCTTGAATTGCACCCAAAAGAAGGTTTGTAATCGCCTTAACTTTCATAGAGTCAAGTCTATCGCCTGTATCTAATTGAACCTGCACTGTTGCGGTTATCGGCTTTTGGTTGGAAGCAAACAAAGATTGCTCCGGAACGGAAACAAACACTTGTGCATTTTTAATCGGAGAAATTTTTCTGATTAATCTTGCAAGTTCCCCATTCATTGCCCTTATAAGGCGAATTCTTTTATCTTCTTTAGTGGATGTAAAATCACCCGTATCAAAAATCTCAAGTCCGGTATGCTCATCTAAAAGCCCCGATTGTACAAGAAGGATAATCGCTTTATCTCTATCATCTTCTGTTATTTTATCTTCTTTCGAAAGAACAACCTTTGATTTTGTACCGCTTGATTCTCTTCTTGTTTTAATTCCATGCCTGCCTAAAAGTGCCTGAATTTCAACCGCAAGTCCGACTTTATCTGTTTCGATGATTGTTATTTCTTTTTGGGAAATTTCCTTAGGCTTTTCAACGGGTTTTGTGCCGTCAGAATTTTTGCTTCCCATAGCAATAGAAAACACTGCAATAATTAATATTATAACTATTGCTGAAACTCCCGCTATAACCCCGTAAAATACGGGTTTGTTTTCCATTAAAGTTTTAAAATCCATTGCAATTTACTTTTATTAACCGGTGATTAACACATCTATTATACATTTATTTTATTCTATATAAACAATTATATTGATATTTGCATGATTTTTTCATACGTTTGTATGACTTTTCCAAGAGCCGTGGTCGCAATGTTCAATTGAATTTCAGATTTTTGCATGGCTGCCATAACGTCATGGATGTCTGCTTTATCCATCATCAAGTCCTGCACCAGTTCTTCAGGAGCGTTCAAATCCGTGTTCAACTGTTCGACAAGCCCACCCATAACATCTTTAAAATCTGCTGTTTCTGGCTGTTCTATACTTTTCATTCTGACAGAACCGTTAAATGTAGAAATTTTACTCGGTTCAATTCTTTCGCCTAAATTAATTCTTGGTGTAATTCCATCAACCATAATCTTTTACCTTTTTTATAAATACTTACTCAAAACGGATTTAACATAATTTTGTGTTTCTTTATACGGGGGAACGCCGTTATATTTGGAAACCGCATTTGGCCCCGCATTATATGCCGCAAGCGCCAATATCTTATTCCCATGGAATTTATCCAGCAATTGTTTTAAATATTTAACCCCGCCTTCAATATTTTCTTTAGGGTTTAATGGGTCGCCTACCCCAAGCCCTTCGGCTGTTTTTGGCATTAACTGCATAAGCCCAAGCGCCCCTGCTTTTGATTTTACATTTGGGTTAAAGCCTGATTCCTGTTCCACAACAGCTTGCACAAGCTTTGAATCCACATCATATTTATTGCAAACATCATCAATCATTTTCATAATTTCAGATTTCGTGTTGGTGCCAGAACTTAATTTTGCCCCGACAGAAAGAGTGCCAAAGGGAATTTTTGGCGGTTCATCAAGCTTAAAAACACCATTTGAGGGGTTTTCTTCAAGAGAACTTTTTAAAACACGATTAAAGGGTTGAATTTCTTCTTCGGCTGCATTCTCCACATCGGGCGTTTTGTTCCAAAGCGTGTTAATATAAGCGTCCAGATGCTTTGCCCTTGTCATTGCAGACGCTTCGCCTGAAGAATTTATATAGCTTTGAATGGATGGACTAAACATTTTTTGTTAACCTTTTCCCCACAAAAGACATTATCGTCTTTTAGAGTATTTAACTTCATTTAATTCCCTTTAATATCATCTAAATTAATGATTTTTGAAATTCAGTCACAAAAATCCTTCAAATTATGTAACAAAAAATTAACAAAAAAGGGGGGCTTTCATTCAAAATATGGGCAAAGAAAAAATTTTAATACTATAATTAATTTGAGGTAAAGATGACTTACAAAAAAGAAAAAATTGCAATATACCCCGGAAGCTTTGACCCTGTTACAAAAGGGCACATTGACATTCTGGAGAGAGCCTGCAAAATGTTTGACAAAGTTATTATTGCGGTTTTAAAAAACAGCAACAAAAAATCTTTTTTACCCGTAGATGACAGAGTTGAGCTTATAAAACAATCAATTTCCGACATCAAAAATGCAGAGGTTGACCACTTTGAAGGCTTAACTGTTGATTATGCAAGAAAAACTGGTGCAAAATTCTTAATCAGGGGACTGCGTGCCGTTTCAGATTTTGAATACGAAATGCAATTATCTCAAGCAAACATGTCTATTGCACCTGACATTGGCACAGTGTTTTTAATCACAAAGCCAAAATATAACTTTATATCTTCAGGAATTGTGAAAGAATTAGCCTCTTTTGGGGAAGATATTTCAAAATTTGTTCCTGACAGTGTGGTAGAATATTTTAAAAAAACAAGTATAAGAAAGGTATGAAATCAAAATGGCAGAAGAAGGATTAGAATTATACGCACTACATCAAAAACTTGATGATTTGTACGAAGAGGGGTTCCACATAATCCCAAATCACCTGATGATTGTAAAAAGCAAAGAATTGGCAAGAATTGTGGATTCTTTTCCCGAAGCAATCGATGAGAGCATAAAAATTGCAAGACGCATTTTAAGAAACAAAGAAGAACTCATTCAAGAAGCTAAAATTAAGGCTGAACGCATTATTCAAGATGCAGAAAACGAAAGAAGAAGAATTCTTGATGAATCATCCTTAAGACGTGAAATGGAAGAACAGGCAAAAGCTTTTAGAGAAAAGGTTATTCAAGAGTGCGAAAATATAAAAATGAAAGCTTTTGGAGAAGCTGAAGGAATAAGAATTGCTTCAAACGAAGATGCCCTTAAAATGAAAGACGGCGCACAAGCTTATGCCCAACAAATTTTATCCAAATTGGAACAAGATTTAAACAGTCTGTTTCAGGTGGTTAAAAACGGGCAGCAATATATAACCGAGCTTCGCAACTTAAATGAAGAAAATGAAGCAAAATACATAAAAAATTCACAAAGAAGATAAACAAAAAGGGTGTTAAAAATGAAAAAAATAACTTTTATACTTATTTTTTCTTTTATGCTGACAGGCTGCACAAATGACATTATGACAGACATTCAAGGCAGCTTTGGCTCTGCTGTAGATAAATTTCAAAAAGACGCAAAAAGTATAACTACCATTCAAGCGCCCCCCTCAGACAGCGATATCAAAACCCTTCAAAGTGCGGTTGATCACATTAAAGCAAAGAAAAACAACGAACTTGCCCCAATTAATAGCAAAATATCAGAAAAAGAAGCACAAATAATTAAAATTTTAATGGATAAAAATTTAACCGCCTCTCAAAAAAAGGCAAAAACAAGCCTTATTCAAGCTGATATAAATACACTCAAACTTCAAAAAGAAAAAATCGAAGAACACTACAGACAGGAAATCAAAGATTTTAGATATTAACAAAAAGGGACAGTTTAAAAACTGTCCTTCATATTTTTTAACCTTTTATACATATTGAAAATTTTCCATGCTACCATTTGATTGATGGAAATTTAGTTTACCCCGTTTTTAATTTAGTTCAGGAGATAAGATGTTTAATTTATTACAAAAAAAGGCTTTTAATTCCCTTAATTTAGAGGAAAATTTTGCAAAAATTGCACAAATTTACGGCATTTGTGATGTCACAGAAGACAGAAAAGAATATTTGTCTAAAACAATAGAAAAATACGGTTATCTTCCATACCCTCATTACAAAGTGTTAGAGGAACTTTCAAGCGGGGAAATTATTTTTTGTTTAATTAAAATTTTAGAAAACGAAAACACATATAAAAATTCAAAAATCGTAAGTTTTAATAACCCCTCACCCTTGAGCAGAAAAAAAATCAAAAATTCTAACTGGTTTAAAAAAGAAAACCACAACATTAAACTTATTTCCTTAGCTGCCCTTGGGGACGGCAATTCAAGCAATTCTTGCGGAAGCTTTATTCAATGGATTGCACAATTAATTATCCTTCCTGTCGGGAACAAAATGCTAAACATTTTGCCTGATACAATCTATCTTTTACCTTTTCATCCAAGAGAATTCGGATGTGCTTACCTTCCAACTTCATCTGAAATTTCACCAAATTTGGAAGATGAAAAAATTAAAAAATTCTTAGGGCTAAATGCCAAAGAACAGGTTAAAATGTTTATAGCACTTGCTCAACTTGCGGGTCATCCCGTTATTTACGATATTCTTCCTCAAACAGGCAGATTTTCTAAAATTGTTTTAGCTAACCCCTATATTGCAAGGTGGGGAGATATTAAAGAATTAACCGAAGAATACATATGCGCAATCAAAAAAATTGCAGATGATATCAGACTTTCAGGCAAATTCAACAACAGTAATATTAATTCTTTTGAAGAAAAATATATACAAGAGCTGTACGGCGCAAAAATAACCTACACCGAAGAAGAAAAGGAAATTTTAGCCAAAAGCGAACTTTATATGAAAGATATAAAAATTAATCTGAACAACATAATGACAAAAAAACAAAAGCAAGAAGAATTAACAAAAAGAGTTGTTCAAATTATAGAAGAAGTTAACGGCAAAAAAGTTACCACCGAAGAAGACATAATAAACCGCACAGATATTATAAAAAGGTTAACTTCAGAAGGTCTTTGGCCACTGTGTGGCGGGGCTTGGTGCTCTGCTTCAGTTCCCGTTTTTGACAAAATGAACGAAACAAAAGAATATCCCCTCTATAAACATTACGATTTTAAAGGAGAGGATGTCACAAAATTTGCAAACCTTGACTGCCAAACTCCTTATTACTTTGTCTACCTTGAAAATGGCAAATATAACGAAAAAGTTATAGATTTCTATGTCAATTACACAGAAAACCTTCAAAAGGAATATAATTTTGACGGCTTTAGGGTGGATCATATTGACCATATAACAGACGAACTTTCAGAGCAAAACGGTGTTCCAATAAGCTATAGAATTCCAAGAAAAGTGCTTGGCAAGGTTAATTCAAATTTGAAAAAAAATGTACCCTATTTTGCAACGCTGGCTGAATATATGCTTTGGGATAACTATTACAAGGAATATCACAAAGATATGAATTTTGACCTTTTGTGGGGAAATGATATTATCTCCCAATCTTCAAAAACACCAAAACAAATTCTTCAAGATAACAAATCTCTTGAAGAATATAACGCAAGGTTCGGCAAGCCTGCCACACTTTCAATTTTAAAAACATACAACAACCAAGACGGCGAATTTGAAGCAATCGACAGGTACCCTGCGCAATTGGGCGAGGGGGGCGCACTTTTTAAATGGCTGAAATTTAAATTCATTGTTGGTGGACAATTTGCAAACAGACCCACTTTATATGCAGACGGGGATGAAAGCTTTACCCAAGGCGGAATTGAACGCATTATAGGTGAAGAAACATCCATGATAAGAAACAAAAATTGGAATTTCTATGAAAAATTCAATGCAATTAACTATTTTGCACAAAATTCCAAAATTTTAGCCTCAGGAAAAGCAAAACTTCTTGAAGAAAACGAAAACGGTTTTTGCGCTTGGGAAATTAATTCCGCCTTCGGCTCAATTCTTGTTATTGTAAATTATAAAAACCCAACAGAAAAGATGCAATTTAACAATGAAGAAGGCGCAACTTGGACAGAAGTTGTTTATGGAGAACCAATCTATAATTCCACAGTTCATTTTAAAGGAAGAAAATTAAAATCTTATTTTGATTTTTCATACGATGAACTTCAAAAATGTGTTTTAACGGAAAAACCCTTGGGCGAAGTGATAGAAGATGAAATTACAATGAACAAACTTGAACCTGCGGAATTTAAAATATACGGTTTTGAAAATTAAACCAAAATTAACGTAAAGTTTTTAAACAGCGAACAGTTTTCAAGGACTCAAAAAGCTTTACAAAAAAATTGTTCCTGATAAAATTATTATATAAATATAAAATGATTAAAAATGTCCTTCAAGGGGCATTTTTAATTGCCAAGACAACATAGGAGAACTCACAATGGGTATCAAAGGTAAAAATGACAGAATGGTTGTTCTTGCTTGCGAAGATTGCAAAGAAAGAAACTACACAACCACAAAAAATAAAAAAACTTTAAAAGAAAGAATGGAACTTAAAAAATTCTGTCCAAGGTGCAACGCTCACACTGTTCACAAAGAAACAAAATAAGAATTTCCAAAGTTTTGTACTGAAATTGTTCAGAACCGAGAGAAATTTCAAAATGCTGACAAGCTGACAAGGAATAGACAAATTCAAAAAGGTGCATTCTTATCAACTTCAGCTAAAAAGCACAACGGAACACCTTGAAAATTTAATAACAATTGCCCGCATTTAGGGCATGTGCGTCCTTAGTTCAGTTGGTAGAACGTCGGTCTCCAAAACCGGATGTCGAGGGTTCGAGTCCTTCAGGGCGCGAATTTAAAGAGTAAGGGAACAAAATGGCAAACACAAAAACAAAAACTCAAGAAAAAGCTTCCTTCAAAGAAGGTTTAGTCAATTATTTTAAAGGGGTTAAATCTGAATGGGGAAAAATTACTTGGCCTGAAAAAAACCAAATTATTGCAGAAACAGGCATTGTCGTTTTCGTGGTTAGTGTTTTTACCATTGCTGTTTACCTTTTAGACATCATTTTCAAAGGCCTTCTGGGATTAATTAAATAAAAACGGAAATAAAAAGGTATAATTATGGCGAACGAAGAAAATAACATTCAGGAAGAAAACACTCAAGAAGATGTAGTTCTTAAAAAAGAAACATCTGAAATTAAAGACAAAAGTCAAAAGAAAAGATGGTATGTTGTTCACACATATTCAGGACACGAAAACAAGGTAAAAGTTAACCTTGAAAAACGTATCGAATATATGAACATGGGTGAAAAAATCTTCAGAGTTGAAGTTCCTCAAAAAACCATAACACAAGTTAAAGGCGGCAAAAAATCCGAAAAAGAAGAAAAAATCTTCCCCGGATACGTTCTTGTTGAAATGATTATGGATGACGATTCTTGGTATGTTGTTCGCCACACGGCAGGAGTTACAAAATTTGTAGGTTCTTCCAAAAAACCAATCCCTGCACGTGATTCTGAAATCAAAAAAATCATCCACAGAGGTGGCTCAACCGTTCAAAAAATCGAATTGGATGTTAAAGTGGGCGACAAAGTTAGAATTATTTCAGGGCCTTTTGCAGAATTTATTGGAGATATTGCAGAAGTTTATCCTGATAAATCAAAATTAAGAGCAATGGTTTCAATCTTCGGACGTGAAACCCCCGTTGAGCTTGAATACAAACAAATTCAAAAAGTTTAATTATAAATCAAAATAGTTAGTGGAAGGGTAAGTCCATACCCGTTTGACCACAGAAAGGAAAACAAAAATGGCACCATCAAACAAAAAAGTTACAGGAAAAATCAAGCTTCAAATTGAAGCAGGGAAAGCCAATCCTTCACCGCCTGTTGGTCCTGCATTAGGACAAAAAGGTGTAAATATCATGGATTTTTGCAAACAGTTCAATGAAAAAACCGCTTCAATGGCAGGTTATATCATTCCTGTTGTAATTGACGTATATGAAGACAGAAGCTTCACATTCGTTACAAAATCACCTCCGGCAGCTGTTTTAATTAAAAAAGCAATCAACTTATCCAAAGGTTCTGCTGTACCTAACAAAACAAAGGTCGGAAAAATCACACGTGCGCAATTAGAAGAAATTGCAAAAACAAAAATGGAAGACCTCAACGCAACCTCTATGGAAGCTGCAGTTAAAATGATTGCAGGTTCTGCAAGAGCTATGGGCGTTACAGTAGAAGAATAATCGTCGGGAGACATTTATTAAATGTCGTTAAGACCGCAAGAATTGGAGAAAATAATGTCAAAATTAACTAAAAAACAAAAGAAAATACAAGAACTTATGGAAGGCTTTGTGCAACCTGCAACAGCATCTTCTGCAATAGAAATGCTTCAAAAAGTAGCAGGTGAAACTTCAAAATTTGACGAAACCGTTGAATGCCACATGAGATTAGGTATTGAAGTAAAGCATGCTGACCAACAAGTTAGAAGCACAACCGTTCTTCCGGCAGGCTTAGGCAAAACAGTTAGAGTTTGCGTTATCGCAAAAGCTGACAAAGCTGCTCTTGCAAAAGAAGCAGGTGCTGATGAAGCTGGTGCTGAAGATATTATCGAAAAAATTCAAAACGGTTGGTTTGAGTTTGATACATTAATCGCAACACCTGATATGATGGCTCCTTTGGGTAAATTAGGTCGTATTTTAGGGCCAAAAGGCTTAATGCCAAACCCAAAAACAGGCACAGTTACACCTGATGTTGCAAAAGCAGTAAAAGACGCTAAAGCAGGTAAAGTTGAATTCAGAGCAGACAAGCAAGGTATGATTCACGTGCCTTTGGGCAAAATTAAATTTTCAAAAGAAGATTTAATGAAAAACTATTCAACACTTGCAGATGCTGTTATTAAAGCAAAACCCCAAAGTGCAAAAGGTACATATATTAAATCAGCTTACCTTTCAACCACAATGGGCCCTGGCATCAAATTAGATCCTAAAAACATTGCTGCTGAAATTAAAGAATATATCGACTAATTGAATGATTAAAAAACTGGAAAATTCAATAATAGAAAGTGCGGAGTACAAAAAAGTTCGCTCCGTGCTTTCTATTATTTTTAATTGGATATATAAAGATTTTTGTTTTGGAATTTTCAGTCATTTTGAAAGAAAGTTTGTAAAATACCTGTTTGTGGGGTTTATGAACACAGTATTTTCTTATGCGGTGTACGCACTTTTTGTAACCTTCACAAACCGTCCCTTGTATTCTCTGGGCTTGTCTTACATAATTGGGATTTTATTTAACTTTCAAACCACGGGAAGAATTGTTTTTAAAAACAAAGACAACACACTTATTGTAAGGTTTGTTCTTTGTTATCTTACAACATTTTTTATTAACAGATGGGCACTTGATGTTCTTGTTGGGCAATTAAATGTGGACAAATATTTATCCCAAGCCCTTCTTGTATTTCCCGTTGCAATGCTCTCATTTTTAATTTTAAAATATTTTGTTTTCCCCGCCAAAAATAATTAATTTGAATATTTATAAATTTTATTCACATTGTACATATTTTTATGTTAGTTTTATAAAATGGAACTTATTAAAAATAATAAAACGCTTATCTTTTTACTGTTTTTCACTCTATGCTGCCTTATGGCATCTGTCGGACATTATGCAAACATATTAATTGATGTTGGCAGAGAAGTCTATTACCCCAAAATTATTTTAGAGGGCAAGGTTTTATATAAAGACATTTTTTGCATATACGGCCCGTTTTCATATCTTTTAAACGCTCTTGCGTATAAAATTTTAGGAATAAAACTAGCTTCCCTTTATTTTATGGGAATTTTAACCACGCTTATTAATATATTTTTCACATATAAAATTTCAAGAAAATTTTTGCCGGAATTTTATTCTTTTTCAATTACAAGTTTTGTAATTTTAACAGGCTGCCTTACAGTAAGAATTTTTAACTATACCCTTCCTTATTCATACGCCGTTTTATACGGACTTTGCTGCTTTTTAATTTCTGTATACTTTCTCATCTGCCATGTTGAAAATAAAAAGCAAGCCCCACTTTTACTCTCTGCTCTTTTTGCAGGCTTTGCCATTTCTAATAAATATGATTTTATTTTTTATATAATCCCTGTAATTTTTATTATTTTAAAAACAAAATCTCCAAAAATTATACTGAAAAGTTTATCTGCTCTTGTTTTTGGCTTTTGCCTGCCGTTCATTATCCTTTTTATTCAGGGACTTCAAGTTCAAGATATAATTTCTTCCCTTCAAACTATAAAAGCTTTTACTTTCACAAGTGCCCTTAAGACATTTTATGTAACTCAAGGAGTTTATTACACAGACAGGGTTTGGGGCGAATGGTTTTTTGAAATTTTATTTCTTTTAATTTATCTTTCCTTCATTGTCCTTGGAGTTTCAATTTTTTCAAAAGAAAAAGTTATCTTTAAAATTTTAGGAAGCTTTTTTGTCCTTTTTGGCGCCAACTTTGCCATTTGTAACGTCCAAGAAGACTCATATCTCTTTTTAACATTTTTTACCGCATTATTTTTTGTTTTTACATTTAAAAAAAATACCTTCGCTCAAAATGTTTTTATTATAAGTTCCATTTTATCAGGCGCAAAATCTTTTTGGGGCTTGTCCCACGTCAATTACGGACTTTACTTTATACCGTTTATTTTAATTTCATTTTTTATATTATGCTCAAATAGCTTTTCAAAAAAAATTACGCTCTCTATTTCAATTTTAGTTTTATCTATGGCAATAGGCATTGGAATAAACAATTTTGACATTTTACAAACAATAAAAGGGAAACTACAAAGCCAAAAAGGTCAAATTTATACACTAAAAGATACATCCGCCCCGACAAATGAGGTTATAAATTACATAAACAATATTAAAGCGCAAACCCCTAGCGTTATGATATATCCTGAAGGGTTAATGTTGAACTTTTTATCATCAAAAGAAACAAAAACAAACGATATGTACAATTCGCTAATTCCATTATATACAGAGGGTTTTGGGGAAAATAAAATCATCGAAAGTTTTGATAAAAACAAAATCGACTATATCATTCTTTCAAATCTAACATCGGAAAGTTACAGAAAAGGTGAAATCTGCAGAACCTATGGATACAACATTTGCGCCTATATTTTATCCAACTACACTCCCATATACAAAACCGAAAGTGGAAAAGAAACTAAATATATAATATTTAAAAGAAACTAAATTGTTTTTATGCTAAACTTTATTTATAACGGAATTTTATTCCAAAGGGACTAGCTATGAAAAATATTAATGAGTATTTGGAACTTTACGACAAACCCGTAGAGGAACTTGTAGAGGCTGCGTACAAAGTAACCAGAAAAAATTTCAAAAGAAAAGTAGAATTTTGCTCAATCATAAGCGCAAAAACAGGGGCATGCTCTGAAGACTGCAAATATTGTTCCCAAAGTGCGCACAACCATGCGCAAATTGAAGTCCACCCGATGTTATCACTTGAAGAAGTTAAAAGAGCAGCGCTTTCAGCCAAAGAAAACGGCGCCACAAGATTTGCAATTGTAACTTCAGGCAGAAAACTTTCAGGTAAAGATTTTGAAGCCGTACTTGAAATGATAAGAACCGTTTCTGCTATAGAAGGTCTTAAATGTTGCGCTTGTCTTGGTCTTTTAGATGAAGGTCAAATGCGTCAAATTAAAGAAGCCGGTTGCAGCAGATACAACCACAACATAAACACAAGTAAAGATTATTACTCAAAAATATGCACAACTCACACCTTTGAAGACAGAATTAAAACCATTGAACTTGCAGAAAAAGTTGGCTTAGACAATTGTACAGGTGTCATCATCGGAATGGGCGAAAATAGAGAAGACAGAATTAATATGGCGCTGGCTTTGAAAAAATTAAAGCCAAAATCAGTACCAATTAACTTTTTAGACCCAATAAAAGGCACCCCTCTTGAAAATTATGAAGACAAAATTGATGAAGTTGAAATTTTAAAAACAATATGTATTTTTAGAATAATTCTTCCCGATGTATATTTAAGATACGCAGGCGGCAGAATGACAAGGTTTTCTAAAAAAATGCAAAAGCTCGGGCTTATGGCGGGCATTAACGGAATTATTGTAGGGAACTATTTAACAACAGTTGGCAACGACATTCAAGATGACCTTAAAATGCTCGGTGCACTTGGTTTAGAAAAGGAATAAAAATGATTTTTGATGACTTTGAAAATTTCGACCTTTACAATATTGATGACAATATTAAAAATTTTATTTTGAATATCGACCCTGATATTGAACTTGGAAGGCATACAATATCAGATAAGGCGTTTATAAACATTGAAGAATACACAACAAGAGATTTTATTAAGCTTGAAGCGCACAAAAACCACATTGACATTCAATTTTTAATCAAAGGAAGCGAAAAAGTTTTCACCACAAACCTTGAAGGTCTTGAAGTTTCAATTCCCCACAATGAAGAAAAAGATGTTGTTTTTTATAAAACTCCAACAAAAAAATTAAATGTGACATACCTAAATCAAGGTCAATTCATTATGCTTTATCCAAATGACGCCCACTCGCCCTGTACAATGGTGGATACGCCCGCATATGTTAAAAAAGCAATTGTAAAAATTAAAATATAATTTCAACCCAAAATCTCATCAAGATTAATTTTAAGTTCTAAATCCATTGCGTAAAAATTATCAACACCTTCAAACTGAGCAATTTTAACCATATCTTTTTCCGTGGTAATAACGGCTTGCGCTTTAGATTTTATGCAAAGAGAAGAAATTTCATCCACATCTTTCTTTGTATACTCAAAATGGTCATCAAAACTTTTTGTCCCCATAAGTTCATATTCTTTTAAATTGTTATAAAACTGCTCGGGGCTTCCTATCCCACAAAATGCAAAAATTTTCGCACCTTTATCTAAAATTTCACCGGTCTTAATATTATAAATTTTCCCCGCTTGCATTTTGCAATCAAAATGGGGAATTTTTAATTTCTCTTTAAATTTTTTAATTTCAAAATTTTCATCGTCCCCTTTATTTACAAAAATAACTTTTTGCGCCCTTTTAATTTCAGACAAAGGCTCTCTTAGAGGCCCAAGCGGCAAAAGTTTTCCATTGCCTTGAAACCTTTTGTTGTCAAAAAGTAAAATGTTTATATTTTTGTGCAACTTTCTGTTTGAAAACCCATCATCCATAATAATAACGTCTGCGCCAAATTCCTCTTTTGCGCACTTTGCACCGAAAAATCTATCTTTTGCAAGAATAACGGTCACATTGTTTGTTTTTTTGCAAATTAAATAAGCCTCATCCCCCAAAACACGTCTGTCATAAAGAATTTCATTGCCCACTTTAGTTGGCAGCGCTTTTTTTTCTTTAAATATTTTACCTTTTGCAAAATCAGACTTATATCCTCTTGTTAAAATACAAACTTTTTTGCCCATTTTTTCATAATATTGTGCAAACTCAATTACAACAGGAGTTTTGCCCACTCCACCCGTTGTAAGATTACCTATGCAAATAATATTTGCGTCTATTTCTTTTTCTTTGAACAAGCCAATGTCATAAAAAAAATTTTTACACCTTATAACAAACGCATACACCAAAGAGGGCAAAAAAAGCGAAGCGTATAAAGCGCACGATTTTTTTCCATAGTGAAAATCAGTAATAAGTTTTCTAAAATCTTTCATCTAAAACATTAACCTGAATAATAAAAATCTTTTATTCAATTTTTCTGAGAATTTTTTAAGATTTCTTGTTGTCACAATAGCGTCTGTTATTGCATTGTTGATTGAAAGCTTTTCTTCCCCGCTTACAGAATTTATTTCCGCCAAATTTGTGTTCACCTGTTTCATTGCTTTGTTTATATTTTCAACAGATTCTTTTAAATTATTTCTTAACTTTTCATCCCCTGTAAATTCGTTTACATAGCAAGAAATGTCCGCCAAATTTCTTGAAATTTCATTCAAATTTTCAAACATTTCTTTTGCTTCTGGTTTTTCAAGGTATGAATTTGCATTTTTTGCAAACCTGTTAACAGATTTAATTGCACCCTTCAATTCCTCACTTGAAACAAGAGCGTTTGCATTATCCGACAAGACATTCAGTTTCTTTGTCAAAATTGAAGTTTGGACAAGAATTTCATCAATTTCGTCTTTTGAAGAATCAATCAAAGTGTTTGCCTTCTCAATTGTGGAATTTGCCTTTTGGGTAATTTCATTAATATTGTTCATGGATTCTTTAATATCGGCAATAAAGTCGTCCGATAAAATCTCCATAACTCTTTCATTCATAGATGTCAAAGAGTGTGCTGTTTTATATTGCAATTCAAGAAAATCACTTATTCTCATCGGTTCAATCACCGTATAGGGAGAATTTGTGTTTGGCATCTCAAGTTTAACCCCATTTTTTGTTTCAAAAACAAGTTTATTTTGAATAAGTTTTGCGTTTAAATTTTCCTTATCCAAAATCAACCCCGGAAGATCAACAATGTATCCAATTTTAAGTACGTTTTGCCCCTTCAACTGTGAACGGTATTCAAGTGGGGCAGCCGCCTTTGGAATAACATTTGCAATATCAACTCTGCCTATTCTTTTAAGTTCATTTGATAAAACCATATAAATTTCTTGATTTTCTTCAATTAATGTTTTATTTCTTGAAGTTTCAAGATAAAGATATTCAACCTTCGGGGGCATAACTTCCAAAAACTGTTCCCCAATTAACCCTGACTGTTGAATTGAAATTGTCGAGGCTTCCGGAACTTTAACCCCTTTTTCTGTTATAACAAAACGAATTTTAACATGACTATCTTTACCGTTTACAACGGGTATAATTTCTTCAATTTGCCCGATTCTAAGACCCATCATCTGCACGCCGGAGCCTGCACGGATACCGTTTATATCATGGAAAATAACTTCAATCCTCTCCCCTGAAGATAAACTTCTTCCTTTTATCCAAAGAACGGTAAAAATAAGAATAAGAAGCGCCCCAATCGTCAAAATCCCGACTTTTAAAGATGAAGAAACTTTTCTATTTACGGTCATTTAGGGGCCTTTCATTCTATCTCACGACTAATTATACAATGAAAAACATTTTTTTGCCAAATAAGAAAGTTAATAAATCCCCTTTTTGGGCTATAAGAAACTTTTATGCCGCACAAATGTCAGCGTCTTATTTTCTTTAAATCAAAATTGGAATAGAAAAAAAGAATTTCATTAGATTTTGAAGTTATAATTCCTGATGTATAATCATTGTCATTGTTTTCATTTTTTAAAATGTATATAGTGCAATTGGCACTGTCATTTAAGCCGTCATATGGAACGAATTTATAATAATCACTTATATTATTTAAATTGAATTTATGAACAATTTTATCTTTGTTATCATTAATTATTTTATTAATATAATTTTCATTTGCACTGAATTTTAAATAATGTTCTTTGTCTTCAAAAAAAGACCTGTCACGGAAAAAATAATAATTTGCGGCATCTTTTGGAATTCCATGTGGAAAATGTTTGGCACGCTCTTTTGCACTTGGCATTTTTGAAAGCATTGCTTTATATCTTGACTTATTATAAGGGTTTATAGGCGGATCTGAATTTATATTAGTGCATTTTTGAAACCCGGCACACATATATATAAGTAAAATAAATAAAAGAATAATGGATAATAATATTGAACATATTCGAGTATCAATATCGGTTGTTTTATTTACACACTTTAAAAGAAAGTGGCATGCAAAAATAAAAACAAGCCCAATAAGAAATATAACCATATTCCATATCATAGCTTCATAAGGACTACAGATAGTAAACAAAATAAGCACAAAAGAAAAAGGTGTATATATAGTAATCATTATGATTTTGATAATATTGATTATTATGTATGCAACGTTTCTTTTTTGCATTTTACATCCCATAAGTGTTTAAGTTCTTCTTTTTTAATTATTATCTCACAAACAGTGAAAAAGCCTTTTAAATTTGCTTTGAACACTTGTAATTTGGATGAATTGGCGGTTTCCTTTCCTTGATATAAAAACCGCTTAAACTTATAATTAATTTATGAAAAAATTTCTTCTTTTAACAATATTTTTATTTGCAACCAACCCTGCTTTTGCGTCATATTGCACATCTAGTGAAACCATTAAAAAAATTGACAATGAAACTCAAAATTGTATTAATGCAAACTATCAAACAGACCGTATGATGATGTTGTGCACTTATGAAGGATATGAAAAATATAATCAAGAGATTAAAAAAACAATTAAAGGGGCAAAGGATATTCTTCCAAAAGCTGAATATGAAGAACTTTTGAGATCTCAAGAAAAGTGGGAAGAATTTATTAAACAGCATAATATTTTATTAAAGCAAACCTATGAAAAAAACTGCCATCCTTACCTTCCTTGCCTTGCTGCCGCTTCTGATAAATATGAATATATAAAAACCCGCATAAAAGATTTGAGCGGATTTTTATATCTATATACTTTTTATAAACAAAATGGTGTTCTTGATGATGAATTAAATTTTCAACAATTTAAAAATTAAAGATACAACGGTTTCCCATTATGCAATAAATAACCAATCCCCACAAAAGAAAAATGACAATAGATATGTGATTATATAAAGGCTTTGCAAACTTTCTTATAAACCCCACAAAATATATAGCGATAAACATAATCAGGTACGAAATATAGAGATTAAAATATATTCTGCATAAAACTACAATCAACAATGCAATTGTCGGGTATAAAAGATTATCAAAAAAACAAGTCAGGTATTTACTTTCTTTTTTATCAAGAAATGTTTTAGTCAAGATAATAAAAAGAGAAGCAATAAATGTCAAAACAATAAAAAGAATTATTGGAAATATTTCATAAAAAAAATCAAAAGAGAAAAGCTTTATTAAAAACTCATCTTGTTCATCCACTAAACTGCTAAAAAATATACACATCCAAAAATAACAGGAAATATAAGCTATGCCCTGCAGAACAAAAACTAAAGACAAATATTTAATCAGTCCAGAAATTTCTTTGTGCATGTATTTATAATATCATACCTTCGCTTTTATTAAATATTTTAAAAATTTATTATTCATAAATATCAATATCTGTTTCCCTTTAAATCAAAATTAGAATAGAAAAAAAGAATTTCATTTGATTTTGAAGTTATAATTCCTGGTGTATAATCATTGTCGTTGTTTTCATTTTTTAAAATGTATATAGTGCAATTGGCACTATCGCTCAGCGCCCTATATGGAACGAATTTATAATAATCATCCACATTGTTTGAATTTAATTTATGAACAATTTTATCTTTGTTATCATTAATTATTTTATTAATATAATTTTCATTTGTACTAAATTTTAAATAATGCACATTATATCCACTAAAAGACCATTCACGGAGAAAATAATAATCTTTAGCATCTTTTGGAATTCTATGTGGAAAATGTTTGGCACGCTCTTTTGCACTTGGCATCTTTGAAAGCATTACTTCATATCTTGACTTATTATAAGGGTTTATAGGCGGATCATCACAAATCAAAGCACAATTAAACAACCCGATCAGTGCATATATGGGAAGTATAAGCAATAAAAAAGCAGATAATAATATTGAACATATTTTAACAAAAATATTAGTTGTTTTTTTTACCCACTTTGAAAGAAAGTGGCATATCAAAACAGGAATAAGCCCAATTAAAATTATAGATGCATTTTGTACCACAGTTTCATATGGCTGAGAAAGCGAGCCAAAAATAAGCTCAAAAGAAAAAGGCAC
The DNA here is from genome assembly GCA_964467625.1 of uncultured Gammaproteobacteria bacterium. Classification (GTDB taxonomy): domain Bacteria; phylum Cyanobacteriota; class Vampirovibrionia; order Gastranaerophilales; family Gastranaerophilaceae; genus Galligastranaerophilus_A. Next base: position 537,504 of record CAYXRM010000001.1, on the reverse strand, counting down.
AAATATTATAATCATTATAATTTTGATAATAATCATTAGTATGTATGCAACGTTTCTTTTTTGCATTTTACACCCCATAAGTGTTAAAGTTCTTCTTTTTTGATAATTATATCATGTATGGTAAAAAAAAGGTTTTAGTTATTTATTATCATGCTTACCATGATTAGATATTTTCTTGTACAAATTTTTATAAAATTCAATTGAAGTGTAATAGCCGATTTTTTCAAAGATGATAAATTTTGAAGATAAGAAATTAAAAACTTTATACAATAAATAACAAGGAATTAATAAATACATTGTATAAAAATATCTAAGCCCCAATTCATAAGTATTTTTATCTACTAAAAAATTTATTCTGCCAAACAAAACAAGCATATAGCTTATTAAACATATTATAAAAAGGGAAAGAAAAAAGTTTAATTTGTTTATTTTTTTAAATATACCTAATATTTTTGATAGAAAATATAACCCAAAAAAAGAAAATATATAGACATCATAACTGTATTCAAAACTTTCAACCAAAAAATAATATCCGCATTTATCAAATATTATAAACAAAAGATCAAAAACCTTAAGCACCAATACTGAAAAAGGTAAGAAAACTATTATTCCGATTATGCAGACAATATCAAAAGCACATTTTACAACAACGGCAAAACAAAAAACCCTTAAAAAATATTCTGTTATTTCTTTTTTACAACCCAAAATATTTAAGCTCTTCTTTTTTGATAATTATATCATGGATTGTAAAAAAGGGTTTTAATTCTTTTTCTAGCATTTTAACTCTGCCTGCTTCCACAAGAATATTTTCACCTTTATTAAAATCATAAGTATCAAACATTTTAATATGCAAATTACCCTCTTTATCAAAGAAAGGGGTCAAAAGTTCAACTATTCCAAAAGCATTTTTAAAATTGTTTTCTTTCAACATTTTATTAATCAACCAAGGAGCATTTGTTTGGTTAGTATACTCTGGAAAACCGCCAGAAAAATTTTCTCCTTTTAAAATATTCGCCTTATGTTTTCTTATAATATTTCTAAAATCTTCATTTTGAATAAGTCTTTGAACGGGTTCAGAAGTACTTTTAAAGAAATATCCGGGGATTTCATCTATGTTAAACCCATAATCCTTAAATTCTTTTGATACTTTTTCTTTTATTTTCTTCTTATTTGATGCAACTCTTGGATCATCCCAATTCTTTAATTTAATTGCATCTTTTGTATATTCTTCATCATTTCTTTTTTCATGGGCTATATCAAGCATGCCTGCAGTGTCTTCTCCTGAAAATTTTTTTGCAGCTTTATACAAGATTTTATTATAGTTATTACCTATAGCAAATTCTATTGCTTTTTGCTTATAGTCAACATTTTTATTTACTTCCTTTTCACTCAATTCAACCTTCCCAAACCAATTAGTATTTTTAGAAGTTTTAGAACCGATATCAACATCTGCGGCAATACCTGTTGTAGTTCCGTTTTGTTTCAATGCTTCAGCTCTCTCAACCCAATTAACATCTTCTTTTAATTGCTTTAAGTTTTCAGAATATCTATTGATTTCACTTAAAAAAGTTTTTGCTTTTTTATTTATTTCACTTAATTCTTTATCTATATTGCATTCTTCTTTTGTGTGTTCAAGCTCGTTTGCATTATCTTTTAAAAATAAAATATCCGTGTTTAAATCTTTTGTTTGTTTAGTAAACGTTTGAAATTCTTCCTTTAGATTTACCAATTTATTTTGTACCTTTTGAAGATTTACTTTTTTATTGTTGTTTTCTTTCGCATCATCAATCTTAATTTCTGTTTCATATATTTCATTATTTATACTTTTTGATATATTACCTAAATTAATAATAAGATTTTCTATATTATTTTGAATAACTTCCAATCTTTTCCTGCAATCGCAAGGGTGACTTGTTGATTTTTTATCTTCAATAGTTTCTATCCAACATCTGCAATTTGGATGAATTGGCAATTTTGGAATATTGTTTATATCGCCATAGACCTTCCCATCCAGTTTTGTGCATTCTGCGCATGTTGTTTTGCTTTTTTCACTGTGAAAAATATATTTAGCCATATATTTCCTTTCTAATAGAAATACTTAATATATCTATCATAGCAGATTTTAAAATTTGGCATAAAAATAAAGCTTAAAAAGCAAAGATAATAAGGGTTTGAAGCACTTTTTTAAAAAAAATATTTTAAATTATATCGCTGATTTAATTTCCATAGGCCCGTCTAAAGATGCCTCTATAAACTGTTTTGTGTAAGGGTTGTCGCCTTTTAAAAATTCTTCTGTTTTCCCTTGAAAAACAATTTTTCCTTCATACAATAAAATTACATTATCGCATGCCCTTTTAATTGTGGACATTTGGTGTGTCACCACAATACAGGCAGCATTCAGTTCATTTTTAAGGCGCACAATATAATCTTCAATCAAAGTGGAGCTTACAGGGTCAAGACCTGCTGTTGGTTCATCATAAAGAATTGTTTTGGGGTTGGTTACAATTGCACGGGCAAACCCAACACGCTTTTGCATACCGCCTGATAATTCAGAAGGAAATTTTTCTTCAATCCCCTCTAGGCCAACAAGCGCCAATTTTTCTTTTACAATTTTTTTAATTTCATCTTTTGTGTATTTACCCTTATATTCTTTTCTCTCCAAAAGAGGAAAGGCAATGTTATGATAAACATCTAAAAAATCAAACAAAGCTGAATATTGAAATGTCATTGCAATGTCAGCGCCCGCACTTGTTGCAATATCCCCTGAATCAGAATATAAAAGGTTGGAGATAATTTTTAAAAGCGTAGATTTTCCACTTCCTGAAAAACCGACAACTCCAAGAGTTTCACCGTCCTGCACCGAAAAGGAAACTTCATCTAAAACTTTTTTACCGTCAAAAGATTTAACCAAATTTTTAACAATTATACCCATAACTTTTTCCTATAAATAAAATATGACAGCGAAAATATAATCCCAAACCGCAATTGCAACAAAACTCCAAACAACCGCTTTGGTTGTTGCAATACCGACTTCTTTTGCTCCGCCCCTTGTTGAATATCCGCAAGAGCAGCTTATAAGCGCAATTGTGCCGCCAAAAAACGCTGATTTCAACATTGCAATCATAATATCTCTTATATATAAACCTTGCCAAATTGAAGTTATATAATTTAAAGGGCTAAGCCCCGCCGTCAGGTAAGATATTGCCCCTGCACACACAAGCCCCACAAAAGAAGCCAAAATAAAAACGAAAGGCATCATAAAAACACCCGCCAAAAACCTTGGAACAATAAGGTATTCTATAGGGTCAACTTTTAGAACCTTCATTGCGCTTATCTGCTCGCCCACCGCCATTGAAGCAAGTTCTGAAGCAAAGGATGAACCTATCATTGAAATTATTGCAAACCCTGCCATAATACAGGATAATTCCCTTATCATAACAAGGGCAGAGAGCATTCCGATATAATTTTCCGCCCCCTGTTTTGCAAGCTCCGGCGCAATTTGCATGGCAATAATCACACTTGTCATCCCAACAATTGTTAAAGTTATGGGTAAACTATCCACGGCAAACCTTGAAGCCTGTTCTATCATTATTTTTAAATTTATTCTAAGACGCAAAATATAATAAAAAACCCTTGATAAATCTTTCCCTATGTTTCCTGTCATAATTAAAAAATCTTTAATTTCGCCAAAAAACATACGCAGGGCAGAATATGTAAGAGTTTGTTTAAATGTAATCATACCAATTATCTTAACAAAAATTTATACAAGGGTCAATTTTAAGGTGCAATTTTTATACCTTGCAAAAAGATATTTCCCCTCTTTTATAATTTCACATTGTTTATTTTCTTCCAAAATAAGTTCTGACCGCTTAATTTTATATGTAAAATTTTTATACCTTACAATAGGTACACAAAAAGGAATTAACCCTCTTATTTTATTGTGCAGGCAAACAGGCGGCTCCATTTCAAAATCTATAATTCTTAAATCACTATCCCACCTGTCATACGTTGCTTTTGTTTCGTCTTGGGCAATCGGAATGATTATATTTTCTTCTAAATCAGCTAATAATTGTCCGACCATAACTTCCGCCACTTTCGCACTTTTTGTTCTAAGCACTCCGCCTGTCATATAAGAAGAAATGTCAAATGCCCCCTGCATAAGAATTTCCCCTGCATCCAATTTTTCTGTCATATAGTGAAAAGTAATTCCCGCCTTGGCTTCGCCTAAATAAATTTGCCAAAAATAAGGATTTGCACCCCTGTGCTTTGGCAAAAGTGAAGGATGACAATTAATTACCCCATATTTTGTAAGTTCAATTGTTTCAATTGAAAATTTCTCACTCCAAGAGCCCACAAGAATAACTTCTGCCCCAAGTTTTAAGACTTCTTTTTGAAACTTTTTTGAATTGACGCTTTTTGCTTTTATTTCATAAAGATTTTTACTTTTAATATAGCTCAAGTCACGTGACGGCGCAAAAATATCTTTAAAAAACAGGGTAAAAGGATTGTATTTTACCCTGTCAATTCTAATAACCCCAACAACTTCATGACCTGTGTCAACAGCACCGTTCACCAAAGCTGCCAGCATTTTATCATAGCCTGCTATGATAACCCTCATTAAAGTCCTTACCCTTCAGATGTTTCTGTTAAAGCTTCAGCCTCTGTTTCTTGTGCTTGTTCAATTTCGGCTTCCTGCACTTGTTCAGGTTCAGCTTTAACTTGTTTTTCCATTTGAGCCGCTTGAGATTCAGATTTAATATCAATCTTCCAACCGGTTAATCTGTGTGCAAGACGCACGTTTTGACCTTCTCTGCCAATTGCAAGAGAAAGTTGATCATCAGGAACAATAACGAAAGCTTCGTGTTTATTTTCTTCGTCCGCCAAAATATCTACAGAAACTATTCTTGCAGGAGAAAGCGCATTTACAATGTATTCAACAGGGTCTTCCGAGTATCTTACAATGTCAATTTTTTCATTTTTCAATTCGCCCACAATTGTTTGAATTCTAGAACCCCTTGGCCCAATACAAGCACCAACGGAATCCACTGAAGGGTCATTTGACCAAACTGCAAGTTTCGTTCTAAAGCCTGCTTCACGGGCGATTGACTTAATTTCAACAATACCGTCTTCAATTTCAGGAACTTCAAGTTCAAAAAGTTCACGAACAATTTCACTGTGCGCTTGAGAAACAATAACCTGCGGAAGCCTTGTTGTTTCTTTAACATTCAAAACAAAAACTCTTATTCTGTTCCCGGGTTTGTAATATTCCCCCGGAAGTTGTTCTTTTGCAGGCATTATAGCATCAGTTTTACCTATATTAACAATAACATTTCTCTCATCTCTTCTTTGAATTATACCTGTAATAAGAGTGCCTTTTTTAGATAAGAATTCATCCAAAACAAGTTTTCTTTCAGCCTCTCTAATTCTTTGAGTGATAACCTGTTTTGCAGACTGTGCCGCAATTCTGCCAAAGTCTTCGGGTGTAACTTCAATTTTAACTTCATCTTCAAGTTCAACTTCATCGTCAATTTCTTTTGCATCTTCAAGAGAAATCTCAACATCAGGATTTTCAACATTTTCAACAACAAGTTTTGTTCTAAAAACACCGATTTCGCCTGATTCTTCATCCATAATAGCTTCAACATTTTCAGCATCTTTATCTTTAATATGTTTTTTATATCCCGCAACAAGGGCGTCTTGAAGCGCTTCAATTAAAACTTCTTTTGAAATTCCTTTTTCTCTTTCCAATTGTTCAGCCGCTTCAAAAAGTGCGGTACCAATTTTAATCATCCTTTTTCTCCTTATATTTCTTCTATATCGTTCAATCTGATTGTAAATAAGTTATCCAAACTTATGTCATATTCAGTGTTTGTGTCATAAGATAAAACCCTAATTCCAAAAGTTTCGCTATAATCCACAAGTTTTCCCTTAAAGCTTTTGGGCAAATCTTCTGAAATTTGATTTTTTAACTTAACGCAAACGCTATGCCCTTTAAATATTTGAAACTCAATAGGGTTTTTAAGTTTTTTATCAAGTCCGGGGGACGAAATTTCCAAATAATATTTAAAAGGAATAAGCTCATCCAACAAATCCCCCAAGCTTCTTGAAATATTTTCGCAATCTTGATGGTTAACGGGGTGCTTCATAGAATATATATAAATTCTCAAAAACCAATGCCCCGACTCCTTTTCAAGGGAAACTTCCAAAGGAATTAAATCGTATCGCATTGCAGTATTTTCAATAACAGGATAGATTTTTGTCAAAACTTCTTTCTTATTAAAGCGTTCCTTCATCATATCCCCCTTCGTTTGATATTTTGAAAAAAAAGAACGGTTACTTTGTTGTTACCGCTCTTTTTTTGATTATTGCGATTTTAGCCGACATATATGTCGAACAAAAAAAGTATACCACAGAAAAAAATATATAGTCAAATGGTTATTTTGTTTTTCCAAGGCTTAAGCTCCATGATACGGATATTATAGTAAATAATGGCGGCTTAGGTTCTCGTGCCGGTGCCGGTGAATGCGGTTCATACGGTTTAGATGAAAATCCAAACAATACAACAATGCCTCCTTGTTTTATCTTGGTTGATGTGAACGGGGATAGAAAACCGAATATGATTTTATCTAATGAAACAAAAGGTTCAGGAGTATACACATATCCAAAAGTTACAGATAAAAGATTGAACGATATCTTCAACATTTTAATTACGGAAGATAAAGCTATTCCATTTGGGATTGTTGCCCAAAGGGCAATGTATGACAAATAAAAAAACTATATATAACAATATTTTTCCCTTAAAATTTTTTTTAAAGGGTTTTTTATCTAAACAAATTTATGGGTGTTTAATTATTGAGATATTAAAAAACTTAAAACAACATACCTAAAGACATTACACGCCCCTCATTGTCATCTTCACCTTCAAGATGGCAATTATTGTAATTCTAATATGGATAGAGCAGAATTTATTAAATACCAAGATAATTTTTTAAATTGTTGCTTAAATTTTGGTTTCTGCAAAGCTTTTTCAATTTTGAAATTGCACGGGTTTCAATTTGCCGAATTCTTTCCCTTGAAACTCCGTATCTGTTTCCAATTTCATCCAAGGTTTTTTTCCTGCCGTTGTCATCAAGCCCGTATCTTAAAATTAAAACATCTTTTTCTTTCGGGTTTAATTGGTCAAGAATTTTTTTAACATCATCGAGCAAATTGTCTTGTGTGACTTTTGTGTCTGGTGTGGAATCAGTTTCATCCACAATATAATCAGCAATTTTAGAGGAATCATCCTTTTGATTTGCCGGCGTTTCAATTGAAATTGTCCCTTGTGCGGCTTTTAAAAGCTGGGTTAATTTTGAAGTTTGCATATTCATTTTTTCTGCAATTTCTTCTTTTGTGGGCATTCTGCCAAGTTCAATCGAAAGATCAAAAGTCGTGCGTTTAATTTTACTCAAAGTTTCAATCATATGAACAGGAAGCCTTATCATCCTTGATTTATCGGCAATTCCACGTGTTATGGATTGTTGTATCCACCAAGTTGCATATGTTGAAAATTTATATCCTTTTTCGTAATCAAATTTTTCAGCCGCCTTAATCAGCCCCAAATTACCTTCTTGAATTAAATCAAGAAAAGAAAGTCCTCTACCTATATATTTTTTGGCAATTGAAACAACAAGTCTTAAATTTGAATTAACCAACTGTTCTTTTGCTTTTATAGAGTTATTTTCTTTAATTTCTTTTGCAACTTTCATTTCATCTTCAAAAGACAAAAGCGGAATTTTCCCTATCTGTTGCAAATAGGCTTTCACGGAATCGTCCGTTGTGACATTTTTATAATCTTCTTTAAGATTTTTATTTTCGTTTTCTTCGTCTTCAGATTGCTCGATAAGTTCAATTTGGGTGTCGTCAAAATCTTCAAATTCAAATATTTCATTAGACTTATTAGATTTCGGGGTTTTTGTTTTCATAATTTCTCCTGATTTTTATTTCATACTAGTATAAGGGGAAGATTTTGCAATCCTATGTATAATTTATTTGTCTTAAAGTTTCATATACTATAACGGCACAACAACAAGAAACATTTAGAGATTCAAAATTTGTCGGTAACTTAACTTTATAATCCGAAAGTTTCAGGATTGTTTTACTAATGCCGTCCCCTTCGCTTCCAAAAACAAGAGCAAAATTCATGTTTTTGTAATCAACGTCAAGATAATTATTACTTGTGTGAACATCTAATGCAATTATCCACCAGTCATTTTCTTTTAATTTTTGAATTGCGCTATTTAGGCTATTTACTTTTATGATTGGAATTTTATTAACTGCACCTGAAGAAATTTTTTCAACCGTTGCGCTAATCGGGCATGATCTATGAGTTTGAATAATAATGGCATCATACCCGCCCGCCGTTGCGGTTCTTATTATGGCACCAAAATTATGCGGGTCTGTAACCCCATCTAAAATAATAATTTTGCGATATTCATTTTCTTTGGCTTCTTCCAAAAATTCTTCAAAATCTTTATATGGAACAGGCGAAACGCTTGCAATAACTCCTTGAAGATTTGTGTTTTCTTCAAAATTGGATGAATATTTTTTCAAGTCAACAAAATTAAAAATAATTGAATAATTTTTGCAAAGTTCGATAATTTTTTTTAATCGGCTGTCAAGCCCCGCCCCTTTTTGGATTAAGACTTTGTTAACCCTCGAAGGTACCGTATTTAGGGTTTCTATGACGGAATTTTTCCCGTAAATATATTCACTCATTGCGATTTACTCCAAATGTTGTATATTTTTGTTAAGATACTTTCAACGCATGTACTTATTATTGTATTATGAATACTGAATAATAGTACAATTTATAATGTTGAACATTTAAAAAAAAAGAGTAAAAAATGTTTGCTAAAAAAAATAAAAAACAAATAGTAGGGCTTTGTATAACACCTAATTTGGGGCTTGAGGTTCTTCTTTACGGTGATGAACAAAAAGAAGTTCTTAAATACAGTCAAAAGTTTATAGAATACAACATTGCGACACGCTCAATTTTGGATATAAACGCTTTCAGAAATGCGCTTGTTGATTTATTTGCCGAACTTGATATTCAAAAAGAAACTGCAAATATTTTCCTTGTTCTGCCAAACGTGTATTCAGGCTTTAGAAGTATTGAAGAAACTTATTATGATAATGAAGCAATCGACACAATTGTTCTTGAAGAAACTGCACAGTCATATATTTTCAAACAGGAAGAACCGCTTTGCGCTTGGACAAATGTAAATGCGGGAACTGCTGCCACCTCTAAATATATTTTATATTCTGCAATGCAGACAAATGCCGTCAATGAAATTCAAGACGCCATTATGGATATTGGCGGAACCATTATCGGTATTGAAAGTGCGGTAAGTGCAATTCCAAGAGGGCTTGCGCTTACAGGTTTGTGCGATGATGTAATTGAAGGCGGAAAAAATTGGGATATTGTTTTAATTAATTCTAATAATTATGCTATTTTCCAAATGTCAGGAAGCAGAATTTTAGATTATGTGGAAGTTCCTTTTGCCGTTATGTCCTTTGAGGGAGATGAAATTTATTCTGCACTGTCATCAGCTCTGTCACAGTATCTTCCCAATTACCCTGCTGAAAAACTTGTTCTTGTATCTCAGGTGGACAATGTTTCCGCAAACATCCTGAAAAATGCGATTGTATTTGACGAAACAGTTGTCACCTTTAACTCAAACAGGTTTTCAACGGCTCCGCAAGTAAGTATTTCAGCAGAAGTCATCAAGCAAACAGCAGCTTCAATGAGTTTAGGTGCCCTTGGAGCAGCCAATCCCAAAGTTCAAAATTTTGCAAATTTGAACATTATGGGAAGTGCAAATTATGACGGCAACACAAGCTATGGCACAATTAAACTTTTTGGCAAAGATGTTGAATTAACAGCCTCAAATGTGCTTTCCACAAGCATTAAACTTTCAGTATTATTGGGCATTGTGGGTGGTATTTTTACAGGACTTGCCTTCTCGGCACTTCAAGCAGACTCATCCAAACTAGAAGCCAAAAATGCCGATATATCAACCATAAATATGGAAATCCAGCAAATGGAAACCACTTTAAAAACAAGCATTGTGACCCTTATTAAAGAAATAAGCGAAAACAATAAACAATCAATAAATTATTATGACTCACTTTCAACTGATATACCGTCTAATGTTTGGCTAACCTATTATATAAACAAAAACGGCAAAGAAGTTGGAATTGAGGGGCTTTCCATTAATATGAACGATGTCTATTCTTATTATCAAAGCTTAAAAATGCTCGCTCCGCAGTCTGATATTAAATTAAACAAACTGGATGTCTTTAGAGAAGATCAAACGCAGACAGGTAATGACATTGACGCAATTGTCTTAAATGAAAATAATGCCGAACAGACTTTTGCATTTGAAATTTCAAATACAACTTATGAAAAAACTTTTGATGATAAGGGTAATAAAAAAACAGCAGAAGAAGGTAAAGAAGGAGAAGGGGCGGCAAGTTCCGCTACTAAAGTTCCTAAAGTGCCGGACGTTGACCCTAACTTAAAGGAAGCAAAGTAGATGATAAACTATAGAGATTTAATAAAAGAACAACACATATTTGTATTTCTTCCGCTCATTATTTTAATTGCTTCTCTTGCAGGAACAATAGGGTTTGGCGGGACTTATATGTCTGTTCATTCTGACTTATCGAACAAAACTCAAGAATATGAAACGCTTGTTGCAAAGAAAACTCAACTTCAAGCGGATATAGCAAAGCAAAAACGTGAAGAAAACAGCCCCGACATTAAGAAAATTTATACACTTGAAGGTTTAAGGTTTGGCTCTAACGCTTCCTTTGCACCTTTGTTTGATGATATGGTATCAATTGCAAAAGCTTCAGGTGTTAGGATTAGGTCTGTAGATTACAATTATGCCCCCGAAGGCGACCCTATTTTTTCCGCAAAAGTTACAGGGGTTAATGTTTGTGAATTAACAACCACAATTGTAGGCAATTACTCTGCAATTCAAGCCTTTTTAAAGACCCTTCTTGCAGAAACTTACTTAATTAATATAGCTGAAGTGGAAATTGTTTCTTGGAAAAGAGATAAAAGTGTCTTAATCGCAAATCTTAAGCTTAGATATTATACTAAAACTTAAAATTTATATTTAAGGATTAATCACCTTTTAAAAATTAATTTATCCGCCTGTGTAATTTTATTTTAAATTTGAATTTCTATCATGACTTGTGTCAAGAAAAGGTTATGGAGAATATTAAAGTGCAAAAGTTACACAACGCTCAAAGGGTGTCTTTTATGCAGGCGCCCGTTGTACAGATGAAGGAGTTAAACAATTTATTTTTTGAATTAACGGGAAAAACATGCAACCTAAAGTGCTCACACTGTTATATTCAGCAAAATCCGTTTAAAAAAGAAAAAGATTTTCTGCCTATTGAAAAAATTAAACAGGCGCTTATTCAATCAAGGAATGAAAAAATTAAATCTTTGTATTTAACAGGTGGAGAGCCTATGATGCACCCTGATTTTAATTCGATTTTAAGAATGTGTTTAAAAATTTCAAACACAACGGTTATGACAAACGGAACATTTATTAATGATAAAAAAGCAAGATTTTTAAGAAAAATTGACGATGAATCAGACTATGAAACCATTTACAGAATAAGTTTTGAACATTTTGATGAAATAAAAAATGACAAAGTAAGAGGCAGAGGAAGCTTTAGAAAGGCTCTGTTTGCGCTTCAAAATCTTTATAAATATGACTTTAATCCAATTATAACAGTCACAGACTACTATGGAGAAAAAAGAGAAACCTTATTTGAAGGGTTTTCTGAACTTTGCAGGAAGTTTGGTTTTGAAATGGGGCAAATTAATTTAAAAATCTCTCCTTATTTTAATACACACCTTGAAAATTCAAGGCAAATTGAAGATGAAACCATAAATGAGGAAAGATTAGATTGTGCAAATTCAAGAATAATGACTTCAAAAGGAATTTACACATGCCCCGTTTTGAGCAACGATTTTAGAGCACGGTCGGGATATACAGTTGAATGCTGCTCAAGAAGGGTATTGTTAGACACAGAGAAATGTTATACCTGCGTCAACCACCCAACAAAAGCGTTTGCAAACGATTGGATGTAAAATTAAAATTTTTCCAAAATCATTCTTTTAGCTTCAATATCGGCAGCAAAAATGTCGTCTATAGAAGGATTTTTGACATCCTCTGTTCTTTCAAGGGCAAATTCAACAATTTTAACAATTCCTTCAATGTTAATTTGTTTTTTTAAGAATTTTCCAACCGCAATTTCATTTGCAGTATTCAAAACACAAGGGTAAATTCCACCTTGCATACCCGCTTTATATGCCAAATTCAGGCAGGGGAATTTTTCTAAATCGGGACGCTTGAAAGTGAAATTTTTATCAAAAAAATCAAAACTTTCAGTTTTAATTCCCCTTTGCCTTTTTGGATAAGTAAGCGCATATTGTATCGGGATATGCATTGAAGGAACACCAATTTGCCCGATGACAGAACCGTCAGTGGTTTCAATTGCAGAATGCAAAAGGGATTCAGGGTGTATAACAACTTTTATATTTTTATAGTCCATATTAAAAAGATGGTGCGCTTCAATAACTTCCAACCCCTTATTCATTAAGGTTGCAGAATCAATTGTAATTTTTTTGCCCATATGCCAATTTGGGTGATTTAGCGCTTGTTCAACAGAAGCACTTCTAATTTCTTCTTTAGTCTTATTTAAAAAAGGCCCGCCTGAAGCTGTTATTATTATGTTTTTAATATTTTCAAAATTGCCTTTGGAACTTTGCAAAATAGCCGAATGTTCACTGTCCACGGGCAAAATTTTGACCCCGTTTTCTTTTGCACGCTTCATAACAACATCGCCCGCCATTACAAGAGTTTCTTTATTTGCAAGCGCAATGTCAATTTTTTTATCAATCGCACAAAGGGTAGGTTTCAGTGCAACAGTGCCCGTTGTAGCGGTTAAAAGAATGTCGGTATCTGTTGTTGAAATGTTAATTAAGTTTTCTTCTCCGGTTAAAATTTCAAGGTTTGGAAATTTAGATTTCAAGGTTTTATATGCGTCATAATTTCCAACATGCACCACTTTTGGAGAATATTTCTCAATTTGGGGAATAAAAGTTTCTAAATTAGAATTACAGGCAAGCCCTGTTATTGAAAATTCTTCCTTGTTTTCAATTTTATCGAGAACCTCAAGGGTTTGCTTCCCAATAGAGCCTGTTGAACCTAAAATTGTAATTCTTTTTACCATAATTCCACCTTGTATAATTTTAACAGAAAAATATTTAAAGATAAAAATTATCTTCAAAGTTAATATGCCATAAAATAAAGCTTAAAATTACTTTCTTACAATATAAAAAACTGGGTGATAAGTTAATTCAAAACCCATATCATCCTTATATTTTTTCAAATACGTATCTTCAAAATGTTTAAAATCTTTTTTTGTCCAAATTTTGTTTTCCGTCTTAACACCCGTATATTTAATGTGAGACAAAACATCCTTTATGTTGTTAAAATAAAGGGTGTTCAATTCTTCTTCATAATATAAAATTTTAAAACCTTTCTTTTGAAGAATTCCTTTAAAATCGGGGTAATTAAGCCCAATTCCTGTTATATCTTTAATTTGTGAAAAGTTTTTTTCTCCAAAAGTGGAAAATCCCAAAATACCCCCAAAATTAAGCGCACCATATATTTTCTCAAACAACAAGTTATAATTTAAAACCCACTGAAATACTGCATTTGAAAAAATTAAATCACAATTTTTAGGGAAATCAACTTCTATAATATCCCCCATTATATAAGCATTTGGGGAAAAATTTGTAAAATTTTCAGTAATGTCATTTAGAATAATTTCTTTATATTCCAAATTCTCTCTTATTTTGTCTGTCAGAAATCCTGTGCCTGCACCAATTTCAAAAATTTTATCAAATTTTTTACCTGCGTATTTCATTAAATTTAAAACAAGCGAATTCGCCATTTGCCCTTGAACAGGGGCATTTTTTCTGTATGAATGTTGGACGTTTTTAAAATTCATCTTCTACCCTTGCAAAATTTCATCAAAACTTTCAAATTCAAAAAACGGAAAATGCCCCGTATTTACCTCTTGAATATACTTATGATTTATCCAAAAGTTTTTTTGCGCACCGTAGGAAACAATTTTATCTTTTGTTGTGATTATAACTTTATCAAAATCTAAATTCTGCTCAATTTCATTATTTAAAACATAATTTTTAATAGAAATAAGTTCATCGTATAAATTTTCAAGAGTTCTGTTTGATTCTTTTATTTTTCCACCTGAATTAAGTTCCATTTTCATTTTAAAGTTGTTTATAACATCCATGTTGAAAGAATTTAGCATAATATCATAAATCTTTGGTTTTATGCCGTAAACTTCATCAATGGGGTATATTGTACCTGAAATAGCAACTGAATAATTTAAACAAGGAAGATAATTGTATGCAATATTTGCCGCAAAAACCCCATAAGAATAAGCTATGAGGTTAATTTCAGTATAGGGGGTGTAGTCAAAATATTCTAAATCTGAAAAATCTAAATCAGAATAATCATAAACAAAAAGAATGTCAGATTTTCCATTGTCAAACTCAATAAAGCAGTTTTTGTCCGTATAAAAACCACAGAAAAAAATTAAAAGCTTTGTTTTATCGTTGTTTATATGTTCAAATTTCATTTTTATCCAATCTTTTTACATGAATTATACTATCACCAACAATACAATTTAAAAATTACGTGTTTTCATTGTATAATTTATATATTCAAAATATGAGGTGCATTTAATGAACAAAAAAGCCATAATATTAATGCTTTTTCTGGCTTTCGTGGCGCAACCCTTTGTATATGCTGACTCATCAGAGCGCACCCAAATTTATTATAACAACGGGGTGACTTATCTTAAAAGTAAAAAATATTCTTCCGCAATTGTTGAATTTAAAAAAGTTTTACGTGCACGCCCCTATGATAAAACCGCACAAAATGCACTTGCAATGGCATATCTGTCACGTGCGCAATATTACAAAGATTCTGAAAAAAACTATAAAAAAGCAATCTGCGATTTAAAATCCGCACTAACATATTTTAAATATTGGAATGAAGCACCGGACTCATCAAAGGCACCCATTGTGCAGAATGCTTCTGTTACCCTTCAAAATTTAACAAAAAATTATGCACCCTTAAATTCAGCAGAAGCAATTTTAGGCGAAGCTAAAATTTTAAGGTCGCAAGGGGAACTTGCTGCGTCAATTTACACATACACCCTTTTGTTTGAAAACTCAAAATACCAATCGGAAGCGCTTAGAGCCACTTCTGATATTTATAAAAGTTTAAACAATTTAAAAATGGCGATGGAAAATGCAAGACAAGCTATTTCCATAAACCCAAAAGACGGCATGGCGCATTTTAAATATGCCGTTATTTTAGATGATATAGATAACGAAGATGCCGCAATTGACGAATATTCAAAAGCGCTTGAATATTCAGATAACAACAAAGAATTATTATCTGCCCTTCAAAACCTTTGGATGGCAAAAAGCGTGCAGAACCCTAAAGATTCCCAAAGTTTGATTAATTTAGGGGCAATTTTGCAAAAACAAAACCAACTTGAACTTGCACGTGCCCAATATATTAAAGCACGCCAAATTAACCCCAACGACCCTGTTGCCTTAATTAATCTTGCATCAGTCTATACAGCATTAGGGGATTATGACAGCGCGCTTAGAGTGTATGATGATATACTTTTAAATAATAAAGGGGACTTAAGCGCAAGATATTACAAAGGTCAGCTTTATGAAAAAAAAGGCGATATAGCTTCTGCTATGGCTCAATATAAAGAAATTTTAGCCCTTAATAAAAACGATGAAAAAGCGTCTTTGGCACTTAATAATCTTCTTTCTAATTTAAACGGTGACCAACTTTTAGGGTATTTAAAAAATGAAGCTGAATTAAAAAGTCAAAGTTACGATGCGCAGTTTAAATATGCCTTTGAATTACACAAAAATAAAAAATACGAAGGCGCAATTGTATACTATAAAAAAGCAATAGGGTTAAACCCAAAAAACCCCGAACCCTTTATAAATTTAGCACAAATTTTTCTTGCTCAAAATGATGTTGAACGTGCCAAAAACGTCATTGCTCACGGACTTTCTATGCTTCCTGACAATAAAGATTTAAGTGACCTTCAAGATATAGTTCAAAAACAGGCAGCAAATGATATTTATGCAAAAGCAAGCGAATTTTATAATGCGGGTAATTATCAGGCGGCACTTGAAAATTATTTGAAAATAACCTATAAAACTCCCGAACTTACAACCGTTATTGCAAATTGTTATTATGAAACAGGAAACCTTCAAAAAGCAATTGACCTGTACAAAGAAGTTTTAGTCCAAGAGCCAAAAAATGAAAGCGTTATGCTTGTTTTGGGAAACATTTTATTAAATTCAGGGCAGGAAGAAGAAGGAAAGAATTATTTAAATAAAATTCTTGCTCAAAACCCAAACAACAAAGAAGCCAAACAAACTTTAGATGCCTTCAATTCAGGAAAAGAGGGAACTCTTTTGGATGAAGCTATTTCACTTTATGAAAATAAAAAATATAACGACTCGCTTGCTCTTTTAGATAAAATTATTTCAATAAATTCAAAAAATGCCTATGCATATTATTACAAAGGCGCAGTTTATGAAGATATGGGAAATTTAGACAACGCCCTTGCTGAATACAAAAAATCAATTTCTTCTGACCCTAATTTTGCCCTTGGTTATTATATGGCAGCCGTTGCGCTTGACAATAAAGAAAATTATAAAGAAGCCTCAAATTATTATGACAAATATGTGGAATTAAAAAACAAAGAAGGGGTAAATGACGAATTTACACAATATGCAAAAGCAAGAACAAAAGAACTGAAAGATTACTTAAGCCAAAAATGACAAAAAACACGGACATAAAAAAAATTAAAGTTATACAAGCCCCTCTTGCCGGCATTTCAGACATTGTATACAGAGGGCTTATAAGAAGTTATGGTGGAATTAACACGCTTTTAACAACAGAGATGATATCCTCAGAAGCCATTAATCAGGTTCCAAATTCAAACATAATCAAGTTTGAAGAATTTGAATACCCTCTATCATTTCAAATTGTTGGGCACAAGCCGCACCTTATGGCGCATGCAGCGCAAATGCTTGAAGAAAGGGCTTCTGTTATAGATATAAATTGCGGCTGTCCGGTTAATAAAATTGTAAAAGGGTCTGACGGAAGTGCCCTTATGAGAAACATTCCGCTTGCAAGGGAAATCATATCTTCTGTAAGGCGTGCAATAAAAATTCCTTTAAGTGTAAAATTTAGGCTTGGGTTTTCAAATAATGAAAAAAATTACATAGAATTTGCAAAAATGCTTGAAGGGGAAGGGGTAGATTTTATAACACTCCATGCCAGAACAAGGGCACAAATGTACTCAGGCAGCGCCAATTGGGAAGATATTAAAAAATTAAAAGAAAGTGTAAAAATTCCTGTTTTTGCAAACGGGGACATTACAACCATAGAAGATGTAAAAAACTGTATTGAACTTACGGGCGCAGACGGAGTTGCAATCGGCAGAGGATTTGTGGGGGATTTTTCCTTTCCAAAAAGAATTGAAGACTTTTTTGAAAAAGGAATAATCACAAAAGAGCCTGATATTTCATCAAAGCTTGAAATGCTAAAAAAACATATTGAAGGAGAAATTCAATACAGGGGCGAAATCAACGCAATTAAATATATGAGAAAATTTTACCCCTACTACATTTCATCCGTCCCAAATGCTTCTAAATTGCGCTCAAAATTAGTTCTATTAAACACATACGATGAGGTTTCAAAAGTTTTAAATGACATGGTTTGTCTATATGCTTCTTTGTGAAAAAGATAAAATATACACAGGAATTACAAAAGATGTGGAAAAAAGATTTCTCACCCACCTAAACGGAACAAAGCACGGCGGGGCAAAATATACAAATGCAAACAAGCCCATAAAAATTTTATATAAAAAAAGTTTTGAAACAAAATCAGAAGCATTAAAAGAAGAAATTAGAATAAAAAAATTAACTCATAAAGAAAAAATAGCGCTTTTAGACAAGGAATTAACCTAATGGAATTTTTAAAGAAAAAAGATTTTTTATACCCCCTTTTAATTTGTATCCTGCTTTTAGCTATTTCCGGTTTTAGCTATTTTTATATGGGAAATTTCATATACGACACAGGCAGAGAATTTCTTGTGCCTGATTTAATAAACAACAAAAATGTTTTAATTAAAGATATTTTTATTTCCTATTTCCCCCTTTCTTATCAAATTAATGCCTTATTGTTCAAAATATTCGGTTCAAATTTAGATGTTTTAAGAATAACGGGTATCTTTTGCCTTCTTTTAATCGGGTACTTTATGTATTTTATTTCAAGAGAATTTCTGACCCCTGAAAAAAGTTTTCTTGCCGCATTATGCACCCTTTTTATATCAACTTTTAACGTATCTTTGATTGCAAATTATATTTTAACTTATTCTTACGCCTTTATATATGGCACTTTGGCGCTTTTTATTTCAAATTATTTTATGGTTCAATACATCAAATATGACAAATTTTTATACCCTGCCTTTTTCTTTTTAGGCGCTGCCTTTGCCCTTAAAGCAGAATTTGTCTTCATTTTCATTCCTTATATGCTTTTGCTTTTTTATAAAAAAACAAATTTAAAAAAAGGTTTAGTTGCGCTTTTACTTTTCTTTTTACCAATTTTATTAAGTTTTGGCACACTTTTTCTAAATGGACTTAATTTATCAGATTTAAAAAATTATTTTATTTTTCTTCAAAATTTTATGAACTCTAAAATTTTAAAATATTATTCCAACCTTGTTTTTTACAAAAATCCTGTTTCTTGGCTTTTGTATAATTTAAAAAACTTTTACCTAATCTCCCTTAATTTCTTGGTTTGTGCCATATTTTTGCGCCCTTTAAATAAAACAAAAAATAAATTTTTAAAATGTGTGCTCTATTTTGTATCAGCCGCTTTAGTTTTATTGTTAGCAATTTTAAAGGGCAGGTTTTATGCAGGAGAATACTTTTCCTTTGGCTGCATTTTTGTTCTTGCTATTTTAATTTATTCAATCAAAAAGAAAAATATTCCGCTTGCGTTTTTATCTCTTTCCTCTTTATTGTTGACCGTTAGATTTAATTTTTTATATGCAAATTCATACCTCACCTATACCCTACCTTTTGGACTTTTGGTTATTTGTATATTTTTATTTTCAAAAAATAAAATTTTCATACAGTTTTTCTCTATTTTTGCGCTTGTAAATATTATATATTTTACTGTTGCGCAATCTCTGCCTTTGAAATATGAAATAACAAGTCCAAAAGGAAAAATAATTTCCCTTGATAAAAACGAAACAAATACAATTAATGAAACCATAAATTTTATTAACGAAAACACAAAAAAAGAAGATACAATTTTAATTTTACCTGAAGGGGCAATGTTCAATTATGTGACCGAAAGAAAAACAAACCCGAAATTTTATCAGCTTATTCCAAACCATATTGAAGCCTTAAATGAAGAAAATATTATTTCAAATATTGATATGCCAAATTATATCTTAATTTTAAATACAGACTATTCAATTTACGGGACACCCCAATTCTGCCTTGATTTTGGACAAAAAATCTGCAAGTTTGTATATCAAAATTACACACTTCAAAAAACAATAGGTGATGAAAATTCACTAAATGCAAAAATGTTTAAAAAATCAGGAATTTAGATATTTTGTTTCAATTAATTTTTTAAGCGCACGAGCATTTATCGCATTCGGCTCTAATTCAAGCGCACAATTAAGATATTCAAGTGCTTTTTTATATTCGCCCGTTTTCTTTAATGCCGCCCCCATTGCATAATAGGCGTCAATAAATTTATCATCCAGCTCAAGCGCCAATTCTAAATCTTTAATGGCATTTTCAATTTTAGGGTTTTCAATATCTTTTCTTGATAAAATAATTCTTGCTCTATTGTAGTATGCATCCGTCATTTTATTATTTAATTGAATTGCCTTTGTATAATCAAGCATGGCTTCATCCCACTTTTCAAGCGCCTGATAACACGCAGCACGATAAAAATAAGAAACCTCAAAATCATTTTTCACATTAATGGATTTTGTGATTTTTTCAATCGCATCAGCAAAACGCCCTTCTTGAAAATCGTAAACTCCTTCATCTAAATAATATTTGTATTGAAATTTTTCTTCCATACAAACATTCTAGCAACAAAAAGCCGAATTTCAATAAATAAAAAGTTCTTCTCCAAAAGTTAGAAGAAGAACTTTTATTATTTTAAAAGAAAATTAAATAATGCCTTGCGCTCTCATTGCTTTTGCAATTTTTCTAAATGCCGCAATGTTTGCACCCACAACATAATTGCCTTCATAGCCATATTCTCTGGCTGCTTTTTGGCAGTTTTTAAATATGTTTGTCATAATATTATCAAGTTTTTTATCCACTTCATCATAGCTCCAAGAATATCTCATTGAATTTTGTGCCATTTCTAAAGCGCTTGTTGCAACTCCGCCCGCATTTGCCGCTTTTCCCGGAGCGAATAAAACTTTGTTTTCCAAGAAATATTCAATCGCATCGGGGTATGTTGGCATGTTTGCGCCTTCACCCACCGCAATTGCGCCATTTGCAACAAGAATTTTTGCGGTTTCCAAATTAATATCGTTCTGTGTTGCGCAAGGAAGAACAATTTGAGCTTTAATTTTATAAATAGCAGGAGTTGAACCATTATTTTCAAAATAAACAGAACCTTGAACGATGTCTGCATATTCTTTAATTCTGCCTCTTTTAACTTCTTTAATTTCTTTTACAACATCAAGATTAATTCCGTTTTCATCGTAAATACAGCCGTTTGAATCACTCATACCAAGAACTTTTGCACCGTATTCGATTGCCTTTTCGGCAGCATAAATTGCAACATTTCCGGAACCTGAAATAATAACTGTTTTGCCATTTAAGGTTTCATTGTGCGCCTTTAGCATTTCACGCATGAAATATAAAAGCCCATATCCTGTTGCTTGAGTTCTAACTAAAGAACCGCCGTATTCAAGGCTTTTACCCGTCAAGACACCCGCTTCATATGAGCTTCTGATTTTGCGGAATTGCCCAAACATATACCCGATTTCTCTTGCGCCAACGCCTATGTCACCTGCCGGAACATCCACGTCTTGCCCTATATATTTTTGCAGTTCAGTCATAAAACTTTGACAAAATCTCATCACTTCATTATCTGATTTTCCTTTAGGGTCAAAATCTGAACCGCCTTTGCCGCCACCAATTGGAAGCCCTGTAAGAGCGTTTTTAAAAATTTGTTCAAACCCTAAAAATTTCAAAATGCTTTGGTTAACAGAAGGGTGAAAGCGAAGCCCGCCTTTATATGGCCCGATTGCGCCGTTAAATTGAACACGGTAGCCTCTATTTACCTGAACTTTTCCATTATCATCAATCCAAGGAACTCTAAATGTAATAATTCTTTCAGGCTCAACCAATCTTTCAAGAAGTGCAATATCCTTATATTCCGCCTCATGCTTTTCAATAACAGGTTCAAGCGAAGATAAAACTTCTTCCATTGCCTGAATAAATTCTGGTTCATTCGCATTTTTTTCACGAACTTTGTTAATCACATCTTGCAAATAACCGTTTTTCAAAATTAGAGTCGAATTAGTCATTTTTTATTCACCTTTCCGTTTTTTTCAGATTATATCATAAAAAGCCCCTTAAAAAAGAGGCTTTTTAAAGCTATATTTTATCGGCAATCAAATCGCCCATTTTCTTTGTACCAACAAGAATTTTTCCTTCAGACATAATGTCTTTTGTCCTGTAGCCTTCCGATAAAACTTCTTTAATTGCTTTTTCAATTTTATCGTAAGCTTCATCCATTTTAAATGAATATTTCAACATCATTGCTCCGGATAAAATTGTAGCAATCGGGTTTACAACATCCAACCCTGTAAGGTCAGGTGCAGAGCCGTGTATTGGTTCATACAAAGAAACTCCCTTATCAGATAAACTTGCAGAAGGCAATAAACCCAAAGAGCCTGCAAGCATTGAAGCTTCATCAGATAAAATATCGCCAAAGATATTACCCGTTACAATTGTTGAAAACTGTTTTGGCGCCCTGACTAATTGCATAGCAGCAGCGTCCACATACATATGCGATAATTCAACTTCAGGGTATTCTTTTGAAGTTTCAATTACAATTTCTCTCCACAACCTTGAAACATCAAGCACATTTGCCTTGTCAACAGAACAGAGTTTTTTATCTCTCACCATTGCAGTCTGAAAAGCAATATGGGCAATTCTTCTGATTTCATCTTCCGTGTAAATCATGTTATTGAAGCCAACTTTTTTACCGTCTTTAACTTCAACTCCTTTTGGTTCGCCAAAATAAACATCCCCCGTTAATTCACGAATTATCATAATGTCAACTCCTGAAACAATTTCAGGTTTTAGAGGTGAAGATGAAACAAGTTCTTCCCAAACAATTGCAGGGCGCAAATTTGCAAAAAGATTTAATTCTTTTCTTATCCCCAAAAGCGCACGCTCAGGACGAACTTCAGGCGGAAGAGTGTCATATTTCCAATCCCCAACAGCACCCAACATAACCGCATCTGAATTTTTTGCCGCTTGGATTGTAACATCTGGAAGCGGAGTATTAAACTTTTCATATGCGATACCGCCGATTAAATAATCACTAAATTGAAGTTTTATCCCAAAAACATCTGCCGTTTTATTTAAAACTTTTTTGGCTTCCGCCATAACCTCAGGGCCGGTTCCGTCCCCTGCAACAACTGTAATATTATACATTATTTATACTCCCAATTTTTTCTTTGTGTAATTTACAAGCCCGCCTACATCAATTAATTCTTGAATTTCAGAAGGGAAAACCGTTATCGGGTATTCTTTATTTGTTGTTAAATTTTTAATAACTCCGCCTTGAATATCAAGCTCAAGCTTATCCCCCGTTTTTGTTTCATCGGGAAGAGTTTTTGATTCAATAATAACAAGACCAATATTAATTGCATTTCTATAAAAAATTCTTGCAAAACTTTTTGCAACAACAGCGCTTACTTTGCTTGCTTTAATTGCAATCGGAGCATGCTCTCTTGAAGAACCGCAACCAAAATTATCCCCACCCACAATAAAGTCATTTTCTTGAACTTTTGAAGCAAAAGTGTCATCAATATCTTCCATACAATGCTTTTGAAGCTCAAGAGGATCCGAAGTGTTAAGATATCTTGCGGGGATAATTACATCGGTGTCAACGTCATCCCCGTAACAAAAGGCATTTCCGCTTTTTAAATTTTTCATACATTTACTCCATTTACATTTTTGTTTTCTTATTTTATCATAATACCATAAACAAGTTTACGACACGCATATTAGAATATGCAAAAAAATCAAAGGAGAAAATTAAATGGAAATGCAAGAATCCATCGTTGACGCAGCAGGTCAAATCTGGAATTATTTGAACGAAAACGGCGAAGTTACAACAAGAAAAATGCAAAAAGACTTGTGCCTTGAAGACAATATGGCATTTATGGGTCTTGGTTGGTTATCACGTGAAGATAAAATCAACTACCAAAAAAGAGGCGCACACACAAAAATTTCTTTACGTTAATACAAAATTAATGACTTAAAATAAAAACCCCGAATATGTTCGGGGTTTTTTTATACAATTTTATCAAGCTTTTTTATACATTTATTATAGTCTTCATTGCAAACTTCAAGATTTCCTTTTGTATTTCCCGCTTTTTTCATATACGGCATTCTTTCCCAAAATCCATGAGATGCGTCAATTAAAGAAATATAATCCAAATTTTCTTCTTTAGCCAGTTTCACAATTTCACGAAACAAAACAGCGCCCAAGCCTTTATATTTTCTATTTGAAGCATTAAAAATATTTAGCGGATTTACTTCAAAATATTTTATAACTATACCCTTATCTTTTTCATCAAATGAACTTTTATGGCATTCCTCAGGTTCAATTTCACACACAGCCTGAATTTTGCCGTTTTTATCTTCAAGCCCAAAAAATCTTTCACCCCCCAAAGAGGCAATAAATGTTGCTTGCATATTATAATATATGCCTTTTGCGTACCCGCCGCCGCCATTTTCAAGCCACATATCAGAAGCTTCTTCCAAGCCTTTTGAATCACCAAGTTCATTATATTCTACAAAATCGAATTTCTCTTTTTTCTTTTCTGCCACGTTTCTAACAGAAGGGTTTGAAATATATTTTTTACCAAAAGTTATAGGGGTAATATTCATTTTGCAAATCCTTCTATATCATTTTATCTATATGGTCTATACATTTTTGGTAATCACCAGAATTAAAAATTAAATCCTCGTTAGGTTTTTCAGATTCAACATAATAAGGTATTTTTTTCCAAAAACCATCCGACACATCAACCAAAGTTATGTATTCAATTTTATTTTGTTGCGCCAATTTTATAATTTCACGAAACATAGCAGCGCCAAGCCCGGACGTTTGACGTTTTCTTGCACCATGCCTGTTTTTCGGGTTTGTTTCAAAATAGCAAATTTCTTCTTTTATTTTATTTGGTCTGTTTACCATATGGGTAATCTGCTTTTTTTCCAGCATACATAAGGCTTGCACATCCCCATTTAAATCTTCAATACCGTAAAATTCCTTATTTTTAGGCTTACAATTTCCCATTTTCTTTACACCCCTTACGATTAAATCGGCATAATAAACCGTTTTTCTTGATTTTTGCCACTCTTTAAGGGCACTATTCAAGGAAGGGTAATCTTCATATGAATCATAACAAACAAAGTTTACATCTTTTTTTTGATGAGTTTTAGTATCCCTGACAGATGTTCTTGATATATACTGTTTTCCAAAATTTACAGGGTTTACATTCATAAAAATTTCCTTTTTTCAACAATATAAAGTTTCAAAAATATTTTTTTTGCTAATCAAAAAAGTTTTAAATAAATTAAAACAAAATCCTTCGATATTTCTGCTTCAATATATTCACACACAAAACAAAGAAACACCATATGTTTTAAAAGATTGTTATATAAAATTTTAAAAAGATAAAAAAATACTTTACAAAATTTTTCCTGTGATAAAATATGTAAGGAAAGCCAAACATTATGGAACAAATAACAACACTTGATAAATTACAAATCGGCAAAGACGCCACTATAAAAGAAATTAATTGCCCTAACAAGCAACTAAGACGCCACATTCTTGATATGGGTTTAACCCCTGGAGTTGAAATTACTTTAATTAAAACCGCTCCTCTTGGAAACCCACTTGAAATAAGGCTTAGAGGGTATGAACTTACAATTAGAAAAGAAGACGCCTCAAAAATTGTTATTGAAAATATTCATAAGGCACACGATAAAACAAGACAAAACATCCACTTTGAAATAATTGAACACTCTAAAATAGGCGAGGTGCCAACTGAACCTATTAAAGAAAAGAGAAACTTTAAAAAAGGTGAAATTACTCTTGCCCTTGTTGGAAATCAAAACTGTGGCAAAACCACCCTTTTCAATAAGCTTACAGGCTCCAACCACCGTGTCGGAAATTTCCCCGGAGTAACGGTAGAGCGCACGGATAGCACACTAAAAGGACATGGCGACACAACGATTGTTGACTTACCTGGAATATATTCTCTTTCCCCTTATACTTCAGAAGAAATTGTAACAAGAAATTTCATTTTAAATGAAAAACCCGATGCGATTATAAACATTGTGGACGCCGCAAATATTGAACGCAACCTGTATTTAACAATGCAATTAATTGAATTAAACGTGCCTATGGTGGTTGCACTTAATATGATGGATGAGGTTACAAATTCAGGCGGCAATATTGATATTAACGGGCTTGAAGCAACTCTTGGAATTCCCGTCATTCCAATTTCCGCACTTAAAAATGAAGGTTTAGAAGAATTAATTGAACACGTTTTAAATGTGGCAAGGTACACAAAAAGACCCGCAAGAGTTGATTTTTGCAGCCCTGAAAAGCTTGATATTCAGCCTGTTCACAGGTGCATTCACTCAATTGCCCACCTGATTGAAGACCATGCACTGAATGCCAACATTCCGGTCAGATTTGCCGCAACAAAATTAACCGAGGACGACCCTTTAATAAGCGAAATTTTGGGGTTGGACGAAAATGAAAAAACCATTTGCGAGCGCATAATAAAGGAAATGGAAGAACAAAGAAAATTGGACAGAGAAGCTTGCCTTGCAGATATGAGATTTTCTTTCATTGAAGAATTATGTTCTGTATATGTACAAAAGCCAAAAGAAACAATAGGGCATAAAATAACAGTTAGAATAGACAAAATTTTAACAGGGAAATATACCGCAATTCCAGCCTTTATACTTATTATGTCATTAATTTTTTACATAACTTTTGGGCCGTTTGGGGGTTTCTTTTCAAATATAACAGATAATTTTATCGTTTTTCTCACAAATATAACAGATAATTTTCTTAAAGAATACGGCTTGAACCCCGTTGTGCATTCACTTATTATAAACGGAGTTTTTAAAGGTGTTGGGGCGGTTTTAAGCTTTTTGCCTTTAATTGTAATTTTATTTTTCTTTTTGTCCATTCTTGAAGACACAGGCTATATGGCACGTGTGGCATTTATTATGGATAAACTTTTAAGAAAAATTGGATTATCGGGAAGAAGTTTTGTACCTATGCTTATGGGGTTTGGTTGCAGCGTTCCCGCTATTATGGCAACAAGAACCCTGCCGTCAGAACGTGACCGTAAAATGACAATTATTCTAACCCCCTTTATGAGCTGCTCTGCAAAGTTACCTATTTACGCACTTTTTACAGCAGCATTTTTCAAAGAAGACAAAGTTTTTGTTATACTTGGGCTTTATTTAATTGGGATAATTACAGGTCTTATTTTTATCTGTTTTTTGAAATTGTTTGCATTCAAAGGTGCACCCGTTCCTTTTGTAATGGAATTACCAAACTACAGAATGCCAAGCAAAAAAACCGTGTTCAGGCTTATATATTCTAAAGCTAAAGACTTTTTGACCAAAGCGTTTACAATTATTTTCTTTGCGTCAATCATAATTTGGTTCCTTCAAAATTTTGACTCAAGATTGAACTTGGTCACAAATTCCGCAAACAGCCTGCTTGCAATGATAGGAAGTTTTATTACTCCCGTTTTCATTCCGCTTGGAATTGATGATTGGCGAATTTCAACCGCCTTTCTAACGGGCTTCATTGCAAAAGAAAGCGTTGTGTCAACTCTCACCGTATTATTAGGGGGAGATGTCAATAAATTGCCTGACATATTTACAAAAACAACAGCCTTTGTATTTTTAATATTCTCACTTTTATACACCCCCTGCATTGCAGCAATTGCAACAGTTAAAAGAGAACTTGGAAGAAGGTGGGCATTTTTTGTAATTTTTGCACAATGCTTTATTGCTTGGTTTGTTGCACTTTGTGTTTATAACCTTATGAACTTATTTATCTAGCAAAGTGAAAATATTTCATAAATTTCATCATCAGATAATTCAGTGATGATTTTTTCGCCGATAAACACGGCAGAATCCGCCAGTTCTCTTTTACTTTTAATTATTTTATCAATTTTTTCTTCAAAGGTAGAAAGGGTAATAAACCTATGCACCATAACATTTTTATCCTGCCCAATCCTGTATGTTCTGTCCGTTGCCTGATCTTCAACAGCAGGGTTCCACCACAAATCATAATGTATCACATTAGAAGCGCTTGTAAGGTTAAGCCCCAAGCCGCCTGCTTTTAAAGACAAAATCATAATTTTTTTATTTATGTCTTCCGAAAATTCTCTTATCATTTCTTCTCTTTGTTTTACATTCAAAGAGCCGTGGAAAAATAAAGGTTCAAAGTCAAATTCGCTTGCAATAATTTTTTCTAAAATTCCGCCCATTTCTTTATATTGAGTAAAAAGCAAAACCTTTTCATCATTTGACACAATAGTTTTCAAAATAGACATAAGTTTTTCGGTTTTCCCTGAAGCCCCAGGGCCCATATCTCCATGTTTTAAGAAGTGATATGGGTGGTTGCAGACCTGCTTTAAAGATGTAATCAGTTTAAATATAGCGCCCCTGCGGTTTATACCCTGCCCTGCTGCGTGAATTTCAGTCATAGACTGGGATAAAACTTTTTCATATAAAGCAGCCTGCGCCTTTGTTAAATAACAGTATTCGTTGAGCACAATTTTTTCAGGTAAGTCTGAAATAATTGTTTTATCTGTTTTTAAACGCCTCAACATAAAAGGCGAGATTGCCTGTTTTAATTTTTGAGCACGTGCGGTTTCTTTAAATTTTTCAATAGGCATAGAATAATTTTTTGAAAAATCAGTAATTGAACCCAAGTATCCTTTATTTATAAAATCAAAAATACTCCACAATTCAGAAAGCCTGTTTTCAACGGGGGTGCCTGTCATTGCAATTTTCATTCCCGCCTTAATTGCCTTCACCGCTTGAGTTTGGCTTGTTGAAGAATTTTTAATATTTTGCGCTTCATCAATAATTAAAATATCCCAATTTTCTTTTTTAAATTCTTCAAGGTCAATTCTCAAAATTGCATACGTTGTTAAAATAACATCACAATCTGTGGAAAATTCCCTGTTAAACCCGTGGTATATAAAGCTTTTCAAGGAAGGTGCAAAAGTTTCAAGTTCCCTTTCCCAGTTCCCCAAAAGCGTTGTCGGGCACACAACAAGAGCAGGTTTTTTTAATTTCTTTTCTTCTTTTAATTTTAAAATTAAACTTATAACCTGAACTGTTTTACCAAGCCCCATATCGTCTGCTATACAACAGCCAAAACCTTTTGTAACATTTGTATAAAGCCACCTGTAACCAATTTCCTGATACGGTCTTAAGGTGCCCGTTAAATTTGTCGGCAAGGTAACATCTTGAACTTTTGTGAAATTTGAAACAATCCTTGCAAACGCTGAATCATAATCAAAATCATACTCATCAATTTTTCCTGCAAGTGCATGGTGTAACAATTCCATTTTGTTCATAACAAAATTGGGTTTTTTCAAGCGAGCCAATAATTTTTCGGTTTCTTGCCTGTCAATTAAAATAAATTTGCCCTTATACTCAATTAAACCGTTTGTATTTTTTGCAAGCTCTCTAAATTCTTCCGCTGAAATTTTTTCATTTCCAAGCGCCACTTCAATTGAAAAATCCATAATTTCATCAAGTGAAACGGCAGAATCATTTTTAAGCGAGAAAAAGTCTTCAATATCATTCAAGCGCTTTTCTTTAACTTTTGCATTAATTGAGGCTCTTGGAATAATAACATTTTCCATGCCATAAGGAAGATTAACTTCCATGCCTGCTTGGGACAAATAAAATGTTATTTGAGTGATTAATTTATAAACACCCGCCAAATCAAGCTCAAGGGTAACATCTTCCAAATCTTCAATGTATTTTGTTGCCCAATTTATTTGTTTTTCAATAATTGTTTTTTCGCTCTCCGTCAAATCTTCAAGCTCAATCATTGTGTTTGTTGTTTTGTTTTTCGCCTTAATTCTCATTAAGAATTTTTCGCCGCTCAATTTTTCAATATTGAAAACAGGCACAACACTATACGTTCCAAGGCTCATTTCATCAAGCCAAGTTTGAATATCAGCGGCTAAATCCTGCCCTTTAAAAATTCTTTTATGCTTTTGCAATTTCACAAAATAAGGGGCAGATTTTAAATCTTTGAATTTGTAATGCTTAATGTTTAAAAAATTAAAAATTAAATAATTCAAATATTTATCAATTAATTTTTTCGTTGTTTCTTTGCTTAAAATATCGTTGTTTATGATTTCCGTATAATTTTCAAGATAATCTTTGTTTTTAAAATAAGGTTCATAAACAATTGAAAAAACATCCTTTTTAAATTGCACAGAAGGAACAAAATTAAGCTTTTCAACCGTTTTTTTGACAAAATTTGTTAAATAAAAATAAAATTTAAAACTTTCAGTGACATCATCAGGCAAGTCAACATTTTCCCCAAGCCCTGTGAAATATTCAAAAAATAAATCAAAAGGAATGTTATACCCGATTTTGCCGTCTTTATATTCGCTTCTTAATCTATACAAGCTCCCTCTTGATTTTAGGTAAAAATCAAAATTGTAAGGCGGGGTAATAAAAATTTTTCCCTCTTTATCGTCCAATATGACATCAGTTGCTCTTAAGGCACCATTTTTAGTATCGTATGTGTCTGCAAACTCTTCTTCAATTAATTCATAAATTAAAGATAATGTATACCTAAAGTCTTTATTCTTTTGAGAGTATGGATTTGAATCCAAATTCAACAAAAGTTTTTCTATATCATTCTTTTTAAATGTTAAGTTTGTAAGTTCCATCATTAACACATTTTAATATAAACAAGTTTTATTGTATAATTATTTTTATGAAATTTGCAATTCGTTTAATTAAAAATTCATATCACCCGATAAAAGCACCTGAAGGGGTTTGTCTTGAAAACGGTCAAATGGTGATTGTCCGCACAGAGCGTGGAGAAGAAATTCACAAAGTTTTTCTTGTTAACCATGAAATTGTAAAAAAATGGCAGAAAAATAAGCCGGAAGAACTTCAAGTTATAAGGGTTGTAAATGAAAAAGACTTAGAAGTCTACAAAGAACAAAAAGAACTTGAAGTGAAGGCGCTTTTAAAATGCAGGGAATTTGCCGAAAGAAGGCACTTGACCATGAACCTCACACGGGCGTCATACACTTTTGACAGGAAAAAAATTACATTTTATTATACTGCCCCTGAAAGGGTGGATTTTAGAGAACTTTTAAAAGATTTAACCTCTGAATTTAAACGTGTGAGAATTGACCTAAGACATATTGGAGTTCGTGATGAAACCGCACTTTTACAGGGGCAAGGAGTCTGCGGACAAAATTATTGCTGCTGCAGCTTTTTAAAGAATTTTGATTTTGTTTCAACAAAACTTGCAAAAGACCAAAATATACCACTAACTTCCGGCAAAATAACAGGTGCCTGCGGAAGGCTTTTGTGTTGTTTAAATTACGAATATTCAAACTATATAGAAACAGCAAAACTCTTGCCGCCTGTAGGCTCTGGGATTATGACGCCTGACGGTGTTGCAAAAGTTGCGTCTATTTCATTTTTAAAACAAACAATAAACGCAAAACTTGAGGATGGCAAAATAAAAGAATACACAAAAGATGATATTGAAATGCTTGACCAAGAAGTTAATATTGAAATAGAACAATCTTCTAACCCCTTAATATACGGGGAAAATGAAGACAACATAGATATAAAAAATTTAGATAACGATAAAAACAGTTCAACAGGGAATATTTAATGGAAGAAATTTCAAGCAAAAAACTCTCTTGCGCAATTGCAAGAATATTAGATGATAACAAGGCAAAAGACGTTGTGATTTTAAATGTTTCAAACGTAAGCGTTTTATCAGATTATTTTGTTATCGCAAGCGCAACCTCAACCCCTCAAGTTAAGGGGCTTACAAACAATGTCAGAGAAAAAATTAAAGAACTCTTTAAAAAACTTCCAAGCGGAATTGAAAGCGACACCAAAAACACTTGGAACTTAATTGACTACGGCGATGTGGTTGTTCACATTATGCATTATGAACAAAGAGAAACTTACCAAATTGAAAAATTCTGGAACCACGCACTTAAGGTAGAAAGAACGGTTTGGGAAGAAGAATCCAAAGAATTTAGTTTATATGAAAACAGTTAATTAGATTCAACAAAAAAAGACGATAAAATAAATTATCGT
The DNA here is from genome assembly GCA_964467625.1 of uncultured Gammaproteobacteria bacterium. Taxonomy (GTDB): domain Bacteria; phylum Cyanobacteriota; class Vampirovibrionia; order Gastranaerophilales; family Gastranaerophilaceae; genus Galligastranaerophilus_A. The sequence continues at coordinate 505,631 of CAYXRM010000001.1, read as the reverse complement.
CTTTTTTAAAATTAATTTTTATCTTAAGCTTCTTCGGATGTTTGTTCTTCAACAATTGCTTCTTGAATTGTTTCAGAAGCGCTGACTGAAACTTTAACTTGAGCTTTAACTTTTGAAGATAACTTAACAGTCATCAAAAATTCGCCCACTTTGTTTATAGGGTTATCTAAGATGATTGTTTTTCTGTCAACTTCAATACCTGTTTTTGCCAAAAGTTCTTCAGCCAATTTTTTCGTTGTAATTGTACCGAACAATTTGCCTGATTCACCTGCTTTTGCACTTAATTCAATAACTTCGACAGCTTCAATTTTTTCAGCTTTTTCAAGAGCTTCTTTATGAAGTCTTTCTGATTTAGCTTTAATTCTTTGAATATCTCTTTCTCTTGCTTCAAGTGCACCTTTTGTTGCAACTTCTGCCAAGTTATTCGGAATTAAATAATTTCTTGCATAGCCGTCTTTAACATTAATTAAATCGCCTGCTTCGCCTACGTTTTGCACGTCTTTTTTTAATATAAGCTGCATATAATTCTCCTTTTTTATTTTTCGCTTGATTTCAATGTTAAATAAAACACAGCTAAATTTCAAGCACTATTAATTTTCTAAAGGCAAAGACTCTTTGTTATCTTCGTCCTTATCTGTGTTTTCGGGTTCTTTAACTTCTTCTTCACTTGAAGCTTCTTCTTTTTCTTCTGAAACTTCACTATCTTTTTCCAAAGTTTCTTCTTTTTCTTCCAAAACTTCTTCTTTGTCTTCTGGCGTTTCAACAGAAACCTTTTTTGCCGCTTCTTCAATCAAAGAAGGGTCAATTTTGCCGTCAATCAAAGCTTGAGTTCTTTCTTTGATTAAATTTTCAAGCTCTTTTACGATTTCTTGCGCTTTTTTCTGTGTTTTTAATTCTTGTTCTTTTATTGCATTGTCAATTTCATCATCAGTTTTGGGTTTAATTACAGGAATTGAAAGATTTAGTGCCGTGTGCCCACCTTCAAGCGCATCAATTTGAAGTTCAAAATTTTCCGTATCAATTTCCATATATTTTGAAACCGTTGCAATCAATTCTTCCTTCATCATTTGCACTGCACGTTCTGAAAAACCAACTCTATCCTGCATTAAAACCGTTTTTAATCTGCTCACGGCAAGATTTTTTGTCGGGTCGATTTCTTCTTTTGAAGAATTAAAAAGGCTTATAACCTTATTATAAAGTTCTTGAAATAAATCTTTCATAATTTACACCTTACCCTTTCCTTGAAAAAACTTTTTCAATTTTCCAAAAAAGGTTGTCGGCTCATCTATGTCAAGCAAAGGAACTTCTTCCCCTTTAATTCTTCTTGCCACATTTAAATAAGCCTTTCCTGCAAGTGATTTTTCATTGTTCACAATAGGTTCGCCTCTGTTTGTAGAAGTTATAATCCCCGTATCTTCAGGAATAACCCCAATCAATTCAGCAGATAATATTTCAACAACATCATCCACGCTCATCATATCATTTGTTTTTACCAAACTCGGACGGACACGGTTAACAAGAAGTCTGTATTTTTCAACCCCTTCTTTTGCTTCCAAAAGCCCTATTATTCTATCCGCATCACGCACTGCAGACATCTCGGGAGTTGTAACTACAATCGCCTCATTTGCACCTGCAACGGCATTTTGGAACCCCTGTTCAATACCTGCGGGACAATCGACAAGAATATAGTCAAATTCTTCTTTTAATTGTTCGCAAATATTTTTTAGCTGCTCCTCTGTTACTGCGGACTTATCTCTTGTTTGAGCGGCTGCAAGTAAGCATAAATTAGGATTTTTCTTATCTTTAACAAGTGCCTGTTTAAGCTTACATCTTTCTTCCACAACATCTACAATTGTATAAACAATACGATTTTCCAAGCCAAGAAGCAAATCAAGGTTTCTAAGACCTATATCAGTATCAATTAAAACAACTTTGCTTCCGCTTTTAGCAAGTGCGGTGCCGATGTTTGCAGAAGTTGTCGTCTTGCCGACCCCGCCCTTTCCGGATGTAATTACTATTACAGAACCTGTCATTATTTTCTCCTTTAATCTTGTGCCATTCTAAACAGCACTATATTATCATCAACAATTCTTGCTTCCTCGGGTGTAAACACGGAAGACTTAACGATGTATGGAATATTCCCACCATCAGGCCTTCTTGAATAACAGTTTGCAATTCTTAGCTGAACCGCATTCATTTTTAATGCCCTAATTTTTGCATCTTCGTTTCCTTTAATTCCCGCATGAGCAATGGAGCCTAAAACCCCCCAAACAGTAATATCGCCCGTGGCTCTTATCTCGGAACCGGGGTGGCAATCTCCGATTATAACTACATTTCCGTCATAATCCAAAACTTGCCCGTTTCTTAAAGTTTGATTTATGTATATTGTTTTTTTGCTGTCTGCCACAACTTCTTCATTTGTGGGCACTGCATAAAACGTAACATCTTCTTCTTGAAATTCAGCCTCATTTTCCTTTTCATCAGCCTTGCGATAAACGCCGATAACCTGTTCTTTTTCTTCTTTTATAGCTTCTTTGGCGTTTGTATCTTCATCTTTTTCTTGATTAATATTTTCCTCATTTGTAATTTCATCTGCCTGAAAAGACGCCCTGAATTCTTCTCTTAAATCATCCAGCGTGGAATTTTCCACCTCTTTTGCATTCAAAAATGCCGCTCCTTCGTGCCCTTCTGTGCTTATTCCCGCTTCAATACACACGTTTCTTGAGCTTTCAAGTTCACAATCCACATAAGATAAAATGTGCCCAAAACTCTCAACCAAAGATTTTATAAACACCATTTGAGATTGGCTTACAGGAAATTTCCCAAGTTTCAATTTTATATAAGCATTCTTTGCGCCAAGCCCTTCAAGCTTTGATACCACATCGTTTGCAAGCGCTTCTGAATTTTCACACAATGTTAAATCTATTTCATAAGTATCAATATTTTGCATATCATTTTCCCAAACCATAATAAAAAACCATGACATAAACCTTACTTAAAAACAATTATTTGTAAAGAAGGATTACCGCTTTATATTTTCTAAATTTTATGTTTGCACATAAATTTCTTTTATGATAAAATATCCTGCGCCATGAACATTAACAACATTAGTCAGAACACTTTTCAAAGCTTCAATAAACAAAAAATCAATCTTGAAGCAGAAACAGAAAAAAAAGAAAAAAATAAAAATAAAGCGATATTAATGGCATCCGTTGCAGGGGCGATAATACCGCTCGCTTTGTACAACATAAAAAAAGGTAAATTAAGCGAAATTAAAGACACCTTTCAAAGTCAAAATTCAAAATTAAAAGACAAAATTTTAGCACCCACGGAAATATTGGAAGTCGAAAACATAAAACAAATCGGAATTTCTGTCACAGGCTCAATACTGGCAAGCCTTGGGGTCGGACTTCATAATGAAAAAAATCAGGAAAATAAAAAATCAAAATACAAAGAAGCAATATATGGTTTTCTAAATTGTATGATACCTATGGGGATAATCACAGGTACAGAGGCAATTTTAAACAAAAAACACATTAAAACTGGAATAATAGGAAAAGCTGCAACCGTTGCAGGCGGTGTTATTGGCGGCATGTTTATTTCAAATAAAGTTGCAAACGGTCTAAACAAAGCAATTTTTAAAGAAGAAGACAAATTTGAAAAAAGAAACATGAAACCCACAGATTGTCTTGTGCATATGGACGATATTTTAGGGGTAATGGTTATATCAAAAGTGCCAATGGCAAAGCAATTTGGCAAGGTTCTTCCCGCTATATACTCTCATGTAGGGTATGAAACAGGAACAAAATCAAGTAAAAAAAATTAACGGGACTTGCAAAATTTTTTGCAAATTATATAATGTAAGGGTAGACTAACATTTATATAAGAAATTAATTTGCTTCTATGCTACCTGCAATAACAACAAAATCTGTATATTCAAACTTTTACGCACAAAGGGAAAACTTAAAAAACAACCTTTCATTTAAAGAAAAAGCCCAAAAACAAAATAAGCCTCTTATGGCGGGACTTTCACTTATGGGCGCTGTTGCTCCCGTTGTTTTAATAAATATTGCTAACGGAAACGCAAAAAAAGCAATGGATGGCTTTAGGTCTGCAACAGGCGTTTTAAAGAAAACCTTGTCTCTTGGCAAAATGTTAAAAATGGAAAAATACACAGACCTTTTAGCTTCCACGGCAGGCGCTGTTATAGGCGGAATTGCAGGCGGTATTCTGGGAGATAAAGACAAAAAAAATAAAAAAGAAAAATTTAAGGAAGGAACTTTTGAATTTTTAAATAACATAATTCCAACAACCATAGTTGCCCTTGCGGAAACTTTTTCCAAAAAAACAGGAAAATTAAACTCTGCCCCGCAAAAAGCCCTGACAATTGCCGCTTCGGTTGCAAGCGGAATGTTTATTGCAAATAAAGCCTCAAACAAAATAAACGAAAAAGTTTTTGACAAAGATGAAAAGAAACCAACAAAGCGCAAATTCAAAATAAGCGACTGTCTTGTGCATATGGACGACATTTTGGGCATTTTGGTTCTTGCAAAAATTCCTCTTGCACAAACAATCCACGCAGATAAAATTCTTCCGCTTTTATATGCAAAAACAGGATATGAAACAGCGCAAGCCAAAAAAGAAAAAAATGATATTTAAAATTTTATTGATACAATAGTTTTATGGACAAAAAATATTTAAACGCTCTTGAATTTGATAAAGTTTTAGCCCTTGTTGCCCGTTTTGCAAAAACAAAAATGGGACATCAAGCCACGCTTGACATTATTCCGTTTGATACAAAACACGAAATTGAAGCTGCTCTTAATTTAACAAGCGAAGCAAAACTTATATTGGATAATTTTGGGCTTAATTCTTTTCCTTTGGATTTTATATCAGACCCCAAAAAAATTCTTACAACCGCAAGGCTTTCTGTTGATGATATTATATCCCTTACAAAAACAATAACCTCATCAAGAAAAGTTAAAAACTACCTTGCAAAAGAAAAAAATGCTGAAAAATTAAACACAAATTATAAAGATTTTCTTATATGTGATAAAGAGCTTGAAGACAAAGTATATTCAGTTTTTGACGACAATTTTAACATAAGAGATAACGCAAGCCCCGAACTCAAAAAGCTCAAAAACTCACTTTTTAGTTTAAAAGAAAATTTAAAAAACTCAATCACAGACCTTTTAAAAAATTCAACTTTCACAAGTTATCTGCAAGATACAATCGCAACAGAACGTATGGGGCGCACGGTTTTTCAAGTTAAGGCATCTGATAAATCAAAAGTAAAAGGGATTGTTCATGATGTTTCCGCTTCTTATCAAACGTATTTTATTGAGCCGGAGTGTTTGGTTAACATAAATAACAAAATAAGGCAGACAGAATGCGAGATTGAAGCTGAAATAGAGCGAATTTTATATCTTCTTTCAAAAGATTTTTTAGATATTAAAGAGGAACTTATTGTTTGCACGGAAAAATTAACAGAGCTTGATGTTATTTTTGCAAAAGCAGAATTTTCAATCCGTACAAAATCAACTTCCCCAATTATTTCTGATGAAAGGATAATAAAGCTGTATTCAATGGCACACCCGTTTTTAATTGAAAACAATCGTGCGGTCAGAAACGATTTTGAAATTGGCGAAGATTATAAGGCGCTTTTAATTACAGGCTCCAACACCGGCGGAAAAACAGTTTGTATGAAAACTATAGGGCTAAACATTTTAATGGCAAAATCAGGCATGCATGTTTTATCAGAACACGCCGTTATTTTCCCATTTAAAAACGTATGGTGTGATATTGAAGAAAAACAAGATATTGCCCGCTCTTTATCAACTTTTTCCGCACACATCAAAAACATTGCCCACATTTTAGATAATGCAACAAAAGACGATATTGTCTTTTTTGATGAACTGGGAACCGGCACAGACCCGACAGAGGGCGCTTCCATTGCAAAAAGCATTTTAAAATATCTTGAAAAAAAGGATGTAATCTCAATTTCAACCACGCATTTAGGAGAATTAAAACTTCTTGAATTTGAAAACAGCTATTACAAAAACGCTTCCGTTGAATTTGACAAAGAAAGTCTAAAACCCACATATAAACTTATTATAGGGCTTGCAGGAAGCTCTTATGCGATTGATATTGCGCAAAATTACGGTTTGAACCCAGAAATTATACAAAATGCAAGAAATTTCTTAAATGAAAATTCAAACCCCGATACCAAAATTTTCAATAAAATTCAACAGACACACGAAAAATTACTCTCTCACACTAAAAAAATTGAAAAAACAAAAATTTCAAACGAACAAAAAGAAGAAGAATTAAACGAAAAATTAAAAGAAATCAAAGAAAAAAAGAAAAAAACCTTAGATGTATTCAAGAAAAAATATAAAACAAATTTTGAAAGTGCAAGACTTGAAATTAAAAAGACTCTGGATGAAATAAGAAAAGAAAAATCCGAAAAAATAATAAGAAAATCTTATGCTAAGCTTGCAAAGCTTGAAGAAGCGGCAAGGCTTGAATTTACAAAAGATGAAGACGAGCTTTTGGACAAATACCCAAAAATCGACTGGGGTGAAATTCAAATAGGGCAAAACGTACTTGTTGTTGGCATTAATCAGCCTGCCATTTTAAAATCAATGCCGGATAATAAACAAATGGTTGAAATTCAAATGGGGCTTATTAAATCAAAAATCCATATATCAAAACTTGCAAAAACAGATAAAAAAGTAAGCAAAGGAATTAAAAAATTAACGGTTTCCTTTGATGATTTTCATGCTTCCCTTTCATTTAGCCCAAAACTTGATTTAAGAGGAATGCGTGCAGATGAAGCACTTGACGCCCTTGAACATCATCTTGATTTAGCCATAAGAAGAAACATAAGTCAATTCACCGTTATTACAGGGCATGGCTTGGGCATTTTGAAAAAAGTTGTAAAAGAATATTTAAATGACTCCCCCTATGTTTCAAAATATAGAACAGGCGATGATACAGAGGGTAAAGACGGGGTCTATATTGTGGATGTAAAATAATTATGTGATTTTAAATAATATGGTAAAATGCAAATTATGAAAAAAATTTTTCCTTTATTTGGCGCTTTATTGGTACTTCAAAATTTATCTTTTGCAAATTCAGAAACGGTTGAATTTCAAAATTTTTCCCCCGAAGGATATACAATAATAAAAACAAATAACGATTATTCACCCCTAAGAGAAATGGCAAACACAAACGCAAAAAGGTTTTCCCACCTAAAGCGGGGGGTTAGAATTTTTTCCGATTATATGGAAAACGATTTTTATAGGGTAAATATAGGGCTTGATAAACCCTATTGGATTGAAAAAAAATACGCAGATATTGAAACAAATGCCGCAAACAAAGAACCCTTGAAAATAGAAGGTATTACCTTTTATGAAGATGAAAATTTTTATATTGCAAAAGTTAAAATGCCAATTAAAGGCGCATATAACGAAATTGAAACTTCGGCCTTTGATTTAGATTTTATTTTATATGACACAGTTACAAACAAAGACGATATTAAAATTGAAAACAATAATGAAAATTTTAAAATTTCAAAAGACAAATTTAACAACCTTAAAATTTCTTATTCCTCAAAATCCCCTCTAATTGGGCATGACGTTGAAATTATCGAAGATAGTCTTTTATTAAAAGTTAAAAAACCACCCACCATAAGCAAACTACACCCGCTTAGAGGAATTACAATTATTCTTGACGCAGGTCATGGCGGAAGTGAAACAGGAGCTTGTTATAACGGTTTAAAAGAAAAAGATGTAAATCTTCAAATTACAAAAATTCTTGCACATAAATTGAAAAAACAAGGAGCAAAAGTTTTTCTTACAAGAGAAGAAGACACATATTTGGGGCTTTATGAAAGAGTAGATTTTGCAAAAGAAAAAGGGGGAGATTTTTTAATTAGTATCCACCAAAATTCTCTGCCCGATATTTCAAAAGTAAACGAGCGCCACGGGGTTGGAGTTTATTATTACAACAAAGAAGCCTATGGTCTTGCAAAAGAAATACAAAAAGCACTTGTCAAGGGAACAAAATTTCAAGATGACGGGGTTAACTTTGCTTCTTTTGCACTTACAAGAGCAAGTTTACCTGTGTGCGTACTTGTTGAATGCGGATATATTATCCACCCTTATGAATCAGAAAAGCTCTCAGAAGAAAAATTCCAAAAGCTTTTCTGTGATTATTTAATTGACGGTATAAAAAATTATCTTGTTGAAAATTTTTAACTATTTTTTTCTAACGCATAAAATTTGTACCTTGTTAACATCCTCGCTTCTTTTTGAATCCATTATAGGAAAATCACCATTATCAGGTGTTATACCCAAACCGCCTAAACCGGAAATCTCCTGATTGAGCAGTATACCTAAAACTTCTTCATAAGAAGGAAGCCCAAGGGTTCCACCCCTTATAGAGTCACAAAAATTAGCAGCAGCTTCATAATTAGCCTTTGTCACATCCGTAACACCTTCATCAGACAATACGGGAGCTGACATAACTGATTTTTTGGGGAAAAATACACTGAATGTCCCAACGTCTATCCCTGCTTGATTTGGGCCACTTGGGCCATTTACATCATAGATAATATTCAAACAAGTAGCGTTAAAAATGTTATTAAGATCTCTTCTATTGTTTCGTATATCGGGATTTTCTGCGCAGTTGGGATTATAATACAATAGCATTGCAGTACCGTTTGCAAGTTTTGCCGCAGCCACAGTAGCATTACTTGCTCTGGCAAAACCCTTGCCATACTGTGTTATATACTCTGCTCCGTAGCCGCCTACTGCATCAAATGGTTTATATGTTTTTGCATTTACCCATCCGCACTGGCTTGAGCTTGTATTAGAATTAACTAATTTTTTAATATTAACACCGTCAAGTTCACATACTTCAGAAATTTTTAAATAATCTTGAAGGGGTCCTTGAATAAAATTTTGAGCATTTGCCGACATATTTATCCTGCCCTTTTCCACCATAAGCAATTTAAGAGCTGAGCCGACATCCACCCCAAAAGCTTTTTGAGAAACAGCAAAAGCATGATTTTGATAATTTGCAAACACAACAGGGACTGTAATTGCGGCCAATACGCCGAGTATTGTCAACATTGTAAGAGCCTCTGCCAAAGTAAACCCTTTTTTATTTTTGCACATATTAAACCTCAATTGTTAACATCTTCTTCTTAAATTTTAACAATTTAGAATACGTTTTGCAATCTTTGTTTTATAATTGAGAAACATTAAAAATAAGGAAAAAAATTTTGGAAAGATTTACGGGAATAATTGGAATTTTATTAATAGTTGGTATTTGTTATTTAATGTCAAATAACAAAAAGAAAATTAACATAAAAACGGTTTCAACAGGCTTTTTTCTTCAATTCTTACTTGCCGTTTTTGTTTTAAAAGTAAAACTTGGACAAGATATTATTAATGTGATTTCAAAATTTATTGAAAAAATTCTTTATTTTTCAAATGCCGGAGCAGACTTTGTGTTTGGTTTTTTAAATAATTCGCCAAAAGTTATAGACAACATTTTTTACAAAGGCGCATCGTTTGTATTTTCAATTAAATTAATCGCAACAATAATTTTCATATTGGCAATTGTCAATATTCTTTATTACTTTGGGATTATGCAAAAAGTTGTTGCCTTTTTTGCAAAAATTATGTACAAAATTATGGATGTTTCAGGCGCAGAAGCGCTGTCCAACATTGCAAGTGCTTTTGTAGGACAGGTTGAAGCACAAATTATGATAAGACCATATCTTGCAAGCGCAACAAAATCTGAATTGTTAGCCTCTATGACAGGCTCTATGGCTTGTATTGCAGGTGGAGTTATGGCAATTTATATTGCAATGGGCGTTCCTGCCAAATTTTTGCTTGCAGCGTCCATAATGGCTGCCCCCGGAGCGCTTGCGGTTTCAAAAATTATATACCCCGAATGTGAAGTAAGCCAAACAAAAGATGAGGTTAAAGTGGTTGTAGAAAAAAACCATGTGAATTTAATTGAATCTATTGCACAAGCTGCCTCAGACGGCATGAAAGTTGCCCTAAATGTTATTGCAATGCTCATTGCCCTTTTGTCTTTAATTGCAATGGTGGATTGGGCGCTTGGCAAATTCGGCTTGTTTTTATACGAAGTATGCCACCTGCATTTATCCTTTATCGACCTTTCTAATTTAAGTTTAAAGGGAATTTTAGGCTCAATATTCTCCCTTTTTGCGCTTTGTATGGGTGTTCCTTTTGAAAACATAACTCAAGTCGGCGCTCTTATGGGAGAAAAGCTTGTTTTAAATGAATTTATTGCCTACACAGATTTAATTCAAATAAAAGATATTCTAACCCCTAAAGCTCTTACAATTGCAAGCATTGCCTTATGCGGGTTTGCAAATTTCGGCTCAATTGCAATACAAATAGGCGGAATTGGCGAACTTGCCCCAACAAGAAAAAGAGATATTGCATCTCTTGGTATAAAGGCACTTATTGCGGGAACTTTTGCCTCTTATATCTCTGCATGCATAGCGGGAATTTTAATATAAAAGGAGTTTTTGATGATTATTGAAAAAACTTTTGATTTTAAATATAAAAACAACCGCCCGCCAAGGGTTTTTGAGATAGAAGAATTTATAAAATCACAAGGGCTCAACCCCGTACGTTATGCCATTTTAGACAAAAACGGAGATTGTTTAAAATTAATGGTTTCAGCCGTTGAATTAACCGTTTAAGGATTTACTTCCCTCAAGATTCATGCCAAGCATTCTTCTTAACTCATCCGGATGATGAGATTTTGCAATTGCATCGCTTGGGTCAACTTTCTTAGCGTTTACAAGATCTCTAAGCGCCATATCCAAAGTCTGCATACCAAGCTGGGTGCCCGTTTGAATAGAGGAATAAATTTGCGCCGTTTTTTGTTCACGGATTAAGTTTGCAATTGCACCCGTTACAAGCATTATTTCTTGCGCCATTACACGACCTTTTTTGGTTATGCCGTCTTCCGATAATTTTGGTAACAATGTTTGAGAAAATACCGCAATTAAGCTGTTAGATAATTGCATACGAATTTGCTGTTGTTGTCCTTCCGGAAAAACGTCAACCACACGGTCTATTGTTTGTGCCGCAGATGAAGTGTGCAAAGTGCCCATAACAAGGTGACCTGTTTCAGCAGCCGTAAGTGCAAGCCCGATTGTTTCCAAATCCCTCATTTCACCAACCAGAATAACGTCAGGGTCTTCACGCAAAGCAGACCTCAAGGCATTTGCCATAGACCTTGTGTCTTGTCCCAATTCTCTTTGGTGCACAATACTTTTTTTAGAAGGGTGCACAAATTCAATAGGATCTTCCATTGTTAAAATATGCTCTGTTCTTGTAGAATTAATATAGTCAATCATTGCCGCCAAAGTTGTTGATTTACCTGAACCTGTCGGCCCTGTTACTAAAATAAGTCCTCTTGGACGGTTTGATATTGTTTTTATAACTTCAGGCAACCCCAAAGATTCAAATGACGGCGGCACGGAATTTACGGTTCTAAATGCCGCTGCGTAGTTTCCTTTATCACGGTAAATATTAACCCTGAAACGCCCAACCCCATGGAGACCATAACCAAAGTCAAGCTCCCAAGTTTGTTCAAGCGTTCTTCTTTGTTCGCCCGTTAAAATAGGAAAAATCAAAGTTTCAACATCTTCTGAAGACAAAACCTGAAGATCCGTTCTGACCAATTCCCCGTCAATTCTCAACACTGGCGGTAAATTAGCACTTATATGAAGGTCTGATGCCTTTTTTTGAACGGTAAGTTCAAGAATATCTTCGATAATCATGGTATTTTCCTTTTCTAACTAATAAAAAAAGTTTCGCACATAAAATAAAAACTGTAAATATAAACCTTTGAATATCAATCAATTCGTGTATATTGGGTTATTTTAAAATATTTGTTAAGAAATGTAACAATATATACTAAATATTGAAATTGTATATATCAAAATGTTTTTATATAAGTGTAAGAGATAAACATTTAAACAAACGAGATATTAAGAAACCTAACACACAACCTATAAACACTTAACTTCCTAACCTTCCCTTCCTATTAAAGATTTACTCCCTTCTTAACGGGAGTTTTTTTTATGTTAATATGTAATTAAACAAAAAAAGGATTTTAAGGTTTATGAAAAAGATTTTATTACCTCTTATGGCGCTTATTATGCTTTTGTCGTCAAATTTGGCATTTGCGAAAAGTGAAAATGTGAAGCAAACAAACATTGAAAAAATTCATGAAAAATATCAAAAAGAATTACAAAAAGAACAAGATAAGCAAGCAAAAAAAGACGCAAAAAAATTAAAAAAAGAAAATAAAGAAGCAGAAAAACAAGCAAAAAAAGATGAAATTAAACTTCAAAAAGAACAAAAAGCGCAAATAAAAGAAGAAATAAAACAGGCAAAAAAAGACGCAGCCGAAGAAAAAAAACAAAATAAGCTCCAAGCAAAACAAGATAAAAAAGCAGCCAAGCTTCAAGAAAAAGAAGATAAAAAACAGGCAAAATTACAGAAAAAAGAAGAAGAAAGACAAGCTAAACTTCAAAAAAAAGAAACAAAACCAACTGCAAACGAAGAAAAAGCGGAAGCTGCAAATACTCCAAAAGAAGAAGCAAAAACTGCCGAACCCTCTGAAATTTTAACTAAAATGTCAAAAGAAGACACAAAAGAAGATAACATCGTTTCAGTTTCAAATAAAGAAGAAGAAACCCCAAATAAAACGGAAATAAAACCAACTGCAAACGAAGAAAAAAAAGAAAATAAAGAAGAACAAAAACCCTCAGATAAAGAAGAAAACAAAATAAACACAAACCCTGCCCTATACAGGCAAAATCTGACTTTTGAAGATATTGAAAAAAACGATGTAAGTATTAATGAATTTTTAAATTTCACAACAAAACAAAATGAAAAATTTAACATTTTCTATTACAAAACAACAAACACCCTATCTTCATATCAAAAGCAAATTCAAGCTGTTGAAGCTCAAATGCTCGAAGTTAAAAAATCTGATATGGGAATAAAATCTCAATATGACAAGTTGAAAAAATTGGACAAAACCCACGATATGCTCTTATTAAAAAGAGATATTTATTATAATTCGGCTTTGGAAAAATTTAATTCCATGCTAAATAAAAAACAAAAAATCAAATGGGAATTGTTACAGCAAATGGGATACAGATTTTTGCCCGTTTATGAATAAAAAAGCGTCCTCGAGAGGATTCGAACCTCCGACATTCACCTTAGGAGGGTGACGTTCTATCCTGCTGAACTACGAGGACACGTCTTTTAAAATAACATAAACAAAAATTTTATGCCATAATATCAAGAGCTTTAATATCTTGGGCAAGTTTTGATGCGGGATGTTTTTTATCTCCGGCCTGCATGTGCCCGTATTTATCCGCAACTCTTTCCTTTAAACCGGTTTTATCCATGCCGTATTCAAAAAACAATTTTGGATACAAGCTGACCCCTTCTTTAAAAAAGAAGGAATCGCACCCGTCAAAAACGCCCTTGTATTTATTTTCAAAAGCTCTGTGAGTTAAAACATTCAAACTCAAATTTTCTAATTCTTCCTGAATTGAATTTTGAGTATCGTTATCTTTGGCATGCCCTGCTTCATGAACAATTGCTTCTGCCGTTGCCAAAATTTCAGGTTTGCTTGTGGAATTTTTATACCTTGCATTAATTAAAACGGTTGTCTTTCCGCCTTCACCCTTCCCTAAGCAGGCATGAACATTTTTATCTGAAAATTTACCGTATTGAATGGGAATATCTTGCTTTTTCAAGCATTCAACCGCCTCAAGACCACTTTGAAACGGGGGGTTAATACCCAAAGCTTGCATATAAGAAATATCGTTTTTATTGTATTCGACACTTTCAAGCTCATTTAAGGCTTCTTGAATAATCCCTTCTTGGGTTGCGCCGTTTTTAACAGGTTTTGCGTAAATAACACCTTTAAGTACGTCACGTGCACCAAATGGCTGATTTGAAGAAACTGGAGATATTTTCATATACCCACAACCCGCTTTCTCTTATTTTATTTAACTCATCTCGTAACTTGTTCGGCAAATTATTTCAAATAATTTTATCATATTAAAACCCGAAAATCAATTTTTTTGTTATATAATTTGAATATGATTACAAGATATTCAAGAGAAGAAATTTCAAAAATTTGGGAACTGAATTCCAAATTCACATACTACTTAAACGTAGAACTTGCGGTTGTTCAGGCGTATAACAAAAAAGGAATTATTTCAGATGAGGCATTGTCGCATATTCAAAAAACGGCAAAATTTGACCTTAAGAGAATTGATGAAATTGAAGCTGTGGTGCACCATGATGTTATCGCCTTTTTAACCTCAGTAAATGAAAATGTCGGCGAAAAATATTCCCCCTTAATTCACAAAGGGCTCACAAGCTCTGATGTCATAGACACGGCTTTTGCTCTTCAAATTAAAGATGCAACAAACATTATTTTAAAAGATTTAGATGAAGTTATAAATTCTTTTTACAATTTGGCAAAAAAAACAAAATATATCTTATGTGCAGGAAGAAGCCACGGTATCGGCGCTGAAGTTGAAACTTTCGGGTTTAAAATTTTAAATCATCTTGAGATGTTCAACCGTGCCAAAAAAAGGCTTGAAAATGCCCTTTTAGATATATCTGTCGGGCAAATCTCAGGCCCTGTCGGCACATATTCAAATATTGACCCTGAAATTGAAAAAATTGCCCTTGAAATTTTAGACTTAAAACCCGCTAAGATTTCCACCCAAATAATTGCGAGGGATATTCACGCAAATTACATTTCAGCTCTTGCAATTTTAGCTTCTGCAATTGAAAATTTTGCAGTTGAAGTTCGTCACCTTCAACGCTGGGAAGTGGCGGAAGTTGAAGAAGGATTTTCCAAAGGGCAAAAAGGCTCCTCTGCCATGCCACACAAGAAAAATCCTGTAAAATCGGAAAATTTAACAGGTCTTGCAAGAGTTATAAGAGGCAACCTCACCGCTGCAATGGAAGATATTGTCCTTTGGCATGAAAGGGATATTTCACATTCTTCGGTTGAAAGAATAATTTTCCCAGATTCCACAATTTTAATTGATTTTATGCTCTCAAGATTAAACGGCATAATAAACAATCTTGTAATAAAAAAAGAAAATATGCTTCTTAATTTAGATAAATACGGCGGAATAATGTTTTCACAAAGCTGCCTTTTAAAACTTACAGAAAAAGGTATGACCCGTGAAGGGGCATATGAAATTGTCCAAAAAGAAGCGCTTTTTGCATTTAACAATAACGGCAATTTTAAAGAAGGTATGAAAAAATATCTAACAGAAGAAGAAATTAAAGAATGTTTCAGTTATGACAACTATTTAAAAAATATTGACACAATTTTTGCAAGATTTGGTCTTTAATCATTTAATTAAACGATTTTTTGCACTATCCAATGTGATAATCTACCATATGAGGATTACACACATATTAGAAAATAAGGATATATATTTATGCAAAAAATTTCTCCCCTAAGGGCAGGTCTTGATGCGTTTAACAGATTTAAAACCACAAGGCTGCAAAACAAACAAAACAAAGTTGACAATCAAAATTCGACAAATCCGTTCGGCATTTCTTTTAAAGGAACGGTTATCCAAATGGATGTGTTTGAATCTTCCAAAAAAGAAGCTCAAAACACTTCAAATCCACTTCAAACAGGTTTAGACAAAATCAACAAATTCGCTGCAAGTGCAAGAGCAGCAACAATGAACAAAATTAACTCAATTAAACAAAATGCAATTTCTTTTGGAAACAAAATGAAAGAAAGCATTAAAAATACATGTCATATGCTTAACACAACAGAAGTTAATTTTGATTTTCTAAAAAATACAACCTCAAGCCTTCAAAAGCGCCCTGTAAGCGAACTTGAAGAAATGTTTAGAAGTGAACTTCAAAAAACGGAAGGATAAAAAAATGACTACAAAAAAATTGAACAACATAATTGAAGCTTTGGGAAAACATCAAGACACAGACTCAATCCGTGTTTTGAACGAACTTGGCACAAATTGTCCAATTGATGAAGTTAGAGAATTGACCGCAAAGGCTCTTGTTAGAAAAAACGTCAAAGAATCTCTTGAAATTATTATCAAAAACAAAGGGAAAGGGATTAACGACTTATCCGCACATGTTGCAATGTCTTCAATTAATGAACTTCTTGCACTTAAAGACAAAAACTGCGCAAACCTTGTTTTGGATGAAACAATCAACTCCGAAGGGGACAAGGAAGTAATAGATACAGCACGTTCCGTTAAAGCGCTAATGTCATTCAGTGCATAACTTAAAACTGTGAAATAAAAATGCCGTGTTTTCAAAAATGCGGCATTTTTTGATGTAAAATTTTTCTTTTTCAAAATTTTTATAATATAATTATTTTATTAATTAAACAAGGTGCGAGTATTTTATGAGGATTATTGCAAAAAATCTTATCAAAGTTTACGGCTATCGTTCAGTCGTAAACGATGTTTCTTTTGAAATAAACAAAGGTGAAGTAGTTGGGCTGTTGGGGCCTAACGGCGCAGGTAAAACCACCACGTTTTATATGATAGTCGGGCTTGTTAAGGCAGATGAAGGACAAGTTTTTCTTGAAAATAAAACAACGGGAGAAACAATCAACATAACAAAAGAGCCCATGAACAAAAGAGCAAACCTTGGAATTGGCTATCTTCCTCAAGAAGCTTCTATTTTTAGAAAGCTTACAGTTGAAGATAACTTAAAACTTGTTTTAGAGATGAACAACAAACTGAACAAACAAGAAAAAAAAGATATGCTTGAATCTCTGTTGGATGAATTTGGCATAAAAAGATTAAGAGATTACGGTGCTGTTTCACTCTCCGGCGGCGAAAGAAGACGTGTTGAAATTGCCCGTGCACTTGCCGCAACCCCACATTTTATCCTTTTGGATGAACCGTTCACAGGGATTGACCCCATTGCAATCGGAGAAATTAAAGAGAACATATACAAACTTGCAAAAGAAAAAGGGATTGGTGTTTTAATAACAGACCACAACCCAAAAGCCACCCTTTCCATAACAGATAGGGCATATGTAATTTTTGACGGGAAAATTAAAATTTCAGGCAAAAGCAAAGATGTTGCGGTTGACCCTGTTGCAAAAGAATTTTACTTAGGAAAAGATTTTACCCTCTAAATAAGGCAAAAAAGTTTATGTTTAAAATTTCAATTTTTGATAAATACATATTCAAACAAGTATTCTTGGCAACTATTGTTTGTCTTTTACTGTTTATCATTGTTTGGATTGCACCTGAAACTTTAGTTAGAATTATTAAAAAACTTTTCAACAACTACATTACACTCCTGCAAGCGGGGCAAATGCTTCTGTGGGAGCTTCCTAAAGTTTTAGGCAAAGCAATTCCTGTTGGAATTTTACTTGGAACAATTTTCACCTTTGATAAACTTTCAAAGGATTCTGAATTAAGCATTTTAAGAGGTATTGGACTTTCTTTTAACAGAATTATGGCGCCTGTCATCCTTTTTGGGATGGTGCTTTCTATATTATGCTTTTATGTCGGAGATAAAATGATTCCATATGCATCTAAAGCTGAAGGCGAAAACAAACATTTTAAAAGCCATTTTGTATACGTTAAAAAAGACGAAGACGGCGCCTTAAAACAAAGTATAATCATCACCCGCTTTGCCCCACACAGTTTGAAAGATGTTTTCATAGTAGATTTTTCAAAAAAACAGTATGATGACGCTGCAACATTTGAAAAAATAACTTACGCAGAGTGGATAAGCGTGGATAAAAATAAATGGATTTTACACAATGCCTCAGAATGCAAAATTGACGACAACGGCATTTTTAAAAGCGTAAAATCAGCCAATAATATGGAACTTTTAAACGGAGATGACGCTGACAAAGTTTATAAACTTATGATAAATTCTGTTAAGAAAGATAGAACCTTCACAAACGCAGAACTTAAAGACTATATGCAGCTTTTAAAAGAACAAGAGCGCATAGATGAATACAGGTTTATGTTATCTAAATACTATCAAAGATTTTTGCACCCCCTAACATGCATTCTTTTTGCAATTATAGGGTGCCTGCTTGGATTTTCACCCCCAAGGTCGCAAAGGCTTATCGGATTTACAATTGCGGTCGGAATGATTTTTGCATATTATATCACACTGCCATTCTTTGACCTTGTGGCGCAAAAAGGGGTTCTTCCGCCCTTTATATCGGCGGCTTTCCCGATAGTGCTGTTTATTGTTTCAATTTTTGTAATTAAAAAATATAAGGATTTATAAACATGTTTAAAAAAATATTATTTTTATTAACGGCAATCACCGTATTTGCGCTTCCTGTATGTGCAACAGATGACGGAATTGAAGTTCAAAATAAAAATGGTATCTATATTTTTAAAATTCCTCTAAAAAAATACGGAAACAAAATAAAACCTTACGTGGCACCTGAACTTACAACCACATCTGACGTTTATAACAACAAAGACCTAAATTTTAAGCTTGTTGTAAACGGCGGCTTCTTTGACCCAAAAAACGGGGCACCCGTATCTGAAGTTACAATTGATAAAAAAGAGGTTCAAAGCCTTTTTTCAAATATTGAGCTTATAGACTCCCTAAACAAACAAAAAAGAGTGGAAAAAGTTATAAACAGAACAGAATTTCGTGTTCTTGAAAATTATGATAACACCCTTGATTTTGATATAACAGAACACTTTACAATACCAAAAGATAATGTTGAAATAAAGCATTCAATTCAAGCAGGGCCGATGATTTTGCCAAATTTAAGATTAGAAGAAGAAAGTTTTATTACATATAAAAAAAATAAACTAATCGACCTTGCGGCAGATGTCTCCAAAAGAAGGGAAAGAACAATTATAGGACTTAAAAGGGGATTATTTCATAACGATTATTTGTATATTATAATATTTACGCAAAACCATAGAGTTTCATTGACCGAAGCAAAATTATACTGCGAAGCACTTCATTTAAATAAAGCGATGGCAATGGACGGCGGAGCCAGCACTTCAATTAACTATAAAGATATTGAAATTTACTCATCACACGATAACACAAGAAAAGTTAAATCTTTTATTGTTATAGAAAATTAGAGGAAAAAATGAAAAAAATTACACCTGTTGAAATTTTTATCACCGTTGTTGTTCTTATATGTTTAGGGTTTTATCTGTACCCGAAATTGACCCTTACAATAGAGCAAAAACAATACGGTAGAATTCAATTAAATGCTTCAATGATGACATCAAAAATTCTTGCCGAATTTTCAGATAATACACAAAAAAGTGTTCCAAGTGAAATTTCAAAATCTTTAGCGGATGAAATGAACAAACTCGTCAAAAATCCAATTGATAAAAAACAAAAAGCATATTCAATTAAAGAAGAATGCACGGGTTGTGTTGTTTTAACTCCGAACGATAAAATTAAAAGCGTGATTTTAACTGCTAAAAATAAAGACGGGAAATTAATTACAAGAACAGTAATTCAACCCCCTTCATATGTCACTTTTAATAAGGATTTAAAAGAATAATGGATAGCACTCTTAATTTTAAAGTTCAATATTCAGACACAGACGCCTACAAAGTGGCATGGCATGGAAGTTATCTTCGGTGGATGGAAGCAGGCAGGGTTGATTGGCTTTATTTAAACGGAATTGACATTAAAAAACTCGATGAAGATTTTAACATCATAATGCCCGTTGTAGACATTAATATTAAATTTAAACAGTCTGCAAAGCTTTTAGATGATATTGTCGTCAAAACAAAAGTTATTGAAACAACCAATGTTTATATCGTTTTTGAGCAAACTACTGAAGATAAAAACGGAAACATCTTCACAATCGCTACAGTTAAAGGAGTAGCGCTAAAAAATGGTAAAATATATCGTAATTTAAAAGAAATATTGAACGGAAAATAAAATGGAATTTTTAAACAATTTAAATACATATTTTGAACAATTAGGCGTCCTTGGGCTTTCTTTAAACTCTTGCATTGAAAGCTTTTTTCTTGTGCCGCCGCCCGATTTTTTATTAATTGCAATGGACCTTAAAAATCCAAAACTTGCCCTTTATTATGCCTTTGTTTGCACGGTGGCTTCTGCAATTGGGGGTGCTATTGGGTATTTTATCGGAAGATTTTTCGGGCGCCCCGCATTTGACTGGCTTTTTTCAGGACTTCAAAAAAAGGGAAACAACAAGGCAAAAGAATACTTTGACAAAGTTGAAGCTCTCTACAGCAAATATGGTGCATGGGCCGTATTTTTTGCAGGATTTACACCCCTTCCTTACAAAGTTTTCACTCTTGCCTCGGGCATTTTAAAAATGAATTTTATAACTTTTTTTATAGCTTCTTTTATAGGAAGAGGTTTAAGATTTTTCATTGTAAGCATAGTTTTAATGCTTTTTGGCGAAAAAATTAAAGACAATATGGGACTTGTATGCACGGTCACAAGCCTTATCATTGTTGTGTTTTTCCTTGTTGTTTATAAAAAAAGAAAATCTTTTATTAAATAAAAAAGCGGGCGAAGGGACTCGAACCCTCGGCGTCAACCTTGGGAAGGTTGCATTCTACCACTGAATTACGCCCGCAAATAAAGTTTTCTTATGTGAATATTATACCTTAAAAAATTTTCATGTATAATATTTTTTTAAAAAAAAGAGATTAATTATGAAACTAAAGTTTTTAAAAATCAAAGCGCTTTTAAAATGTATAAAAATTTTTGGAATTATTGAATTTTTAAAACACTTATTTTTGGCATATTTTTCAAAAAACAAAACCTCTTTTAAAGATTTTTTGGGAATTACAATAATAATAAAAAATGAAGCCCCCTATATAGAAGAATGGCTTGAGTTTCATAAAATAATGGGGGTTACGAAATTTTATATATACGACAATGAAAGCACAGATAACATAAAAGAAATTCTTCTGCCCTATATAAAAGATAATTCGGTAAAATATAAATACATAAAAGGAAAGGGGGTTCAAGCAAAAGCATACAACAATTCAATAATTGAAAACAAAAACGATGTTAAATATATGGCATTTATTGATGCAGATGAATTTATAACCCCAACTAAATTAAACAGTGTTGTCGATTATCTAAAAGAAAAAGAAAAAACTTACGGGAACTTTGACGCAATTAATATAAATTGGCTTTTGCACGGGTTTTGCGGTCACTATAAAAAGCCCAAAGGGCTTGTAGTTGAAAATTTTCAAAAATGTGATTTTAGGGTAGATAGAAACAACCACATAAAAACAATATTAAACCCAAGAAGCGTTATTATGACTTATCATCCTCACTTTTTTATACATAAAATTGGTTCAAAAATTATAAACACAAAAAATGAAGAAATGTACGGCCCCTTTTGTAAGCCAAATTACGAAGATATAATTATCCACCATTATTTTACAAAATCATATGAAGAACATAAAGAACGGTATAAAAAAGGTAAGGCAGATTTGTCCAAAACTTTTCTTTTAGACTGGTGTGGAAATGAACTTTCTTATGACAAGGAAAATTCAATTTCAAGGTTTATCCCTCAATTAAAAGCCGCAATAAATTCAATAAAAAGCCCTTAAAAAAATAAGGGCTAAAAGTTTTTATGTGTTGTTTTATGTTGCTTTAATTTATGGGCAATTTAATTTGAAATGTTGTTTTTTCTTTATCTGAAGTCAAAAGAACAATCTCCCCTTTAATAGACTTTAGATAATTTTGGCAAAAATAAAGCCCGACCCCATAACCATTTGATTTTGTTGTAAAATTTTTGTCAAAAATTTTCTTTTTATTTTCTTCTTTAATCATCTCGCCATGGTTTGTAATTTGTATTAAGGCAAAATTCTTGTCCGTTTTTAAATCAATTTCTATAACGTCATTTTTTGTACTTTCATTTGCGTTTTTCACGACATTATTTATCACAGAAAGCAACTTGTTTTCATCCGCAAAGCAATGAACATCATATGGCACTTCACTGTATTGAATTTTATTTCCGTTTTGTTTTGCAATTTCATCAAATATATGCACAGACTGCAAAAGAACATCTTGCAAAACAACCTCTTTAATATTATCTGTTTCATAATTTTTTAAATTATTCAATTGAAGATAAATGCAAGATATTGTTTTCTTTAAAATATCTATATGGTTGCTTTTTCCCGTTTGTTTTTCAATTAAATTTGTATAAATATCCAAAATTGAAAGCTGATTTTTAATCTCATGGCTTATTTGTCTTATATTTTCGTCCAAATCGCTCTCATCGGTCAAATCTACAAAAAGATTTTCGTCCTTATATGAATTTTCTTCAGTTGCAGAATTTAATTTTCTCAAAACCCCAAACAACGCTTCGTTTAAAAGCTCATTTTCACGTCTTTCGGGTTTATGCAAATAAAATTTATCTCGATAATCTTGATTTAAATTAGTTTGAAGTATTTCATATACATCGTTCACTTTTCTTGAATTTGCAAGGAAGAACAATTTTGTATAATTTTTATCTTCATCTGCAGAATAATCCCACATTAAAACAAAGTTGTATCTTGGAGATGTAAATATAACAAACTCAAGTTCAACGTAATTGTCTTTAATTAAGGTGTTAGGAACGGTAACATCGACCATTTCAACATTATTGCAATATTCAAGACGTTTAATTAAGCTCTCTAGATTTTCTTTATTTTTAAACCTTGTAAAAATTAAAGATACCGCATTTTTGTTTGCAACAGGCTCAAGCATCGACCTTACTATCGAAACAACCGAACTCCTTGAAAACAGTTCGTCCTGCTCCATATAAAAATTCAAAAACGATTCTAAACTTTTTTGTTTTTTGTACATAATAAATTTCCAAAGCTTAAATTAAACTGCGATTTTCATTTTTTGTTTGTTCAAAAAACCCTTGTTTATTGCATATAATACAGCTTGTGTTCTGTCATTTACCTGAAGTTTTTGGAAAATGTTATTAACATGTGTTTTAACCGTTGTTTCAGAAATGAAAAGTTTTTGAGCCACCCCTTTATATGTAATTCCTTGAACCAAAAGGGATAAAACTTCTTCTTCTCTGTTTGTAAGTTCGTTTAAAAGGTTGTTTTCATCTTCTGCCATTTTTGATTGCTGATTTTTTTCAAAGTTTTGGAAGTAATCAAAAAATCTTGTGCATAAAACATTGGGAAGATAAATTTTGCCTTGTGAAACTTCATCAAGCGCATGAATTAATTGATGTGATGCCATTGTTTTTAAAATATAGCCTTTTGCACCCAATTTCATTGCTCTAAAAATTAAATCAGGATCGTCATACGCTGTAAGGACAACAACTCTTGTGTCCAAATTTAATTCAGAAATTTTCATAATTGCGGTAATACCGTCCGTTTCAGGCATGTTCATGTCCATTAAAACAATATCGGGTTGATATTTTTTAATAAGAGAAATAGCAACATTTGCATTTCCCGCATTTGCAATAACCTCATAATCCCCTTCAAGGTTAATCAGTTCTCTAATACCCGATGCATGGTCATAATTGTCATCAACTACAAGAACTCTCGTTTTTCTTTGAAAATCAAGTCTTCTCATTTTTTATCCTCCGCAATTTCATCCTGATAGTCTAATTTAATTGGTTGATTACATAGAAATAATAGCCTGTATATATGAGGGCTTCATCCACATTGGGATTGAAAAATGGAGATTTTTGCTTAACACAATTATCTAAATCTTAAGATTGATTTTTACACACAATCTTTTACCAATAAGGGTTTTGGCTGTCAATCGTCTATTGTTCGTTAAAAATTAATTCAAGATAAGTTAAAACAATATTTTTGTTGTATAATAAACATACGGGAAAAGGAGTTTTATGAATTTAAACATCGGGGAACACTATATAGCGAAACTTTTCGGACTTGATGTTCATATGGATACTTTAATTTCCATGTGGCTTGCTATGGCATTTATACTTTTCTTTGCGATGTTAGCTTCTTGCAGATTGAACATAATTCCAAACAAATTACAGGCAATTTTTGAACAAATTGTCACAATTTTTGTTGACCTTACAAAAAATATGGGCAAAAACCAAGGCTCCACGGCTCTTGTTTTAATGTGCATATTTTTATTAATTATAATAAGTAACTTAATGGGGCAATTACCTTGGAAATTAATTCACTTAAACCAAGGTGAATTTGCGTCCCCCACAAACGATATCAATATGACCGCAGCCCTTGCGGTTTTTGTCTTGTTCTTTTACCTGTATAAGGGTATCAAAGCAAAAGGTTTGAATTATTTTAAACACTACGTTCAGCCCGTATGGTTTATGACCCCTTTTAACATTTTAGAAGATTTTACAAGGCCCTTAACCCTTGCGCTTCGACTTTTTGCAAACATTTTTGCAGGCGAAGTTTTGGTTGTATTATTTGGCTGTTTAATCGGTGCGGTTATTTCACCCGACACAATTGCAAGTGCCCTGAATTTGCACAATGCAGCCTCAGGCACAATTTTATATGATTTTACCTTGTTTTTAGGCTCACTTTTAGCTCTACCTGTTATGTTCTTTGAGCTTTTTGTTGCCTTCATACAAGCACTCGTATTTACATTACTTACAAATGCATACGTTTCAAATGCAGTAAGCGAAAGTCACTAATAATAAAGGAGATAAAAAATGGATTTAACAATTTTAGGTTTATGTTTCAAATACCTTGGAATGGGTCTTGCAATCGGTCTTGGTGCATTTGGACCTGCTATCGGCCTTGGTATGGCAACAAAAACAGTCATCGAATCAATCGCAAGACAACCTGAAAGCGAAGGTCAAGTTTCAAAATATTTCTATATCGGAATAGGTATGATAGAAGCTTGCGCAATTTATGCTCTTGCTGTTGCACTTTTAATCGCATTTGCAATTAAATAAGGAAGAAAAATGCTTTCAATTGATGCAACGTTTATATTTATTTTCATAAGTTTTGTTATCTTCGTTTTTTTAATGAAGCTCATTTGTTACAAGCCGATTTTAAAAGTTATATCGGAAAGACAAAAGTTTTATGAAAAAAACAAGAAAACAGTTTTTGAAACAAGCGAAAAGACTCAAAACATTTTAAACCATGTGGCTGATGAAATTTCAAAAACAAAACTTGCAAGCTCCCAACTTTTAAAGAAAACAGCGGATGAAAATGAATTTAAAAAACAAAAAAATATTTCTGATAAAAAAGAAGAAATACAAACTTCAATTCAGGAATATAAAAACAATCTTGAGCAAGACATTGCCGATGTAAGAACAAATTTAAAATCGGAAGTGGAAAACTACGCAAGAGAGGCACTTTCAAGCATTTTAAAAATTGACAAAAGCGAAGTAAGTATAGATAATTCAAAAATAAATGAGATTTTAAAATAATGACAGGACAAGAATTTTACACATACATATTACACTCTAACCTCATAAATTTTTTAATTATGTTGAGCATACTTGTCTTAATTTTTAAAAAAGCAAATTTGGGAAGCTTTATAAATATTCTTGCAGACAACACAAAAAACAGCGTAAATAAAAGCGCTCAAGAGGTGCAGACAGCATTTAGCGAATACAAAAAAACAAAAAAAGAGTCAAAAACTCTGGATAATAAAAAAGAAGAAATTATGCAAAATGCAAAGCAAATTGCCGAAAAATTAACCCTTCAAAGCGAACAAGAAACACTACAAAAGCAAGAAGTTCTTGAAAATAATTTTCAAAAATTCAAAACATCCCACCTTAAACAAAAAACTCAAAACATTACGGAAGAACTCCAAAGTGCAATATATGAAGTTGCATTAACCAGCGTCAAAAAAATGATGAATGATAAAATGCAAAAAAAGTTAATTTTAGACTCTCTTGATGAACTTGATAAAATTGAAGGAGCTGTAAAATGATAGACCTAAAAGCTCAAAAACCCGCAAAACGCTATGGGGAAGCAATTTTTGAAGTTGTAAAAGATAAAGACCACAACGAGATTTTGGGGCAGATAAAACAAATTTTAAATTACATTGAAAACAATCAAGAATTTTCAAGTTTTATCTTTCACCCTATAGTGCCCAAAGAGGACAAAAAAAGCGCAATAAAAGAAATTTTCTTTGGCTTTGACTGTGAAGTTTTAAACTTTATTTTTCTTCTTATTGATGAAAACAGGCTTGATTGCCTTGATGAAATTGAGGGTATTTTAATAAACAAATTCAATAAAAAAAATAACCTGAAATTAACAACGGTAACTTTAGCAATTGAGCCTGAAGAAGAACTCAAAAACACAATTAAGACCCGTCTTGAAAATAAATTCCAAGCCAATTTAGCGCTAAACTTTGTAAAATGTGAAGATATAATAGGCGGGATGATTGTTCAAATTGATGATACGGTAATTGATATGAGTATCAAAAATAAAATAGAAAATTTAAAAAGAATATAAGGAAAAAGCAAATGAATTCGATAATTAATCCAAGTGAAATCTCAAAAATTATACAATCAAAAATTGAAAATTATAAAGATAAACTTGATATAGCAGATGTCGGCACGGTTATTGAAGTTGGTGACGGTATTTCAAGAATTTATGGGCTCAAAAATGTTATGTCAAATGAGCTTATCGAATTTATGGACGGCAAGGGCACTTTAGGAATTGCCTTAAACCTTGAAGAAGACAATGTTGGTGCTGTTATTTTAGGAGATTACACCTCAATTAAAGAAGGCATGCAGGCAAAAACCACCGGCAAAATTGCTTCAACTCCGGTTGGAGAAGGGCTAATTGGCAGAATTATTGACCCTGTAGGAAACCCCTTAGACAACAAAGGGGAACTTCATTTTGATAAGGTACGTCCCGTTGAAAAAATTGCCCCCGGGATTATTTCAAGAAAATCCGTATGCGAACCGCTTCAAACGGGAATTACCGCAATTGACGCACTTACCCCGATTGGCAGAGGACAAAGAGAACTTATAATTGGGGACAGACAAACAGGTAAAACCGCAATTGCAATCGACACAATTATTAACCAAAAAAATGAAAATGTTATCTGCATATACGTTGCAATCGGTCAGAAAAAATCTACAATTGCACAACTTGCAAAAACCCTTGAAGAAAAAGGTGCAATGGAATATACCATTATCGTTGCGGCTTCTGCCGACACATCAGCTCCGCTTCAATATATAGCGCCATATGCAGGCTGCGCCATAGCAGAAGAATTTTTAGACCAACACAAACACTGTTTAATTGTATATGATGACCTTACAAAACATGCTCAAAGCTATCGTTCAATGAGCTTGCTGTTAAAACGCCCTTCAGGCAGAGAAGCATACCCTGGGGATGTATTTTACCTGCATTCAAGGCTTTTAGAACGTGCTTGCAAATTATCAGATGAACTTGGCGGCGGTTCAATTACCGCACTTCCTATTATCGAAACACAGGCAGGGGACGTTTCCGCTTACATCCCAACAAATGTCATCTCAATTACAGACGGTCAAATTTTCCTTGAAACAAACCTTTTTAACGCAGGTCAAAGACCCGCAATAAATGCCGGTATTTCAGTTTCAAGGGTAGGCGGCGCAGCGCAAACAAAAGGTATTAAACAGGTTGCGGGACAATTAAGGCTTGATTTGGCTCAATATCGTGAACTTGAAGCCTTTGCACAATTTGCCTCAGACCTTGATTCGGCTACAAAAGCGCAACTTTTGAAAGGGGAAAAATTAACACAAGTTTTAATTCAACCGCAATATTCTCCCCTATCTGTTGCCCAACAGGTTACAATTTTATTTGCGGGTAACGAAGGCTTTTTGGACGAAATTAAAAACCAAGAGATAATGAACTATAAAAAACAATGGTTTGAATATTTTTCAAACGCTATGGCAGAACTTGAAATTAAACTTAACCGTGGCGAAAAATTATCTGATGAAGATAAACAAGAACTCACAAGTCACCTAAAAAATTTCAACGAAAATATTTTTAACAAAGGATAACTATGGCAGGCTTAAGAGAAACAAAAGACAGAATACGAAGTGTCAAAAACACTCAAAAAATAACAAGAGCAATGAAAATGGTGGCAGCTGCAAAAGTTAAAAAAGCGGAAAATGCCGTTAAGATGAGCAGGCCGTTTACCCTTGAATTGTTCAGAACATTTGTTGAAATTTACAATTCAATTGATGACAAAAAATTTGAAGAAGTAAAATCAGATAACCCGCTTAACAATTATCCTGTCTTACTTCAAGAAAGAGAAATTAAAACGGTCGGAATTGTTATTATTTCTTCAAACAAAGGGCTTGCAGGCGCATATACGGCAAATTTAGTCCGTTTTGCAGCAAAAGAAATCAAAAAAGCAAACTTAAAAGGGTATAATGTTAAAGTTTTCCTTGTGGGTCAAAAAGCAGAATCCGCAATAAAGGCACTCTCATCTGATTATAAATTTGACCTAAAAGAAGTTTACACAGGAATTTTGGATGATGTTGGAATTCATTCTGCCAAAATTATTGCGCTTGATTTAGCAGAAGAATTTGTTCATCATAAAATTGACAAAATCGAGCTTGTGACCACAAGATACATCAACATGATGAAATACAAAGTTGAAGGCTGGACTCTTTTGCCTGTTATAAAAAAAGAAAATAAAAAACTTCAATCTTTCTTTAAGCAGGAATTTAACAAAGAAAACAAAATTGAATATAAAACATTTTTTGAAGGCAAACAAAACACATTTCAGCTTTTTGAACCAAACCAAAAAGCACTTTTGCAAAAAATTGTGCCTATGTATATTTCAAATATAATTCTTCAATCCATTTTAGAAGCCCAAGCCTCAGAGCTTGCTTCAAGAATGACGGCAATGTCCGCCGCTACAAATAACGCTGAAGAAATGATAAGAACTCTTACAATTGAATACAATAAAGCACGTCAAAACGCTATCACTCAAGAAATTACAGAGGTTATTTCAGGAAGTCTTAATAAGGGTTAAGAATTTATTGCTTCCTTCATTTCTTTTACATAATTGTAAATGGCATCATCTGCATTTGAGCCAAATTTATCAATAATTTTAATAATTGCAGAACCGACAATCACCCCATCTGCATGTTTTGAAATTTCTTTTGCCTGAATAGGGTTATTTATGCCAAACCCAATTGCAGTTTTTGTTCTTGTTGTCTGCCTTATAACTTCATCAATTGCGCCCAAGTCCGTTGTAATTTCATCCCTTGTGCCTGTAACCCCTAAAGAAGAAACCACGTAAATAAAGCCTGTTGAACTTTTTGCAATTTCTTTAATTCTAACATCTGAAGTTGGCGCTATAAAAGAAATAATATCCACATCATATTGTTTTGCGATTTCTTCAATTTCCTGTTTTTCTTCATACGGCACATCAGGTAAAACAAGCCCTGCGATGTTTAATTCCTTGCATTTTGATAAAAATTTATCAAAACCCATTTTAAAAACAGGATTAATATAAGTCATAAAAACAAGCGGTATATTTGTTTTTTCACGCAAACTTGATACCATATCAAAAATTTTATCCAAACTTGCACCTGCACAAAGCGCCATTGTGCTTGCATTTTGAATAACAGGGCCTTCTGCAATCGGGTCAGAAAAAGGAATGCCAATTTCAATTAAATCAGCCCCCGCTTCTTCCATTTTTAAAATAAACCTTTTTGTATCGTCCAAAGTCGGGTATCCGGCCGTTATAAAAGGAATAAATGCCTTCCCCTTATTAAAAACATTATTATCAAAATAAGAATTACTCATAAATTTCATGTCCTCTATATCTTGCAATTGCAGCCACATCCTTGTCTCCACGCCCTGAAAGACAAACAACAATAATATCATCAGGCGACATCGAAGGTGCAAGTTTCATAGCTTTATAAACAGCATGTGCGCTTTCAATTGCACAAATTATTCCCTCTTTTCTTGCAAGATATTCAAATGCCAAAACCGCTTCATCGTCATTAACGGGAACATATTCAGCCCTTCCCGTTTTATGCAAATAAGCATGTTCCGGCCCAATTCCGGGGTAATCCAAGCCTGCTGAAATTGAATATACAGGAGCAATTTGCCCAAATTTATCTTGACAGAAAATTGATTTCATTCCATGGAAAATTCCAACCGTACCTTTTGCAATACTTGCCGCATGCTGCTCGGTTTCAAGCCCACGACCCGCAGCTTCGCACCCAATTAGACGAACAGTTTTATCTGAAATGAAATTATAAAACATACCCATTGCGTTTGAACCGCCCCCAACGCAAGCAACAACCGCACTTGGGAGCTTTCCTTCCACTTTTAAAATTTCTTCACGCACCTCTTTTGAAATAACGCTCTGAAAATCTCTTACAATCATAGGATATGGGTGCGGCCCCATAACAGACCCCAAAACATATAAGGTGTCATCCACCCTTTTTGACCATTCTCTCATAGCCTCTGACACGGCATCTTTTAGGGTTCCTGTTCCTGTTTTAACAGGGTGAACCTTTGCGCCCAAAAGCTCCATTCTATAAACATTTAAAGCCTGACGCTTTGTGTCTTCTTCCCCCATAAAAACTTCGCATTCGAGGTTCAAAAGCGCAGCCGCCGTTGCCGTTGCAACCCCGTGCTGACCTGCTCCGGTTTCTGCAATTACCCTTGTTTTGCCCATATATTTTGCAAGAAGCACCTGCCCCAAAACATTGTTGATTTTGTGAGAACCAGTGTGGTTTAAATCTTCACGTTTTAGATAAATTTTTGCACCGCCTAAATCTTTTGTCATATTCTTTGCAAAATACAACAGTGACGGTCTTCCTGCGTAAATTTTCAAAAGATTATTCAATTCCGTATTGAATTTTTCATCATTTTTATAAAAATCATAAGATTTTTCAAGATTTATAATTTCATTCATGAGAGTTTCAGGCACATACTGTCCGCCAAATTCTCCAAACTTTCCATTATTCATTTTTAATTCCTCTTATAATTTCTATTATATTAGAAACTTTTTGTTTTGTCTTAATTCCATTTTCTTCAGCACCCGATGATATATCCACACCGTATGGGTGCAATTTTTCATTCATCTGCATAATATTTTGGGCGCAAATCCCACCTGCTACAAAATAAGGCACATTTGCGCTAATTTTTATATCCCAATCAAAAGTTTGATTAGTCCCCCCATATTGATTTTTGCAAAACTTATCAAACAAAAGAAAATCAGCGTCTGTGTTAATTTCATACTCTTTTTTTAACACTCTCACCACATAAATAACCCCAAACCCCTTGTCTTTTAAGAATTTAACATCATCATCGGAATAGTCCCCATGGAGCTGAGCATATTCAATAACGGGTTTATATTTCACAATTTCATCCAAAGTTTTATCAACAAAAACCCCCACCCTTTTAATTTTAGGGTCTAAAATTTCCTTTATTTTAAAAGCAACATCATATGAAACTTCCCTTTTTGATTTTGCAAAAACAAAACCCCCAAAATCAGGCATTGTTTCATTTAAAATTTCAGCTTCTTTAAAATTCTTAATTCCGCAAATTTTAACTTTCATTTAGTTTTTGCCTTTTAATTTTTTAATCATATCAATTTTATTTTGCGCTCTCATAAAAGTTTCGCCGATTAAAACAGCATCCACCCCCGCTTTTTCTAAAATTAAAATATCTTCTCTTGTTTTAATTCCTGACTCTGACACAAAAACGGCGTCATTTTGAACAAGCTTTTTTAATTTCAACGTATTATTAAAATCAACTTCAAAAGTTTTTAAGTCACGGTTATTTACCCCAATAATTTTTGCACCTGCACAAAGCGCAAGTTCAATTTCATATTCATTGTGCGCTTCTACAAGGGCAGATAGCCCCAAACTGTTTGCAACATCTAAAAAATGTTTTAATTTTTCTTTATCCAAAATCGCACAAATCAACAAAACACAATCTGCCCCAATTAATTTTGCTTCATAAATTTGCGCAACATCAATAATAAAATCTTTTCTTAAAATCGGCTTATTTGAATTTTTTTTCACAAGTTCAATATATTCATTTTTTCCCATAAAAAAATAAGGTTCCGTTAAAACGGAAATGCAATCCACACCTGCCATTTTGTATTGAAGCGCAATATATTTGGGGTCAAATTCTTCACAAATCAAACCTTTTGAAGGGGATGCCTTTTTAACTTCCGCAATAATTTTAATATCCCCTTTTTGCCTTAGGGTTTTTTCAAAAATAAAATCACCAAAAGGAAGTGTTTGTGCTTGTCTTTTCAATGCTTCAGGGTCAAGCGCTCCAACTCTTATTTTGGTTTTTTCAACAATTTTATCCAATATATTCATTTGTTTTCCTAACAAACTTTAAAAGCTTTTCATAAGCTGCGCCTGATTTAATTATATCATCCGCAAGCAAAATGCCTTCTTCTATCGTATTTACCTTATTTGCAATCAAAAAGGCAAGAGCGCTGTTTAGCAGGATTACATCTTTTTTGGCACCTTGTATTTTTCCTTTAAAAATGTTTTTAATAATTTCCGCATTATCTTCTAATGTGCCCCCTTTTAATTCTTCAAAAGAGGCTCTTTTTATACCAAATTCTTCAGGCGAAAATACACCTTCTGTTATTTTACCCTCTTTAATTTTTGCCCAGTGCGTTTTAGACACAACAGAAGCTTCATCAAGCCCCCCTTCCCCAAAAACCGTCATGCCGTTTTTTATCCCAAGTTTTGCCATAACTTTTGCCATAAGCAAAACAAGTTTTTTATCATACACCCCGATAAGCTGCATATCTGTATTGGCAGGATTAATCAACGGCCCAAGGCAATTAAAAATTGTTCTTATCTTAATTTCTTTTCTTGGTTTTATTGCATTTTTCATCAAAGGGTTAAATTTTGGCGCAAACATAAAACATATGCCAAGCTCCTCTAAAATTTCTTCATTCTGTTTTGGATTTAACATAATGTTTGCACCCAAAGCCTCTAGAACATCGGCTGAGCCTGAAGTGGAAGACGCTGCCCTTGCCCCATGCTTTGCCACATTCACCCCGCCTGATGACACAACAAAAGCAGATGCGGTTGTAATATTAAAGGTATTTGAACCGTCCCCACCTGTGCCTACAATATCTATAGCGTTTTTAGAATTAAGGTTTAATTTTTCCCCCTTGGATTTTAACATATAGACGGAATTTACAATCTCCTCGACTGTTTCACCCTTCATTCTAAGTGCCACCAAAAAAGCTGCCACTTGACTGTCCAAAAGCTTTCCTTCAAGCATATCGGTCATAACTTCATCAATTTCAGCTTTTGTGAGATTTTCAAAATTTATTAACTTTTTTAAAATTTCAACAAACATATTAGAATTGATTTAAAAATCGAACATCGTTATTAAAAAATAATCTTATATCATCTATTGCATATTTAAGCATAGTAAGTCTTTCAACCCCCATACCAAAGGCAAAGCCTGAATATATTTCAGGATTAATCCCAACAGCCCTTAAGACGTTAGGGTCAACCATGCCTGCCCCCAAAATTTCAAGCCAGCCCGTACCGGAGCACACAGAGCACCCCTTTCCTTGGCACATAATGCATTGAACATCAATTTCAACCGAAGGTTCTGTAAATGGGAAAAAGCTGCTTCTGTATCTTGTGGGTCTTGATGAGCCAAAATACAATCTGATAAATTCATTCAAAACCCCTTTTAATTGGGCAATTGTAACCCCTTTATCAACATACAAGCCTTCAATTTGGTGAAAAAGGTTATTTTTTCTTGCAGAAACAGACTCGGAACGATAAACTCTCCCCGGAGAAACAATTTTAATCGGCGGGGTTGAATTTTGCATTTGCCTTACCTGTGCGTTAGAGGTTTGGCTTCTCAAAACAACATTACTTGCAAGTTTTGAATAAAATGTATCTTGAACATCACGTGCAGGGTGTTCTTTTGGAACATTCAAAAGGTCAAAATTATATTTTTCAACTTCAACTTCCGGAGAAAATTCGTTTTTGATTAAAGAAAAACCAAGAAGTTCAAAAATTTCAACAATTTCATTTACCGTTTTTGTCAAAGGATGAACATGCCCCATAGCCTCATATGTAGAAGGCAAAGTCACATCAATTTTTTCTTTTTCAAGCTTTTTATTAAGCTCAATTGCGTAAAATTCTTCCGCTTTTTTTAAAATTAAGCTTTCAATTTCTTTTGAAACTTCGTTTGTAAGGGCACCAATTTTTGGTCTTAATTCAGGGGCAACGTCTTTTAATCCCTTTTTTAAGCTGTTTAATTCAGACGCCCTTGATAAATATTTATTTTTAACTTCTTCTAAAGATTTTGTATCAACTATTTTTTCAATCTCGCAAAGTGCATTTTTCTTAATTTCTAAAATTTTCTGTTTCATAATTTTTCCTTTTTCAACATTCCAATAATAACAAAAAAAGTGCATATATCAATATTTTTGTTATAATGCAATTATTATGGAGATTATATTATTTATCACGCTTCTTTTATACATGTTTATAATCGGAAGCTGCAGCGACTATGTTGATTACGACTTTTTTGCACGTCTTATTGTAGGCAAAACATATTTTCAAACTGCCGATGTCGCAAAATACGATTTTTTATCTTATTCAAAAACACACCCTTGGTATGACCATGAATGGGGAGCAAGTGTTTTCTTTTATTTTATTCAAGATCACTTTGGGGATGTTGGGCTTCAAATTTTTAAAATTTTATGTCTTGGAATAACATTTTTCTTTTTCTTGAACATAATCAAACTAAGAAGAAAAGTTTTGACCCCCGATACACAATACCCGATTTTTAACTTTTTGTTTTTCTTTATAATGCTTCAACCAATTGCAAACCTCATTTTTTCGCTGAGATGTCACCATTTTACATTTATGTTTTTTGCAATTTGGCTTTACGTTTTAGAAAAAGCAAGATTAGAAAAAAATTACAGAATTTTATGGTCCCTTATACCTTTAATGGTGGTTTGGTCAAATATCCATGGCGGCTGTTTTATGGGGCTTGGTATAACAGGAATTTATATTATAGGTGCAATTATTGCAAAACAACCTTTTGCGCCCTTTGTATACACATTTATAGCCTCATTTTTCTCCATGATAATCAACCCCTACGGAGTTGATTACGTTAAATTTTTAATAAAAGCCACAACAATGACAAGACCCAACATTGTTGAATGGCAATCCCCGTTTAACAAATATTTTATTTTTAAATTAATAAAATACAAATTAATTCTTTTAGGGTTTATCGGACTTTCAATTTACAGGTTCAAAAAAACCTTGAAAAACACTCTTGGTGATAGCTTAGTTGAAAAAATAAAACAAATATGGAAAACCACAGATAAAACAAAATGTCTTTTAATTTTAATTATGTTTTTGCTCACCTTAAAATCAATGCGCTTTATCACATATTTTGTATTTGTTTTAATTCCCTTCTGTTACGATGACTTTTATGCAATCTTTTCAAAACGCATGAAGCCGGAACTTAATGCGCTTAAAGAAAGAATTATATTCTATTTTATTTTAATTGTTTTTATTTTAAATGTTGCGGTAAAAGATTTTAAATTTGGCAATTGGCACACAATTTATCCGTTATCTGAAATTGAATATTTAATTGAAAATGAAATTAAAGGAAATATTTTCGTTCCGTTTGAAACAGGAAGCTACACAGCCTATAAGCTTTATCCGAACAATTTTATACTCCAAGACGGGCGCTATGAAGAAGTGTACAACCTTGAGTTGAATGATGATTACGCTAAAACAATTGTCCTTTGTGCTTTAGGTTGGAGAGAAAGATTACAAGAAATGCACCACGATGCAATTATTACATACAAAACTTCTTCCCTATACACCAACTTAAAAGAAGAACAACTGGGGTATTATTTAATTTTAGAATCAAGCACTTTTGCACTTTTTATCAAAAAAGAAACTTATCATAAATTAAAAAAACGTCCTATTATTCCAACAAGTAATCCCGATTTTTATAAAAAAATATTATGGAAAAATCAAATAAATTGGAAAGAAAAATGAAAAAAAGTTTATTCATCTTAAGCCTTTTTTTGTTTACTCTGCCCGCTGTTGCGCAGGGTTTAAAAGCTGGGGTGGAAAAAAACAATTATTTTGATTATCTGGAACAAGTTGGTTTGTCGGAAGAACAAAAACAAAAAATACAAATTATAAGGCAAGAAGAAGAAACAATCTTAAGACCAATTGTGCTTGATATGACTTCAAAGGAAGAAGGGCTTATTTTTTTAGACAATCTAAAATGCGATATGTTTGATAAAAAATGCAAAACTAAATTAAAAGAAAACAAATTGTATTTGGAGTTTGAAAAAGAAGAACTTCAAAGGCAGATAAGACAAAAACAAACTTATTATAAAATTCGATATAAAAATGTTTTGACAAGGGAGCAAAATTACAAAATTCAACAAATTGCAGAATTTGAAGCCAAGAAAGAAAAGGTTTTAAAAGAAAGAGAACAAAGGGCAAAAAAGCAAGAAAGGGTGCAAAAAATTAAAAACATTTTTAAAGGTTAGCTTGGTCAATTTTTTCTCTTAACTCTTTAATTTCATAGGTCAATCTTCTTATTTCGCAAGTGACAGGGTCTGGAATTTTGTTGTGCAACAATTGCCCCTGAACAAAAAATCTCTGTCTTGTAATGTGCCCTGGAACACCCACAACCGTTGAATGAGCAGGAACATCATCAATCACAACGGAGCCTGCCCCAATGTTTGATTCATCCCCAATTGTTATATTCCCTAAAATTTTTGCCCCTGCACCGATTGTAACCTTGTTTCCAACCGTGGGGTGACGTTTTCCTTTATCTTTGCCTGTGCCTCCAAGCGTAACTCCCTGATAAATAAGCACTTCATCGCCAATAATGGTAGTTTCTCCAATTACAACCCCAAGCCCGTGGTCTATGAAAAATTTTTCACCAATTGTAGCCTTAGGGTGAATTTCAATCCCCGTTAAAAACCTTGCAACTTGCGATATAAGGCGGGGCACAAAAGGAATTTTCCATTTTGCCAACTTATTTGCAATGCGATACGCCAAAATCGCATGAAAGCCTGAATATAAAAGAATAATTTCAATAAAAGATTTTGCGGCGGGGTCTTTTTCTTTAATGTTTTGAATATCCGCAACAACACGTTTTATTCCCCTTAAAAGGGCAAATTTAGGTTTATTTGATTTCTTTTGCACATCATCTTGCATAAAACAAATTTCCTCTAGTTCATCATATCAAAAAAGAAATTTTAAGCAATTTAATAAGTAAAATTGTTTTTATATAAATAAAAAAGGAAACTTGATATGAGCTGGGCACAAACATTAAATTCCAACAGTATGGGTATGAAAATTTCAAACCAAATGAATGGAATTCACCTCAACAATACAATCAGCCAAAGTGAAATCCAATCCCTGATGACAAAACACGGTGTTTATAGACAAAATTCAACCCCATTATTTCAGGGAAATTACCCTCAACAAAATGGGCAAGTCGCACAACCCAATCAATATCAACAGGTACAATACCAACAACCTCAACAATACCAACCCGTACAATATCAACAACCTATACAGTATCAACCCGTGCAATACCAACCCGTGCAATATAGCGAACCCAATCAATATCAACAGGTGCAATACCAACAACCTCAACAATACCAACCCGTGCAATATCAGCAAGCACAATATACAAATAATGCGATAAACGGCTATGCAGCACAAAACAGCATATATTCAAACGGGCAAACCCCAAACACTAACCAAATAATTGCATAGATTTAAAAAATATATATCTTTAAAATTTTCTTGTTAATTTTTCTTAATAAAATTAAAAAAATCAAAACAGGGTGCGTTTTTGCACGTATAAGACTTTTCAGCTATTTTTATATACCGTGGAAGTAATTCTTGTGGGTTATATTTTAATTTGTTTTATGATATAAAAGAATTATGTAAAACGTATGGAGGCAAATTCAAAATGGCAAACAAAGTCGGACAATTTGTATTCATGTTGCATTCACACCTTCCCTTCTACAGAAAAGCAGGCATGTGGCCTTTTGGGGAAGAAAATTTATACGAATGCATGGCTGAAACTTATGTTCCCCTTTTAAATATGATTTCTGAATTGTATGACGAAGGGATTAAGGCAAAATTAACCGTGGGCATTACCCCAATTTTAGCTGAACAATTGAATGATGAGCACTTAAAACAAGGGTTTATCGATTATTTAGATACAAGAATTAAAGCCGTTTCAGGCGACCTTGAAAGATACCCCGACCCTGAAGTAGCGCATTCGCAACACCTTAAATATCTTGCAAAATATTACTTTGATTGGTTTAACAGAATAAAAGATTTATTCATAAACAAATTCAACAAAGACCTTATTAGCGGGTTTAAAAAATATCAAGATTTGGGTTGCATAGAAATTACAACCTCAGGCGCAACACACGGGTTCTCACCGCTTCTTGCAACAGATACCAACCTAAACGCACAGTTTAAAGTGGGTTCTGATACAACAAAAAAATTATTCGGCAAAAAAGCAAAAGGTTGCTGGCTTCCGGAATGCGCTTACCGTCAAGGATATGAATTCACAGGTCGTGACGGCAAGAAAAAATGGCGCCCCGCAATTGAAGTTACCCTTCAAAATAACGACATTGAATATTTCTTCACGGAATCTCACGTTATCGAAGGCGGAAACTCAATTGGAAACAGAAGAAAAATCGGTATTTACGGAAATATAGAATACATTCCGCTTCCTGCAAGGGAAAAAACAGGATATGACACATATTCAGCATACTGGCTTCCAGATGCACAAGTTGCCGTTATGGGTAGAAATGATAGAGCAGGTTTTCAAGTTTGGTCAGCAGCGGACGGATACCCAGGGGACGGCTGTTACCGTGAATTCCACAGAAAAGACCCAAATTCAGGCATGCACTATTGGAGAATAACATCTTCAACAACAGATTTGGGCGACAAAATGCTTTACGACCCTGTTTTAGCAATGAATCAGGTTAATTCAAACTCAGACCACTACACAACCTTAATTTATCACCTCTTAAATGACTACAAAATGGCAAACGGCGGCAAGGAAGGACTTTGCATGGTTTCTTTTGACACCGAATTGTACGGTCACTGGTGGTTTGAAGGGGTTGAGTTTATTAAACAGGTTATCAAAAAATTAAACCAATACTTGCCCGAAGTTGAAATGATGACGGCAGGCGAATACCTAAAAGCTCACCCGCCCGTTGATGCAATCCAAATCCCCGAATCTTCTTGGGGACAAGGCGGACACTTCTGGGTATGGCAAAACCATTTAACAGAATGGATGTGGCCCATTATTCATGCCTGCGAAAAAAGAATTATCGACATTGTTTCCAGATATGAAAAACAACCGGAAGATAAG
Source organism: uncultured Gammaproteobacteria bacterium (assembly GCA_964467625.1). Classification (GTDB taxonomy): domain Bacteria; phylum Cyanobacteriota; class Vampirovibrionia; order Gastranaerophilales; family Gastranaerophilaceae; genus Galligastranaerophilus_A. Next base: position 466,246 of record CAYXRM010000001.1, on the reverse strand, counting down.
CTTTTATTGCGTGCCCTGAACCAATTGGCAAGAGAAAATCTTTTACTCCAAAGCTCAGACTGGCCGTTCTTAATCACAACATGGCAAGCCAAAGATTACGCAACAGACAGATTTAGAGAACACGTTGAAAGATTTGAAAAAATTGCCGATATGATTGACAACAATTCAATTTCAGACAGCGAACTAAAACAAATCGAATCAATCGACAATTGCTTTAGCGAAATTGATTACAGGGTTTACCTTCCAATTGAAGAAGGCGTTATCCCTCAACAAGAAGCAAAACTTGCACCTTTGTATCAATAAAATAAAAAAACCCCTATCTTTGGTAGGGGTTTTTTATATATTTCACCTCACTCAATAAGCGGGGTGATTTTTTGTTTGAATTCGCATTTTTGTTTTCATCAATCCAAATTTCAACTTCATTTATAATCGAATTTTCAACCTCTTGCTTTATTTCAATTGCATAATTAATATCCGCAAAATGCAATTTTTCATATTTTTCAACAACAAATTCCGAACACCCGCATGAGGTGCAATATTTTTCAAATGGCACAATTTCGCCAAATTTATTTTTCGATACCCTCTTAATCCCACAATTAGAGCATCTTACAAGAAAATAAGTTTTCTTTAAATATTTTCCGCAAGTTGGACAAAAGCCTTCATTACCAACTAAAAGCGCATTTTTATGAGAACATTCAAAAATTTTTTTCAAAAACCTTTTTAGCATATTTTTTATTTAATCAACTTTTAAAAAAAGTCAATTAAACATCAATTCCGCTGTAATAATCATCGTCACCAGAGTTGTTTTGCCCTTCTTTATTTGAAGAATGCTCAAACACGTCTTTTTCTTTTTTTGTGCCGAACAAAAAATTTGAAATTGCCTTTACAAATACATTTTCTTTTAATTCTTTTTGCGCACTGCTGCTTTTGCTAAAGCTGTCTTGTTCTTCTTCCAAAACTATAGAGTCGTCTTCATCCGGTTGCTTTTTTTCTTTTTTCTTATTGCGCATATTCATATATCCGGTATTTCCGCCGCCGCCACCGTCTTTACCGAGATTTTGCGAGCCTTGAATAATGGGCTTATTTGAAGGGCCATTAATGTTAAATGAAGACATAGTGCAAGTCCCCTATTTTCGTTACCATTTTTATTATATTTACATATATAAATAAAAATAATATTTTTTAAAAAATTTACACCATAAAGAGGATTGAATTAAAAATTTTCCATTAATTTAATTGCACAAGCCATGCCTGTAAAATCTGCTATATTTTTACCTTTAATATCATACGCCGTACCTGTCGGGGGAGATGTTCTTATCACAGATAGCCCAATTGTTGTGTTCACGGTCTTATCCCCGCATAATGCTTTAGTTGGGCAAAGCGCCTGATCATGGTACATTGCAATTATACCGTCATACTCTTGTTTTTCAGAATTTAAATATTTCCTTCCAATTTTGTTAAAAAAAGCATCTGCGCTAAAAGGCCCAAAAGTCTGTATTTTAAGAGCGTTCAATTTTTTTATGGCAGGAATAATAATGTCAATTTCTTCCCTTCCCAAAATGCCCCCCTCGCCTGCATGGGGATTTAGCGCACAAACCCCGATTTTTGGATTTTTTATTTTGCACTTTTTTACCAAAAAATTATAAAATCTTTTTGTTTTTTCAATAATCATATCTTCTGTGATTTTAATTTCAGATAAAGGCAAGTGCCTTGTTAAAAGCATTACCCTTAAATCCCTTTCTATAAATACCATTTCTGCTTTTTCATCACTTGATGTTGATAACAGTTTTTCTAAGATTTCAGTTTGCCCATTGAAAAAATATCCTGATTTATGAAGCGCTTCTTTAGAAACAGGCGCCGTTACAATTCCTTTAATTTCACCTTTTTTAGCTAAATCACAAGCAATTTCAAGGGTTTGATAGCAAAATCTGCCATTGTCGGAAAAATCCACTTCAAGTGTTTCATAGGGAAGATTTAACTTCTTTCCAATTAAAACTACTTTTTCATAAGGCAAATTAAGATGTTTTAAGGCTTTATAAGTAATTTCTTCCCCAACCCCCAAAATATCTCCTGTTGTTATTCCGATTTTATCTTTCATATTTGGTGCCGCTCAAAATAATTAATAATGTCCACAAGTGCGCTTGTTGAACCCATATTGCCCGATTTTGTAACCGTAAATCTTGCATTTGAGTCAATACACAAAGGAATGGCAGGCAAAATAGCGTCTGTTACCTGCAAATATTTAGAATTTAGTGCATTTGCGCATTTAAAAGAGGTTTCTCCCCCGATTGTAATTAAAATATACTCAGCCATTTTTGAAGTTGCCCTTGCAAGTTCAGACAAATAATCAGTTATTTTGACTGCAAGATTTTCCCTTGTAATCCCTTCATCAATAAGCCTTTCTCTATTTACATCAAGCGAAAGTTCTTCTTCCAATTTGCTTACATAAAGCACCACAAGGTTGCTTTTGCCCAAATTTTGAACAATTCTCTTTGACATAGCTTCAATATCCGGAGTCAAAATATCATCCAAATTCAAATCTACAAAATAAGAATTTTCAATATCATCATCCAATTTTAAATTGTTAATTTGGGCTGCCGTAATTGAAGTTTTTGAACCCGATAAAATCAATTTGGGCAAAAGGGGAATTTTTTTATCCACTTTTTCCACGGTACTATCAGGCAACCATATCGGGCCAAGCGCATTTGCAAGCCCTGCAGAGCCAACAGGCAAAATTTTAAACTGGCTTCTTTCAATCGCAAGCGCAATTTGCTCTAAATCCACAACCGAAACCGCATCCACCACGATTAATTTTTTTCCCGCCTCAACAAATTTGTTCAACTCTGTAGTTATCCCAAAAGCACCTTTGGCAACGGTTTTCAGCCCAATCATATCTATGACATCATACATGTTTTTGTTCAATTGTTTCCTTAAAATGTCCGGAATGTAAGAATCATAAATCGGAGCACGTGTATCTCTTGCAGCGTCAGTTCTTTCAATCGGAACGCCTTTTAAAAGCTGATACCCGCCAATTGTCATTCTTCCTTCTTGAACAAAAGCAGGTGCAATTATTGCAGCATCATACCCAATTGCATCAAGCATAGCAAGGGTTTCAACCGCAACATTACCCCTTAGGGTGGAATCTATTTTTTTATAAAACTTTTCAACACTCAAATTTTGCGAAAGTTTTAGGGCAGCATGCCAAACTTTTGGCGCTGCAATTTCAGGCGGAAGATTTCTTGTTTCTGTTGTAAGCGCCCAAGTTTGCACGTTAGGGTGATTTTGCAAAGCAATATCGGGCTCAAAAATAATTTCCGTATTTGAGCCTTTTGTAAAAAATTGCAGGGCGCTATCGTTTGCACCGGTCAAATCATCGGCTATTATGCCTATAGAGCCTAAAATTGCCATTTATTAATTCTCTTCTTTTTTAGAACCCATTAATCTTATATTCGAGCATCTGATTAAATAACGCTCTAAATTTTCTCCGTCAGGACTTGTCCACTTGCTTGAAGCCAATCTGCCTTCAATTCCGACAAGGGAACCTTTTTTAACCCATTCGCCTGCAAATTCTGCCTGTTTATCCCAAGTTTCAATGTTAAACCAATCCGTCACTTCTTCCTTTGTGCGGGCATCCCACCTGTTTACCGCAACAGAAAAAGTTGTTTTAACTTTTCCGGAATCATAATATTTCATCTCTGGTGCCTGTCCTACACGGCCAACTACAACGACTGAATTTACCATATTTTTCCTTCTTTTTTAATATTTGTTCTAAATTATATAATCAACAAAATCAATGCGCAAATTTATCCCCCCTTAATTCATTTTATATCTTAATAATATGTAGTTTTATTACATTTTTATAAATTAAATTCAAGAAATAATTAATTATTCCGTTATATAAAATGTAAGGGATTTTTTAGAAAGCGAGGCAATAATTTATGTTAGAAGCTCTTAGTTTAATTCTTTTTGCAGGTGTTACCTACCTTTGTCTTGTTGTTGCCCCGACTGTCATTGAATTTTTTAGTTGCAATGAATGCAAACAAACATGCTTGAAGGAAGTATCGGAAAAAAATTAGATTTAAAAAAATTAAACATTTGAAAAAGGGTGCTAGACAAAAAGGGCACCCTTTTTGGCATTCAATTAATAAAAACCCAAATTAAAATGCCCGCATAACAAGCGAGCATTTTATTCAATTATTCAGCTTTTTTTCTGTATTCTTCAGGTGCGTCTTCTCTTTCCTGATTCCACCTGTCAAGTCCCATTTGCTTTCTTACAAGCCCAATTCCGACATGCACTCTCCACTCATCCATTTTAAGTTGTGCTGCCAAAATTTTATGACACCCAATTGGCGGAAGCGGCAAAAGCGGCTCATATAAATTTTTTATCGCCATTAATTGGTCAGGTGTAAGCGCAAGTTTTCTTTTTGGCATTTGAATTTTAGGAAGCATAAGCTTCTGTCTTACTAAATTAATGCCAAAAAATACCTTTTTAGGTTCAATTCCAACAGCCTGAGCAATAACTTCATGCGCATCAGGGTTTGGAAGGGGAAGCATTTTTTTGTATAATTCTTCAATTTGTACAAGCTGCTCTTTGTTGATAAGAAGCGCTTTTGGCTTATTTGGTACACGTTTTTTATTAAACCCGCCTTTTGGTTTATTGAACCCGCCTGAGCGATTTTGCCCAAAAGACCTTCTTTGATTATCCTGTCTTTGGTACCCGCCGTTATTGTTATACGGGCGCTTTTCCCTGTTATATTGAGGGCGCTTATTATACCTTTGCGGGTTGTTGTCGTTACCGAAGCTGTAACTTCTGGGGTATTCGGTTCCTGTTTGAGAGGAATAACCTTCTGATGAAGATGCTTGTGCCTTATCGGGATACAAACAATCAGGACAAATCACCCTTTTTGGATTTTTTGTTTCAAATTCCTTCCCGCACTTGATACACTTATTAGTATACATAAATAAAAATTTCCTTTTTGGCTTTTTTGCCCGTATTCCATCTTACGTCTAAGTGGCAAATTTTAACTAATACCGTAGAAAAAATAAAAATTCAATCACCGATACGCATTTATACCCCCATTTTATAATTAAATTTAAAATTATACAAGTCTTTTTTTAATTTTCTTTTATGTGTTAAACTAAGATATATGAAAGATACAATCGCTTTTTGGGGCTACCCACATCCTGAATTAATAAAAAAGACCAAACAAGAGTTCCAAAACGCCGTCTGGCTTGACTTAGACATAAATTGGGGTTCTGCAAAAACAAACCTTGTGCCTGATAATTATTGTACCATTATAAAAAATATTGTAGATAACGCTTTTGCATTTAAGAAAAAAATAATTAAAATTTTAGCACCAATCGGAAAAGATAAGTGTGACTGCGCCCTTTTTACAGCTGAAATTTTAAAAAGTTACGGTTTTTGTGTTGAAACTTCAATTTTTGAAGAAAAAACATATAAAAAAAATTCTCTTTATATTTCAACAAGCACACTGCCGCTTAAACAAAAAATAGAATTAATAACCTCTAACATAATTGAGCAAAAAGATTATTCACATCTTGAATATTCAGCGCCAACTGCAGGCTTTTGGGGCGTGCCGCCAAATGACCTTAGTATTTTAGATATGTTTCCAAATTCAACCCACGTTTATGGCTGGACAAGGTGTGTTGAGGCTATGGCACCATACGATTTAGAATTGGAACAATTTGTTGATAAAGAAATAAAAACTGTATTTTTTGCACAAACCTTCTGCGCCAAAAATCAACTTGCAAAACACCTTGCAAACAAATACAACGGGCTTTATATAGACATAGACGGCACCCCTTCAAATTCAACAAAAGCAAAAATTGAAGCTTTTTTGAGGTTAAGCTAATGGTATATTTTTTAGACGCAGGAACAACTTGGAGCAAAATTTTAAAAGTTGAAAACAACAATTTTGAATACCAAATTATAAAAACAAGCGAACTTAAAAATTTAGATATTGAATTTGAAATAGCAACCGGACATTCAAAACAAAACTCCAAACACTATGAAAACGAAGTGGTGGCGCTTTCCTACGGCGCAAAAGCTTATGAAGACGGAGTTGTTTTAGATTTAGGTTCAAGAGATGCAAAATGGGTACAGTTCAAAAATTCCAAATTCAAAGATATGGACTGGAACACAAACTGTGCAAGCGCAACAGGCGCCACAATAGAAATGCTTTTAAAATTTTACGACATCAACCCAAATGAACTTCAAGCCACCCAAGAAAAATACTCCGTCACCTGCGGCATTTTTGGACTTGAAAAAATCATGGACGATGTTTCAAAAGGAATTGAAGCAAAATATGCCGTCTCAAAATTCATAACAGGAATTGCATATAACGCATACAATTTCACCAAAAGACCAAACAAAATATACTTATCGGGGGGTTTTTGCGAAAACAAATGTTTTTTAGATGCCCTTAAATTATACGCACAAGTTGTCCCCTTAGGCAGATTTGTTCTGATAGACGGACTTTACAAAATATATGAAGGTAAATAACAAAAAGACCCCTTTGGGGGTCAAGCTAAAAATAGCTTTAAATTATGTGTCAGTTGTAAAATTGTTAATGCTTACGCCATAAGGTTTATTTTTGTTTCCTCAAGCCCTTTTTCAATTGTTTTTGCCCTTTCTTCCACCTTACTGAAAAAAGGAAAAATTGTACCAAAAAATCCCGTGAACAAGCCGCCTTCAACCATGTTAGATTGTGGTGAAGGAGCCTGCACACCGTAGTTTGTTTGAACGCCGGCTTTAAAGCTTATATTATTTAGTGTATATTTTACATTATTTATTGGATTAATTTTTAACATTTTCGTTAATGCCTTTTCTTTTTCTCTTTCTTTTTAGTGTAGCAAAAACACTTTATCTTTGATACTTGTATTATGTACCCAAAATTTTCTTTTGTCAACCCCCGTAAATATTTTCTTTATATTTAAGCTATTTCTAAATTTTAGCCATTTTAAAAATTGAATATTGTCCATAAAAATTAAAAAGTGTCCATTTGACAATTAAAATTAACCCAACTTACTAATTCATCTATTAACCATATGGCTAATTAATTTCTTTTAAAATTTGAAATAGAATTTGCAAATGAAAATTTTTTTATACACATGCATTTTGTTTATACTTACAGGAAATTGCGTCTTTTGCGCCCATAAACACAAAGAAAAAGAATACCAAAACTATTGGTGCAAAAAACAAAATGGCGTTATGGAATATAAAAATTTCGACAACACACGCATTGACTGTCTTACACAAGAATATGCAATCGAATTCGATTTTGCCGAAAAATGGGCAGAATCAATAGGGCAATCTCTTTATTACAGCTATTTGACAAATAAAAAAGCGGGAATTGTTTTGATTTCAGAAAACGAAAAAAAAGACACCCCCTTCATTAACAGAGCTTCAATTCTTAGCAAAAAATACGGAATAAAACTTTGGGTTATCACTTCACCCGACATGTAAAACTAGCCTACAAGGGGAATTTTTCAATTAAATAAAAGAATTTACCATAATTTTAATTCTTATTTAAAAGGAAATCACAATGAAAAAAACTCCCTTTGTTATTCTTGTTTTATTTCTTTTCATGCCTGCATATGCAACTATAGATGAAATTAACCTTAATTGGTTTAACGGTTTTGGGGACGAACTTTTAATAAGATATTTAAACGAAGCGCTTGAATGCAACAAAGATGTTAAAATTGCACAAAAAAACATTTTAAAATACAGGCAAGATAAAAATTTAAAATTATCGGATGAATTTCCATATGCTTCTGTTGGTTCTGATTACTTACTTTTAAAAGTGCCAAAGCTTGCCATACCAAATAACGACCTTCAAACAAACAGTTTCGCACTTCCCTTTTTAACTTATTGGGAAATAGACTGGCTTTTAAAAAAACATGATGAGGTAAAAAAGGCAAAAATTGATATTGAAAATTCTCTGCTTGATTTAAAATCGGCAAAATTAATTGTCATAACAGACCTTGCAAGCGCCTATTTTAACGCTTCCTGCACAAATAAACAAATTGAGTTGCAAAAAAGAATTGTATTTTTACAAGAAGAAATTCTCGCACGATACGAAAAAATGCTTAAAAATGGAGTTATATCTACATCAGAGATAAACGATGCCAAAGAAAATCTTTTAAATGAAAAAAACAACCTTGAAAATCTCCAAAAACAAAAAGAAGAATTTTTAACCCAAATTGCTTACCTGACAGGTAATAGCCCCTATAACATAAATAAAATTGAAATAACCCCGTTTGACAAAATAAACTATACCGGTAAATACCCGCAAAGTTTAAAAGGGGAAATTATTTTAAACCGCCCCGATATTTTAAAACTTGAAAACGACATCAAAAAGAAAAAAATTGATATTACAATTGCAAAAAAAGATTTTCTTCCAAAAATCAATATTTTTGGCGTTATGGTTTTTTCGACCATTGTCCAAAATTTCAACTGGCAAGGGGTTCTTGCTTCCCTTATGGCAGGTGCAAACCAAACTTTATTTGACGGCGGCAAAAGAATTTTTACCTTAAAAAAACAAAAAATTATCTATGAAACATCTGTTGAAAACTATCTAAAGGGGGATATAAACGCCCTAAAAGAAGTGAACGACACACTTTATGCCTTAAAAAAAGACTGTAGTGTTCACAAAAACAACGAAAAAATTTTATCTTGTGCAAATGCAAACTTAAAAAACATCCAAAAGTCTTACCAAAACGGAGTTAAAAGCTATTTAGAATATATGATAGAAAATACAGATTTTATCAAAAAAGAAAAAATTACAGCAAATTCCAAAAACAACATTTTTAACAATTTAATTAGCATATACAAAGCAGTTGGCGGGGCACTTTAATGAAAAAATTCGCCATTATATTTTTAAGCTTAGTTTTAATATTTGTTTTGGTTTGGTTTTTCTTTTTTAAAGAAAAAAAGCAAAAACCAATAATTCTTTACGGCAACATAGAAATCAGGCAAACAGACCTTGCCTTCAGGGTTTCAGGCAGATTATCAAAACTTTTTGCAGAAGAAGGAGATGAAGTTCAAGAAGGAAAGCTTTTAGCCGAACTTGAAGATGACACCTACAAAACCGCCCTTAAAAAGGCAAAGGCAAATGTAAAAGAAAAAAGGGCGCTAAAAAGCAAGAAAATTGCAAATTATAAATTTAATGCCCCGCTTTGCCAAGATTTTACAATTTCCAAAGAAGAATGCTCAAATTTAAAAAAAGATATGGAATTTGCCAAAAGCGAATACGAAAGTGCCGTTGCAAATCTTGAAGAAAATATCATAAACCTTGATGATACAAAGCTTTACGCTCCATATAAAGGAATAATTCTTTCAAGAATAAGAGAAAAAGGAGCAATTTTAAATGCAGGAGAAGTTGTTTATTCAATCTCAATGACAGAACCTGTTTGGGTTAGAGCCTATATTGAAGAAAAAGATTTAGGAAGAATAAAACTAGGTCAAAAAGCGCTTGTATACACAGATTCAAGACCAAATAACCCCTACAAGGCACATGTGGGTTTTGTTTCCCCAACAAGCGAATTTACCCCCAAAACAATTGAAACCACAAGTCTTAGAGCAGATTTAGTCTACAGACTTAGAATAATAATAGACAACACAGATTTATACCTAAGACAGGGTATGCCAACAACCATAAGGCTTTTAGAAGAAAATGAGTGATTTTTTAAAAGTTTCAAATTTAACAAAAACATTCAAAGGTGAAAAGTTTCCTTCCATAAATTCCATAGATTTTGAATTAAAAAAAGGGGAAACTCTTGCTCTCATCGGCCCTGACGGTGCAGGGAAAACAACCCTGATAAGGCTGATTTCAGGGCTCCTTATTCCAGATGACATCTGCAGCCAAAAAAGTGTAAACTCCCCCGTTTTAATAAACCACCTTTCCCCTTATAAAGATTTAAACAAAGTAAAAAAAATTATGGGGTATATGCCCCAAAGGTTTGGGCTTTATGAAGATTTAACCGTTATGGAAAATCTTGAATTATATGCAACCTTAAAAAACATACCAAACAATAAAAAAGAAAAACTCTATAAAACTTTATTAAAATTTGCCAACCTTGAAAATTTTACCTCAAGAAATGCAGGCGACCTGTCAGGCGGAATGAAGCAAAAATTGGGACTTTCTTGCACGCTTGTTGCAACCCCTGAAATTTTACTTTTAGACGAACCCACCGTTGGGGTTGACCCCATTTCAAGAAGGGAACTTATTCAAATTACAAAAACTCTCTCGTCTGAAAACAAAATAAGCGTTATTTGGGCAACAAGTTATTTAGACGAAGCGCAATTTTTCGACAACGTCCTTATACTAAACAAAGGGAAAAAAGTTTATTTTGGAAAAACCTTCTATGCCAAAAAAAGTATGATGGGACTTAGTTGTTACATTAAAGAAAAAATTCCCGATAAAAGAATTTTCCTTGATAATATTCTTCAAAATCAACCTGAAATAACAGATACCTTGCTTGAAGGGGAAAAAATCAGGGTAGTTTTTAAAAATAAAGAAACAAAAGAAAAATTTCCTTATAAAACAGAAAATACAGAGCCAAATTTTGAAGATTTTGTCATACATCTTTTGGGGGGAATTAAACATATTGAATTAACCAATCAAAAAGACATTGAAATTGACCCGCCAAATAATATTGCGCTTGAGGCCATACATTTATCTAAAACTTACGGCACATTTAAGGCGGTTGATAACATCAGCTTTAAGGTCAAAAAAGGAGAAATTTTTGGATTATTAGGGCCAAACGGCGCCGGAAAGTCGACCACTTTCAAAATGTTGTGCTCTTTGATTAAGCCAACTTCAGGCAGCTCAAAAATTTTTGGACTGGATATTCAAAAAGAACCAATTAAAGCAAAGAAAATCTTTGGGTATATGGCACAAAAGTTCTCTCTTTTCGGCAATTTAAGCGTTAGACAAAACATTGATTTTTTTAAAGGAGTATATCAGGTTGAAAAAACCACAGAAGAAATTATAAAGGGGTACGGACTTGAAAAATATTTAAACACCAATGCAATGAGCCTTCCTTTAGGCTACAAACAAAGGTTGAGCCTGTTATGTGCCCTTATTCATAACCCGCCTGTTTTGTTTTTGGATGAACCCACCTCAGGAGTTGACCCAATTTCAAGAAGGGAATTTTGGATAAGAATTAATAACCTTGCAAAACACAAAACATCAGTTATCGTAACCACCCACTTTATGGATGAGGCACAATTTTGCGACAGAATAGCCCTTGTTTATAAAGGAAAAATTCTTGTAATTGACACGCCCCATAGCCTTAAAAACTCCGTCAAAAATCAAAATTTAAAAAATCCTTCAATGGAAGATGCCTTTATTGAAATTATAAGGAGAGCAAATTGAACTTTAAAATTGTCAAAGGCTTTGTAAAAAAAGAATTTAAACAAATTATAAAAGACCCCTCAAGCATTTTAATTGCATTTATTATGCCTTTGGTTCTTTTGTTTTTATTCGGTTATGGAATTAACTTTGACACAAACACGGTAAAAATCGGGGTTGTGGACAATGACAACACAGAAATTACAAGAGATATAAAAAGAAGTTTACAAAACACAAGGTACCTTGATTGCTATTTTTATAAAACAACAAACGAAGCAACAAAATTTCTTACAAAAGGTCAAATCAGGGGATATGCCGTTTTTCCCATAAATTTTACAAAAGAATTTAAAAAAAATTTAAAATCTTCAAACCTTGGAAGGGCAAAAATTCAAATAATTACAGACGGCACAGAGCCAAACACTGCAAAGTTTGTATCTTCTTACATTCAAGGCGCCTTCAATTCTTGGGTTAGCTACAAAAATTCAAATTTTAAAAACCCGCCTCAAAAATCTTCCTCAATAAATGTAATTACAAGAGCCTTTTATAATCCACCACTAAAAAGTTCTTATTTCATTCTCCCCGGATCCCTTGCAATTATTATGACATTAACAGGAACCATGCTGACTGCCCTTGTTGTCGCCCGTGAATGGGAAAGGGGAACAATGGAAGCCCTTTTAACAACAGAAATGACAAGAGGGGAGTTTGTTTTTGCCAAATACGTTGCATATTTTATTTTGGGTTTTTTATCAATAATTTTTTGTCTTTTTATAATTATTGTAATTGCAAAAGTGCCTTTTTATGGAAATTATTTTGCACTTTTGATAACATCCGGCATTTTTATGTTAACCTCAATCGGCACGGGGCTTTTGATTTCCACCATTTTCAAAGACCAGTTCACCTCAAGCCAAATGGCAGGAACAATTGGCTTTATGCCTTCCATGATGTTATCAGGACTAATTTATGAAATAGATTCAGCCCCAAAATTCATAAGATTTTTGTCTTGGTTTATTCCTGCAAAATATTACGTTTCCTCTACCACAAGCTTATTTTTATCAGGCACAATTTTAAAGGTTTTAATTCTAAATTCGCTCTATATGCTAATTTTTGCCGTTTTAGTCGGCACACTAACGGTATTTTTCACAAAACAGAGGATTGAAGAATGTTAAACACACCTTTTTTTGCACTTGTTAAAAAAGAATTTTTCTCCATATGGCGGGATAAAAAAAGCCGCTCTGTTATTTTGCTTCCGCCAATTTTACAATTGTTTATATTCTCCCATGCCGCAACTTTAGATATTACAAATATAAAAATCGGCATTTTAGATAAAGACAACACAGAAATCACAAGGGAGTTTATCCGTCAGATAAAAACTTCAAGATACTTTAACAAAATTTATCATTTTCAAAATCCAAAAGATATGAAAAATGCGGTTGATGAAGAAAAAATCAGAGCGGGAGTTTATATTAATAACGATTTTACAAAAAAATACAAAAAAGAAAATAACCCTGAAATCTTTGTTGTATCTGACGGAAGGCGCACAAATTCAAGCCAAATTATTACAGGATACATAACCGATATTGCAAATTCCTTTTCGCCTATGGGAAAAACAAAAACCCCTTCGCCTGTGGAATTTGAATTAAGAAACAGATATAATCATAACCTTTCATACCATTTCTTTATTGTGTCATCCCTTATGGGAATTTTGCCCATGACAACCGTGCTTTTGCTTTCAGCGCTTGCACTTGCAAGGGAAAAAGAGGGCGGAACATTTGAAGAATTGATGATTGTGCCGTTAAGTGAAAATCAAATAGCGTTTGGAAAGCTTGTCGTGCCTTTATTTTTCGGGGTTCTGAACGGTTGCATAATTCTTCTTCTTTCAAAAATTTTCTTCTCGCTCCCCTTTTGCGGCTCATTTTTACTTTACATCCTTTCTTTAACAGTTTTTTTATCTTGTATATCTGGAATAGGGCTCTTTATATCTGCTTACTGTAAAAGCCAGCAGCAAGCCATGCTCCTTGTTTTTGCCTTCATGATGCCTGCCATAATTTTGTCAGGGTACACATCCCCAATTGAAAACATAAGCCCAAGTTGGCTTCGGCACCTGACCGTTTTAAATCCGTTAAGGTTTTTTCTTGTAATATCAAAGGGAATTATTTTAAAAAATATAAATTTTTATGTTGTTTTATTAAATCTTATTCCTATTTTAATTCTTGCAATGTTATCTATAATCGGCTCATCAAAGGCGTTCAAGCGCAAGATTGAATAAATTCAAATTTTTGATGTATTTTATTTTTTTCTTGCAATTTTTAAAATAAAAGTGATATAATGAATATGGTCCCGACTTATGAAAGGTAGAATTAAATTATGAAGAAAAGTTTAGCTTTTACGCTGGCTGAAGTTTTGATTACTTTGGCTATTATTGGCGTAGTTGCCGCTATGACAATTCCTTCTGTTATAGTAAACACAAACCAACAAGAATTTAAGACAGGTTTGAGAAAAGCAGTTTCAGTTTTGAACTCGGCAATTACAATGAACAACGCACTTGAAGGTGAAACACCATATGACAACGCAGATTTATTCACATATTTGCAACAACATATGAGCGTTTTAAAATCAACAACCGGCTTATCATTTAGAAGCAACGGCACCTGCACGGCAGGAAGTGCTACTTGCAACTATTCTTTCTATACAACAGACGGTATGAGATTTGAAATTCCAACAGCAGAAATTACTAAAAACACCCATGAAGCAACAGCTGTTAAATTCAACGAAGGTAATAAAGCAGGTAATTGCGGTGCTCAAACAATTACAGTAGGCACATCTACAACCACAAAACCTTGCCTTATTATGGTTGACGTTAACGGGGATAGAAAACCAAACCCTGCTAATGAAAATATCGGAACTACCGATTATTCATGGCCCAAACATGAAGAAAGACTCCTTAAGGATGTATTCTCACTTATCGTAACAGATGAAAAAGTTATTCCTTACGGTACTGTTGCTCAAAAAGCAATGTATCAATCTAAAAACTAATTTGGGTTGAAATAATTTTAAAACCCCTCTAAAATTTTAGGGGGGTTTTATTTTATATAAAAATTCATACAAATAGGCACCTTTTAATTAAAGGTGCCTAATCAACTTATATAATGTTTATTAATCTAACAGTGCCTCTAGAATTGAAGCGTTTTTATTTGCAAGTGTGTTTTCCCTAATTTTTGACCTATGAATATATGTCCTCAAGGCCTCTCTGATAAGTTCTGACCTTGAACGGTTTTCAGTATCCGCAATTTGGTCAATCTCATCTAAAAATTTTTCGGGCATTGAAATTAAAACTCTTGCCATATGTTATCTCCTTTTTGAATGTTTTGGTTTTCTCTAATTGCTCTCTTGTACTTATATAAACAAAAAATAAATAATAAAATTGCCTTTTTTATATTAATTTTATATATTTTTTGTTACATTACTTCATATTAGCTAAAAGCCTTTATTTAAGCGCCAAAACATAATCATCGAGTTCATCAAAATCGTTAAGCTCAGTTGTTGTAATAACAACTTTATCATCACCCATTTCAACTCCGCCCAAGATATTGTTCTTTTTTAGGCGGGAAAGGAAAGTTTTTGAGTTCATTCCGTTTTTCATTTTTATTGTAAATGTATTAAAAAATTCTTTATTTAAAGTTTCATATCCAATATCTGCAAGCATTTTAGACAATTTGTGCGCAAGCGTGTAAGAAAATTGCCCCATCTCAACAAGCGCACTTTTGCCTATCAAAGAAAGATACAAAGTCGCACAAAGCGCCGTTAAGGCTTGATTTGAACAAATATTTCCGGTTGCCTTGCTTCTTCTTATGTGCTGTTCCCTTGCCTGCAAGGTTAATACGTATGCAATTTTGCCGTCCTTATCAACCGTCCTGCCTGCAATTCTGCCTACAAGTTGCCTTTTATAAGCGTCTTTAACGGCAATAAAGCCACCATAAGGCCCGCCAAAGCTCAAATTAAGTCCAAAAGGCTGATAATCTCCAACGACAATATCCACGGAAGGTGGCTCTATACAAGGCAAAAGAGATAAATCAACACATGCGATAATTAACTCTTTTTTTGTTTTTTGATAAGGCTCACTCAATTCACCAAAACAGTCGGGATATGCATAAATTTTTCCACCGTATTCTTCATCTTCATTGGGTTTGTCCCCCACGGTGAATTTAATATCCTGCGCCCAAAGGTAAGTTTTAATAACTTCAATATAATTAGGGTTTAATTTTGATGAAATAAAAATATTTCTCACCTTGCTTATTCTGACTGCCATAAGGCACCCTTCAGCGCAAGCGCTTGCCCCATCATAAACAGAAGCATTGGAAACATCCATATTTGTCAAATTGCATATCATGGTTTGAAATTCATACATAATCTGCAATGTGCCTTGTGATATTTCAGGCTGATAGGGTGTATATGCAGATAGAAATTCAAACCTTGAAGCGACCCCACCAATAGCGGATGGCACAAATTTTTTAACTGCGCCGCCCCCCACAAAAGAGATATAGTCAGTTTTATTTTTTTTAGCAAGCCCTAAGAGCTCTTTTTTTGCTTTCATTTCGCTTAAAGGCGCATCCAAATTCAATTTTTCAAGTCTGCATGCCCTTGGAATAACGTCAAAAAAATCTTCAACATCACAGACGCCAATCTCTTTGAGCATTTCTTCTCTTATTTCATTTGTGTGCGCTTCAAAATTTCTCATAAATTAAGCTATCTCTTCTCTATAGTCTTCATATTCAAGAAGCCCCACTGCGTCCTCTTGTACGGTTTCGCTTGCAATTTTGATAAGCCAACCTTTTTCATATGGGTCTTCGTTAATGATTTCAGGTGAATTAATTAAATCTTCATTAACTTCAACAACCTTGCCGCCAATCGGCATATAAATTTCAGAAGCTGCCTTAACAGATTCAATCGTTGCAAAAACTTCATTTTTTGCAAACTCAGAACCAACCTCGGGCAATTCGACAAACACAACATCGCCCAATTGTTCAACAGCATAGTCGGTAAGCCCGATTGTGCATTTGTCTTCTTCTTCTAAAACCCATTCATGGGTGTTTGAACATAATATACCTTCCGGAATTTTTATTTCTTCTGCCATAAGCTATCCTTTTTTATACTTCTTCTCAATAAATGGTCTTTTAACGACTGTGGCATCGTACAGTTTATTTCTTATCATAATTTGTATATTTGTGCCAACTATTTTTTGTACATTGTTAAGCGATGTTTCATTATTTATATTAATATACGCTAAACCAATGTTCTTTTTCAACACGGGTGAAGGGCCACCAGACGTGACTGTGCCTATCTTTTGACCTTCAAAATAAACTTCATACCCATGACGAGCCGGAATTTTATCTTTCATTTCAAAACCGATTAATCTTTTTGCTTTTGGCAACTTACCCTCAAGCTGCCCCATTATAACTTTTTTGCCGTTATAATCTTCTTTTTTATCTTTAGCAACAGACCAGCCAAGTCCCGCCTCAATCGGGGTAACCGTTTCATCCAAATCATTCCCGTATAAGTGAAGCGCCGCTTCTAATCTCAAAGTATCCCTTGCGCCCAAGCCAATCGGCATTATATCAAATTCTTTACCGATATTTAAAATTTCATCCCACAAATAAGCTGAATAATGGTTTTTAACAAGAATTTCAAACCCGTCTTCACCCGTGTAGCCTGTTCTTGCAATGAGTACGTTAATTCCCTTGAGCTCTCCCCGCTTAATTGAAAAATAAGCGGGCTGATTTTCTTCTTCCATTCCCAATTTTTCAACCAACTTAGTTGCCTTTGGACCTTGCAGAGCAAGAAGGGAATAGTTGTGAGAATCATTTACAATTGAAACATCAAACCCCAAAGAATGCCTTACCATCCAGTTTAAGTCTTCATCAATTCTTGAAGCGTTTACAATTAAAAGATAATCTTTTTTGGGTTCATCAAGCCTGTAGATAATTAAATCATCTATAATTCCGCCATTTTCATTTGTCAGTTGGCAATATATTGCCTTGTGCTTTTCAAGTTTTGAAACATCCTGCGGAACAAGTTTTTGAAGAAATGTTAAGGAATCATCTCCATACACAAAAACTTCTCCCATATGCGAAACATCAAAAAGTCCGACATTTTGTCTGACTGCATTGTGTTCTTCAATAATCCCCTTGTATGAAACAGGCATAAGCCAACCTGCAAAGGGAACAAGTTTTGCATTTAATTCCGTTTGTTTGTTGTACAAAAATGTTTTTTTATCCATTTTTACCTCACATAAATTCTCGGCAATCTTACTTTAAGGCGGCAAGTAAGTTCATAATTTATTGTATTTAAAATTTTTGCCCACATGTCAACCGATAAAAAGTTTGTTTCATCATGCCCCAAGATAGTAATTACATCTCCTATATTAGCATCAATTCCGGTTATATCAAACATCATTTGATCCATTGTAATTCTTCCGACTTGATTTACCAAGACTCCATTAACAGACCCTTTAATTTTGCCTGAAAGGTTTCTTGAAACTCCATCAGCATAACCAATTGGAATTGTAGCAATTTTGGTTTTTTTATCTGCCTTATAAATATACCCATAACTTACCCCTTCACCTTTTTCAATTGTGTGAATGTTTGTTATTCTGCCCTTAACGCTAATCAATTGCTTTAATTCAGGCAGCACAGCGGGCATTTTACTGTCCTTGTCAAGCGGGCTCAAGCCATATATTATAATTCCAAGCCTTATCGTATTATATCTGTCATCATCTAAAATAAAAGCGCCCAAACTGTTTTGTATATGTATTTGAAGCCCTTTTGTGTCAATGTTATCCAAAACATAATTGAATTTTTCAATTTGCGATTTTAAATTTTCCTCATTCTCTGCATCTGCAAAATGAGAAAACACTCCCTTTAAATTCAAACATTCAAGCTTTCTTATCTTGTTTATAAATTCAGGAGCTTTTTTATAGTTTATCCCAATTCTGTTCATGCCTGTATCAATTTTAACTTGAACATCAAGCTTCTTTTTGCGCCTTTCATAAAGCATTTTAATCGCTTCTATGTGTTCTTCATTAAAAATTGAAACGCAAATACCGTAATCAAGCGCTGCTTCAAGCGCCCACACAGGAACCGCCCCCAAAACAAGCACGGGGCAAGTTATTTTGTTTTCACGAAGTTCAATTCCCTCATCAATTGAAGCAACTCCAAAACTTGTAATACCGCATGCCAAAAGAGTTGGCGCACACATAATGCTTCCATGCCCGTAACCATCCGCCTTAATCACAGCAAGAAGATTTTTATTTTCAACATTTTTAATTTTCCCTTTAATGTTTTTAATATTTTCTTCCAAATGCCCAAGGTCAACTTCCACCCAAGAATCTCTGTGTTTGTTTGTAAAGCTTGTTCTTATATTTTTCATTTCAATTCCTTCATTTGAAGTTTAAATAATTCATAAGTATTAACCATAAGCATGGCAATTGTCATAGGCCCAACCCCCCCGGGGACAGGGGTTATATAAGAAGCAACCTCAAGCGTGGAGTTAAAATCAACATCCCCTGTTAATTTTCCCTCGCTATTTCTTATAATGCCAACATCCACGATAACTGCCCCACTTTTAATGTCCTTACCGCAAACAAGGTTTGATATCCCCGTTGCAGAAACTATAATATCCGCCATTTTCATTAATTCTGGCAGATTTTCAGTTTTGGAATGTGCCAAAATAACGGTCGCATTTTTTTGAGATAAAAGAGCAGCAATCGGTTTTCCCACGATATTGGAGCGCCCGATTACAAGTGCCAATTTACCTGAAATTTCAATCTTTTCTTCTTCTAAAAGCTTAACAATTCCAAAGGGGGTGCAAGGCAAAACATGCGGCACTTCGCCTTTAAAGAGTTTGCCTGCATTATACGTATTAAATCCGTCCACATCTTTTAGGGGGGAAATTTTATCCAAAAAATCTTCTTTTGAAAGATGAGAAGGCAAAGGCAACTGGAGCAAAACTCCCGTAATTGAAGGGTCTTGGTTAAATTTATCAATAACCTGCAAAAGTTCTTCTTTTGTTACATTTTCATCCAACTTTTCCACAACCGAGCCAAACCCAATTTCTTCAGCCTTTTTTGCCTTATTTTTAACATATACTAAAGATGCCGGATTATTCCCCGCCACAATTACCGCAAGAGAAGGCTTTGTTTGAAGCTTCCCCACTTTGTCTTTTATTTCATCTATAATTTTCTGTGCTATTTTTTTACCGTCTATAATTTTTGCCGTCATATTTTACCTTTGCGGAAGATTTAACCTTGAATATATTGTATTTATTGAATTTTCAAATTCTTCCCCATTAATATTCTCTCCAAAATCGGGAATTTGTCCCAAGAAATTCAAATCAAGGGAATTTAGGCCTTCTATGGTTTTATTTAAGGCTTGCTCCGTAATTTTATTTAAAACAACCCCAAACTGCCCGTTTGAAGCATATTTTTTGGATGTTTCAAAAATTCTCTTTGCAATTTCAATTGAATTTGCGCCTGAATTTAAAATCAAAATTGTACTATCTATCGGGTAATCCACAAGCTGATGAAGGTAAGACAGGTCATATTCACAATCAAAAATAACAAAATCATACCTTTCCACAAGTTTTACAATGGCATCGTTCATCTGCTTTGTAATCGGGCATCTGCAATCTTTAGAGGCAACATGAGAAGAAACAATGATATCAATATTTGGTTCAACCTCAACCAAAATGTCTTCAAGCGCCCATTCAATATATTCTTGTTTTGTCATTTTGCTTGGAATACCGGTGTTATATTCGTGTTTTCCAGACCTTATTCCATATATCGTATTATCTATCCTAAGCCCAAAAAAGCCTGATAATTCCTGAGTTAAATCGTTATCAACAAGAAGTATGGTTTTATCCGGAAAAAGTTTTTTAATTACTTTTGAAAGATAAAAAACAACATTTGTCTTTCCACTGCCTGATTTTCCAGCTATCGCAATTGTTGATGTCATAAAATTTCCCTTTTTGATAATTATTTATTTTATTATAAAATTAAAATTATGGATAATGTTTTATTTATAAATTATGGCGGAATTGGTGATGAAATTCTCTTTCTGCCTACGCTTCAAGGGTTTAAAAAGCTTTACCCTAATTCCAAAATCACTCTTTGTCTGGAAAATCGTGCAAAGGGAATTATGGGGCTTTGCCCGCTTATTGATGATGTTATAACGGTTGACATAAAAGCGGGTGGCATAAAAAAATATTTAAATATTTTAAAACTAATTTTCAAAACTTGGACTCTAAACTTTGACACTGTCATCTCAAGCGGAAAGTCCCCCTTTGTTGCAATCATTTTGTTTTTAATGAAGGCAAAGAAAAAAATCGGCTACAGAACAAAAACTTCTTTTTTGCTCACAGATGATGTTCCCTTAAATGAAAACTGCTATGCTGGAAACATGTATTTTGACCTTATAAAACCTCTTGGTGAAGCTGATTTTGAACTTCCTAAAATTTCATATGACCCTGACTTTCAATTGGAAGAAAACTTTTTTGAAAACGATTTTATCTTGCTCCACCCCGGAGTATCTTTAATGAGCATAAAGAAAAACATTTTTAAATGTCCAAAAAAAGAGCTTTGGGTTGACTTAATAAAAAGGCTGCTGTCTAAAGGGGAAAAAGTTGTTTTGGCAGGCGGGCCCGATGATGCTGATGTTATAAATTTTATTCTTCAAAATAAAGAAATTACAAACAACCCAAATTTTTGCTCAATGTTTGGAAAAACAAAAAACTTATACCAAATGGCAGGTTTAATTAAAAAATCCAAAAAATTAATTTGCTGTGACAGCGCCCCTCTGCACTTAGGGGTAGGGCTTAATAAAGAAATTATTGTGTTTTTCGGGCCAACAAATGAAGAAAAACTTGTTCCAAAAAAAGAAAGCATTAAAGTTATTTCAAAAAAAATAAATTGCAGACCCTGCCTTTGGCACAAAAGGGCATTTAATTGTGAAAAATCAGAATGTTTAAATTTTGACATCAATGATGTTATAGAATGTATGAAGTAATATTACTTTGTTATATTGCGTTTAAAAAATACTTAGTGTAAAATTTTACTAAAAATGCCATCAGAATAATTTTGAAGCGAGGAAATATGAATTCTTTTAAAAAATTTTTTATCCTGTGTCTTATTAGCTCCGGTCTTATCTGTGGGGCTGATTGTGCATATGGTATCACGATTTCAGACGTAACCGGAAATCACTGGGCAGCAAATTCAATTGTGGAAGCCATTCAAAACAATTACCTTGAACTTAAAGGAACAAAATTTGAACCTGACACACCCGTTACAAGGGCAGAATTTGCAAATGCCGTTTATAATGTCATTCAAAGAGCCCCCATACCGTCATATGAAGGTTTTAAAGACGTTTCACAACAAACAAAATATGGAAGAAACATTTTAACCCTTCAACAACTTCAAATTGTATGCGGGTACCCGAATGGAAACTTTGAACCTAACGGATATTTAAAAAGAAGCGAAGCTTCAAGTATTATTGCAAATGTTGTAAGAACAGACTTTTGGGATACATCGGTTTTAAACAGTTTTAAAGACAAAAATGATGTTCCATCATGGGCAACTCCTTCATACATCAACAATATCGTAAACGACATTTACGTTAATTACCCTAAAAAAGACATTCTTCTTCCAAATGAATATTTGACAAGAGCTGAAACTGCCGTTTTAATGCACAAATTGAGATTGGCAATTAACGCTTATAAACTTTCATATTTGCCTGAAGACAAAGTTAACTATGCCGAAGAAAATGAGGAAATTGAAAAATATGTCCCTGTTTTTGTTGGCACAAACACTCTTGGGGAATTTAAATATTCATACAAAAAAAATGTAAAACTTTATGAAAACAAAAAAATCATCGAAGCAGGCAACATTGTTCCCGTAAAAGCACTTCAAAGAGTTGACGCAAGAACAGCACAAGAAGGTCAAGAATTAACCTATGTTTCTCCAAAAGATGTTTATTCTCTTGAAGGAACAAAGCTCTATGACCATGGCACAAAATTTGTTGGTTACGTTGATAGAACCGAAAAATCATATTGGTTGAAAAAACAACACAAAGCATATATTGTGTTCAATAAAGCAATTTTAACAAACGGAACGGAATTCCCAATTGCAGGTGTTTTATATTCAACATACAAAGGTAAAGTTGTTGAAGAAAAGCAAAAAAATTCAATCAAAATTAAAAATGACGCAGAAAAAAAATATTCAAAAAGAAATGCTGCTTGGAAATTCACAAACAAACTTGTCCCCGTTGTTAAATATGAAGATGACACAAAAGACAACCTCTTTATGCTGATTACGGGCGATATGATTATTCCTGAAAGCAATCTTTAATTTAATTATTATTTTTAAAAAAAGTGTCTTTGATTAAAAAGGCACTTTTTTTGTTTTTTTGGTATAATTTTTTCTATGGACAAAACACCTGAAAATAACGAAACTTCAAATATTTTAAATGAAGCTTGTGATTTAGTAGCAGAGAAAAAATTTGAGCAAGCTGAAAAAAAGCTTGAAAAAACTGCCGTAAAAGAGCCTAATAACCTTGAAATACAAAGAACTATGGGGCTTATTTACGTTAACCTTGAAAAATACGAAAGAGCAATACCCACATTTTTAAAAGTTTTAAAACTGGACAAAAAAGACGCCAATTCTTGGTTTTACCTTGGTTGCTGCTATGAAAAAAACGACAACATAAAAGAGGCAGAGGACGCATATAAAAAAGTTCTCAAATTAAGAGAAGAATATTACGAAGCATACACCGCTCTTGGAGTTTTATATTTAAAAACGGGCGAGTATGAAAAAATTATAAAAAACCTGCAAAAAATACTTGTTTTGGGAAAAGACGACTATCAGGCTTTTTATATGATGGCGTCAGCCTATATGGCACTTGGGGAAGAAAAAAAATCCGTTGAGCTTTTAAAAAAAGCGCACAATCTTGTGCCCGAGCACCTTGTCATAACTGCAAACCTTGCAAGTTGCCTTATTGCCCTTGACAAATTGGATGAGGCAAAACATTATCTAAATGAAGGCGCAAAAATTGACCCCGATAACGCACAAATTAATTTTAATTTGGCTACAATTTTTCATCTGGAAGGCAACCACGCACAGGCTATTGAATATTTTAACAAATCTTACGTTAAAGACCCTACAACAGCAACCCTATCAAGCCTTGCTTCCTGCCTTATGTACACGGGTCAATGGGAAAAAGCATACGGACACTATAAAACTTTAAGCCTCTTATACCCTGAAAAACAAAATTTTATAAGCAACCTTGTAAAATGCGCAATTGAATGCGACAAATACGATGAAGCGTATAGTGCTGTGAACAAACTTCTTGAAATAAGCCCAAAATCTCCCGAATTACAAAAACAAAAAGGATTTATTTTAAGAATGCAAGGCAAATATGAAGAAGCGGTCGAAGTGTTTGAAACCCTCATCAAAAGGGGAAAAATTGATTACGAAGTTTATTACAACCTTGGAATTGCACAGGCTAAAATAGCAAACTTTGAAGAAGCAAAAGATGCCCTTAAAAAATGCGTTCAGTTGGAACCCGACAATCCTTCTTTAAGGAAAGATTTGGGGGTTTTATACCTTTATATGAATTTCATTGAATGGGCACTGGATGAATTAAAAACGGCATACGACCTTGAACCTGATAACCCTGAATACATTTATAATTACGCCTTTGCGCTATATAAAGCAAGAGATTATCAAAATGCCGATACATATTTTAAAAAAGCGCTTGAGGTAGACTCTAAAAATTCAATTCTCTATTCTTCATACGCAGATAACCTTGCAATGCTCCAAAACAAGCAGGAAGCGTATGAAAGTTATAAAAAAGCAATCAGTCTTAACCCTAAAAATGCTCAGGCTAATTTCGGGCTTGCAAAACTTACTTTCCAAGACAAAAAATATGCAATTGCACGGGAACTTCTTGAAGATTTAATTGGATACACAGATAATCCAGAAATTCTTAATTTACTTGGTATGACATATCAAAACCTTAAAGAATATGAAAAAGCAATCGGAATTTTTCACCACCTTCATCACATATTCCCGGACAACCACATAATTCTTACAAGTCTTGCCCTCTGCTCCATAAAAGCAGGCGACAAGCAAAAAGCAAAAACCTATGCAATGAAAGCACTTGAAATATATCCTGACTGCAAAGATGCACTTAAAATTTTAAAAGAGGTAAACAATGACTAAAAAAAGCATACTCTCTCTAATGCGCCCAACGGGCAAACTTCACTTAGGGCATTATCTTGGAGTGTTAACAAATTGGATTAAACTTCAAGAAGAACATGACTGCTATTTTGGAATTGCAGACTGGCATGCGCTTACAACAAAGTTTGATGAAACATCAAGTTTAAAATTAAATACAACGGAAGTCTTAATGGATTGGTTATCTTCAGGAATTGACCCTGAAAAATCCACAATTTATCTTCAATCTTTAATTCCTGAAACCGCCAAGCTTCACATATATTTAAGCATGATAACCCCGATGAACTGGGCGCAAAGAGACCCCACGCTTAAAGATATGGTAAAAATTATGAAAGATAAAGGCACAGGCGAAGAAGGGTTTTCTTACGGGCTCATCGGCTACCCAATTTTAATGGCGGCAGACATTTTAACCTTTATGGCAGATTATGTGCCCGTTGGAATTGATCAGGTAGCACACATTGAAATTGCACGTGACATTGCAAGACGTTTCAATAACATATACAAAACCGACCTTTTAATTGAGCCTGCTCCAAAATTAACGGAAATTCCGCTTTTAAAAGGTTTGGACGGCAACAAAATGGGTAAATCTTTCAACAACGATATTAAAATTTCAGACACGGAAGATGTTACAACCAAAAAAATAATGACCGCAATTACAGACAGAGCACGCCTTAGAAAAACAGATTTAGGGCACCCCGATGATTGCGAAGTTGTTTTCCCATATTGGAAAATTTTTGGCACCCAAGATGAAATTGAAGAAATTAAAACAAACTGTGAAAAGGGAACAATAGGCTGTGCCGACTGCAAAAGAAAACTTGCTTGCAAATTGAACGAAAAAATGCGCCCGACAAGAGAAAAAAGGAAACATTACGAACAAAATCAAGATGAACTTAAAGAAATCATTTATGAAGGTTCAAAGCGGGCAAGAACAAAGGCAAAAGAGGTTCTACAAAAAGTCGAAGACACGGTTATGGTTTATAGATAACAATAAAACCCCCTTAAATTAAGGGGGTTGTTGTTTCTTCGGATATATTAATCTTCTTTATCACTTCTGTGGCTTAAAATTTCTCCCACCTTATGCCCTAAATTAAAGGCACAGATTGAACCTGCCACAAAAAGAATATCCAGCCCGATTCTAACAAGTTTTTGCTTTGTCGAACCGTTGGATGTATTTTTCAGATTTTTAAACCAAGTTGACGCTTTTTCTGCCAAACCCTGCAATTTAGTTGATTTTGAAGCCACGTTTGCAACCTTTTTTGCAAGTCCGGTTGTTTGTTTGGTGTTACCAACAATGGAATTTCTTGCACACTTCATAACGGCTTCACACCCAAACATAGCACCCATTGCGGAAACTTCCTCAATCAAAGCTGCATATTGATCATCGTCTTTTAAAACTCTGATACCCGATGAAACGCAAAGAAGCGGGTTAACTGCCTTTTGGGCAACCGCACCCAATTTTGAAACAGCTCCTGTGCTTTCTGTAATGGCATTTAGAGCTTTTGTTCCCCCTTCGCCGCCAATTTTTTGAAACACCGCTTCAACTGCTCCGTCCGCTTTGCTTAAAAGATTTCCCGCACTTTTTGCTGCACCTGAAAAAATTTCAGAAATCCCCTTGCTTGCAGCATCTGCCGAACTTACCGTCTGGCATGCCGCAACGGCACCTCTTGTATAATCATGTTGAGAAACACATTTATTTATATTTCTTGCTGCAAATACTGTGGATGCAACCGTTCCCATATTAAATCTAACTGCCTTCTATAATTTCACAAATAAATAAAGTATTTTTTTTGCACTAAATTGCTACATATTTAAAAATTTTAATATTTATTTACAAGTATTAAAATTTCAACTAAAATCAATATAAAGGATTTTTTTAAAGGAGTTAATAATGGAAATTCAACCCATAAACGCTATTGTTTATAATCAAGAAATTGTAAGTATGAAAAATGTTGTGGCACCGCCATATGACGTTATAACAAGTGAATATTGCGACAAGCTATATGAGAAAGACCCATATAATATTGTCCGCCTTATTTTAACCAAGGGCGAAAACAGATACGAAGATGCCAAAAAATATTATGACGAGTGGATAAACAAAAAAGTTTTAATTCCAACCGATAAGCCCGTTATTTTTTATATGGTTCAAAAATATACAACAGAACAAGGCAAACACGTTGAAAGAAAAGGGTTTATTGCAAGAAATAAAATAGAAAAATTTGAAACGAAAAAAATTCTTCCTCACGAATATACAATGGGCGGCCCTAAAGAAGACCGTCTAAAATTAACAAGAGCAATAAATGCAAACTTGAGCCAAATTTTTATGGTTTATTCAGACCCTTATATGAGAATTGAAAACGTTGTGGCACCTAAATATTTAAGCAAAGAACCCTTTATTGACGTTGTGGACGATCAGGGGGTTGAACATATTGTTTATTTAATTGATGACATACACGATATTCAAATTATTCAACAAACTCTAGAAGACAAAACTCTTTTAATTGCAGACGGGCACCACAGATATGAAACTGCAATGAATTATTCAACAGAATCAAATGACCCTGAAGCGCGATATGTTATGAGTTATTTTACAAATTCTGAAGATGATAATTTAATCATTTTCCCAACCCACAGGATAATTACAAAAGATTTCGATACCCTTACAATTAAAAAGGCGGTTGAAAAATATTATGATGTCACAAAATTACCTTTTGACAGTTTCAACAAATTAAGAATTAAAAAAGAATTTTTAGAACAAATTGAAATTTCAAATAAAACAAGAATAACCACAGGGCTTTATTTGAAAAACGAAAATTCTTTCTATATCTTAAAATTAAAAGACTCTGCTCTTTCTTTAATAGATGCTCCCGATGTCTTGAAAAAGCTTGATTTGGTGGCACTTCAGGAACTTATCATAACAAAAGAATTAAATTACACAAAAGAAGAACAAATGTCACAAAACGGTATAAAATACATAAAACAAGAATTTGAAGCATTTGACGCAATAGATAATGCTACGGCATGTGCAAGCTTTATTATGGCATACCCCAAAATGCAAGATATTAAAGACGTTTCAAGCGCAGGGTACAGAATGCCGCAAAAATCAACTTATTTTTATCCAAAATTGTTATCAGGAATTGTAATCAACCCTTTGCATAAATAATGAGAAAAACATTCTTAACAAATTCAAATACAAAATACGGCGCAAAATACAACAAAGAAAACGACACCGTTGAATTTACGCTTGCAAGTTATACTGCGCAAGATGTCGTTCTTTGCGTGTTTAAAAAGCCTGTGGGCGCTGTTCCTTTTTTAAAAATTAATATGGAAAAAGACGGGCACATTTTTAGGGCCACTGTTCCTGCCAATAAACTTTTTATAAAGAAAAAAGTTTTTTATTACGGATACAGAATTTTTGGAGAAAATTTTCCAAAAAGCATAGAATACAAAGAAGGGTCAGATATTGGCTTTATTTCAAAATTAGACAATCAAGGAAACAGGTTTAATCCAAATAAACTTGCCTATGACCCTTGGGGCTTGGAATTATCCCACGTGCACTCTGCCGTGTCTTCCGATATGACAGCGTTTCGCTCCGGCAGCAACCATTATTTATCAGACAATTCAAAAATTGCGCCAAAAACCGTTTTTAAAATTATAAAAGAACAAAAACTTAAAAAAGCTTCCCCAAGAGCACTTAAAGATGAAATTATAGGAGAAGTGCACCTTCGTGATTTAACAAAGTCCACTCGCCTTCCTTTTCGTGGAACTTGCCTTGGGGCGGCGCTTTTTGCAGATAAAATTAAAAAAACGGGAATTACAATGCTGGAATTCCTTCCAACATCGGAATTTGATTCTTATATAAATGATAAAAACCACTGGGGATATATGCCCCTAAGCTATTTTGCCTTTAAAAAGGGGTATTCTTCGGATAAATCTCCGTACGGCGCTTTGTATGAATTTAGAAAACTCATAAATGAACTTCATAAAAAAGATATAAAAGTTTGTCTTGATGTTGTTTACAATCACACGGGAGAAGGCGCAACATACGGAAACAACGATGATGCAAACCTTTTTTCTTACGCATTGATTGATAATAAAAATTATTATAAACTTGCCCAAAATGCCCACTATACAAACCATTCAGGCTGCGGAAACGACCTCAACACCTATACTCCCATATCCATTGATTTAATTGTGGAGTCCCTAAATTTTTGGATTAAGCAAGGAATAGACGCTTTTAGATTTGACCTTGCCGTTTGTTTAATGGACACATCCGCTTCAGGATATGCAATGTACAATAAAACAGGCGGCATGCTCTCTGTTTTAAAAAAGCGCCTTGAAGATTTAGGAAACAAAATTTTATTACCAAACGAAAAAGGGGAAGGAACATATTTAATTGCAGAGCCTTGGATGTGCTCTGGCGCTTATAATTATCAGCTTGGAAATTTCCCTGAATATTTTGCCGAATGGAACGATATTTCAAGAGATATCATAAGGGCAATTTCAATAAGACCTTATAATGTTTCGCCTTATGACATGAGAAATATAATTGAAGGCACTTTTACAAAATTTCAAGACAAAACAAGAAGCATAAATTACGTATCTTGCCATGACGGTTTTAGCCTTTTTGACTTAAACACCTACAATAAACCAAACCCCAAAACAAAAGGGGGCTTTGCAGGAGAAATGTGTTCTGATTATTCTGGAGATATTTCAAGGCAAAATAATGAAATTAAAAAACAAATTTTAATTCTTATGATATCAAAAGGAATTCCGATGGTTCAATTCGGGGATATTTTCCTTCACTCAAAAGGCGGGAACAACAACAGCTACAACCTTGACGATGAAACAAACAGCATTAATTACAAACTGAATGAAAGAAAAACCACCCTTCATAAATTCATAAAAGAGATGATTAACTTTAGAAAACAAAACCGAATTTTCACACAAGACTTTTTCAATGAAAGAATTGAATACCTTTTTCCGCATTCAGCAAAAATTGATGAAAACGACCATTCTTATTGGAGAAACAATTCTTCGAACATAATTTGCTTTAAAATAAACGATGTGCAAAACAACTTTTATATTGCAATTTCAAAAGATGAAAACAAAATAAATCTCACCCTGCCCAAAAACACCAAAAATAAAAAATGGCACTTAATAACAGATACAACGCAAGATTTTATAAACCTTAAAGGTAAAAAATACGAATTTGAAACGTATGAACTAAAACCTTATGGTGCCTGCATTTTTAAAGAAAAATAGGAGATAACAATGGAATTAATTGAAATTTTTGAAACGCTTGTGAAAATACCTTCCCCTTCCCTTATGGAAGATGATGTTGCGAATAAAATTATTGAAATTCTTCAAAATGCAGGAATTAAAACAAGAAAAGATTCTTACGGAAACGTATACGCACACCTTGAAGGAACGGATAAAAACAAAAAACCCTTTATGCTCTCTGCGCATATGGACGTTGTAGGAGATAATTCTCCCATAAATATTGTCCATAATGGCAACTTTATTGAAACCGACAAAAAAAGAACCTTGGGCGCAGACGATAAAGCAGGGGTCGCAGCTGCAATTAAACTTGTTCTTGATATAAAAGAAGAAATGAAAAATACACCCCACGGCGGAATAGAACTCACATTTACAAAAGATGAAGAAAACTCCATGACAGGAATTGAAAATGTTGAATTTAATACGCTTCAATCATCAGATATTCTTGTTTTAGATTCAGATAAATTGGGTAATTTTGAAATATCGGGAGCCGGTTATTCAAAGTTAAATTTATCTGTAACAACCCCATATGGCGGGCATTCAGGGCTTGATATTCAAGATAGTACAAAATTAAATGCAGCAAAATTAATCGCAGAATTAATATGTGAAATCCCACAAGGAGTATACAAACAAAATGAATTTGGGGTTGTAACCTCAATTAATTTAGGCTCAATTGTAGCAGGCGGAGTAGACAATTCAATTTACTCAGCTTCAGAAAAAAACATTCAAAGAACAGATGCGGCAAAATATGTTTGCTTTAATTCAATGTCCAACTTAATTAACACAAAAGCATATGCCCACTATTCAATAAGAAGTTCAAGCAAACAATTTGAGCTTGATTTAATTTCTGATATACAAAAAATCGTTGATAAATTCAATGAAAAATACAAAAATTTAGCCCACGGTGAATTTGAAATTGAAGAACACCTTCCTATTTTTGAAAAATCCGACAACGACAAAGTGCTTGAAATTGCAAAAAAAGCAGGGGAA
The DNA here is from genome assembly GCA_964467625.1 of uncultured Gammaproteobacteria bacterium. GTDB lineage: Bacteria > Cyanobacteriota > Vampirovibrionia > Gastranaerophilales > Gastranaerophilaceae > Galligastranaerophilus_A. The sequence continues at coordinate 435,325 of CAYXRM010000001.1, read as the reverse complement.
AAATCTGAAGTTTCAGTCAACATTCAATCTTTTCATGCGGGCGCTGAAACCCACATTTGGGCAAACAGGTTTAACAAATTTAATGAAAAATTCAAACCCGTTTTAGTTGGAGTTGCCGATGTCTACAGCATGCACTCCCCTTATGAAAAAATCGACACAGAAAGCTATAAAAAGGGGTATAATTTTATCAAAGAGTTTTTTAAAGAATACAATAAATGAAAATTGCACTCGTAAAATTAAGAGCCAACATAATGCTTATTTTAGCCGCCTTAATTTGGGGGGCAACTTTTAGTGCCCAAAAATCTGCTATGGAATTTATGGGCCCCTTTATGTTTAACGGCACAAGGTGTCTTATTGGTGCCATTTCTCTTTTTGTTGTAAGCCTTTTTATAAAAGACAGACACAATCAAAAAAGAAAGCCCTTAATTGAAGGCGGGCTTGTGGCAGGGTGCCTTTTATTTATGGGTACAACTTTGCAACAAGCGGGTATAGTGAACACGACAGCAGGCAAGGCGGGGTTCATTTCCTCTTTATATATTGTTATGGTTGCAATATTTTCCTTTTTTTCAGGTAAAAAAATAAGAAAAAGCGTTTGGCTATCCACCTTTCTTGCAACCGTGGGGCTTTACCTTCTTTCCTCTCCAAGCGCAACTTTTGAAATTAACAAGGGGGACTTAACCGTTCTTTTTTCTGCAATATTTTTCGCAATACATATAATTTGCATTTCTAAATACTCCAAAAAAACAAACCCCATAAAGCTTTCCGCCTTGCAATTTCTAACTGCGGGCACCTTGGCTGTTGCTTTAGGATTGTTATATGAAACCACCCCTTTATCTGCATTTCAAAATTGTATATTTGAACTTTTCTGCGCCGGTGTTTTATCCTGCGCCATTGCTTTTACGCTCCAAATAAGTGCTCAAAAACACATACGTGCAGATGTTGCCTCATTAATTTTAAGTTTAGAATCAATTTTTGCCGTCATATTTGGATGTTTAATTTTGAATGAAACCCTAAATTTAAAAGAGCTTTCAGGGTGCATTTTAATGCTTATTGCGGTCATTTCCGTTATTGGCACAAAGAAAAAATGATTTTATTGCCTTTAAACTAATTTTCTTATATAATAAGCAAAAATGTTAGGTGATAAACAATTGTAAATTTTTGTAAATATAGCAAACCCATTTAGCAATATTTCATGTTTACAGACGTTGAGAAGGTACAAATAAAAAAATAATAAATAAAGAAGGGATAAAATATGAACGTTAATTTCAAAGGAACAGAACCAACAAACACAGCGGCTCCTGAAAAAAAATCTTCAAAAGCTAAATATGTAGCAGCAGGTGTTGCGGCTCTAGGTGTTGCAGCTCTTGCAGTAGCAGCTAAAAAAGGTGATGTATTTCACAAAATTAGCGGACAAATTAACAAAGCTAAAGATGTTGAAGGTTTCGGAGAAAAAATTAAAACCGTTATTAACAAAAACAACATCCAAAAAGGTTTAAATGCTTTAAAAACAGGCTTTGCAGGAATTAAAGACTCTGCTGTCGACTTATTTGGTAAAGCAAAAGCAAAAATAGGAGAAATTTTCCACAAAGTTGGTAAACAAGCTGAAGAAGTTGTTGAAGAAACAGTTTAATCAGCTATCTAACAATTAAAATATAAATAATAAAAAACTTCCCTAAAAACAAAGGGAAGTTTTTTTAAACTTTAAAAAATTTAAACCAATTTCAGATAATCAAAAAGCGCAAGCTTCCAATCACGAAGCATGTTTTGATTATCCATAACAGAATATTTCGGACGCTTTGCAGGACGTGGAAATTCTTCTGTCGTGCACGGTTGAAGGTTTACTTTAACATCTGCATATTCAAAAATAGTTTTTGCAAAATTATACCAACTTGTAGGCTCGCCCCCACCTGAAAGATGATAAATTCCATAAGGCTTTTCAATTAATTTTATAAGGGCATCTGACAGGTCAACCGTCCAAGTTGGTGTGCCTATTTGGTCATTTACCACTTTTAAAACTTCTTTATCTTTTAAGCTCAACATAGTATCTACAAAATTTTTTCCATGGACACCGTAAAGCCAACTTGTTCTTGCAATATAATATTTCTTACAATGTTTTTGAATTGCCAATTCACCCATTAATTTTGTCCTGCCATAAACGCTTGTCGGATTAGTTTTGTCCGAAGGAAGATAAGGGGTTTCTTTAGACCCGTCAAAAACGTAATCGGTTGATATTCCAATTATCGGAATGTCAAGCCTTCCTGCCATAATTGCAAGGTTTTCCGTACCTTTAGCATTTATAAGTTCAGCTTTTTCGGGTTCTTCTTCCGCCCTGTCCACATTTGTGTAAGCCGCAAGATGAACAATAAGTTCAGCACCCGCTTCGCTTAAAAATTTTTCTACCGCCTCAAAATTTGTTATATCAAGGTTGTGAATATCAGTTTCAATTAATTCATGCCCCAAATCTTCAAGAGTTGGGCATAAATCCTGTCCCAACATTCCGCATGCTCCCGTTACTAAAATTTTCATAATAAATCCTCTTTATCAATATCTTTAACCGCCTTTGAAAGCTTGTCTTTTTCGCTCAACAAAGGTTCAAAATCAATACCCCAATCAATATTAATATCTTCATCACACCATTTAATTCCGCCTTCATCCTTGGGGCTGTAATCTCCTGCAACTTTATACATAACTTCAACCGTATCAGAAAGCGCAACAAACCCATGGGCAAAGCCTTTTGGAATATAGAGCTGATATTTATTTTCTTCTGTTAATTCACGTTTTACCCATTTTAAAAACGTGGGAGAATTTTTCCTTATATCAACGGCAACATCATAAATTCTGCCTTTTGTACATCTCACAAGTTTTGCCTGCACATTTGGCGCTTTTTGATAATGAAGTCCCCTCAAAACGCCATATTGAGATTTTGAATGATTATCCTGAATAAATTCATCCAAAATTCCGTTTTGCACAAAATCTTTTTTCTTATAAGTTTCAAGAAAAAATCCTCTATCATCCCCAAAAACTCTGGGCTTAACAAGTATAACTCCATCGATTTCCGTTTTTTCAAATTCAAAAGGCATAATCTAAACTCCTATTTTTAAAAACAAGTATACCTTTAAATTAAACTTTTTTCAAAATTTTATTGTAAACTTATTTTATGACAATAAAACACATTTTAATATTTTTCATAAGTGCAATTTTTATCTATTCGGTTTTTATTGAGCCAAATTTGCTTCATATCAAACATCTGACCATAAAATCAGAAGAAGTTCCGAATATAAGAGTTGTTTTTGTGTCAGATTTTCACTTGTCAAAACTAGCCAAAGGCAGACTTGAAAAAATTATAAAAACAGTTAACAGGCAAAATGCGGACATAATAATTTCAGGCGGAGATTACGTTATAAACCATAGCGCCAAATTTTCTATGGATATGGAATACGTGGGGTCAAGACTTGCCACAATGCAATCCAAATATGGATTTTACACAGTTCTTGGAAACCATGACTATCACAAAGACAGCCGCTACATAAAAAGAAGCTTTAAAAAGCACGGAATAAAAATTCTTGAAAATTCAAATGAAAAAATAGATATTGAAGGCTCTCCACTTTATATAGCGGGAATTTCAGACATGCAAACCACAAAAATTGACTTAAACAAGGCGCTTTTTGGCACCAAAAAGCCAATTATTTTGGTTTCTCATTCACCCGATATAACCCCCTTGGCAAAATCAAGAGTAAATTTAATTCTATCAGGGCACACCCACGGCGGACAAATAAGAGTTCCGTTTTATGGCGCCGTTATTGTGCCTTCAAAATACGGGAAAAGATATGAAGCAGGCTACAAGGAAAATTCCGTCTATATTTCATACGGGCTTGGCACAAGCATTATAAAAGCACGATTTAATTGCATGCCTGAAATTGTTGTAATCGATTTTATTTAATTACTCTAAATTTTCTTTCAGCTTAGTTATTTTGTTATATGAATTAACTAAATTTTCAGATAAAATATCGCCGTCTATAAGCCCTCTTTTAATTGCAAGACTTATTTTAAGCGCAAATTTCTCATCGGGGTTCTGCCTGTTTGAAAAAAGCAAAATATTTTCCCCCGCACAAAGCGCAAGTCGGACAATATCTTCTAAATCATAATTTTTGGAAATTGCGCCCATATCCAAATCATCTGAAATAATAACCCCGTCATAATCAGTTTGTACCCTTAAAAACTTTTCTATTGTTTTATAAGACAAACTTGCAGGGTATGTGTCATCAAAATTTTTATTATAAAGATGAGAAATCATAACCGTTTGCATTGGGTTTAAATTCGCATTTTGCATATAAGGATACAGTTCTTCTTCCTGATAAGTTGAAGTTGCGTCAACAAACCCAAGGTGTGTGTCCCCTGTCGGGCTTCCATGCCCCGGGAAATGTTTAATTGAAGTTATAATTTTATTATCGTAATGTGCTTTTATAAATTGAGCGGAATAATCCGCCACAACCTTTGGATTAGATGAAAAGCTTCTTTCTTTTTGCACAATTATTGAATTGTCATTCAAGCCCAAATCAACACATGGCGCAAGATTGAAATTTATATTTGCTTCTTTTAACATTTTTGCAAGCTTAAAATATTCTTGATAAGCCTCATCCAAACTCAAATCTGAAACCTGTTTTGCCGTTTTAAAATCCACAAAACCGTTTTTAGAGTTCATTCTTTGGATATTTCCACCTTCCATATCAATTGCAATAAAGGGTTTGTGTTTTGCTTTTGAATTTTTAAGAGCAGATGTCATTTTTAAAAATTCTTCTTTATTTTTAATATTGTCTTCAAAGAAAATAACGCCCGAAATTTCACCCGCCTCAACCTGCTTTAAGACAGTTTTAAAACCTTTAGATTTAACGGTATTTCCATTAAAACCAAGAATTATCATCTGTCCTATCATCTCGTCAATATCTGCTGCAAAACAAGGGGTCATAAAAAAAGAAAGTAATAATGTTAATAAAAATTTTTTCATAAATTCCTCCGGACAATAAAACTATTCTACCACATTTTTTAAGGATTGTATTTTTCCACAATTTTATCAATATCAATAATCCCTTCATCAAATAAAAGTTCTATTTGATTAATGTTATACTCAATTACCGCTTGGAGATATTCAATTCTGGCGTCTGTTTTTTGACTTTGCGCCTCTATAACATCAATTAATATCCCCTGCCCCGCATCAAGCCTCATTTCTGCAAGAAGGGCAGATTCTGTCGCATAATCCACCTGTTTTTTTGTTATATCTACCCTTTTTAATAAAAGTTTTGAATTATAATATGAATCCAAAAGTTTTTCTTTAATTGCCCTCAACTGTTTTGTAAGCTCATAAAGCTTTGCTTCAATTTCACAGGTTTTTGATTTTGCCTTTGTAATTGTCCCCACTCCCAAGTTTTCTCCCAAAAACCAATCTACATAAAGCCCCACAACGGTGGCTTCTCCAAGCCCCGCTCTTGCAGTTCCTTGATATTGCTGTTGGAATAAGGCTCTTGGCTTGGGTGAAAATTCCGTATAAATTGCCCTTCTTTCATTTTTCATTGCGTCAATTTTATTTTTTATCGCTTTTATGTCTTTTCTGTTTTTGGCGGCAACCTCATACAAATTATCAAGCGTAATATCTTTGTCCACAAGATTAAGAATTTGAACCTCATTTTCAATCGGGCAGAGTGTTGTTGAAACTTCAATGCCCATAATATTAGACAGTTTTGCTTGCTTAAGACGATAATCATTCATTGCTTCAACAAGGCTTCTTTTGGCGCTTTCAACCTCGTTTTTCTGCCTTATAACGTCAAATTTTGTCCCCATGCCTGCATCCTCAAGATTTTCCGTTAATCGCAATTGAGCTAACCTTTCATTTAAATTTTTCAGGTGAATTTCAATACTAATTTTCGCCTGTAACAATTGCCAATAATAAATTGCCGTATACATCAAAACCTCTTGTTTTGAAAACTCAAGCTTATTTTTTTGCTCATATTTTTCAAATTTTTTGGTCTTTGCGTCAAAAATTTGTTTACCCCCTTCGGTCAAATCATGCGTAGCAACAAGCATTGAAGATAGGGCAAGTTCATCAAACCTGTCTATTAAAGCCGAACCAACAAGCACTTGCCCTCTGTAATAAATTGAATAAAAACTATACCCAAAATTCGGCAAAAACTTGGCAAGCGCATTTGTATGAAGATATTTAGAACTTTTATATGTTTCTGTGTTTATTTTTATGTCAAAATTATTTTTCAAAGCCACATCAAGACACTCATCCAAACTTACAGGCACCTGCTCTTGCTCTAAAAATTTAACAATCTCCGCTTCCACATTAATTTTTTTAGAGCACTCTATGCAAAATTCTTTAAAATTGTTTTCGTAACTATCGTCTAAAAAGTCATACACCCCTGAATACGCAGGAGTTTGAAACAAAATCAACAAAATTAAATTTACAATTATCCTATTTTTCATGGTTTCTAAAAAATACTCAAATCGAAAACAAAAAATAATACACTTTATGGGCTAATTCTTTTATGGTATTATTTTTTTAAAATTTAAAAAAAGAGGATACCTTATGGCAGAAAATATTGAAAATTTATCAACCACCTATAGTGCAAGAGAAGTTGAAAAAGAAATTTACCACTTTTGGGAAGAAAATGAATTTTTTAAGGCAGACAACAAAAGCAAAAAGCCGCCTTATTCAATTGTCATTCCACCGCCCAACGTCACAGGTATTCTTCATATGGGACATGCATTAGACGGCACCCTTCAAGACATTTTAACAAGGTACAAAAGAATGAACGGCTTTGAAGCACTTTGGCTTCCGGGGTGCGACCATGCAGGCATTGCAACCCAAAATGTCATTGAAAAAAATCTCGCTAAAGAAAATAAAACCCGCCATGACCTTGGCAGAGAAGAATTTTTAAAAGTCACTTGGGATTGGGCAAACTCCCATAAAACAAGAATTTTAGAGCAATTTAAAACTTTAGGCGCTTCTTTTGACTTATCAAGAGCAAGGTTTACCCTTGATGAAGGCTGCTCAGAAGCTGTAAAAAAAGTGTTTATTGACCTTTATAATAAAGGCTTAATTTACAAAGGTTCATACATTGTAAACTGGTGCCCAAGGTGTCAATCTGCAATATCAGACATTGAAACCGAATACGAAACAGAACAAGGGCACTTGTGGGAAATTTCTTACGGACTTAAAGATGAAATGGGCGCAATTGTAATTGCCACAACCCGCCCCGAAACAATGTTTGGAGATGTTGCAATTGCAGTTAACCCCAATGACTACAAATATAAAGATTTAATAGGCAAAACCTGCGTTATGCCTTTGACAGGTAAGGAATTACCAATTATTGCAGATGATTATGTTGATAAATCTTTTGGAACGGGCGCACTTAAAATTACACCTGCGCATGACCCTAACGACTTTGAAGTAGGGCGCCGACATAAGCTTCCTTTTATTAAAGTAATTGACGAACAAGGCAGAATGATTGCATGTCCTGAAGTGCCCGAAGAATTGCACGGAAGGGACAGATACGATGCAAGAGAACGCACTGTCAGAATGTTAAGAGATAATGAAGTTTTAATAAAAATTACAGACCACGAACACAACGTAGGTAAATGTCAAAGGTGCAACACAACAATTGAGCCTTTGTTATCTGAACAGTGGTTTGTTAAAATGGAACCCCTTGCAAAGGCAGCAATTGAAAAAGTGAAAGACGGCTCCATTCAGTTTATCCCCAAACGCTGGGAGAAAAACTATTTAATGTGGATGGAAAATATCCGTGATTGGTGCATTTCAAGACAACTCTGGTGGGGACATCAAATTCCCGCTTATTACCACAAGCAAACGGGTGAAATGGTTGTTGCAAATGAAAACCCCGACCCTGATAACTATGTTCAGGATACAAGCGTTTTAGACACTTGGTTTTCAAGCGGTTTGTGGCCGTTTGAAACAATGGGTTGGCCAAATACAAATTCAGACGATTATAAAAAATTCTACCCGACAAGCACCCTTGTAACGGGCTTTGATATTATTTTCTTCTGGGTAGCAAGAATGATAACCATGGGGCTTGAATTTACAGGTAAACCTCCATTTTCAACCGTTTATATCCACGGTCTTATAAGAGATGAATTTGGACAAAAAATGTCTAAATCAAAAGGCAACACAATTGACCCTGTTTTATCAATTGAAAAATATGGCTGTGACGCACTTCGCTTCACGCTTGCCAATATGTGCACATATGGCGGTCAAGACATAAAACTTTCAGATGAAAAATTTGAATTCGGAAGAAACTTTGCAAACAAAATTTGGAACGCTTCAAGGTTTGTTCTTATGAATTTGGAAAATCCAACACAAGAATTGGATTTAGGCAAACTTTCGCTTGCGGATATGTGGATTTTAGATAAGTTAAATAAAACCATAAAAGACGTTAGAGAAAACCTTGAAAATTACAGAATAGGCGAAGTGACAACAATTTTATATGACTTCTTCTGGAATTGTTACTGTGACAGATATGTGGAACTTTCCAAAGTTGAAAAGAATGAAGCGGTTCTAACATATGTTCTTGATATGTTCTTAAGGCTTCTTCACCCTGTTATGCCTCATTTAACAGAAAAAATTTGGCAATTGATGCCAATTAAAAAAGATGCAAAAGCCATTATGCTCTCTGAATATCCAAATTACAGAGAAGACCTCAATTTTGAAAAAGAAACTTATGCTATGGAAAATATCTTTGAAGCAATAAGAAGCATAAGAAATATTAAATCCGGCTTCAATATTGCACCTTCAACAAAAGTAGATATTAAAATTCAAGGGGAAAAAGAGCTCTATAAAATGGCGGAAAATTTCCTCAAGCGCCTAGCAAGGGTTAACGACATTGAATTTATCGACAATAACACATATACCCATTGCGCAAGCGCAGTTGTTGGCAATTCAAAAATTATTATGCCCCTTGGCGGCTTGATTGACCTTGAACAAGAAATTCAAAGACAAAACAAAAAGCTGGACAAGCTGATATCAGAACAAAAAGGGCTAAATGCAAGAATAAATAATGAAAAATTTGTTCAAAGCGCACCTGCTGAAGTTGTTCAAAAAACAAAAGATAGAATAATTGAAATTGAAAAAGAAAGCACGGCAATCAAAGCCTTGATTGAAAGCTTGTCTTAATTTTTAAAAAAGATAACATTTTTCCAATTGGCGCATATATTTTTTATGCGCCTTTTTAATTTTTTTTATCCCCCTTTTAGTCATGGGGCAATTTGGCACATAATTTAATTCAAAATTAATATTTTCAAGAAAATCTAAATATTCTTCTTCAATAAGCGCAATTGCATGCCTTTTTTCTTCCATGGTTTTTGCAGATTTTAGGTAATTTTCAATATCAACAATTTTTTTATAAGAAATTTTTTGAAGCAAATTTAAAATTTCTCTATCTTCACACCTCACATTGCGTTCTGATAAATAATTACAATAGAAGGAATTAAAATATTCCCCAACCCCCGCAAAAGCGCCTGCCTGCAAGGAAAAAAGAACAATCCACAAAACAAAATTTTTGCCTTTCATATTATCAATACACACCAAAAGAACAAATTTTTTAATTATCTTGTTGATTAATTTAAAAAATATTGTTGACTGTAAACTTTGTTCTTGGTATTCTTTTCTAGTCGGTCTGAGTGAACGACAATAAATGACAACTTAATAATTTGCGCTTGTAGCTCAGTTGGTAGAGCACTCCCCTTTTAAGGGATAGGTCGCGCGTTCGAATCGCGCCAAGCGCAATTTTTTGTGCTTTTTTACACATTTTAAATAACTTTCAAGAAAAAACCACAAAACCCTTATATCAAACAGACTAAATTTTAAATTTTTCTTGCCCTTATTGTTCTTTCAATTCCTGCTAAATCTTTAATTGCCTTAATTTCGCAAAATCCGCCTTCAGCTAAAAGCCTTTGGACAATCTGTGCTTGCCCTTGCATTACCTCAAATAAAATATACCCCCCATTATTTAGATAAAATGGCGCTTTTTCAATAATTTTTTCATAAAAATAAACCCCAAATTCATCCCTTGAATAAAGAGCAAGCTCAGGCTCATATGTCACTTCTTTTTGGATTTCAGCCTTTTGTTTTATTGGAATGTAGGGCGGATTTGAAACAATTATATCAAATTTATCTTCCACATTTGAAAAAAGGTCTGAAAATTTAAATTCCACATTTTTTATATCAAGCCTTTCTTTGTTTTTTATCGCAATCAAAAGTGCCTTGTCAGAAACATCCACCCCCAAAACAAAAGAAGTTGGGAGTTTTTTTGCCACCATGCAAGAAATTATTCCGCTTCCTGTCCCAATATCCAAAATTTTTGCACCTTTTTTGGCACACATCAAAACTTCCCGAACAAGAAGCTCTGTTTCATCTCTTGGAATTAAAACATTTTCATCCACATAGAACTTTTCACCCATAAAAAATGCTGTATTTAAAATATATTGAAGGGGAAAATTTGTTTTAACCCTTTTTTCAAAAATTTCCATAAAAATTTTTTGGTCGAATTCTTCCAAAAAAATAAGTTCTTCTTTTGTTTTGCCCAAAACAACTTCAAGCGCAAAGTTAACTTCTGCCTTGGCTTCTGAATAATCAAACCCGTTATTTACAAGAAAATTTACAAAATCATTCTTCTTCATTAATGTCCTCTTTAGGTTCTATGATTTCCATAATCCAATTCCTAAGATCAAGCCTTGTAGCTTCTTTTGTGTCCTTCATTTCAAGCCCATGGGCTTTTGTTATTTTTTCATAATAAAGAAGTTGTTTTTTTGTGGGCTTTAATTTGCTCATTTTAAAATCACCAGCCCGTTTTCTTTGTTCCTTTTGAAACTGTTTTTGCTTTTCAAGTAAGGGTTTCATAAGTTCTTTTTGTTTTAACTCATAAAAAACAGCGTCAACAAAAATTTTTAAATCTCTTAGGAAATCTTCTTCTGAAAAATGTGGAATACAAAATTCAAAATGAGGATTATTAATTTCATAATAATAGGTTTCATCTTCAATAAATTTATCAATAATTTCCCCTTGCGATAAATTTTGATTTTTCTTCACAAAAGACTTTAAAAAGCTTATCAGCATTGATTTTTGACGAGGCGTAAAATTTAAAAAAATTGTATTTTTAATATTAAACATTTTTATACCCAAACATATTGAGGGCGTCTTTATCTTTTTGCCAATTTTTTTTCACCTTCACAAAAAGTTCTAAATACACCTTTCCTTCAATAATTTCTTCAATCTCAAGCCTTGCGTCCGTGCCGATTTTCTTTAACATTGACCCGCCTTTGCCAATTATAATACCCTTTTGGGAGTCCTGAGATACAAAAATTGTTGCCTTTATTTTATCTAAGCCGTTTTGGGTTTTATATTCATCAATCAAAACTGCAACCGAATGGGGAATTTCATCTTTTGTGTTTAAAATAACTTTTTCCCTTATCACTTCCTGTGCAATCATTCGCATATTTTGATCAGTTATAACATCGTCAGGATAAAGCTTTTCTCCATATGGAAGATAATTTTTAATTAACTCTATTAATTTCTCCGTATTCTTTCCAGTTAGCGCCGAAACCCTGACTATCGGGTAATTTTCATTAAACAATGTTTTATATGTACAAATGTTCGCTTCTGTTTTGTCCGTTTTATTTGTTAAATCAATTTTATTTGCAACAATAATAATTGGCTTTTTAGAGGATTTAAGATAATTCTGCGCAATCCATAAATCTCCTTTGCCTGCGGGGGTTTGAGCGTCCGTTAAAAAAAGAACAAGGTCAACGTCATCTATGGCGCTTTTTGACTGCTCGTCCAAAAATTCCCCCAATTTGTTTATTGGTTTGTGCACCCCCGGAGTATCCACAAAAATTATTTGCGCCTCATCGTCTGTGTAAATACCCTTAATTTGTTTTCTTGTGGTTTGGGCAACCGCCGTTGTAATTGCAATTTTTTGTCCCGTTAAACAATTCAAAAGGGTTGATTTTCCGACATTCGGTCTTGCAATTAAGCATACATACCCCGATTTGTAACTATCGTTGTTAAGTTTTGCCAAATCATCTTTATTCATAGTATAATTTTACTATGAAATCCAAAACTTGGGGCAAAATTTAAGGATTAAAGGATGAAAAAAATATTAGTTTTACTGTTTGCGCTGATTGTGCTTGTTTTTGGGGCACAAAATTTGTATGCCGCAGACAAAGTTTTTAAAAACTCTTTATTAAAAATGGAAATCTCAGAACTTGATGATTTACACTATAACATTGAATTATACACGCAAAAAATTTATAACGAACCGGTTAAAATAATTCAAAAATCAGACAATATTTATTATTTTCTTTTGCCTGAAACCGACCATTCAATTACAAGCACCCCAAAATTAGGAGCAATCACCAATATTTTAATTAAAACTTATCCTTATGCGGGACAAGACTTAAATAATGGATACACAAAAGTTGCCATTATTACATCTAAACCGGTTAATTTGACTACATCTATGAAAGTTTTGGATTCTTCAATTTCCCCAAGGCTTGACCCCTTAAGGCTTGCAAAACTTGACAATGTTTTTGAAAGATATTCAAATAAACTTGCTCAAAACAATATAAAAAGCCCCCTAAATGAATTTAGAAAAGAACAAAATACACAAATTGCATCCGGTGTTCAGCCAAAAACAATTCCATCTGGTGCAAAAAATGTAGAAGAATATTCTAACTCATTAAATAAAAAACAAGCAGCGCAAAAACAACCTGCAGCGCAAAAACCTGTAGCGCAAAAACAACCCGCTATACAAAAACCAATTGCAATAGCACAAAAACCTGTTGCACAAAAGCCTGTTGTACAAAAATCAGTTACAATAGCGCAAAAACCTGTTGCGCAAAAGCCCAAAATTTCACAAAAACAAGCTGCGCTTCCACCTAAGCAAACGCTTGAACCTTCTATAAAAGAAAAAATAAACTCACCTGCGCAAACAAAAATTGCAACAACCATTCCCTTAACAAAACCTGAAAAACCTTCTGCTGCAAGCAATCAAACAGCAAGCACAACAGATAAAATTCAATCAAAACAAAGAATGGAAGCAGAAAAGTTTGAAAAAGAACTACCTGCCGCAAAACCTGTTGAAGTTGAATTTGAAAGAAAAGACGCTCCAAAAGAAGCAAAAAATATCGAAGTTGAAATTCCAGCCCAAACTCAACCTGAAAGCAACAAAGCTGAAAATCAGCCTGCACCAAGCGACAATGACATTCCGATATATTATTATCTAGTTGCCTTACTTGTTTTATTTGCATTATATAGGGCGGCAAAAATAAAAAGAATACAAAAAGAAAATATCGCACGCCCCCATAGCAACATAAACATTAAAGATCTCTTGAAAAAGACAGGGGCAAAAGAAGCAAACTTGAATGAAAATAACCAAAATGTACTAAGCCCCTATGTACCTGCTCTAAATTCTGATATAGAACTTACAGAAAATACAGACAATGAAACACATATAGAAGATACAGAAGCACCGCTTGCGCAAAATCAAGACACGCCACAAGAAGAAAACAATATAGAATTAAGTACATCGCAAGAAGCACCTTTGACCGAAGAAGAAAAAATAAATGCTTTTAATTCTTACATGGCAACCCTTCAAGAAGATGAAGAACAGCCAACCATTATAACAAAACAAACTCCTGACGATGAGGTTATAAAAGAACTTTATACCCCCATTGAATCAATTTATGAAGAATACAACGAACCTGCACAATATAATAATGAAGACAATTTAGAAGAAAGTGCAACCATTGTTTCTTCTTCCAAATTAACGGAAACAAGGGGCTTATACCTTGCAAAATTTGAGGGTGCAACTTCCCTTGTGGGGTACATTCAAGATGATATTTACGTTTTATACAATTTTGGTGAAGAAGAAATTAAAGAAACAGAAATTGAATCTAACCTTGCCGAAGAAACCGAAACGGACAGCTTATACATTGTAAAAACGGGCGGTAAAAAATTAATGGTAAAATCCACCCCATATGATATGAGCCTTGAAATGGTTATGTAAAAAATTGTAAAAACACACCTTTGTTCAATAAAGCATGTTCTCTCCCGTGCCGAAATAATATACATCAGCAAACGGGAGCAAAACATATGAAAATGGATTCAAAGAAAAATCTTGATGAAATACTTAACCTTTTAAATCAACAAAGAGTATCTGAAAATTATGCAAGAAAGCGCAATCTTGAAGATATTGAATTTATAACAAACAAAGACTCCCGTTTTATTCCCATTAAATTAACAAAAGAAGAGATTATCAAAGCTCACAAATGCCAAAAAGCAATGCTTGGCTTTATGTTTAGGCAATATCAACAGTCAATCGGTACAGAAAAAGAAGAACATATGAAAAAACTGTATAACGATGCGGTTGCCGATTACAACGAATTTGTAAACACTTACAAAAGAAATCTCTTTAATAAATAATGACCAACACTATTGCAGTATGAAAAGGGCGCATTCCGCCCTTTTTGTTTTTTGATAAATTATATCAAACCCTCTTTATCTCGGTGTAGATAAACGGACATTTTTAAAAAATATGTAATTGAAATTTTGAAGTGAGATTGGCTTGGTGTTTGAGATTGAGGCTACTTCCCTCGGTTTTGATTGGACAAAGTAATTATGTCCGAAATGTCCGTTTCGTGTCCTTTGATTGTCCTCAACTTGTCCCTCAAATGTCCTTTGTATATTTGAATTTTAGCGTTTTTGATAAAAAGTAATCGAAATTTTTCGATTACATTTTCAATTACATTAGTTTTCTACTTCCCACTTCAAGGGAAGTGGTTACTTCCCTCTCAAAACAGGCACTTCCGAATTTGAGGGAAGTTTTGAATAAATTACATAAAATGTAATTTATTGAGCTTGAATTACATTTGAGTAAATCAGGTTAAAAAGAAATTACAGAAAGGCTTTGAACCTAATTTTGTCAAAATTACAAAATTAAGCAAATTTAGGAATACTTATTTCATCAATGTAATTTATTGAATGTAATTTAAATTTAAAAATATTAGGCATATAATTTTAGACATGGTTAATATTAGTTATAAAAATTTAATTAAAATACATAATCAAGCAATGCTTGATTGTAGTAATAAATATAAATTCGATCAATGTTTAAATGCAATTTTAACAAAATTTTATTCTAATTTAGGAGTGTATAATACTCTTTATTGGCAATTAAATCATTATAATGAAGCGAGAATTATAGCAAGAAGTGCAATTGAAAGTGTTTTACTTTTTTCTTTTTTAATTACACATCCTGATAAAATCCAAGAATATGATGAAGAATCTCTTTTGTTAGAATTTAAAAATTCCTTTATAGAGATGAAAGAATTAAAAGCTGATTTGTCAAATATTTTATTAGAAAAATCTCAACTAGAAATATATCAAAAAGATTACATAACTTATAACAAAGAAATGTTTAAATTATTGTCAGTTACAAAACAAAAAGATATTTTAAAAACATTAGGCATTGATGAATATATACTTAACGACGATACTTTTAATAAACTTGATAAGTATTTAAAAGATTTTCGACCTGAATTTCAAAAATTCAATAAATTTTTTACACTAAAAGAAGATTTTCCAGATTTACTAATTGATTTAAAAGAATTTCTATTTGGGCACTATAATATTTATTCTCAAATTACTCATGGTGCATTGTATAAATCTTTAGATAAAACAACTACCCGAGATAATTTAAATGATTTCAGTTTATTTAAACGTTTATTATATACAGTAATAATAATATGCGATTATGTAAAAATGCCAATTAATAAAAGCTATAGACAATTATTTGTTAATGAAGTGGAAAATTTAAATAAAAAAATAAATTCTATAAATTGTATAAAATAATGTGATTATATTAAAAAGAAATTTTGTGTTATACTCTTTACAACATAGGAGAAGTTGTAATGATTTTAGAAATTTTGGGTTGGATTGCTTATGTTATTTTGATTTTGCTTACTGTTTCAGTAGTACGTATAATTAGACAAAGAGTATATGTGCAATTTTATTTATCATTTGCTAGTTTGATTTTGTTGGTATCAACAATTATTATTCCTTATTTTAATATTAATAAATTATATTCTATATGCGCGATAATTATTGCCGTATTTTCACTTTATTTGCCAACAATCTTTATTATATTAAAATTAAATTTTTTAAATTCTATTATACGCTTTATTTCAGATATATACAGAGAGATTATACTGTTTGGTTTGTCCAATGATGAAATGCAAACAAGAATCAATGCTGAACAAGAACGTATATCTTCTTATTGGGATGAAATAGCAGAAGAAACTGCAAAAAAATATAAAGAAAAATAAATATATTTATATTCAAATATCAATTTTTATTAATTTATTTTAAAATACTTTCATTGTCCGACATTTTAATTTCAACTGTCGGACAATTCAAATTCAAAAGAAAAATTCTCGTTTCACAGTCAGTTTTTCTCAACCTGCAAGACAATTTATACTCGGGTTCTCATCCCTCATGTATACATTAAAAAAGGGGGCATTTGCCCCCATTGATTAAGTTCAAAAGAAAGAGGCAAACGCTTAATTTTTTGCGGTGCTTGCACACTCGCTAAAAATTTTACGCTTTTTGCATCCATCGCTCCTAAGCTCAAAGCTAAAGCTTTTCGCCAAGTAGCGAATGTAGGATTCGAAACCCTCTTTATCTCGGGTTCTCATCCCTCATGTATACATTAAAAAAGGGGGCATTTGCCCCCATTGATTAAGTTCGGAGAAAGAGGGATTCGAACCCTCGATGCAGATTACTCCACATAACACCTTAGCAGGGTGCCGCCTTCAGCCACTCGGCCATTTCTCCATATTGTATACCCATTTTATCATAAACGGTGTGATAATCAAATATTTTATTATAAAAGAGGCGGAAATCTCCGCCTCTCAATACTTTTTAAACGCTTGCGGGTTGCTTTTCAAAAGAAATTTGTTCCATTTCATCTAACGAAGCAAACACACTATGCGCTCCGCAATCAACAAAATGAACTTCGCCTGTCACACCCGATGATAAATCAGAAACCAAGTAAAGTCCGCCTTTGCCCACATCCTCTAAAGAAGGTGTTCTTTTTAAAGGAGCTTTCAAGACGTTTGCTTTTAACATTCTGTCAAATCCGCCAATTCCTTTTGCTGCCATTGTTTTCACAGGGCCTGCGGATAAACAGTTACATCTGATGTTATATTTGCCAAGGTCAGCAGCTATAAATCTCATCGAAGATTCAAGTGCAGCCTTTGCAACACCCATAATATTATAATTTGCAACAGCTTTTGTTGAACCCAAATAAGTAAGCGCAAGAATTGAACCGCCGCCATTTGCTTCAAGTAGGGGTTTTGCATATTTTGTTAAAGTCAAAAGAGAATATGCACTAACATGCATTGCAAGATCCCAGCCTTCACGGCTTGTGGTGTAAAAATCACCCATAAGGTCTTCTTTATTAGCAAAAGCAACCGCATGAATTACAAAATCCAATCTGTCATAAGTTTTTTGATATTCTTCAAAAACTTTTTTTACATCTTCATCTTTTGTAACATCGCATTCTATGCACATTTTTGCGTTCATAGAGTCCGCAATCGGACGAACTCTTTTTTCCATTGCTTCATTTGCATATGTAAAAGCAATATCTCCGCCTTCTTTAAAAATTTGTTCCGCTATAGCATTTGCTATACCAAATTTGTTTGAAACGCCGAAAATAATTCCACGTTTTCCGTCCATTATCCCCATAAGTAAAACTCCTATATGTTTACAAAAGTTAGTATAAGATAAAAAACAGTTTTTGTAAATTATGTAATAATACCCGTCAATATCCCCACATAGAGCTATTTACAAAATTTATTGTAAAAATAACATTACAATTAAAGTTTTTTTTATTGATTTAAATTATAATGTCACTATCAAGACACATTCTAGTATTAATGAGGAAGTTTTAAGTGGAAACAACAACGCAATATCCGGATGAAATAATAAGCGCAGGACAACTTTTAAGAATGCTCGATTCAGATGCAAGAGAAATTTCAACACTGTGCCAAAAAGCATGCCTGAAACCCAAAAAAGACGGCTTTGGCAACATATATTTTTCTAAAAGCGATGTAGATGTTTTAAGAAAAGTAAAAGAACTTTACGCATATACAAAAAAAATTCAAGATGAAAAAATGAACAACACAACACCTGAATATAAACAACAAAAAGAACTAAAATTTAAAGGTTTAAAGCAAAAAGAAACAAAAATTGAACAAAATTTAGAAGCTCAAAGCGAAAACTTTTTAAATAAACAACTTCCACAAAAACAAGAAACTTTTGAACCAATTCAACTAACGTCTTCAAAAGCTGCCATGGTAGTTGAAAAAATTGAGTCTATGGAAAACAACATCGTCACAAAAATGTCCAACATGCTTTCTGAAAAATTGGACGGTTTGGATGAAATTATTGTTGAATTAATTAAAGCAAAAACTGAAAACGAAACCCTAAGACAAAAAATTAACAATTTAAATAAAGAAAACTTTGCCCTAAAAACTGAAAACACAAGCTATAAATCTATCGGGCTTGGCTTATACGTAAAAAAATCAACGGACGATTTTATTGTTTAAATGAGCATTTTACTTAGAAGTTTTTATCACAACTTAAAAGAACCAATAATTATTTGCGATACGCAGACAAATTCTTTTTACCAAAATAAAGCTGCAATCGATGTTTTTGGTGAAATACCCAAAGACAGAGGAATTAAAGGTTTAAAAAAAATAGATTATAAATTCTATTTTGATTTTTGTATTTTAAAAACAGACAACATAAATTGGTCCCCCTTTGATGATTTAATTTCTTCAAAAACTTCATACACAACATACGGCATATATCAGCAAAATGAACGGGTTCTAAAACATTTCACAATTAAAGCGTTTTCAATTAAAAGATACAGAATAATTTATTTTTATGATTGCACAAAAGATTTAGAATGCGAAAAAATTTTAGAAGAAAACGAAAAATTAAAAATTGAAAACAGAAAATTTTTAACCACAAATTCAAAAGCTCAAAACCAAGCCGTTAAAATGGCACTTTTAAACAGAATTTCAACCAGTCTGTCAAAAACTTTGGACATAAACACTCTTGTTTCAACCGCCCTAAAAGAACTTTGCATTATTTTTGGCGCAAGCAAGCTTTATTATGCAAAAAGAATAAACGAAAACGAATTTGAAAACGAATACTGCTACCCGCAAAATAAAAAATCCAAAGATAAAATTCTATACTACAAAACAGAAATAATTGAAACTCTAACGAACGGAAAAAGCACAACCGGCGTGTGTTTAAAAGAGCATGACAAGTCTAAAGACGCCCTTAAAACGCCCTGCACGAGAATTATTATGCCCATAACACGCAACCAAGACGTTATGGGTATAATTGTAATTTTTACTCCCAAAAAAAATATTCAAGAAATCGAAAAAGAGCTTTTGCTTGGCATTTCAATGCAAGTGTCCAACGCTTTTCTGGGCGCACAATTGTTTAGTAAAATCAACAAACAAAAAGAAGAACTCCAAAAAGCAATAAACGAACTTAAAAAAACTCAACTTCAATTAATAAACTCCGAAAAAATGGCGTCATTGGGGCAATTAATTGCCTCTGTTGCACATGAAATCAACACCCCGCTTGCGTCAATTTCATCTAACAACGAAATTTTAAAAAAATTATTGCAAGGCAAACTTGACCCTGAAATTGAAGAAACCTTTAAAGACATTAATGATATTGATTTTGAAGCAATAAAGAGAATAAACAACCTTGTGCAATCCCTAAAAAGGTTTGTACGTCTTGATGAAACGGTAGTTCAAAAGGCAAATATAAACAAAGAGCTTGACCTAACTTTGGAGATTTTAAAACATAAAACAAAAAAAGGAATTGAAATTATCAAAAACTACGGCGACATACCCGAAATTGAATGCTACCCAAACATGCTAAATCAGGTATTTTTAAACATTTTAGTGAACGCCATTCAAAGTATTGAAAAATTAAAATTAAAAGAAAACTATTTTGGCAAAATTGAAATTTTAACCAAAAAAGAAAACGATTTTTTAATAATCAAAATAACAGACAATGGGGACGGAATAAGCGCACAAGACAAAAAGAAAATTTTTCAAGCAGGCTTTACAACCAAAAAAGTTGGCGAAGGAACAGGGCTTGGACTTGCAATTTGCAAAAAAATCATCGAAAAACACAAAGGGGAAATTTCATTCAATTCAAAAACTTTAAAAACGGGCGAAAAATCCACCTTCTTTGAAATAAAAATTCCGCTTCAACCTTAAATATATTTTACAAGCTCATATTGAGTGATTTTCCAATTATATTCATCAAAAATATCTTCTTTTTCATTCTGATAAGAAGTAACCAATTTTAAAAACACAACAGGTTCATTATTCATCACAGAGGACAAAAAAGGAATGCAAAGAACATTATAAATTTTCTTTATGTAAGAAACATCATATGCCATGTGAGTAACGCAGGCATTATTTAAATTAATATCAATCACACCGCCATTTTCAACACACCACGTATTATCATTTGCAAAGCTTGGTAAAATAAAAAATATCAAACAAACAATTAACAAAATTTTTCTCATACAAGCCCCCATACAAAAAGTTTACCTTGTATTATTAAAAAAAATATCCAATTATCGTCCAATATACGAATAGTTTACAATATGGCGCAAAATCTTTTTTTATAGTATAATTTGTAAAAATACTAAAGAGGGAAAAATGGAAAGCGTACAGCTTTTTATAAATATCATTATTGTGGCATTTTTATTATTCGCAAATGCCTTTTTTGTCGCCACAGAATTTGCTCTTGTATCTGTCAGAAAAGTAAGAGTTGAAACGCTCTCAAAAGAAGGCAACAAAGATGCCACGTTGGCTCTAAATTCAATAGAACACCTTGACAAGTCAATTGCTGCAACTCAATTAGGGATTACAATTGCAAGTATCGGGCTTGGTTGGGTCGGCGAAGCGACTTTAGTTAAATTAATCCAACCTATATTTGGCTTTTTGCCTGACGCTATGCAAGTTTTTGCAACCCATTCCCTTGCGGTTTCAATTGCTTTTGGGCTTATCACTTTTATGCATGTTGTGTTGGGAGAATTAATGCCAAAATCAATCTCAATTCAATATCCTGAACAAACAATGCTTTTTGTGGCAAGACCGATGTTTTTCATAATAAAAATCTTCACACCCTTTGTAATGGTTTTAAACGGTTTTGGAAACTGGATACTTTCTTGGTTTAAAATTCCGCCAGCACATGTGGGGCACCTTGTTCACACGGTGGAAGAATTAGACATGATAATTGACGAATCCCACAAAGAAGGGGTTTTGAACGATACCGAAAAAGAAATTTTACAAAACGTTTTTAAATTTTCAGACATTTTAGCAAAACAAGTTATGGTTCCAAGACCTGACGTGGTCAGCATTCCGCTTGATATTGAAGAAGAAGAACTTAAAAAACTAACGATTGAAAATCAATACACAAGATACCCCGTCTATAAAGACGATTTAGACAACCCGATTGGCATTCTTCACATTAAAGATTTGTACCCGCTTGTAATTGAAGGAAGAAAAATTGTTCTTCAAGACATAATAAGGCCCATAATTCTTGTTCCTGAAACCTTGAGTGTGGATAAATTGGTTCACGAATTTAAACAGAAAAAATCCCAAATGGGTCTTGTTATAGACGAATTTGGCGGAGTATCGGGGCTTGTTACTTTAGAGGATGTTTTAGAAGAAATTGTAGGGGAAGTTCAAGACGAATTTGACGAAGAAGAAGCCGACATAAGACAAATTTACGAAAATGAATACATAGCAAATGCAATGTTTAGAATTGACGAATTTAACGAATTTTTCAATCTTGACGCACGAGATGAAGTTGAAGATGAAGATATTGAAACCATTGCGGGGCTTGTCATTAAAAATTTAGGACACATCGCACAAGAAGGCGACTGCTGTGAGGTTAAAGGGTTTATTTTTAAAGTTCTGGAAGTTGACGGCGCCAGAATTGTTAAAATAAAAATTATCGCCCCTGCTAAAAAAGAAACCGAAATCGCAGAAGAACAAAACCAAATATAGGCAAATTTAAACGCCCACTTGTTTTATTAATTATAAATAACAAAAGGGCATTTTTTCCATGCAAATTTTTTCAATACAAAATACTAATTTTCCAAAAATTTCATTTGGCAGCAAACCGCCCGCACGAACCCCCCTAAATTTAAACGGACTTACACAACCTACAAAAGACATTTTTGAAAAAAATATACAAAATATAAAACAGACAAAACAAGTCAACAAACCCAAAAACTATGATGAATTATTTGAGGAAACATATAAAGAATTTCTTAAACAAAACCCGATGTTTGAAGAATTACAAATACCAAAACCAAATTTGGGTTATTCCGTTGATAGGTCTACTTCAGAAGCCCAATACGATTTTGGAGAAAACAAAATTTATATAAACAAAGAAAGACTGGATGAAGACACATACATAGTTGTAATTAAAAATTACGAAAATCAAGATATGCCTATGGATGTTGTCCCAAAATCAGGACTTGAAACTATTAGAAAAATATACGAAAAAGAGCTTCCCAAAGGCTCATATATTGAATATATTAAATTAACACAAGAAGAAAAAGAGCTTTGGCAAAAAAGCTGTATTGCCCATGAATTAAGACACTGTCTTCAAAATCACTTAACGGCGTCTTTGAAAAACAACCAAAGCAAAACACTTGTTGTAATAAAAGAGCTTCTGCAAGCAGAAGAAGAACTTCTTAGGCGCATAGAAAAAGAACAGGGCAAGAATTCAGAAGCATACAAGCAGGAATATACAAAATATCAAAACAATAAAGAAAAATATTCTTACGGGCTAAATTTTACCCCGCATAAAATTATAGATGATAACACCACCCTGCCCTATAGTTTTATGCCAGATTTATACCCTGAACATGCAAACAAAAAATGGTCTGTCAAAGAGCACTTTGAAAGAGCAGACAAAGAATACGACAACTCAGACCCTTATATATACATAAGCTCACCCCTTGAAATTGATGCATATTATTATCAAAAAGAATTTATAATGAATGCGGCAAGAAAAAACTCTGGAAAATACAGAGATGAATTTATTATTCCAAGCTTATTAATGTGCGCCGATATATTTAATAGGGGATTAAGCGTTTTAGAAAAAAATTCATATCCCCCCTTGGAACAAACAAATTAAAGTTTAATTTGTGAAATAAATTTCTTTGTCACATTGTCTTCATACCCCATTGGAAATTTGCACGAAACAACGAGTTTAGAAGTCACATCCCCGTTATTTTTAATCTTGCTTATAACCCCTTCTTTATTTTTTGATTTATAAATTGCAATTGTTCCTTTTGCCTTAAAGAAAGGAACCATTTTCACGTTTGCCTCAAAATCAGCGTAAGGTACAGGATAGCCACCTGCTTGTATAGTTCCTCTTTTTGTAATTTTTATATTATCTACAGGCACAATCGGGGAATTAACCATTTTAGATGAAAATTTTTCCAGCTTCTGCTCAAGTGTGCCCTTTTTAAAATCATCTTCACTCAAAACTTCATCTGAATTCAAATCAACAATTGTTATTCTTTGTTTTTTGGGCAAATAATAAGCATTCAATTTTCTATAGCCGAAAAAATTCAAAGAGCGAGATAGGGCATAATCGGCAGAAACGTTTTCCAAATTACCAAAATCACGTTCTTCTTCAATTAAAACAGCTCTTGCAGGGCTTGTGTATGTATCATATTTATCTTTTAAAAATGAGAATCCTCCGAATGCAAAAAATGCGACAACCAAAAGTATAAATATGATTTTTTGAATAATGCTTTTTAAACAACCCATTTTTATTCCCCCTTGTTTAAATCCATAATATATTTTATTATTAACAATATGGAAATTCAAAATTTTTTAAAATTTCAAGATATGGATTTTAACAATACGACTTTTATAATGCGCCAATACCAAGAAATCAAAGCGCAATACCCTGATTTTATCGTATTTTTTAGAGTAGGCGAATTTTTTGAAACTTATTTTGAAGACGCCATAAATTTTTCAAAAGCCTGCGGGGTCACAATTACAAAAAGAAAAATAAAAAATAAAGACATTTTGATGGCAGGCATTCCGCACAAAAAGCTCAAATTTTATATCGGAGTGCTTTTAAAAAGCGGCTTTAAAACAGTTATAACAGACCAAACAGACGAATTAAATTCAAAAGGGCAAATAATCCGCAAAGTCAAAATGGCATACACGGGCGGCTGTCTTTATGATTTTGAATATTTAAACCCCAATGAAAATAATTATCTTATGGCGATACATAAAAAAAATCAAATTTATGAATTTGCTTATGCGGACGTTTCAACAGGTCAAATATATGAATCTTGCGGCGATTATACCGAAGTAAAATGTGAACTTGCAAGAATTTGCCCTGTCGAATTAATTCTTTCCGAAAACTTAAATTCTGAAAAAGAACTTTTTGAAGCATACAAATTTGAATTTTTAAAAGAAGAATTTTTTGAAGGAGAAAACGAAAACAAAGCACTTTGCGCACTTTTAAATTATACCCGCTTTATTTTAAAAGAAAACACTCCGAAGTTCGATGAAATCCAAAAGTATGAAGTCAAAAAGCTTTTGTTAATAGATTATTCCACAAGAAAAAATCTTGAGCTTACAAAAAATGCTCACAACAACACTGAAAAAGGTTCAATTTTATGGGCAATGGATTATTGCAAAACTCCAATGGGCAAAAGGCTTTTATCATCAATCATCTCAAGCCCCGTGTATGATATTGAAGAAATTAAAACAAGACAAGAAAAACTTTTATCCCTTTTTAAAAATGAAAATCTTATCAAAAAAACAGAAAACGCTCTAAAATACATAGGCGACATCTCAAGGCTCACATCAAAAATGTCCAACAAAAGCGTTTCCCCGCTTGAATTTTTAACCATAAAAAACAGCTTTATAAACTTAAAAGAATTTATAAAAATTAAAAATACCCTAAAAATAAACCACGCCAAAGAAAATAAAAATGAAGAAAAATGCCTTCAAGATTATTGCGATATTTTAAATAACACTCTTGAAGATAATATTGAAGAAATTAAAGCAGGTAATTTTATTAAATGTGGAGCTAATCCCAAATTGGATATTTTATCCGAAGAACACAATAAATTGATTTCTGAAATAAAAAACTACGAAGAACATCTTCAAACAAACATAAAATCCTTAAAAATTAAAAGGAAATCAGGAAGTTACTATATAGAAATAAATTCACAAAATAGCACAATTTTGCCCGAATTTACAATTATACAAAAACTAAAAAACACAACAAGATACACAACAGATAAGCTAATTTGCCTTGAAGAACAAATTTTTAGTCTGGAAGCTCAAATTGAAGAAGTTAAAAAAGAAGTTTTTGAAAATTTAAAAAATTATTCTTCGGAAATTGTGGAAACAGTAAGGACATATTCCAAAAATATAGCAACTCTGGATGTTATGTATTCCCTTGTTCTGGCGGCAAAGACCCATAAAATGTCCATGCCTGAATTTTCTTCAGACGGCAATTTTAAAATAAAAAATTTAGGGCACGTTGGGGCAGAAAAAATTTTAAACAAATTTGATTTTCTTGATATTGAACTTAACGCCCACGATTTTGTCATTTTAACCGGTCAAAACGGAATAGGAAAATCCACCCTTCTAAAAGCGCTCGGCTGTTTTATGGTGCTTTTTCAAGCAGGGTGTTTTACCCCTTGTTCATATGGTCAAATTGCACCTATACAAAAACTTTTCGGGGTTTTGGGTGTGTCTGATGAAATTATAAACAAAAAATCCACCCACCAAATGCAGATGAAAAATGTGAGTTTTGTTTTAAAAAATATGGACAACAACACCCTTGTTCTTTTGGATGAAATCGGCAAAAACACCTCTTATAAAGACGGATTGCGCTTGTGCTATGGAATTTCAAAACATTTAATTAAAAATTCAAAAGGTAAAACGCTTTTTTCTACCCACTTTTTAGATTTAAAAAATCTACTAAAAGAAAATGAAAACGAAATTTCATACCTTAAAATTACAAATGAGAACAAAAGAACCATAGAACAAGGTTCTATAGAAGAAAGCGAAGGAATTTTAAGCGCACAAAAAGAAGATATGCCATATGATGTCATTCAATATGCAAAATCCATTATTTGACCTTACAAAAACTTTAATATCACAAAATAATGTGCTATTATTAATCTTAAAACCCCTTTTTATATAAGGTAGAATTATGACAATCACAGAAACGGAAGATATCGAATTAAAAAAAGTCGGGCTTGAGCTTATGTTTATGACTCCCGAAAAATGCTCCAACCCTGACGGAATTTCAGCGGTTGAATTGTCTAAACAATTAAATTTAGATATCGAAGTTGTAAAGAAAAAATTAAAAATTTTACAAGAACACAACATTGTAAGGGTAATCGGAATTAACCCCAAACTTTGGAGATTTGACGAATATAATTTTCAAAGAATGGACGAAAACGATGAAGTGTATATGCTTTTATGTTCTTTTGACGATGTGGATTTTGACAGGTACTTTGAATATTAATGGAAAATATAAAATTAAAAATAGAAAAATTAATTTATGAAGGCTATGGACTTGCACATCACAACGGAAAGGCTGTCTTTATAAAATCTGTCCTTCCGGATGAAGAAGTTGAAATTAAAATTGTATCTAAAAACAAAAACTACTTGAGGGGCGAAATTGTTCAAATTATAGAACCTTCAAAACACAGAATAAAGCCAATTTGCCCCCTATCAAAACCCTGCGGGGGGTGCAACCTCAATTTTGTCGAATACGATTATCTTGTTGAGCAAAAACAAAACATTTTAAAAGAAATTTTTCAAAACTTTGAAAACCTTGAAATTAAACCTTTTATAAAAAGTGAAATCCCGCTTCACTACAGGTGCAAAATTCAATATCCAATTTCACAAACCAAAAAATCAAAAAGGTTTCTTATCGGCTATTATAAAGAAAAAAGTCACGAAATTGTGAACATTAAATTTTGTCCCGCCGCCCCTCTTATAACAGATGAAATTATTAATTTTACAAGAGAGAATTGGCAGCATACAGGTTACATAGAAAGCAGCCATAAAGGGCTTTTAAGGCACATTAGCATAAGATATTCAAACCACACAAAAGAAATTTTGCTCACCTTTGTTTTAAATTCGGATGAAAACGAATTTAAAAACATAAAAAAAGAAATTGAAAATTTTGCAACTTTAATAATGGAAAAATTTCCCCAAATTAAAGGGTTTTTTGTAAATTTAAATCCAACCAAAACAAACAAAATAACGGGCGAAAAGTATATCTTAATTAAAGGAGCAAATTGCATTATTGAAAAATTGGAAGACAAAATTTATAAAATTGGCGCCGATTCTTTCTTTCAGATAAATCCACCGGTCGCAGAAAAGTTGTTTAGCTCTGCCAAAAATTTAATTGACAAAAAAGGCCCTCTGCTTGATTTATACGGGGGTGTGGGCGCAATCGGCATTTTTATGAAAGAAAATGTTACAAAAATTACCCTTGTTGAAGAAAACAAGGAAGCAATTAAACTTGCGAAAGAAAATTTTAAGCTGAATGAAATTCAAAAATATGAAATTTTTGAAACGAAAGCAAACCTTAAAATGGAAGAATTTATTAAACAGAAAAAAACTTTTGCGAATATTATAATTGACCCGCCAAGAAAAGGCTCTGACCCAATAACCCTTAAAAATGTTGCCTCTATGACAAATTCCATAATCTATATAAGCTGCAACCCCACAACCTTAAAAAGGGACAGTGAAATATTAATTGAAAACGGATTTAAATTAAAATCAATTCAAGGGGCAGATATGTTCCCCTACACTCACCACATCGAAACCCTTGCTCACTTTGTGAAGGGGGATGTATGAAAAAATTTTATATAAAATCGCTTGGGTGCAAAACAAACCAAATTGAAGGGCAGATAATAGCTGAAACCCTTATTAATTCAGGATATATACAAACAAAAAACAAACTTGAAGCGGATATTTATATTCTAAATTCCTGCACCGTGACCTCTCACAGCGACAATCAAGGCTTATATTTAATTAAACAAATAAAACACCTTATACCAAATGTTAAAACCGTTCTAACAGGCTGTATGGCGCAGACAATGGACGCAAAAGAGATTAATGCAGATTTAATTTTGGGAAACCAAGAAAAATTAAACATTGATAAATACATCTCAAGCCTTTTTGAAAATAAAAAAACGGTTCAATCAGAAAATATATTTAACGCCAAAACCTATACAAATAAGCTTATTTTAAATACAACCTCAACCCGCCCTCCTGTTAAAATTCAAGACGGCTGCAACAACAGATGTTCTTATTGCTTAATCCCTTATGCAAGGGGAAATTCAAGGTCTAGTCTTATTCAAGACACAATAAAACAAATTCAAATTCATATAGAAAATAACAGAAAAGAAATTGTCCTGACAGGCATTCATATCGGACAATGGGGGCTTGAATTTAATCTTGGGCTTTTAGATTTATTAAAAGAAATTGAAAAAACAGACATTATAAGATACAGGCTGGGCTCTTTATATGTAAATGAAATTGACGATGAGTTGTTTGATTTTCTTGTTCATTCTAAAAAGTTCTGTCCGCATTTTCACCTTTCCCTGCAAAGTTTGTGTAACAAAACCCTAAAAAATATGAATCGCCTTTATACAAAAGAATTTGCGCTTCAAAAAATAAATGAAATTCATAAAAATTTTGACCTGCCTTTTATTGGCTGCGATATTATAACAGGCTTTCCAAATGAAGATGAAAAAGATTTTATAGAAACAAAAGAAGCCTTAATGGAAGCAAAAGTGAGCTATATTCACTCATTTCCCTATTCAAAAAGAAAAGGAACAAAAGCTTATAATATGGAAGGTCAAATTTTAGAGCACATAAAAAAGAAAAGAACAAAAGACCTTATTGCGCTTTGCACCACGCTTCATCAGAATTTTTTAAATTTAAACAGAAACAAACAGGCAAGAATTTTGTACGAAAAAAAAGGCAAAAACGGCTTGTATCAAGGGGTTACAGATAATTACATAAAAGTTTTCAAAAAATCTGAAAAAAACCTTCAAAACACAATTGAAATCACCAATTTATCTAACTTTGAAGAACTTTATTAACTTATGTAACAAATTTTATATATTAAGGATATAAAATATCAATTTTTTTAATATAAAAATTTTTATATAAGTGTAAAGAGAGAAAACAAAGGGTAAAAAGAGAGATGACAACAGCAGAAGAACGTATTTTAAATGCAGAAAATTTCTTCATAACAGATACAATCACAAACGAATATAAAAACGCAAAAAACGCACTTCTGGAAGCATCAAAACCACCGAAAAAAAAGGTTTACAGAAGCATGAATAAAATGTTGCAAGAATGCTTCTTTATTGGTTCATTAAAATACGGAAACAACTTTATCGCATAAAAAAACCGGCAAAGACCGGTTTTTATTTTAAAGGTCATCTTTATCTTCAAACCCTGGGGAACGAGAGGGCAAATTTTGGTATCCCGTGTTTGACATAACCGATTTTCTTATGTATTTGTCTGTGTAATCCCCTTTTACAAACATTTTTTTAATAGTATTTTCCCTCTGCACAAGCGGGTGATTGTTGTTTTCTAAATCGGGATTTTTTTCCGTAAAATGTGTCCATACCGCCGCTTCCAGTGTCCAACAATAAGTTTCTTCATTTATTGAATTAAATTCATCCTGATGAAGTGCCTCATGGGATAAAACCGCAGCCAGCGCCTCTTTTGGAGCGTCTTTGTGTTTTTCATTTATAAAAATATAAAGCCTGTTTTTATTTTTCCACCCCAAGGCGTCAAAGTTCGCATACGCTTCATTTAAAAGCGAAAGATTTCTAAATTCAACCTTTATGGGCTTTCCTGTTAAATTTTCCCCCAAAATTGCCCTTCTTGAATAATCGCTTAAAGGGGTCTTCATCACCTCAAGCGCTTCAA
The DNA here is from genome assembly GCA_964467625.1 of uncultured Gammaproteobacteria bacterium. GTDB lineage: Bacteria > Cyanobacteriota > Vampirovibrionia > Gastranaerophilales > Gastranaerophilaceae > Galligastranaerophilus_A. Next base: position 405,184 of record CAYXRM010000001.1, on the reverse strand, counting down.
TTAACTTGTCCTCTTTGGTTGATTTTTTGTATTCTTTGTACGTTTCATTATCTATATATTCGCTGCCCGACAAATCTTTTTCCGCAATTGCAAAAACAGGTGTTGAGCAAAAAAGCGCCAAAGCCCCCATTACCAATATTTTTTTCAATTTCAAAATACTATTCCTCATTCCAATTCTATTAATTTAACATTATTACACAGTTTTTTTGGAAGTAAAGAAAACTATTGCATAAGTGAAATTGCGCTTTCAAGAAGGTCTTTATAACTTGAAATAATATTTTTTGCCAAATCCATTTGAAGTTTGGCTTCCTGATAATAAGTTATATTTGCCTTAAAATCTACGTTTGAAAGTTCAATCAACCCCGACCTTACTTCACCCCTGCCGATAACAGGTCTGCCTGAAGCTTCTGTTTCAACAAACATGCCGTCTTTATATTGGAATAATTCCTGAGGATTGTGAAAACTCATAATTGCAAGTTTATACAAAGGAGAAGATTCCTGCCCGTTATTTGCCTTGCCGTACAAAATACCGTCCCCTTTAATTTCAAATTCATCATATTTTCCCAAAAATTTACCATTATCAGGGTCAATCCAAAGTTTTATTTCCGTTGTGGGCAAATTAATTGAGCCGCCTTCGGACAAAATTCTGTTATATTCTTCTTTGCCCAAAGACTTTGTACCTGACATAATTTCACCTTTTTCATTCATTATATACCCCTGCACAACAGAGCCGTCAGGTGCTTTGTAGACGCCATTTTCATCAAACTTAAATTCACCAAGGCGAGTATAGGCAAGGTTTCCTTCTTCATTTCTTACAACAAAATAACCCTGTCCTTCAAGATAAACATTTTCATTGGAAGTTCCGGGGATTGCTTTACCTTGGTCAGTATTTTTCAAAAATCCATCACAGCAAACACTGTCCAAAAAAGTTTTGAACGTGACTTTATTTTCACGGTACCCCGGGGTATATATATTCGCAAGGTTTTCTGTTACCGAATTCATCCAGCTTATACCCGCTTTTTGCGTATTCATTGCGTTTACGTATGCGTCATTCATCGGCTTTTTCTCCTTGATTATTATTGTTGTTATTATTGTTGTTATTATTTTGTCTTGCCTGTTTATAGGGCTTATAGCTTATGTTTGAATATGCAATATTTTGTTCATCAAATCTTAATTTTAGATAATCTATATTGTTTTTAAGATAATTTTCAACCTCTTTTTCCTGCGGGAAAAAAGTTGTATCAATTTTACCGTCTTTTGAAACCTTTAAGACAACCGTAACTCTGTTATCAAAATCTAAACGCACCGCCTTGTTGTTTTCTTGCGCCTGCATAATTATATCAGCAAGGGTTTTTGAAACTTCCATTGTTTTATAATTAGAAGCGTCAACAATATTCATATCATCGTTAATTTGCAAATTTATATTTTGCGCATTTGAAGAAACATTCAAAAAAAACATTGCATCAACATTTTCAATTTTTTTTGTATCAATCGTGAAAATATCCGCATTTTCCGTATCCGAAAAATCAACCATTAATTCAAAGGGATAAATTTGCGGCGCAATTTGAACATTATCAGCCAATTTTTCAAATTCCTCTTTAAAAGAATACCCCTCAGGCAATGCCACGGTTTGCCCAAACCCTGAAATTGTCTGCGTTTGTTTCAATTCTTTATTTTCATTTACGTTCATCATAGCTGTTCGTTTTCTTCAGTTTCTTTTTGTTCTTGTTTTCTTGCAAAATGTTTTTGTGAGCCTATTTCATTCAACACTTTAAGTTCTGCCATTTTTTCTTCATACAGATATTCTTCTTTTTTGTGCTCTTTGTGTTTTTCTAAAACACTTACTTTCTGTTCTTTTTCTTTTAAAATCTCGATTTCTTGGGATAGAATTTTTTCTTTTTCTTGCTTTTCAAGCTCTAGCTTTTCACCCAATTCATACAAGTGTTTTAAAAATTTATCAAAACCGTCATACATTCTGGGGTCAGATTTACGCATGTTTTGTCTTGTTGCAATGATGTTTTGATTGTTTTCATTTATCCTGTTTTCAACCTCAATCACTGCCATTTGCGCTTTTTGAACAACTTTTATCTGCTCCTCTTTTTCTTTTATTCTTATTTCTAAAAATTTTTGAAGTCTGTATCTAAAGGGCATAAAAAAGCATTCTTTTATTCAAGATAAATTACCATACAATATATTTTACGGGGTTTTTATATATTTTGTTTAATGAAAATGAATGAAATGTCAAAAAAATCATACAAAAAGATTAGAAAAAACCGTCCCTAAATAAAAGGAACGGTTTTTAAAAATTTAAAATTAAAATTAAGCAGAAACTTTATCTACAATAACTTTGAATGCTTCAGCATCGTTCACTGCAAGTTCTGCAAGCATTTTTCTGTTAATTTGAATATCAGCTTTTTTAAGCAAATTCATAAATCTTGAATAAGACAAGCCATATTCACGAACTGCAGCGTTAATTCTAACAATCCACAAGCTTCTCATTTGACGTTTAACGACACGTCTATCTCTGTATGCATATTTTAAAGCTTTCATAACAGCTTGATTAGTAACTTTAAAAATTCTAGAACGAGCGCCAATAAAGCCTTTTGCTAATTTTAATATTTTTTTATGTCTTTTTCTTGATACATTACCACGTTTAACTCTCATAGCTCACCTTCCTATCTTGAATACTTAATGTACGGTAATTCTTTTGTAATTAAGTCTAAGTTTCTTTCTGAAACTTCAACCATCCCCGTAATTCTGTTTTTTCTTGCAGGGGATTTATGAGCAAGAAGGTGACCTTTGCCGGCTTGACGTCTTAAGATTTTACCTGAAGCCGTTACTTTGTAGCGTTTTGCGGCAGATCTGTGTGTTTTCATCTTAGGCATTTATATTCTCCTTATTTTTTGCTTTTGCGGTATACCCAAAAAACCGCTTCAAGCAGTATCGCATGGATAATTTTACCAAATGAAAAAAAAATTACAAGTTCTTATATTGTAGGGGTTTATAAAAATACACACATTAAAAAATGTTGTCGTTTTTAAATTAATTTTTTGATATAGTTTTTAAAAAAAAGGAATAAATTATGAAAATTCAAGATTTTTTAAAAGAATACTCATCAATAACAGTAGGCGCAATTATTGGTATAAGCATTATTCTATCTGTGTTTTTATTAACAAACGGAATTGTAAAATATCAAAAATTGCAAAACCAAACAATCACAACAACAGGCTCTGCAAGCAAAGAAATCAAAGCAGACAAAGCAATTGTATCTATTGGCTACAAAACACAGGCAAAAACCCTAAAAGAGGGATACAAGCGAATGGAAGCCGATAAAGAAAAATTGACAAAATTCCTTATTGAAGCACAATTTGACCCAAATAATATCGAATGTGAGCAAATTTCAAATTATGAAGTTTATAAAAGAGAAGGCGCCTTTTCATCAAATGAAATTGATTATTACAGGTTTAATTCAGCAATAAAAGTTTCCGTATCAAAAATTGAAATGGTGGAAAATATTAAAAAACAACTAAATTCATTTGTTATAAACGACAACATTGATATTGCATACACCAATATTGAATATCTTGTATCAAGCCTTGATGAAATTAAAATTGAAATGGTTGGAAGAGCAACAAAAAATGCAAAAGAAAGAGCAAACTCTATGGTGGCGGCGACCGGCGGAAAAATCGGGGTGTTAACCTCTGCTAAAATGGGGGTTTTCCAAATAGTTCCGGCAGAATCAACCGATGTATCTGATTCCGGCATAAACGATACAACTTCGCCAAATAAAAAAATTGTGGCGGTTGTAAGCGCAACCTTCAATGTAAAATAGAAAAAAGTATTACTCTTTTTGTCTAATACAACAGCCTTAATTATCAATAAAAAATAAAATATCATTTTAAAAGGATTTACCAATGAAAAGATATTTTATTTTTTTTATTTTTATGCTTTTTATCTCCCCTTCTTTTTGCGCAGAAACCCACAAATATCCCGATTTTTCAACAATGTTTTTGGGGGTTGATAAATTTGAAAATTTCAACAGAAAAGTTTTTAAATTAAACACAAATTTAAATAAATATGCAATAAAACCTTCAACAGTTGTTTGGAGCTCAATTATGCCAAAATACGGGATTGAAAGAATAAAGTATATGTATAAAAACATTTTATTTCCAAGATATCTTGTAAGTTCTTTAATTCAAAAAGATTTTAAAGGCGCAAAAACAGCAAGCTTGAGGTTTTTAACCAATTCCACAATAGGGCTTGGCGGAATGTTTGACCCTGCAAAAAAATTTTTTAAACTTAATGAAATAAATGAAAATATGGAACAGGCACTTGCAAAATTAAATGTCAAACAAGGCCCGTATCTTGTTGTGCCAATTTTAAATTCTACCACCCCAAGGGGGCTTTTGGGGAAAGTTCTTGATTGCGGGCTTGACCCGACTTCATACGTTGGAACGCCTGTTATTGCGGCTGTTAAAGCAGGTTTTACAATAAATAATGCCGTTCTTTTTCAGGGAATAATTAAAAACATTTTAAATAACTATATAGACCCCTATGATGTACAAAAAAAATTATATGGAATTCAAATTGCAATTTTAAATTCAAATTTAGACAGAAAAGAGACAGTGGAAGAAAAATCTCACCTGCTTGAAAATTCAGTATCTTATGAAAATAACATTTTAAATGTAAGCGAAATTAATTTTGAAGAAAACCTTTTAAAAAACACAATGAAAGGGTCTGCCACAACGGAAGAAATTTTATATGAAGATGAACTTATACCAGATATTATTTTAAAAAACTTTCTTCCCACCCACCCTATAATAGACGCCATGAGAACCGCACTTTTTGAGGCTGAAGAAGTTAACAAATCAATATGGGATGAAAATTCAATTTGGAACAGAAGCTTTCAAAATAAAATTAAAACCTCATCAATTCAAATAACCGAAAACAGAGAAAAATATAAATTCAAATACATAATGCAAAAAGACAAAAATGCCCCCGTTGCAATAATTTTCCCTTCTGTTGGAGAAGGAATAAACTCCCACCATTCAACCCATTTTGCCAAACTTTTATACGATGAGGGGTACTCTGTTATTATACAGGCAAGCATTTTTAATTATGATTTTTACAAAAGCATGCCAGAAAACTATCGCCCCGGAATACCCGCACAAGACGTAAAACTTCTACAAAACACAACTTCAAAAATCATATCTTATTTAGAAGAAAAATATGAGTGCAAATTTAAAGACAAAATTGTTGTCGGAACATCCCTTGGGGCAATGTCCGCTTTATATTTGGGGGATTTAGATTTAAAAGAAAACCTTCTTCATTTATCAAAAATTATCTCAATTTGCCCGCCTTATGACTTAACTTATGCGATTAGTGAAATTGACAAAACCACAGAAATTGAAAATCAGGAAAATTTAAAAGAAAAAATTACCCTCACTTCCGCAAAAATAATGAACGGAATTGAAGAAAAAGAAGAAATCAAAACAAAAGAAGTGCTTCCTTTTAACCTCGAAGAAGCAAAATTAATCACAGGCTTTATTCTTCATCAAAAGCTTTCAGACCTTATTTTTGCAATTGAAAAAATTGACCCCGCTTCAAAAAGCGATTTTTATGAAAAAATGTCCAACATAAATTATAAAAAATATGCCGAAAAATATCTGACAAATGAAAAAATCCCAAATTTAGAAGGGCTCTCAAAAGTATCCAATTTAGAAAATATAAAAACTTATCTTGAAAATTCCAAAAATTATAAAATTTATCATTCAATGGACGATTACCTTGTAAATTTAGAACAGTTAAAAAAAATCAGAAAGTATTCAAATAAAAAATTGTGCCTTATAGATAAAGGTTCTCACCTTGGCTTTTTATATAGGGAAGAATTTATAAACGACTTTAAAAAGACAATTTCACTTAAAAACAAAGGGAACATAAATTAATGTTTACCCATGCCCTATTTTGTTTTAAAATTTCTTTAAACAAAATTTATGCAAATAAAAATTTTTTTGCGTTTTAAATGCATATAAAATGATTTTGAGGAAGATATGTATAAGAAAACAGGAATTATAATTGCCGCTTTATGCTTTGTGTTTATTATTCAAAGCGCCGGCTTTGCATTTTTTACAAAGAAAAACACAATTAAAAACCAGCCAAAAGCTTTTGCGGCACAAATTTCGGATATAACACAGGAATATTCTTTTGTACCGGTTAATGAAGCTGACGGAAATAAAATTTGGGTCGGCACATTTCAACTTGTTTGGAACGACTTGATGAATGACATTATAAAAGCACCGGTTGAATTTGTTGATTACAATTCAGAACTTGCAAGTGCCCTAAATAAAGAAGGGTTCACGACCGATGATATTTCAGAAAATTCTTATTACAAAAAATATGGCTTTATGACAAAAGCTCTGAAAAAAGAAATCAAAAACGGACTTCGCACAAAACTCAATGAAAAAAGTGACATTCTAAACTCTTTTGAATGGAGAGAAGATAATTTTCTTTTATATGCAATGCTAAAAAAAGATTTTGAATACCCACAAAAATTCAACACGCTAACCCCCGATGATTTTATGGGCAAAAAGGTGAAATTCTTTGGCTTTGAAAAAAATGCGCCCAAAGAACAACTGGAAAATGCGCGTGTACTTTTCTATAATTCAAAAGATGATTATGCAATTCAATTGGTTACAAAACAAAACGAAGAAGTTATTTTATACAGAACGAACGACAAAAAAAATCTTGAAGAATTTTATAAAGATTTAAACACAAAGCAAAAAGCATACGAAGGAAACAAAAACCTTACAAAAGAAGACTCCTTAAAGGTGCCGTTTATTAAATTTGACAGAATGTTTTGTTATAACGAATTTTCAGGAAGACAAATTAAAGATAGCGATTTTATGATAACTCAAGCACTTCAAACCGTAAAATTTAATTTAAACAACAAAGGTGGGAGCTTGAAATCAGAAGCGGCGATTGTTCTTATGAGATTAGCTCAACCGACAGAAATTGCAAGAGAATTCAATTTTGATAAACCGTTTGTCCTTTTCTTAAAAGAAAAAGATAAAAATTTACCCTATTTCATTGCAAGTTTTCAAAATGCCGAATTATTTGAAAAACCATAAGGTCTAAAACCCTTTAAATTGCTGCATTTAAAAGGGCAAAATAAAAAGCATAATACAAATTAAAAGAATTAATAACACACCAAAAGCTAAAACATAAAAAAATGAATGCTCACTATCCGTTTTTTGGGGCATTTGTTTTTTTGGTTTTGTTGGTTTTGGTTCTTTTTTTGAATTATTTTTTGGCAAGGGCTCTTTTTTTATTTTTTTCTTACTTTGTTTTTTATGTTTAAAATCAACTTCCACAACCTTATTGTCAGGTGCTTTAGCCCTTTTTACAATTTCTTCAATTTCACCTTCCCCATTTGCCCCTTCTCTTATTTTTTGATATTTTTCAGAAAACTTATATTTTTTACCCGTCATCAAAATGTCTATGCTATAGTGCGAATTTAAAATTTTTTTATTTGCAAACCCACTTTTAATTGCATAATTTATTCCGACTTCAAACGCTCTTTGCAAGCATTCAAGCGCCATATTCCCGTCCTGCACGGTTAAATTTTCATGGGCTGCTAAGTTACCCTGTTTTTTTATGAAATACATATCATCAATAAGTTCCTTGTCAGAAGGGTTTTCGCCCAAAATATCTTTAAGGGTAGAGAGCATATCGTCAAATGTTTCTTCCGTTGTTCTTCTTACCCCTAAAATATTTCTGCAAACAATTTCCGCAAATTTTCTTGTCTGCATTATTGCCTGCTCAAAATAACCGTCCCTGTAAAGCTTTTCAGCGTCATCTATCACGCCAAAAAGTTTTTTATCCTTATTTTTTATAAAATCAAAATTTGATAACATAGAAAAATTATAAACTAAAACCCCCATATGCAAGGGGGTTTAAAATTTAATTCATCTTTTTATACGGGAATTAAAAATATTGATTTAATTCTTCATACTTCATTTGGAGTCTTTTTGCAAGGTCGCTTTTTGAAATATCGCCATTGCCGTCAATATCAAGCCCCGAATTTGCATTATAATAAAGCGAAGTTGACCCGTCACTTGCAGAACAGAGCACATCTTGTTTTGCAAAAGCTGGCAAGAAACAAATTGAATACAGGGTTCCTGCGTCCAACACGTCACTTTCGCTCAATCCCGCAACGGATGTTTTAGACTCTTTTAAAAATTCATATACTAAATCCAACTGTTGAACCCCTGACATGCTTGCCACTTGGGAAGAAGAATACCCCTTTGAAGCAAGTACACTTGGCATAAACATAATAAGCCCCGTTGCACCGTTATAAGCAACCAAGGAAGGGTCAATTCCAGATTCGCTGTACATCATGGCAAGTAAATCGTTTGGATTGCAATTAAGTTTTGAAGCAACTTCTTCACATTTTGCAGCAAATCCGCTTCCAAGTTTGCTATCAAGTCTTGAAGCTAAATCTTCAGAAATTGTTCCAAGGCTTGCACCCGTATAAGAAGAAGAAACCGCACCCACCGAAGATGTACCCCCAACCGAGGTTCCAGCGTTTAATGCTACCTGATTTATGCTTGATATAATGTTATTAATTTCACTTTCGCAATTTGAAATGGCAGAATTTAAACTTGAAATTTCCCCTTCCACTTTTGAAATTTTGGAATTTATATCCCCCTTAACTTCATCGCTTAAGTTCAAATTGTTGTTTAACCTTGCCTCAAGCCTTGCTTTTTCCTTATTTTTATTTGCAATCCTTTTTTGAAGTCTTGCAAGTTTGTTCATTTCAGCCTGCTGTTTTTGATAAAGAATATCAAGCGCAATATTTCCAGAAGACACACAGCACGCTTTTTTTGTCGTTGTGTCCTCATCTTCCTCTTCGAAAGCTGCATACTCATCTTCTGAAATTTTATTTTTAATAATTTCTTTAAATTTTTCAATTTCTTCATTTTGAACAGTTTTTTCTTCCGAACCGGAAGCTTCAAGCTTTTGTGTCAAAATATTTTCATTCAATTTGACATTATTAATCATAAAAAATCCTTCCTAAAAAAAGAAAACGGAATTTTCTGTTCAAAACTTTAATTTATAAATAAGTTATATACAAATATTTACAAAAAAGCCGCCACATAAAAGTTGGCGGCTTATTTTTTATTGCTTTTCAGGGGCAAAAGTTGGTTTTGGTACACCTTTTGAAAAATCTTTTTGCCCTTTTTTATATTCCCTCATTTTACCTTCAGGGTATTTTCCCTCTTGATTTGGGCGGATTTCCCCATGGGCTTTGTCGTTATGGTTCATTTTGTGAAAATCGCCTTGATTAAAATGCTTTTGCATATATGGAGCAGGAACTCTTTTTGGCGGCTTATGAGTCAAGGCAAAAAGACTAAGCGAACCGTATGTACCAATAAAAACGCCAATTGTAACCGCAAGGGTCTGTTTTAAAAATTTACTTTTCAAAAAAGTTATTAATTTATTGTCTGTCTGTTGTTTTGTTTCATTTTCTTTAATTTCACTCATTTAATGTCTCCTTTTTTGATTACATTAAATGAAACGAAGAAAAAAAGAAAAAGTTCAAAAATTATTTCTTGAAATTATCAATAATTTCATCTTCCCTATCGACAATTGTGAACAATTCCTCTGGTTCACACCTCAAAAGCCCTTGTTTATACAAGGTGTCATATTGCTCTGTCAGCCCTTTAAAATATTCTTTCCCAACAAGAACAATTTTTTTCCTGTCCCCTTCTTCACGGTAATGATTTTTACTTATAAGGGTTGTTGCCTCTTGCAGGGTGGTTGGCCCCCCTGGAAAAATAAGGAAACTATCTGCGTTATTATAAAATTTTTCTATTCTCTCAGCCTCAGTATTAGCGCTTCCGAGAATTACGCAATTCCCCAAATCTTCATCCCCCCACAAGGGCTGTTTTATAATTACAAGGTTTTGCACTTTTCTGCCGTTGTCATCTAAAATCGAATTTTCTTTAGCCGAATTATAAGCAGCGCCCATAATTCCACGTGTGCTGCACCCCGTCAAGATATTTTTATCAGCCTGAACAAGAGTTTTCACTGCAGCTGAGCATACATTCATAGCGTCCATAATAGATTCGCTAGATTTTGAACTCCCCAAAACGGCAACTGTTCTATCAGAGTTTTGGTGCCCCGAAAAACATGGAACTTTATGAAACATGGATATTTTTGAAATTTGCATTTGATTTTCCTTTGATTATTCTTATATTATAAGTTTTCTAAATAATTTTTTTTGCATAATAAAACCCTCTAAAATAGAGGGTTTTACAAGTTTATTCAGATGTTGTAAAAATTATCCGAGAATTTTGTCTACAACGCCTGCGCCAACTGTTCTACCGCCTTCTCTGATAGCAAATCTCATACCTTCTTCGATAGCAACAGGAGCGATAAGTTCAACTTCCATTACAACGTTATCACCAGGCATAACCATTTCACCGTCAAATTTAATTGAACCAGTTACGTCAGTTGTTCTGATGTAGAACTGAGGTCTGTATCCAGGGAAGAAAGGAGTATGACGTCCGCCTTCATCCTTTGTTAAAACGTATACGTTAGCTGTGAATTTTGTGTGAGGTTTAATTGAACCGGGTTTCGCAAGAACTTGACCACGTTGGATGTCAGTTTTGTCAACACCACGGAGCAATGTACCAATGTTGTCACCTGCTTGACCTTGGTCAAGAAGTTTTCTGAACATTTCAACACCTGTAACGGTTGTCTTTTTAGTTTCGCCGAAACCAACGATTTCAACTTCATCACCAACTTTAACAACACCACGTTCAACTCTACCAGTTGCAACAGTACCACGACCGGTAATTGAGAAAACGTCTTCAACAGGCATAAGGAATGGTTTGTCTAAATCACGTTCAGGAGTTGGGATGTATGTATCGATTGCATCCATAAGTTCCCAAATTTTATCAACCCATTTGTCTGCACCTTTTTGAATTGAAGGGTTAGCTTGAACAGCTTCTAAAGCTTTCAAGGCTGAACCTTTAATGAAAGGAATGTTGTCGCCGTCAAATTCGTAAGAAGAAAGCATTTCTCTTACTTCCATTTCAACGAGGTCTAACAATTCTTCATCATCAACCATATCGCATTTGTTCATAAATACAACTAATCTAGGAACACCAACCTGACGAGCGAGAAGGATGTGTTCTCTTGTCTGAGGCATTGCACCGTCTGTAGCAGCAACAACGAGGATTGCGCCGTCCATTTGAGCAGCACCAGTAATCATGTTTTTAACATAGTCTGCGTGTCCAGGGCAGTCAACGTGTGCATAGTGACGTGCAGTTGTTTCATATTCAACGTGAGCTGTAGAAATCGTAATACCACGCGCTTTTTCTTCAGGAGCTGCGTCAATTTCATCGAATTTTTTAGCTTCAGCTTGTCCTGCAGCAGCCATTGTACCAGTAATTGCTGCTGTTAACGTTGTTTTACCGTGGTCAACGTGACCAATGGTACCAATGTTAACGTGCGGCTTGGTTCTTTCAAATTTTTCTCTAGCCATAAGATTTTTTCTCCTTTGTACCTATTTGTTTGTTTGATTGGTTTTGTTTAAATAAATTTGCCCATGACGAGACTCGAACTCGTGGCCTCTCCCTTACCAAGGGAGTGCGCTACCACTGCGCCACATGGGCACATAACCAAACCCTCACAGGCTTTGTTTTAAAAAATGGGCAGAGGTGGATTCGAACCACCGTAGACTCACGTCAACAGATTTACAGTCTGCCCCCTTTAGCCACTCGGGCATCTACCCTCATTTCTTTCGGGTATACGCTCCGAAGTGGCGGGCTTTTAGCTTGGTCTTACAACCGTTTAAAAATGATTATCAATCATTTTTAAACTAAAAGCGTACCGTCTTACTCGGGCATCTACCCTCATTTCTTTCGGGTATACGCTCCGAAGTGGCATATCTTGGTTTCACCCAAAACGCAACAATTTTCACGTCTACCCAAATTTTGTAAATGGAAGCTGTGACTTAGCTTTGCTCCACTTACATCTTGTCTGTTTCTCTTAATATCAATGTGCTATTTAAAAAGCCGATGATGGGACTCGAACCCGCAACCTACGGTTTACAAAACCGTTGCTCTGCCATTGAGCTACATCGGCATGCTTTTTACATGTTACGAAAGACAAAACTAACTGTCAAGTATTTAGCATTTTTTTAGACCAACAAATATATGTTTTACAAGAAATATATCTATAGTATAATAAATCCAAAGGAAGTATATTTCTAGAATTTGGAAATCTTGGAATGCGCATAATCCAAACCGTAAATGATACTATAAGGCTTTTATTCAATCCGAAAACGGAAACTTTCAGGCTGAGCGATTTTTTGCTTGTTCGTGATGTTGGGGAAAATTTTTTGGCTCAAGTGGTTGAAATTTATGATGACAAATTTGACCAAGAAGCCAATGTTGCCAAAATCAAACTAATATACAGAATTGTAAATGGCAATGAAATTGCACCTTTCGACAATTACACCCCCTCAAGAGAGTGTGAAGTTGCAAAAATTAAACAGTCGGAAATTGAAAAATGCACCAACTTAAACAAAAAAACAATTGAACTTGGCACAAGTTATTTTTCAAAAGAAAAAATGGAAATTAACACAGATTTTTTTGAAAACAACTGTGTTATTTTTGCAGATAAATTTGAACAAACAAACCAAATTTTTGCAAACCTTGCCCCAAGATTGTCTTCAATTAAACCTGTTTTAATTTTAGATTTTTCAGGCAGCTGCAACCTTAACGGAATTCACCCCTACGTTGCGGGCGAAAATTTTAAATTGCCCCTATCGTCAGAAACAATTGATTACATCCAACAAAAAACTCTAACCAGAGCAAAACTTGAAACACAAGTGGTTTTAGGGGACGTTTTTGAAGAAGTTAAAAAATTTCTTATCGCCTCTGAAGACAATTACATTCCAATCCAAAGGTTTATAAAAGTTGTTCAAAATCAATGCAAGCAGACCCCTTCCGTTGAATTATTGGTTTTAATAAGTTGGCTTAAAAAATATGCAAGAGAAGCAATTTTTGCCAAAAACAAACGTGAATTTGAAAGCTTTTTTAAATCTCTTGCCAAAAACAAAATCACCACTCTTGACCTTTCAAACATTAAAACTGAGTGGCAAAAGGAGTTTTTGGAATACATTATAAGCAACATTAAAAACGACATTTTCCTTTTAATAAGACTCAACGACAACAATATTAATAACGATATTATTAATTCAATTTATCTAAAAAAACACAATATCACCCTAATTCCAAGCTTTGCTTACGGTTACAAAAAAGCGCCTTATATAATGGATTTTGCACAAAATTATCTTTTAATGCCCACCCTAAACCCCAAAAGGGATTTTGCTCATGCTAATTTCCAAATTCAATCTTTAAATAAAGAAGCTTACCTTATTTTTGGCGAAGACACAAAAGATTTTATTTTTGTGCTTGAAAATGAAGTCCCCGCTAAAAAAATCAACAACGATGAAGAAAAAGACAAAGTGTTTATTTCTTTAAATCTTCAACTTGAAGATATGACCCCGCTTGAATTAAGACCGAATAATTTTGAAATTAAAACCGCAGAACCAAGGAAAAAGCGCCTTCAAGAGGAAATTAAACTTTCTGATATTTTATCTGTTGAAAAAAGCGACAATGAAATTGAACCTTCAAAAGAAGAAACTCCAACAGAGCCAAAAACAGAAGTTCAAGATAACACAGAAGATACAACTTTAACAAAAGAAGAACCAGAAACAACAGAAACAACAGAAACAATTACAGAAACAGAAGAAAATGAAACTGTAATTGAAGAAAATGTTGAAGAAAATGTTGAAAACCAAAATGACGAAGAACTTCCACAAGAAGATACAGATGAGCTCCAGCCAAATGAAAGCGAAGCTGCATTTTTAATGGAAGATGAGCTTGATTATTTTGAACAACCCACACCTCAAGAAGACATTTTAGATGTTGAAATTGAAGATAATCAATTCACACCTGCTGATGAAATTGAAGAAACATCAGAAAATGAGCCTGATGAGAATAAAATTGACAAAAAACCCGAAGTCAAAACCACAAAAGAAAACTCTAAAAAACAAGTGGACAGCAAGCCTGAAATCAAGGCTCAGCCCGCAATAAAAATTAAAGAAGAAGAATCCGAACTTGAAGAAGATGAAGCTTCTGAAAGTGAAATTATAAATTTTGCAAAAATTCAAGAAGCCGATGTTGATGAACCAGAAGAAATTGACACACAAGAAGATGAAGAAAGTGAAAACGCCGACAGCCCAAGTGAGGAAACAAACGAAGAAACAGAAAAAGAAGCCGACCCTGAAGAAGACAAATCCGAAAAAATAGAAGAAGCGGGCAACACGGTATCTTCAATTATCGATGAAGTGGTACAAGAAAATATTGAAAATAAAATTAAATCCGAAGAAACGGCGCAAAAACTTAACAACATAAAAGAATTAAGCGAAGAAGAAGAATTAAACAAACAGTTTAATGACATTATGAACGAACTTGAAGAAAATGAAGATAAAAATGATACAATTCAAGTTGCGCAAGGTGTTTCCATAGATTTAGAAAAAATTAAAAAACAAACTCCAAAGACGAAACTTCCCGTGTTTGATGAAGATGTCAACCCAAATTACTCAAAAGATTATAAAGAAGGGGACAAGGTTTCCCATGAAAAATACGGGGTCGGGGAAATTTTAAAAGTTATCCAATATGGCGAAAGACGTCTTTTGCAAATTGAATTTCCGGAAATCGGCAAAAGGCTTTTAGACCCAAAAATTGCAAAATTGGATTCAAATATTGAAGTTTAAAAAAAGGGGGAACATCCCCCTTAATTTATTTTGCATTATACATTGCTCTTTGGGCAACAACCCCATATGGAATTGCTTTATCTTCCGTAATTAAAATGTTAAATACATCCATCAATCTTTTATCATTAACTGAAGGATATTTGTAATTTGGCGTTGTGCTTTTGCTTTCTTCTGAAACTGTGACATTGGTGCCATATGCTGTTGGTTTTCTATCGCCATTTACATCAACCAAAATAATACAAGGGGTGTTTGTTGTATTGTTTGGATTTTCAGCTAATCCGTATGAACCGCAAAAGCCGGCTACGTTCCTAGAACCATGAGGTATTCGAACAACTTTTAAGTTACTTGCGCTATTGTCCGACTCATGAAGTTTAAGGCGTTTTGTTGTCCCATCATGAGAAACTTCAAAGCGCATGCCGTCTGTTGTATAAAAAGCTCGGTTTTTACCAAGTGTAAAAGAAGTCCCGTCTACTATTTTTGTGCTGGTGTCACTATCTACTTTTTTAATAATGCTCATTTCTTGTTGAATGTAATTAAATAAATCTCCATTATCATAAGGAGACTCATTTGTCATTGTTTTTGTCATTGTAATTGCCGAATTTAAAACGGAAACCGCCTTTTTTAACCCCGTTTTATATTCTTGTTGCTGACTATTTGCAATAACGGAAGGAATTGTAATTGCCGCCACAACTCCTACAATAGTAAGGGTAATAAGCACTTCCGCCAGCGTAAAACCTTTAAGTTTCATATAAACCCTGCTTTCTAAAATCTTTACAAAGAACTAAAAGTTATTATATCTTATATTATAAAAATTGCAATTTTACAAAACCACTCCACATATAAAGCTTTATAACGCTCTATAATGGCAAAAAATTTTAACCCCGCACAAAGTTATAATAAATAAATTTTCTTATTTTTTAGCACCAAGTTCCAAAAGTTTTTTATAAAGCTTAATTTCTTCTTCAGATAAATTTTTTGAAAGCACAATTTTTATTTTTATGTGCAAATCTCCAAAGCCGCCTTCTTTTTTAGGCAGCCCAAGCCCCTTCATTCTAAGATTAAGCCCAGAACTTGATTTTGGGGGAATTGTTATATTAAAATTGCCATGAGGTGTAACGATTTCTTTTTTAGCACCCAAAGCCGCTTCTGGCGGAGAAATTTCCACTTCTTTTGTAAGGTCAAACCCTTCTATTTCATAATTTGAATCTTGAATTTTTACAACAAGGTACAAATCGCCCTTATTTCCGTAAGTGTCTTGTCTGCCTTCCCCTTTAAGCCTGATTTTTTGACCTTGCTTACAAAATTTTGGAATATTTACATTTAAATGTTTTGAAATTTTTTCTATGCCGGAACCTGCACAATGGGGGCAAAATGTTTTTGAATTGCCACTGCAGCTTGGGCACTTTCTAAAATCGTTTATTGTAATTCCTTTTGTGCCTGAAATGAAAATATCATTCACATTTAAAACAATATTTTGGGTTATATCAAGATCAAGCGGTTGTTTTTGAGTTTTTTTATTTCCTGAAAAACCACCAAAATTACCGCCTGCGCCCCCTGAAAAGCCGCCTGCGTTTCCTGTATAACTACCTGCATTTCCACCGAAACCGCCAAAATGCGCCCCGCTTGAAGAAAAGCCTTGTCCGCCTTTGTTCGACATTAAATCGCCAAAAATTGCCGAGAAAAAGTCTGAAAAGCCGCCAAAATTACCGCCTGCGCCCCCTGAAAAGCCGCCTGCATTTGAAAATTGCGAAAAATCAAAATCTCCAAAATTGGGGCCCCCTGTAAATTCCGCCCCGTTTTGCCAAGCGGAACCAAGGCTGTCATACCTTTGACGCTTTGTTTTGTCGCCCAAAACTTCATAGGCCTCATTTATATCTTTAAATTTGTCTTCCGCCCCTTTTTCTTTGTTTACGTCAGGGTGAAATTTGCGTGCAAGTTTCCTATAGGCAGACTTTATCTCTGCTTCGGTTGCGTCTTTTTTGACTCCTAAAATTTCATAATAATCTTTGTATTTCATAATATTATATTAATGTCAAAATTCAAAAAAACATTTAAAATTAACAATTTATTAATGTTTTTTATACCTTTTGCCTTCAACGTCATGAACATTCTCAATTGCAATAAAGGCACTTGAATCAATTGAATTTACAATATCTTTAATTTTTTGTATTTCAAGTTTTGTTATAACACAATAAATCATTTTTGATTTTGCGCCTGAATATCCGCCTTCTGCATTTAGATAGGTAACACTTTTATCTAAATTTTTCATAATTTCTTTGCCGATTTCTTCATAATTAGAACTTATAACAAAAACAGATTTTGCTTCGTTCAAGCCTTGAAGAACAATATCTATAACCCTATAGGCAATAAAATATGTTATGGCAGAATACATTGCTTTATTTGGTTCATAAACAAACCCTGCTGCAATGAAAATAAAAATATTAAAAAACATTATAATTTCGCCAACAGAAAAGGGGATTTTTTTGGCAATTTTAATTGCCATAATTTCAGTTCCATCCAAAGAGGCATTGTTTTTAAGCACAAGCCCGACACCTGTGCCAAGAATAATTCCCCCAAAAATTGAAGCCAAAAGCGTATCTTCAGTAAAGGTATGCTTGGTTTTTAAGAAAAATTCCGAAAAATATGACAGCGCAAACACACCGTAAAACATAAGAAATACGAACATCTTACCAAATTTTTGAAAAGCGGTTACAACAAAAGGCAAATTCAACACAAACAAAAATAAACCAAGAGGGTATTTTGTTAAATAACTTGCCATAATTGAAATACCAACAATCCCACCGTCTATAACTTCATTTGGAATAAGAACACATTCAAGGGCATATGCCGCAATAAGTGTGCCTATTGTAATCCAAAACATCCTCAATAATAATAGCTTCAAAATCTTCTTTTTCATATATTTATGCTACAATAAATATATGAAAAAGTTAAACATTTTGTGTTTGTTAATATTTTTTCTATTAACAGGCTGTAGTGAAGAAAAAAAGCCCGATAATCTTCTTAATACAATAAAAGCAAGAAATAAAATTATTGTCGGAATTAAAGATAATTCAAAGCCTTTTGGTTTTGTACAAAATGGTAAAATAAAAGGTTTTGACGCCGATGTTGCAAAAAATATAGCCTATGGAATTTTTAATTCTAAATCTGACACATATATTGAATTTGTCCCCCTAAAGCCCTCAGAGAGAATTTCTGCCCTGAATGAAGCAAAGGTGGATATTGTAATTGCAACCCTCAGCATAAACGACAAAAGAAGCGCTGTTATTGACTTTTCACACCCCTATTATATGGCAGGACAAGCCCTTATGGTGCCTTCATATTCAAAAATAAGCTCAATTGAACAATTGAATAATAAAAATGTTGCAGTTGTTTTAGGTACAACGGGCGAAAAAACAATAAGAATGCTTGCTCCAAACGCAACTTCGGTAGGGGCAATAAATTATAAAGAGGCTTTTGAACTTTTACAAACACAAAAAGTAGACGCAATTTTAGCGGATGATAGCTTGTTATACGGGCTGATTGCAGATAACAGGGGATACAAAATTTTAAAATCAAGGTTCACGGAAGAATATTATGCCGTTGGTATAAGAAAAGGGGAAGAAAATTTAAGCCTGAAAAAACAAATTAATTTTACTATAGAAGATATGCAGCAAACAGGCAAATTGAACCGCATTAAAGAAAAATGGATACCAAAAAACATAATAAAATAGATAAAACATTTTATGCAATCACTTATGATTATTTTTCAAGACATAATTTTTTAAATAAAATCATTTTTCTTGACTAATTTTTTCGCAAAAATTTAGCATTATTTTAATTTACCTTTCCTTATGATATACTCTGTTGAATGAAAATTATTGAATTAATTAAAAGTCTTAGATTTCTTGATTTTAGAAAATATATTAGTGCGAATTTAATTGTAATTTTCTTTTGTGCATTTTTAATTTGTGAATGTATTCATTTTAATACATCTTATCCCCCACCTATAGAAACTTTTGATTGGGGAGAACCGCATTTTGAATATTCCCCTGCAGAAGAATTGATTATGACTTTATCTGTTGTTAATTTGTTTGTTGTACTTCTTTTGTGTTATACATTATTGGCAGAATTTTTATTGCGTTTGATAATTGAATTTATAGGAAAAAGGTTTTTTCCAAAAAAGTGGGATAAGCAAAAACCGGCACCAAAGTTTATGGTTCCAAAATTTGTTGTTGTAACTTATTCAACCGCTTTTTATATATGCTTTTTTGCTTATTTGATATTTTTGCTCAGACCTTTATCGTTTTGATAATTAGTCTTTAATAAATATATGTTTTCCATTGGGGAGTGTTATCCAGTGCCCCTTGTCCGTATCGGGGTTACCTATATTAAAATTTTTAGTCCACATTTTTTCTTGGAGTTTAGCATGTTTGATCCCTTCGTTGGTAAATTGCCCCGTATCAAAACCTTCTATAAAATCGTTTCTTTCTTTATCTGCCCAATCTTCCCATTTTTTACCATTCATCTCTACACCAGCAAAGTTGTTGCGCACATAAGCAGAGCTTTTGTATTTTGTTTTGTAATAATCTTCATGAATATCGACAATATTTGTACTTGCAGAATGAGTATTATTTGCAAATACATTTTTTTCATTCTCTATATTTGCTGCAAAGCCTGTAAATATACGTTTTATCTTTTTTGCCTCTTTTGTTTCTTTTTCATCTTGTTGTTTTTTATTATCGTATACTTTTTTTTCAAACCAATTATCATATTCTCTTTTGTCATTAGGATGTGTAATTAAACTCCCATTTTTCATTTTATCCATTACTTTTTTAGCAATTATGTCTTCCTGCTTTGTTTGTGAGAAGCTTCTAAAATTTTTTTCTCCGTATTCTTTTTTAATTTCTTCTGCTATTTTTCTTCCTTGATAATTATTCCAAGAATCCATGTTCCATTCATCTTTAGGGTTGTTTTGTGTTTGAAATTCGTGAATGATACCACCTGCAATACTTCCAAAATTTCCTAGTTCAAATGCCATAAGCGCACTACCAAATGTGTGCTTAAATGCATCTGCCTCATTATTCCAAGTAGAATGCCCCGGTTTATCTTTACTAACTTCGAATTGATATATTCTTTGATATTTTGACGTTATTCTATTCATTCTGTCGTTAAACTCTTTTTGTTTATCTTTTGATGTTGCCATTTCACTAAAATTTTTAATTTGATTTAGCATTATTCTAATTTACCCTTCCTTATGATATACTTTGTTGAATGAAAATTATTGAATTAATTAAAAGTCTTAGATTTCTTGATTTTAGAAAATATATTAGTGCGAATTTAATTGTAATTTTCTTTTGTGCATTTTTAATTTGTGAATGTATTCATTTTAATACATCTTATCCCCCACCTATAGAAACTTTTGATTGGGGAGAACCGCATTTTGAATATTCCCCTGCAGAAGAATTGATTATGACTTTATCTGTTGTTAATTTGTTTGTTGTACTTCTTTTGTGTTATACATTATTGGCAGAATTTTTATTGCGTTTGATAATTGAATTTATAGGAAAAAGGTTTTTTCCAAAAAAGTGGGATAAGCAAAAACCGGCACCAAAGTTTATGGTTCCAAAATTTATAACTGTAGGATATTCAATTTTTTTCTACATTATATTTTTTATTCCTATTGTTTTTATTATAGGGGCTGCTGCTGGTTTTTTCTGATAAACTTTCCATATTTTCATCATAACAGATGTAATTTCTGGCAATTTAAAGGTGGTTAAATTAAACTTTTCATCATATTTCATTTTTTACCTTTCTATTTTGTGCACCACAATCAATAAAAAGTAAAATATCTTCCTTATAACTTAACCCTATTTTCTATCTTTTGAAATATCCAAAAGCCAAGATAAATATTTTGCCCTATTTTCAACTATAGCCACAATATCAGCACTTGCGTAATTTTGATATATTGTACCTTTGGCATTTGAATATATTTTTTTAATCATTTTAATTTGAGATTTTCTATATTCTTCCCAATCTTTTTGACTAGCTAAAAGCAGCGTGTATTCTTCTTCCGTAAGATTTTTTTTAAGTTCAGACAAATATTTTTGCACTTCTTTTTCCCATTTTTCTTCAGACTTATACACACAATTTATCATTCCTGCCGTAGTATAGTTCATTTTTTTCATGCAATTTTGCACTTCTTTTTCTATAGGGTGTATGGTTTGTGAAGCTTTTTCTTCAGGCTTTTGATATTCTTCTATCTCTGAATTTAACATTTTTGTATATAAGATAAGCTCTTTTTCTTTCTGTTTAAGCGCTTCAATGCGTTCAATATCAGAAGATATGATAGTTAAGGAATTTTTAAGTTCTTTATTTTTGTTTTCAATAATAAAAACTTCTATAAGGACAACAATAAAGAAAATTGTACACAGCCCGATTAAAACTTTCACACCAATATTTTTCATAAGCGATATCTTACCTTAAAATTTTTGTATGAGCAATTCTATCCTTTCTTATTAACTTTTATTGTATATTTTCATCATAACAGATGTAATTTTGGGCATTTTAAAAAGGGCTAAAATGTGCTTATTAAAAAGGTTTTGGCTTAAATTTGTATTAATATAAAACTAATATTTGATGTTTTTAATCTCTAAAGCTGCAAGCTTTTCTGTCATAAAGCCAAACTCCGCCATTTTCTTTGCAGGTTTGTTCGTTTATTATTATCTTTTGCCCATCTACATTTAAAGACAAACCTTCTGCGCAAATTTGAGAATCGCTACAAAAATCTACATCATCCCATACAAAAATCCACAAAAATACGAAAGCAGCAATCACAAAAAGTGCCAAAAGCGCAAGAATTCTTTCTATAATTCTGATAATTTTTTTCACAATCTCCATAAATTATATTGTACAATAAATTAATATTTTTTACCCAATTTCCCTAAAAATGCTTCAAAATCATTCAAAACATTGAATAATAAGCCCTGAAACATACCCGATTGCAACAAGAGCGAAAAGAATAAAAATTGTATCTTTTTTATTTTTATTATTTTTTAAAAGCAACAAAAGCCCAATTCCGGCCCCTGAAATCAGCCCCGACATCATTGTGCCAAAGGTTATTGTCTTTTTTACAAACATCAAAACAAGCCCAACCGATATAGCGCAATTTGGTATCAGCCCGACAATTGCCCCAACAAGCGGGGCTAAGAATGCAAAATGCGTCTTGAAGACACTTAGAGTTGTTATATCAAATTTTTCAAGCAGAAAATTTAAAATTAAAGTAATTAAAAGAATAAAAACAAAAACCCCAAAAGTGTGCTTAATTGGGTGAATTAAAAAATCATATTTTTTATGAACCGTAATATCATGCCTGCAACATCCTTCTATATGGCTGTCTTCTGTTTGTTTTTCTTCCCCGCAATCAGGTTCATTGTTTTTGAAAAAATAATCAATTAAATAACCAACAGGAATTGCAATTAAAAGTTTTATTACAATTAAAGGCAAAACATAAGGCAAAAACTTTGGATACATCAAAAGAACAGGAATGGCTTCATCGCTTGTAGCAAGGTATACGGCAATTATTGTTCCTCTTGTTATATATTTTTCCACATAAAGAGCACTTGCAACCACACTAAACCCGCACTGGGGAATGGATGCCGCAATGGAGCCCAATATGGGGCCTTGTTTTTTAGATATCTTCAAGAAATTTCGCACTTTACCTGCAAAATAATGTTCAAAAAGTTCAATAAACAAAAACACTAAAAACAAAAAAGGCAGGGTTTTAACACTGTCAATAACAGCATCAATTGCCCACGGGGTCAAATAATTGCTTAAAAAACTCTCTAACATAAAACTTATTTTATAATATTTATTTTTTTGTTGCAATAAAGTTTATAAGCATTATTATATTAAATCATGAGCTTTAACACGGTAAATTTCATAATTAATACAATGAGTTATATAAATGCACTTTATGATATGCAAAATAACTCTGCTCAAAACCATGTTATAAACCAAGGGGCGCAAAAATCTCTTCAAGGGCAAAACACAAATTCTTTTTCCCCTCTAAATTACACACTTCAAAATACGGCGCAAACTCTAGCGTATCCGCTATCAAGCGCAAATCAAACAATTATTTCCACGGTTGAAATAGAACAAAGAGCAAACTATATCAAAGATTTACTGAATTTACCAAGAGGGTTTGAAGATTTTATAAAATCAATTCAAAACGGGAGTTTAAATTCTGAAAATCTTGATGAACTTAAAAAACTTTTATCAAACGGAAAAATCAATTTAAATGTGTTGGAAGAAATACTTCTTAAAAATTCTAAAGAAGCAACCCAAAAGCTTATGTCAACAATTATGACAGTATCCAAAATGGGCTCCAACAACGTATCTCAACTAAAAGAACTTATGGGAATGTTATCTTCCGCAAAAGCTTCAATGGACCCCGCCCAAACAGTTAAAAATATTTTAATGCTCTATCTCCCTTGGCTTCCCTTGTCTGTCAGGAATGAATTAAACCTTGATTTTGAACTTGGAATAAAAAAGAAGGGACAAGATGGCGAAAGTTCTTCTGAAACCTTAACTGTTATGATTCAAACCGTAAATTTTGGAAATGTATTAATAACCCTTGAAGGGGACGATGAAATTTATATTTCAATTATGGCGGGCGAAAACTTCCCTGAAGCTGAGGTTTTAGGATTATTAAAAAAAGAAAAAACAAATTCTAAAACAAATATCTCCGTCCAAACGCAAAAATCCGCCGCTAAAGAAGGGGGTTTTCAAGATGTTAAAATTTCCGCTTCAAATTTTGTTTCCCCAAAATTAATCCATCAGGCATATTTATTAATAAAAATTATTATTGATGTTGACTCTAAAAATTTAATCATTAATAAAGAAAAAGAAAATTAATTTTCTCCTCTGTTTGTATGAAAAACTTTTTATTTGCTAAAGAAAATAAATAAATAGTCCGTGTCGAATTATATAAAAATGTCTTTAAATGAAGGGATAAAAAATGCTTCTTCAAGGAACAGTTTCAAATTCACAAAGAGGTCTGCATGATTCCATAGGCGCAATGCACCTTCAAATGGAATTAATGGGAATTGGAAACGCAAACGTGCAGGGGTTTGATAAGGTTGGCTTCCAAAGAAAAGATGCCGTGGTTTCTTCTTTTGCAGATATAATCGGAGTTCACGCGTTATCTGAAGCGGTGGATGATTCTGTGGGCAGAATAGTGGAAACAATGCACCCGCTTGATTTAGCAATAAACAGCAAAGGATATTTTCAATTATTAAACAAAGACGGCTCTATTGAACTTACAAAAGACGGGCGCTTTAAAATAAATGAAAATGGTGAACTTTTGGGGCTTGAAGACCAAAAAGTTTTAACCCAAGGGGGAAGCGCCATTGTTCTTCCGTTTCTTCCAAAAGAAGCAAAAGAAGTAAAAATCGATAAAGACGGAAAACTTTTTGTCTATAACGAAGATACAAGAAAACTTGAATATGTCAACACCATAGGAGTTGTAACCAAAGACGGAAGGGCAGTTTTAGAGCCCGACATTAAACAGGGGTGCCTTGAATTTTCAAACGTCAACTTGGCGCAAGAATTTTTAGAAATGCTCCCCTACAGAAAAAACTTTGATGCCAACAGGCAATTGTTTTTAATTCAAAATGAGGCTCTTACAAGTGCAATACAACAGTTGGGAGGAGCATAATAAATGCCAAGCGGATATAACTTACAAGGTATAATAAGAAAAAACACAATAAACGCCCTTACTCAATTTGAAAAAATGGGCTATTACTCAGAGAGCGTTTCAAACTGGTCTACAAACGCATATAAAGCAAATCGTTTTGAAGAAATTTTAAGCGAAAACGGCTACACAAAAGGAGTTGTAAGAACCGACCATGCACAAGGCTCCATTCAGGTAACAAAAAGAGATTTAGATGTTGCCCTAAACGGCGCAGGGTTTATTCCCGTCACTTCGCCTTCCGGTGAAATTTATTACACAAGGGACGGCGCCTTTTGCCTTGGAAAAGACGGCATTTTAATGACACAATCTGGCGATGTTGTAGGCGGGGGCATTCAAATTGGCGCAGATACCGTTAAAACAAGAATTGATAAAAACGGGGACGTATACACATACAAAGAATTATCAGGAGAGCCCGAATACAAGGGCACAATCCCCGTTGTAGTTTTTCAAAACCCTGAAGGACTAAAAGAAGTCGGGGACAACAAATATATGAAAACTGAAGTATCAGGCGAAGAAGAAATTGTATGCGACCATACAAAAATTTCACAATATTCTCTAGAAAGGTCAAATGTCGATATATTCGACACAATTAACCAAATAATGAGGTTAAACGCATCCTTACTTGCTTCTACAAAATTAATGGGGGCAGTTGATGATATGTACGAAAAAGCAATAAACTTGAGGCAATAATAAATGAGCTACTTACCAAACAATCCTATACAAAAAGCGCAACTTATGCTTGATTTAATTGCAAGCAGACAAGAAGCCATTGCGGGTAATGTTGCAAACATGGACACACCGAATTATGTCAGAAAAGATGTGGAATTTTCGCAATATTTAAACACAATGAACAGCTCTCTTGAAACAAGGTTAAGCCAAAAATTAGGCCCGTCCGGAGTAATTGAAGCAAGAGAGAAAACTCTATCCATTGAAGATGAACTTGCAATTGCACAAAAAAACTCAATGATATACAGTGTTGCGGCAAAGCAGCTTTCATCGGTTGTGACGGAAATGAAAACCGCAATAAATGTTGGAAATTAAGAAAGGTAAAATAAATGGGATTACTTAATACATTTGAAGTTGGCAGACAAGGGCTTGGGGTTCATTCAAAAAGAATTCAAATTGCCGCAAAAAACATTGCAAACATCGACACGCCAAATTATGTCAGAAAAATTCCCGTTTTAAACGCAACGGAAGATATTTCATTTAGCGGACTTTTAAACACAATGAAAGAAGACGTTTTTGGGGTGGGAACAATTCCTTTTATTTCAGGCGGTGTAAAATTTTCAGGAACCGTAGAAGACCCAACCCAAGGCGAAAAAATATACAGACCGGGGCACCCCGATGCGGACGAAAACGGCTATGTCAGAATGTCCAACGTCAACCCTATGGTTGATATGGCAGATGCAATTCTTGCACAAAGAGCATATGAAGCAAGCCTTGGCATAATGACAATTGCAAAAACAATGTCCTCAAGGGCACTTCAAATTGGCGAATAATTTAATTAAAAATTAATTCTCTCTTTTTCAATAACAAGGGGCTTTTTATTTACCCTTGTATAAATTGCGCCTATATATTCACCCAAAATTCCCATACAAAATAACTGAATTGAGCCCAAAAACAAAACGCTTATTATAACTGGCGCAAGTCCAAATTCAAATTTTTCCCAATATAAAAGCTTCCATATAAGATAAAAAATCGATACTGCCAAACAAACAAAAGACATTATAAACCCAACAAACGTCATCAGCCTTAAGGGAAATTTTGAATGCTTAACAAGCCCTGACATTGCAATATCATAGAGCGTATAAAAATTATTTTTTGTTTTTCCTCTTTTCCTTTTTGGCTGTTTAAAATCAACTAAAAACTTTTCAAACCCAATCTCACAAATTAACCCCCTTAAATAAGGGTAAGGGTCATCCAAAGACCTCATTATATCAAGCACTTTTCTATCATACAGCCCAAAACCCGTACAATTTTGCACAAGCTTTGTTTCATCATCTGCAATATAAGAAAGAGTTGAATAATACATTTTTCTTAAAAAATACATTATTTTATTTTCTTCGCTTGAAGTTTTTCTGCCAAGCACAATTTTGTACCCTTCTTCCCATCTTTTAATAAATTCTTCAATCAATTCAGGCGGGTCTTGAAGGTCTGAAGCAAGAAGAATGGCACAGTCCCCATACGCCTGCATAAGCCCCCAGTGGGGAGAGCGCACCTGCCCAAAGTTCCTTGCATTTAAAATAACTTTTATTCTTTTGTCCTTTTGTGCAAGCTCTCTTAGTTTTTGCGCCGTATTATCAACACTTGCATTATCAATTAAAATATATTCAAACTCATATTTATCTGCATACAGGTCAAATATCTTTTTTATTTTTTCATATAAAACATCAATATTATCCTGTTCATTATAACAACTTGAAACCAGACTAATTTTTTTCATTTCTAACCCCGCTTTTGGTTAAGTATAACACATTTTTTACAATGTTGAAAAATAATGCAGGCATGGTAGATTAATTATAATGGTAAAAAATGCATTTAAAATTGAGATACTGTTTGCAATAATATGCTTATTCTGGGGCTTATTTTTAATTTTTATAAGCCCACCATTAACCGCACCTGATGAAAACGCGCATTTATACAAAATGTGGGGATATACAACAGGCTCTTTTAATTTTAAAAAGGAAAATAACTGGGCGGGGCAAATTCTTCCTTTAAGTTTAATTGAACTTCAACAAAAATATGAAACAAAACAAGGCTTCACCTCTTTTGATGAAGCAAAAAATTATATAAAAGAAGGATTTAAAATTAAGCTTGAAAAAAACAAAACGCAATTTTTTAAATTCGTGCCAAGCTCATACAGTCCAATTTCATATTTTCCTTCATTTGTTGTCTTATTCTTTTTAAAATTTTTTAACGTCTGTCCACTTGCTATAGTGTACATTTTAAGGTTTTGTTCGCTTGTTGTTTATCTTGCTCTTTTATATAACACCATAAAAATTACCCCTTCTTACAAGTGGGTGTTTTTTCTTTTGGGGCTTTTACCTACAAATTTATACATTGCAACGTCCGTAAATACAGATGCTCTTGTGCTTGGACTTTGTTATTTAACAATTGCATATACCATTTATCTTGGCTTTGATTTAAATGTTCAAACCATTACAAAAAAACAGCTTTTAACCTTTTTCTTTTTAATTGCAATTTTAGGGCTGTGTAAATTTGCTTATCTGCCCTTTATTTTACTTTATTTTATTATTCCAAAGTCAAAGTTTAAATCAAGAAAAAATTATTGGCTTAATTTTGTTATAATTTCTGCAATCTGCTCATTTATTGTACTTCTTTTCTTAGCCTACATTTCATATGCTTTTCAAGATGTAGAAATAAGTGGACTTTATCAAAAACCAAACAACAAAATTTACATTCAATATGTATTAACCCACCCGCTTGGGTATTTAAGCGCAGTTATTTATACAGTTAGAATATCTTTTTTCAATATGGCAAGTCTTTTAATTTCCTCTTTTGGAACAGAATTTTTCAGCCTTCCAATTGTAAAAACTTTTTCTTATTGGGCAATACTTTTTCTTGCACTATTTTACAAATCGCCAAAAGAGCCTTTTAATTTTAAAAATAAATTTATAATGGCAACCTGTATTACCGTCATTTTTTTAATTACAATAACCGCAGTTTTTATTTTATATCAAAATTACCCATATATAAGGGGAGTGCAAGGAAGATACCTAACCCCGCTTATACCTTTGATGCTCTTTTTATTTTCAAATAAATATATAAACATCCAAAACAAAAGTGTTCCTTATATTATAACCGTTACATCTTCTTATATCTTACTTTGTTCTTGCATGGCAATTGCGTTTTGGTTTTATTTTTTAAAAATTTAGTATAAAAATATAATTTAGAAGTTTTATAAACATATGAAATTAAAATTAAATTCCATAAACCACAATTCAATAAATCTAACCATGCAAAAAGCGCTAATTCCCTCATATGGGGAAGATAGTGTTTCTTTTGGAGAAAAAATTAAAACCGAAAATCCAACAAAAACTCTAACCAACAAAGAAAAAGAAAAGTGTCTTTTTGGAATACAAAACCTACAAAACAGCATTAAGACAATAAACATAAACACATGCGACATCAAACTCGATAAAAACGGTAAAATTAAAACAAAAGGATATGTGGAATTTGAACAAGACCTAAACAATGCAGCAGAAGGGCTTTTTGAATTTAAAAACACAATAGGAAAATATCAACATGGGACAGAGCACTTTTTTACACTTGATAAACACTGTTTAAAGGTGGCGCAAAACATTGTAAACGACAAAGAATTTGAAAAATTGACCCCCAAAGATAAACAAATTATGCTTATTGTGGGCTTAATGCACGATGTGTCCAAAGAAGAAGGCAAAAAAGACCCCCACCATCCTGAAAATTCTGCCATATGCACATATAGGGCACTTGAGGGACTTGGTTTAGATGAAAAAGCAAAGAAAAAAGCTTACACCTTAATTAAAACACACCACTGGCTTGAAATTATAAACAAAGCGGGACAACAAAGCACTTCTTTTAAAGAAAACGAAATTAACAGAAACGAAGCAATTTACAACACCGCCTTAAGTTTAAAAGATGAAAACAATTTTGAATTAAGCAAAATGCTATGCAGGGCAGATTTAAAATCCGTAAGGGCGGATGATAGTTTCTTTTATGCGCTAAAAACTCTTTATGACGATTTTTCTTCCAAAATTGAAAATGAAATTCAAAAAATAAATTCTTAACTTCTTGCTCCCACTCACCCAATTTGATATATTGTAACAAAAGGGAGTATTTTATGCCGCTTAATTCAAAGCCAAAAAGGGTAACTTCAGACACTTACCTTAAATATTATTATGACATCCCTTATGAAGGAAAAACTTCTCAAGGAAAGCCTTTAAGAAAATTAAAAAACATAACCTGTCCCTACAGAGGAATTAAAATTATACCCGCAAGTGCGACAAGAACATTTGAAAAAGGGCTTTTAAAGTGCGAAGCCGCACAAGATTTTGTTTTACTTTTGGAAAATTATACGGAACATTTTTTGCCTGTTGAAAAATCTTTATATGCAATTTTTAAAGAATTTGCAATCTTAAACCCCAAAGACAGCCTTCAAAACTGTTTAAAAATGCTTCAAGGGAATTGTCTTACAAAATTAAAACTTGAAGAATTTGAAGTTTTAGATGAAGTTGACTATCTTGCAAGAAAATTGTCTGCCCAAACTGCTCTAAAATTAAGAGCGAAAACCACAAAATGCAGACAAATTATTATTTCCGATTCAAAAAGAGACACCTTCAAAAGAAGAACTTTTCTGGATTCATTGGAAGAAATTATTCCAAATCAAAACGAAAAAGAAATTTTTAACGATATAAAAAATAAAGCGCTTTTTCTGCCCACATCGGAAAGCAGCATTAATGCTTTTGTTGTCAAATATTCAAAGCGGGAACAAACAGAAATTGTAAGAAGAATTTTTATTGCATCCACAGGCTCTATTGAGCACATAACCCCCGCTTCTTTGGGGGGAATTAATACAATTGGAAACTTTTTATTAACAACGGCTGCAGGAAACAGATACAGAGAAAATATGCGCCTTGTCGAATACATAAAAAGACACCCTAAAATTCCCTCTTTTATGCAAGCTTACACAGACGACATAATAAAAGAAATCCACGAAGGCGGATTGGCAGGAAACGAAACTTACCCGTATAAAATTAAAGAAAAACTGATGAAAGAATCCGAAGGAAGGATTATGATAAGCCTTTCAAACTATAAATATACAAAAGAAGAAGCGGCAGATGCCGTCTTTGAATTTGAGCACAGATTTAAAAACAAATAAAATTGCCCCCTATAAATCAAGAGGGCAAAATTATTAATATAAAAATTAAAGCTTAATGAATTTTGATGACACAACACCGTCAATCTTGGAAATTTCATCGGTCGTTTGAGCTTCAACAACATCGTCCGTATTTATTATCATAAGGCTGATGTCATCATTTTTATCTTGCTTTTGCGCAACCTGCATTTTTGAAATGTTAACCCCGTCTTGTCCCAAAACAGAAGCCACCTGAGCTATCATGTTGGGTTTGTTTGTATGAGGAACAAGAAGCATAAATTTATCGGGTTCAATTGATGTAATGTATTCATTCAATTTAACAATTCGCTCAACCATAGGTGCAATCAGGGCGCCTGCAACCTCAACTTCTTCTTTATCTGTGGTCAACTTCACCGTAATTGAACCGATATAATCAGTTGTTTGGGTTGATTTTTGAACGGTGACATCAATTCCTCTTTGTTGAGCAATTAGGGGAGCATTTACATAATTAACCCCAACCAAATTTGCAGATAACACACCTTTTAAAACTGCAACTTCCAAGGGCGAAACATCAAGGTTTGCAAGGTTTCCCTTTACCACAATTTTAATTCCCCTTAAGTTGCCGGCATTTATTTGAGATGCGATTTTTGCAATTGATTCTGCAAGTGGCATATACTCTTTCACGGGTTCAAGTTTATTTGGTTTTAAAGAAGGAATGTTTACCGCACTTGTTGCGTCTTTTCCTGACAAAACATCTCTCACCTGACCTGCAACATCAAGTGCCACGTTAATTTGCGCTTCGCTTGTGCTTGCGCCTAAATGAGGAGTTAAGACAATTTTATTCCCCAATTTCAACAAAGGTGAATTTTGAACATTTTTTTCATCTTCATAAACATCGATAGCGGCGCTTTTAACATGCCCTTCTTCAATTGCTTCATATAATGCGCCTTCATCAATAATTCCACCACGTGCGCAATTTATAATTCTAACTCCCTTTTTCATTCTGTTTATTGTGTTTTTGTTAATCAAAGAAGTTGTTTCTTTTGTTTTTGGAGTATGAATGGTAATAAAATCAGGAAGCCCCCAAAAATCATCGAGGTGTTCTACATATTTGCCACCAAATTTTTCAACATACTCTTTTGTAGTATAAGGGTCATTTACAACAATTTTCATTCCCATTGCAAGGGCAATTTGGGCAACATGTTGACCTATTTTACCAAAACCTATAATCCCTAAGGTTTTGCCAAAAACTTCAACCCCTGTAAATTTTGACCTTTCCCAAAGTCCATTTTTAACCGAACAATCAGCTACAGGAATATTGCGGCTCATCGCCATTAACATTGCAATTGTGTGTTCTGCTGCCGCATTTGTATTTCCGTCAGGAGAATTAACAACAATAATGCCTTTTTTTGTTGCAGCACCAAGGTCAATATTGTCAACACCAACACCTGC
This sequence comes from uncultured Gammaproteobacteria bacterium, assembly GCA_964467625.1. Classification (GTDB taxonomy): domain Bacteria; phylum Cyanobacteriota; class Vampirovibrionia; order Gastranaerophilales; family Gastranaerophilaceae; genus Galligastranaerophilus_A. The sequence goes on along the minus strand of CAYXRM010000001.1, from coordinate 373,273 downwards.
TCTGCCTATAATTTTCATCTTGCTTGCCGCTTCAATCACCTTTGCGGTTACTTTGGTTTGTGACCTAACCAAAAGCGCATCGTATTCGCCTATAATTTTAACAAGCTCATCTTCATCCATTGTGGGTAAATTATCAACTTCGGCAACCTCTTGAACAATCTTAACTGCCGCTTCATTAATTTTGTCTGTGATTAAAACTTTCATTTATCTTTCCTTATAAAGCTAATTTATTCTTGGGCAAAAAGGCTTGAGGGTAAGTATATGTAATGTTAAAGCCCATTTGTTTATACATTTTAACGGCGGGGGTATTGTCATAATCCGTGCTCACGTTAAGTTCATCTACGTTAATTATCCCCTGCTTATTCATTTTTATAATTTCTTCAACCGCCTGTTTTAGCATAACTTCAGAAAGCCCAAGCCCTCTGTGCTCCGGAATAATTCCCACAAGCGGAATATTTGCAATATGAACCCCTGTGATGTTTGCAAAACAAAATCCCACAACTTCATTTTCAAAAAGCAAAACCCTTGAAGCAGAAGACAAAAATTTTCCGTATATTTCTTCCGTAATTTTTTTTGTAATATCCAAAGCGCCCTCTAAAGTGGCAAATCTTGGGTCAAAGTTTATATCGGTTGTATTTTTAAAACTTTCAAATATGCAACCTGCAAGTTCTTCCTTGAAAATGTCACGGTATTGAACAATTTTATACCCGATTGGAAGGTCTGTAAATCTTATTTTTTCCAAATTTCTTGTTTCTTTTTTATTTGTAATTGGAAAATCCAACACCGCAAGATTTACAAATTCAAAGCCATAGTTTTTAATTTCTTCTTTGAAATCATCCTGAAAACCAAGCATAGGATAACTTACAAGGGAAGTTTCACGCTTTAGCTCAGTTTCTTTTAAAAATTTTTCAAGCAAAAGCTTTTTCTTTTCCAAAATATTTTCATTTCCCAAACAGTGGATAACATATAATTCTATCGCATCTTTTTGAGCTTCTGAATACGCTAAAAAAGCTGTTGGAATGGCACCTTCCAATAAAATAATACATTTGATTATACCTTTATTAAAAAATTCCAAAAAATCATCATAATTAAGCGGGTCGAGTTCAAAACGATAATTTTCTCTGCAATTAACTCGGAAATCGTTGTATGCACCCATAAAAATTTTGAAATATTTTTCCGATAAAACTTCTGTATTATACATAAAATATACATTACCCCCGATTTAGGACAATTATACCATAAAGATATTTTGTTTTAGCATACGGGTGTTTCTTTGTTAACATCTATATACATATGTTCCATTCTTTCAATTTTTGTTTTTATGTATCTTTCATTAAACTTATTAATTTTTGGGCTTATTCCGACTCTTTCCTTAATTTTAAGCCCGTACCCCCTTAAAGATACAATTTTTTTAGGGTTGTTTGTAATTAAATTAAATTCCTTATACCCTAAATCTACAAGAATTTGCGCCCCTGTGCCGTAGTTTCTTAAATCTGATTTAAAACCAAGTGAAATATTTGCATCAATGGTGTCTTGCCCCATATCCTGCAATTTATAAGCTTTCAATTTGTTAATAAGCCCGATACCCCTTCCTTCATGATCTCTTATATATACAAGTGCGCCTTTTCCATAATTTGAAATCATTTTAAGAGATTCAATTAACTGTTGATTGCAATCACATTTTAAACTGTGGAAAATATCTCCCGTAAGGCACTCTGAATGCATTCTGACAAGCGGGGTCTTATCTGATGCATCATCTTTTACAAGCGCCACATGCTCTACCCCCGTTAATTCATCCAAATATCCCACAATTTCAAAATCGCCAAATTCAGTAGGCAGGGGAGTTTGCACCATTCTTTTTATATGACGCTCAAACCCGAGGCGGTATTCAATTAAATCTGCCACTGTAATTAATTTTATATTATATTTTTTTGCAAATTCAAAAAGGTCGTCCCTTCTTGCCATTTCTCCATTTTCTTTCATAATTTCACAAATAACACCCGCCGACTTTAGCCCTGCAAGACGTGACAAGTCCACCGCAGTTTCCGTGTGCCCTGCACGTTTTAGAACACCGCCTTCATTTGCAATTAAAGGAAAAATATGCCCTGGGCGCCTTAGGTCTTCAGGTTTTGCACTTTCAGATATAATAACTTCTATTGTTTTGGCACGGTCAAAAGCTGAAATCCCTGTTGTGACACCGTATTTTGGGTCAGCGTCCACACTTTGAGTAAAATTTGTGCCCTTAATGTCTGTATTGTGCTCTACCATAGGTGAAATATTAATTTTTTCCGCCATATCTTTTGTAAGTGCAAGACAAATAAGCCCCTTACAATTTGTTGCCATAAAATTAATCCACTTCGGGCTGATAAATTGTGCAGGCAGAATTAAATCTCCTTCATTTTCCCTGTCTTCATCATCCGCCACAATAACGGGATTTCCCTTTTTAAATTCTTCAATAGCTTCACCTATGGTATTAAACATAAATTTCCTTTCTTAAAAACCGTTTTCTATAAGAAATTCTTTTGTGATTTTTGATTTTTTTTCAACCGTGGTAAATTTTTTAACGTATTTTCCCACCATATCATATTCTATATTAACCAAATCATTTTGTTTTAAAAATTTAAGATTTGTATTGTCAAATGTATAAGGCAAAACCGACACCTCAAACGAATTTTCATACAAGGCGCTGACAGTAAGGCTGACCCCGTTAACTGAAATTGAACCCTGTTCCACAATTAAATTTGTGTCACATTCAAAATGAAAAATTTTTGCAATTCCCTCTTGTCTTATGTTCAAAAGCCTTGCAACACAATCAATATGACCTGATACAAGGTGTCCGTCCAAACGTGAATTCAAACACATTGCTCTTTCTAAGTTTACAAAATCACCTTTTTTAAAATAGGCAAAATTTGTTTTCTCAATTGTTTTTGACATTGCCTCAAACGATAAAATTTTTCCTGTTTTTTTAATAACCGTCTGGCATGCCCCGTTTATTGCAACAGAATCTCCGATTTTTATATCGCATAAATTTAAATCACACTCAAGTGAAAAAATTAAGCCCCAATAGACGGGTGTGACTTCAACAATTTTGCCAACATTTTCAATCAAACCTGTGAACATAAGAAAAAAATACCACAAAAAAAGAGAAGGTTAAACAAAACACTTTACTTATATTTTGAAGGAAGAATATTTTCAAATTTGAAAATATACTGTTTCTTTTCTTCTTCATTTTTGGCATACCCCAAAATGCGCTCCAAGTCTGCCTTTAGGTTGCCTAAATCTTCATATTTTTTCAAACTTCCCGAAGATGCAATTGAAACATCCCCCGTTTCTTCAGAAACCACAATGCAGGCACAATCTGAAATTTCCGTAATCCCAATCGCTGCCCTGTGGCGTGTGCCGTATCTCCAGCTTAATTTAGGGTCTTCGGTCAAAGGCAAAAGCGCACCTGCAGATAAAATTTTATCTTTATTTAAAATGACAGCGCCGTCATGAAGGGGTGTATTTGGATGAAAAATAGTAAGCAACAGTTCTTGAGACAAAATTGCGTTTAATTTCACCCCAACATCGTTATGATTTAAACTTTCTTCCGTTCCCTTTAAAACAATAAGAGCGCCTGTTTTTGTTTTGGATAAATATTTTATTGCCTCAATAAGCTCTTTTACGACATTTACTTCATCTCTGTCTTTGTTTTCATCATCTTTATTAAAAAAAATATTTACCAAAAACCCGTTTTGCCCGATATACCCTAAAAAGCGGCGCATTTCAGGTTGGAAAATAACAATAAGACTGACCGCAATAAAGGTCACAAGCATTTTTAAAAATGTGCCGATTATCTGAATATTCACCTTAATTAAAAGCTCTGAAAAGCCCCACACGACAAGCAAAACAATTAATCCACGCACAAGACTTTCAGAATGAGTGCCTTTAATAAATTTTTTATAACAAACAATCAAAACCACAACAAGGAAAAGCACCTCAAGCACATTTACAATGGTATGAATGCCATAATTTACACCAAACATTTCAACCATAAACGAATGGACAGGGCTTAATATATACTGCTGTAAAAGAGTATTAAAATCCACTTTTCCTCTTGTTTTCTAAACTAAAACATCATTTTGGGTTAACTGTTCATATGTCTGTCTTTTTATAATAATATCAGATTGTGAATTATTTACAAGCACCATGGCGGGTTTTAATACGTTGTTATAATTACTTGACATCGAATACCCGTAAGCGCCCGTATTATACACACAAAGAATATCTCCCGTTTTTGGATTTTGAAGTTCAATATCCTTAATTAAAATGTCGCCCGATTCGCAAAATCTACCCGCAACAGTAACTTTTTCACTTGGCAAGCCTTCTTTATTGTTTGCAATTTCAGCCACATATTTTGCGCCATACATTGAAGGTCTTGGGTTATCTGCCATACCGCCATTTACGGCAATATATTTTTTGTTAAAGTGTGGAACATTTTTATATGAGCCAACTTCATACAAAGTAACGCCTGATGTACCCACAATTGAGCGCCCCGGCTCAATATACAAAACAGGTTCTTCCAAATTATATTTTTCACAATTTTCTTTAATTGAAGTTAAAATCACATTCGCAATTTCATAAACTGAAGGGGGGCAATCGCTTTCTGTATAAGTAATTCCAAGCCCACCGCCTATATTCATTTCAAAAAGATTTAAATTGAATGTGTCATTTATTCTTTTAATTTCTTTTACAAGAACTCCAATTTCATCATAATAAACCTGAGTTTCAAAAATTTGAGAACCAATGTGCGCATGAAGCCCCGTAATTTCAAGATTTTTGCACTCATTTAAAATAGTTCTGACCGCCTCATCGGTTTGGGTTAAATCAAAACCAAACTTTGAATCAAGGTGTCCCGTTTGAATGTATTCATGGGTGTGACATTCAATTCCGGGGGTAATTCTTAAAAGAATTTTTTGGGTTTTATTTAATTTCTGACAAATTTTATCAAGAAGTTTAATTTCATAAAAATTATCAACGGAAACCCTTCCTATATTTAATTTTAATGCCATTTCAATTTCATCATAAGTTTTATTATTCCCGTTAAATGTTGCATATTGCATATCCACACCCGCATGACAAATTGTGTGAATTTCACCCCCCGATACAACATCAAAACCAAAACCCTCATCGTGCAAAATTTTTGCAATCGCACTTGTCATAAGCGCTTTGCTTGCAAACATCATGTTTACTTTTTTATATGAAGAAAAAGCTTCTTTGTATTCGTTTGCGATTTTTAATAAAGAAACTTTATCCATAACATAAAGGGGGGTGCCGTATTTTTCTGCAAGTTCAACCACATCACACCCTGCAATTTCAAGGTTTCCTTTTGAATTTCTTTTTGTACCATATGGCTTAATATTTTGGTTTATTGTCTGTTGCATTAATTTCTTTCTCCTTGCTAAAATCTGTTTATGATTGTAACATAAATATATAAATTTATAAGGAATTATAAATGTTTGAACGTGTAAATTTTTCAAATTACTATAAGACAGCAATTTTTATTATAATGGCAGTCTTAATGCTAATTTTTATAGGGCAAACAGCCGATGTTGCCATAATGTTTTTTATAGCGTTCATTATCTCGGCGTCTTTGCTTCCCGTTGTAAATAAACTTCAAAAATACATGCCCCGTGCACTTTCGGTATCTTTAATTTTATTGCTCACAATTGTCGGCATTTTGCTTATTTTTGTTCCGCTTACAATTCTCACAATAAACAAAGCTGCATATTTAATTAATTTAGCGCCCGAATACATTGATAAATTAAATATCTTTTTATCTGAAAAAGCCTTAAAATATCCTTATATAAATTCTTTTGACCCCTCAAGCCTAAATTCTTTAGGGCAGGGTTTAAGTTCTTTTGCAGGAAACATCTTAACTCAAGGACTTACGGCAGGAAAAGTAATTGCAAACTCTGTTGTTGGAATTTTAATGGTCACAATTATGATTTTTTATCTTTGCATGGATGAAAGCTACATAAAATGTGCCTATTTAACATTTTTCCCCCCAAAGTTCAAGAAAAAAGCGGAAGAAATTCTTGACATTTTAATGGAAAAAGTTGGTGGATATGTTCTTGCGCAAATTTTGTCCATGGCAGGAGTTGGCATTTTAACATTTTTGGGGCTTTTAATTTGTCACCACCCGCACTCCGGGCTTATTGGGTTTCTTGCCTTCATTTTAGACATTATCCCCGTTGTGGGTGCGACAATTGCAGTCACAATCGGAGTTATATCTGCATTTGGCGGCGGCTTTGGTTATATGGTTTTGATTTTGGCGGTTATGCTGTTAGCTCAACTTGCGCAAAATCAGCTCCTTCGCCCATATTTATTTGGAAAATTTATGAACATCCACCCGCTTTTAATTATAATTTCCCTTCTTATAGGGTCAAAATTCTTAGGAGTAGGTGGGGTAATTTTGGGCCCTGCATTTGCAAGCCTTGTGTGCGTGCTTGTAAATGAGCTTTATATAAAACAAATAAACGGTTCTAATAAAAACAAATGAAAAAAGAAACAAAAATTGAAATAGCTGTTTTAATAATTTTATTTATCCTTATATTCGGGGGTATATCGTTTTTTGTTCACCACAAAATTGAAAAGCCAAATCTTTATGAAATAAAATTTAAAGACATAGATTCAATTGTAAAGGGTTCTCCTGTCAGGTTTATGGGAATTAATGTCGGACATGTCGTAAAATTAAAAAGAAAAGACGACCATATTATATGCAAAATCAGAATAACAAAAAAAGGAGTGGTTTTGCCGTCAGGAACCAAAGCACACGTTGAATTTAACGGGCTTGGCGGCTCAAAATCCGTTGAATTAATGCCCCCCGATACAAATGCTGAGAATACCGGAATTGTTGCCCAAGACTCTCTTAGAATTAACGATTTTGTAAGCGTTATCAAAGATTTAAGAGAAGTTTGCATTACAATTAACAATATGGTTCAAAAAATGGACACAAACGAAATGTCCAAAACGATGAAAACAATGACAAACCCTGAAAGTATCACAAACATTGACAATTCAATGGACAAAACCGTTCAAGACGCTTTAGATAAAGAAAAAGGTTTAAACAAATTTTTAAATTCGACAAATAAATTTTTAAACATAAAAAAAGGAGAGTAAAATGCAAAAAATAAAACTTGCAATCGTGGGGTATGGAAACTTAGGACGTGGAGTAGAAGCTGCCGTAAAGCAAAATGATGACATTGAGCTTAAAGCCGTTTTTACAAGAAGAAACCCCGATGAACTTAAAATTAATTCAGACGCAAAAGTGGAAAATGTGTCTAATATAAAAAATTGGAAAGACAAATTGGACGTTCTTATTTTATGTGGCGGAAGCGCAACAGACCTGCCTGTTCAAACTCCTGAATTTGTAAAAATGTTCAATGTTGTAGACAGTTTTGACACTCACGCCAAAATTCCGGAACACTTTAATAATGTAGATGTAGAAGCTAAAAAAAGCGGAAAAATAGGCATTATTTCCGTTGGTTGGGATCCAGGGCTGTTTTCTTTAAACAGAATGTATGCAAACGCAATTTTGCCGGATGGAAACGACTACACCTTTTGGGGAAGGGGAGTAAGCCAAGGGCACTCCGATGCGATAAGAAGAATTGAAGGGGTGGAAGATGCAAAACAATATACCGTTCCTGTTGAAAGCGCACTCAATGCAGTTAAAAATTGCGAAAACCCAACCCTTACAACTCGTGAAAAACACACAAGAGAATGCTATGTTGTGTTAAAAGAAGGGGCAGACAAAGCAAGGGTTGAAAAAGAAATTAAAACCATGCCAAATTACTTTGCAGACTACGACACAACCGTGCATTTTATTTCAAAAGAAGAATTAAAACAAAACCATTCAGGCATTCCCCATGGCGGCTTTGTTTTCAGATGTGGCAAAACAGGCACAAACAAAGAAAACAATCACATTATTCAATATAATTTGAAGCTTGATTCAAATCCCGAATTTACATCTTCCGTTTTAATCGCATACGCAAGAGCGGCATACAAATTAAATAAAGAAGGCACCTCAGGCGCCAAAACCGTGTTCGATATAGCCCCCTGCTATTTAAGCCCAAAATCAAGCGAAGAACTAAGAAAAACAATGTTATAAACTTTAAGCCAAAAAGGGATGTTTTTTAAAATGTCCCTTTTTTTATAAATTTTTGAGTTTATTAAGAAAAATTAACCATTTCAAGGGTTTTATGTGTAAATTTTTTGAAAAAATTTGCAAACTGTGTAATCCTATTCAATAGGAACAAAAAGGTCAAAAAATGCAGAGTATCACAAATGAACAGCAAAAAACAGCAGAGCTCCTATCTTCAAAAATAGAAGACCCTATAAAAAGACAAAAAGCTTATACGGATTTTGTTTGCGCATTATTTTTCATTAATTTTATGCTTGGGCAAAATTTTGTTGTTTCCACAAAAAGAAGTCTTTTTAAATGCAAAAAACTCTATCTTGATTTTGACATCATAGATGTTTATTCAAATTCGCACAGGCTCTACATTTTAACCACAAATTCAAATTCGGTTGAAGTTCCAATTTTACATAAAACATGTAACATTCTGCCTGAATTTTATGTTGTTATGCAATTAAACACAACAACCCATGAACCTGAAATTTTGGGGGTAATTGACCCAATTACATTAAATGTGCACAAAAATAACGATTTTTATTATTCATACGATGTAGGAGAACTTTTGGGGCTTGATGTTCTTGTGGAAAAACTTCAACAAAAGCTTCCGCCCCCACATTCCATAGGCAGCCATTTAGAGTGCATAAAACTTTTGGACTCTTATGTAAAAAACAAACTCACAAAAGAAGAAGAACAGCACTTTATTTCTCATATTGTATCTTGCGAAAGCTGCAAGAAAAAACTTGTTGATACCCTTAACAAAGAAGACTCCTGTGTTCAGCCCCGCACATACAACACCAATTTTACAAAAAAACTTTTTAAAGAAGAAGAAAACACAGGCATTAAATCGGCACTTGATGAAATTTATAAAGAAAAAATCAAATTCACAGGCAAAGACCTTTTAAAACACGGCGCAGAATTTCCCGCCCAACTAAAAAAACCCTTGATTTTAATTATTGCAATTTTTATTATCCTAATTGTTTTAATAACAGGAATTTTTGGAATTATGTCACCCAAAAAAGACTCCTCAAAAGAAGTTCAAGGAATTGCCATAGAAGATATTGAAACTGAAGAATATAACAATTCACCCTCAAATTATGACATTAATTTGCCACCCGTTAGAACCAACAAAGTTTACACCACGGTTTCAAAAGTTTCTTGGGAAGTATCTTCAAACATCAACAAAGAAGAACAAAAGCGCTTTTTGCAACAAACAGGAAAAACCATTAAATTAAATCTTCAAAATGATTTGTTGCTTTCAAACGAAGCCGTTGTAAATTCGGGCGTTAAATTTGAAATTAAATTTTATAGAGATGGCAGCCTTGAAAATATTGAAGTTGTAAAATCTTCCGGTTCAAAAGCCATAGATTCCATAATTCAACAGAGCATTAAAAACACCCTGTATTATATCAAACCGCCAAAAGGCGCTTTTGTTGGAAACAGAAACAGTCTTATTTTAAATATAGAGTTTTAAAAAAAACAAAAGGCCAAACTTAAAAAATGTTTGGCACTAACAAGGATGACAATAAAATATGTAAATTTCTGTTTATAGTGTCTCATAAAATATAATTTTTGTGTTGTTTTTTGCCAAATTTCAACTTTTTAGTGTATATTAAATATATGAAGCTTATTATACAAATACCTTGCTATAACGAACAAGACGCCCTTCCTGTCACTTTGGGTGAAATACCAAAAGAAATTAAAGGAGTGGATGAAATTGAAATTCTTGTCATAAATGACGGTTCAAAAGATGATACTGCTCTTGTGGCAAAAAATTTTGGGGTGCACCACATTGTTTCACATTCAAGAAATTTGGGCTTGGCAAAAACTTTTGCAACGGGCTTAAAAACTTGTATTGAATTAAACGCAGATATTATTGTTAATTTAGATGCAGACAATCAATACAAGGCATGCGACATTGAAAAATTAATTCAACCCCTTTTGAATAACGAAGCCGATATTGTAATTGGCGCCAGACCAATTGAAGCGATTAAAAGTTTTTCACCTTTGAAAAAAGCTTTGCAAAAATTGGGCTCATACGTTATGAGAAAAATTTCACAAGCAGATGTAATTGACGCACCAAGCGGGTTTAGAGCCTTCACAAGAGACGCCGCCAAGAAAATTAATATCTTTGACAACTACACCTACACAATGGAAACCATTATTCAGGCAAAAAATAAAGGCTTGGAAATAAAATCTGTTCCAATTGGTGTTAATGAAGATTTAAGACCCTCAAGGCTTGTCAAAAACAATTTTGATTATATAAAACGCTCTATATTTACTATGCTGAGATTTGTAATAATTTACAAACCGTTTAGATTTTTTATGAAAATTAGCATTTTGCTTTTCATATTTGCTTTTTTAATTGGCGGAAGATTTTTATACTTCTATTTTGAAGGCTCGGGTCAAGGGCATGTGCAATCTTTAGTTTTATGCGCAATTTTATTTTTAACAGGTGTGCAATCCATGTTTTTTGCAGTTATTGCTGACCTGCTTGCAATAAACAGAAAATTGCTTGAAGATATACAATACAGAACAAAAAATTAAAATTCCAGTTTTCTCTGCACCGGTTCTGCTTCCAAAATGTCCGAAACAGAGCACTCAAGAGCGTCACAAATTCTGTCCAAATTGGCATATGTGGGTTGGGTTCTTCCGGATGCCCAAGAATATATGGTTTGTTGAGGCATATTTAAAACAATCGCCAACCTATACAGTGAATACCCTTTAAACTTTTTTGCCGCCTCTTTAATCTTGATTTTCATAATTATTCTACAAATTAAATACCTATGCTTATTGTATACTACATTTCAAAATGTTAAATCCTTCATATAGATTAGGGATAATATTAAAATAGCGGGTATAATGCTATTATACTAATATTGTATTTTTATAAAAAAATATTATAAAATAATATAAAAACAAAAAAGGAACAAAAAATGAAATTTAAACTTCTTTTAGCAGGTTTAATAATATCAGGAATATTTTTTCAAACGGGAATGACATATGCCGCTTCAAAAACAACAAGCGCACCCACAAGTTTTGTATATCAAGCAATTGCAAAATATAAACAAAAAAATTATACAGGCTGCATTCAAGACATGGATTATGCAATAAACCACGGCAAGGCGTCCGATGTGGCATATTATTACAAAGCGCTTTCATATGCACGCCTTGGAATGAAAGATGAAGCAAGACAAGCTTACGAAAGTGCAAGACAGACAACCGCAAACCAAAGCATTGCAACCTATGCCACACATGCAATAAGCTGCATAGATGATTCTGCCAACTGTGATTCAAGCCTTGACGGGGGAGATATTACAAAATTTATTATGTCAGGCGATTTTATGCACAGCGAAGTTAAAGAAAACATGAAAAACCAAGCAATGGAAAGAGTTAAAGACACAATAAATAACAGCGCAGCACCAAGCCCTGAAGATTTAAAATACATAAACCAAACAACTGAACCCACGGACAAAGAAATTGCAGACGCTGTCAGAACCTTTCAAAAATTGGGTATCAACCCCTTTAGTGCAACAGGTGGCACAAACTTAGCTTCCTCATATAATCAAAATGCTGAAATGGCACAATTAAACGCACTTTTAGGAAACAACAATAACAATTCGATGATGAATTTAATCCCGATGATGAGCGCCATGCAAACCTCTCCAAACACCTCAGGCGGGGTCAACAAAGAGTTTGTTCAAGCGTATATGTTAAATCAAATGCTCCCCGGATTTAATTTTGGAAAAAACGATAAATAAAAGTGGATGAAAAATTAAAATTAGCTTACGAATTCTTTTATAACAAAGAATACAAAAGCGCAAAAGAAATTTTTATTGAATATAACGAAACCTATGAAGCGGGTGTTTGTTCTCTTTTATTGCGCAATTTAGAAGAAGCAAAAAATTTCTTCGCCCAAAAAAAAGAAATTTGCAATGCCTCAACATTTGGACTTATTTTGATTGATATAATTCAAAATACCCCAAAATTTGCCCCTAAATACCTTCAAGTGAGGTCTTATCTTGAAATTTTTTTAAATCTTTTAATTGAAAATCAAATTTTTGACTGGGCGCAAACAATCATAAATTATTATCCCTTTCTTACAAACTCAAATCCGGAAGTACCAAAATTTATAGCACGTGTTTTAAATGCAAACAATTACAATATGGCAGTACATGATTTTGCAAAAATTGCCAAAGACATTTGCAGCTTGGATGCTGAAATATATTATATCGATGCTGAACTTTATCTTAAAGAAAACAATTTAAAAGAAGCAAAAAACTCTATTCAAGCATGCCTGAATTTTGCGCCTGAATATTATCCCATATTAAAATTAAATGAAACCATAAAAAAGGTTGAACAGAATATAATTTAAAATTTATTTTGCCTGTTCGCTTCTTAATTTTTCAACAAACCTTTTTAATCTCTCAATTGCAATTTTCAAATTTTCAAGAGAATAAGCGTAAGATATTCTTAAATACCCTTCACCTGAATCCCCAAAAGCGTTCCCCGGAACCGCTGCCACTTTTTCTTCCTGCAAAAATCTGGTTGCAAATTCTTCACTTGTCATATTAAATTCTTTTATACAAGGGAAAACATAAAAAGCACCATATGGCTCAAAACACTCAAGTTTCATCTCACGGAAAGCATTCACCAAAAAGCGCCTTCTTTGATTGTATGCCTTTCTCATCATCTCAATATCTTCATCCCCGTTTTTAAGGGCAGAAATTGCCGCATATTGGCTTGTTGTGGGGGCGCACATAATTGCAAATTGATGAATTTTTGTCATTTGTTTAATTATGTGTTTTGGAGCACACGCATACCCAAGGCGCCAACCTGTCATAGCATATGCTTTTGAAAAACCGTCAATCAAAATGGTTCTCTCTTGCATATTATCAAGGCTCACAATTGAAACATGGTTTTTACCGTACGTTAATTCAGAATAAATTTCATCTGAAATAACATATAAATCGTGCTTTAGAATAATTTTTGCAATTTCTTCTAAATCAGATTTTTCCATAATCGCCCCTGTCGGGTTGTTTGGATAGGGCAATATAAGCGCTTTTGTTTTTTCTGTTATAGCTTCTTCAAGCTGACTTGGGGTCAATCTAAAGTCATTTTCCCCCGTTAAATTAATTATAACAGGCTTTGCACCTGCCAAAACAGCGCAAGGCAAGTAAGAAACATAAGAAGGAGTTGGAATAATTACTTCATCCCCCTCATTCACAATTGCCCTTAAACCCACATCTATCGCCTCAGAGCCGCCTACTGTTACAAGAATTTCACCGTTTGGATTATATTCAGTCCCACGCACTTTTTTTACTTTTTTAGAAATTTCTTCACGCAGCTCTTTTAGTCCTGCATTGGATGTATAAAAAGTTCTTCCCTTTTCAAGAGCATAAATCCCCTCATCTCTTACATGCCAAGGGGTGTCAAAATCAGGCTCCCCAACACCCAAAGAAATTGCATCTTTCATCTCAGCTACAATATCAAAAAATTTTCTTATTCCTGAAGGTTTAATTTGAATAACTTTTTCGCTTATTGGCTTTGTCATGGTGTAATAATCTCTCTTTCGTCAGTATGTTTTTTATCAAGCACGGTTCCGTGGTCTTTGTATTTTTTCAAAATAAAATGCGTTGCTGTACTCAACACGGAATCAAGAGTGGATAATTTATCGGTTACAAACCTTGAAATTTCTTTCAGTGTTTTTTCTTCCAAAGTAACCAAAAGGTCATATCCGCCTGAAATCAAATATACCGCTCGAACTTCAGGATAATTATAAATACGCTGCGCTATTTTATCAAATCCCTGCCCTCTTTGAGGAGTAACACGAACTTCAATAAGCGCATTTACCTTTTCTAAAGAAGTTTTTTCCCAATTAATAAGGGTGTGATACCCGCAAATTACCCCTTCTTTTTCAAGGGCATTCAGTTCATTCATAACCTTTTCTTCCGTTGTGCCAAGAAGGACGGCAAGTTCATCAAAGGCTATTCTTGAATTTTTTTCAATTATTGAAAGCAATTCTTCTCTCATTTATTCTCCTTTATAAAGGTAAGCTATAATTTTAAACGCATTATACCACACAATAGCTTAAAAAAAACTATTTATGTTAAGCCCATTTTATTCAAAAATGCCCTATTTTTTGGAGCAGCTAAATTAATAAAAATTTTATTTCTATCCTGTTCAAAAAGAAAATATGGAATAATTTCAAGTTCACGATTTAGAATTGCTTGCTTTAACACGTTTTTTGGAATACCAATCATGTTGGAAAATTCCGACAATTCACACACATCTTTGTTTTCTTCCCGCATGCCTTGCAGAACAACTTCTGAAGCCAAACTGTTTATATCCACCGCACACTTTATGACTTTTTTACCGTTTTGCTCTACTTTTTCTATCGTTCCTTTTAATTTGCCCTCTAAAACGGCTTTGTATAATTTTTCGGCAGAAGAAAACCCAAGAGAAGCAAGTGCGGCAATTGGAACATTGGGCACCGTTTTGCCCGCTTTTTTATAATATACGCCCGCTGAAATCGGAGTTTTCATTTTTTGCTTTGCAATTATATTTTGGACATCCTTGTTTTTAATATCCACAAGATAATTCCCTCTTTCATAAAAAGTGGTATTTTTAATATCATCTTCATTTAAATAAAGATATTTTATACCGAAAGAAGACTCCAATTCCTTTATTTCTTTTTCACTAAAATTGCAATTTTCCTGAAATTCCCACAAAGTGGGGTTTATTTTTCTTACTTTTGTTAATTTGTTGATGAAATTTTTATTTTTTTCAAAATCAGTATCAATATAAATTTTGTCCTCAAAACTATCCCCCTCTAAAAGTCCCTTGACTTCAAGTTTTTCCATGTAAGAAAAAGGAATGTTGCATTTCTTTGCAAGGGAAGAAAGTTCCTTGATTTCTTCTTTAGCCTTTAGGGTTCTTCTTTTATCTGCCGCCGAAAATTCAGGGTCGTATAAAAATGCGCTGTTTGGGTGCAGTTTCACCTGATTGTCATAAACCAACCCTCTTTCTTTGGCGCCAAGCACTTCCATTTTATGTTTTAGCTTTTTTCTTTCTTGGGTCGCTGTCATGAGAGCTTTTTGTTCTTTTGAAGTATCTTCACCCTTTGTTTTTAAAAAATGTATTTTATATGCAATATCATCACACTGCGAAACCTTTTTGCCCAAATCCAAAATACACTCTGACTTTTCTCTTTTTGTTTTTAAGTATTCCGTATCCGTGTGAATAAATTCATCTTTAATCATTCCGCAAAAAGCAGGCGCCACAATGGGTTTTGAGGCAGAAGAAAAATAATTTTTTACATTTATGCCACTAAAGTCTATTTTCAATTATTTTTTCCCCTTTTTTAAAGAAATTTTTTGTTCATATTCATTTTTTAAATCTGCATTTTTGGGATTTAAAAAATCAACAAGCAACTTGTTTGCATCATAAGGCAACAGATAATAACGTATAATCTCACATTTATCATTAATTAATCTTTCCTGCATTTGTTCTTCTGTTATCCCTATCGCTTTTCTTACATCTTCTAGAAGGACAACATTTGGATTTTTGCGCCTTAATTCTTTAAGTTTTGCTTCTGTCTTTTTGTCGTTTATATCAACATAACACCTGACTTTTTTTGTGCCGTCCGCTTGCTTAACCTCTTTAAATTCTCCTTTTAATTCCCCAAATTTAACACCGTAAGCTATACGTCTTGGATAAGCAAAACCCAATTTTGTTAAAACAATTGCAGGAACCAAAGGAGCCTTTTTGCCATTATTTTTAGAATATTTTTTAAGCTCAAGCGGCGTAGATTTTGTATAATCTCTGGCAACCTTTTGATTGTTTGGCGTATCTTTGTCTATAATCCAATCTTTGTAAGAAATTTCGCAATCTTCTGAAGCTTCGGATACAAAATCCAATTTTCCGTCTCTTATAAGATTTTGAAGATAAATGTCGTTCATATTGTACATATCGGCATATTCAGAAAGTTTCATCTTTCCTTTAGTTTTTTCTTTAAAATCTTCAAGAAACTCTTTATTTTTTGGAAATTCAGTGTCTACATAATAATTTCTTGCAAAATAATCTGCCTCAATTTTATCTTTATTTATCCAAACTTTTATATAAGGCGCCGCCAATTTATCATATTGCGCAAATTTACCCGCATTTACAATTTGAGGATTTTTTTTCAACTCATCCATTTTTTGCACTTTGGTTAAATTTTCATCATACAAAAATGCCGTGCTTGGGTGTGTATGCTTTTGTTTTTCATATTCAACCAAAGTAATCTCATGTTGTGCTTCTCTTGCACGTCTGTTTGCTTCTTGCAGTTTATTTTTTAAATAAGGCCTTGTCATTTTTCTCCCCAGATAATCAAATTCAATATTCATAGGGTCGAATGCTTCATATTGCTTTTTTACTTCATTTCTTAATCTCATTTTTTCTTCAAAATTTTTCTTCGCTTCATCAACTTTTTTATCCCAGTCAACAGAAGAAGCGTCCTCGTTATTTTTTTCAAACGTGTCAGAATTTAACCCCCTAAAAGCAAGTGGGGCGCTATGTGTACAAAATGGGGTTTTTGCATATTTTAAAATTGATATATTAGGGAAATTTATATTCATGGTATTTTTCACTTTTGTATGAATACAAAACAAAAAATAAAATTTTTTTGCCCTAAACTAAAATTTAAACAACTTCATTTAATAATTCAGCTAACCTTTTAATTCCAACTTCAATTGTTGCTGGGTCTGAATTTGTATAATTTAATCTGAATGTATTTTTATCCGCCTTATCAGCAAAGAAAGGCTCCCCCGGAACAAAAGTCACCTTCTTTTCCAAAGCTTTTGGAAAAATGGAAAGAGAATTTATTCCATTCGGCAAGGTGACCCACAAAAACATTCCGCCCTTTGGAATTGTGTATTTTACTGAACTTGGAAAATATTTTTTTATTGCCCCCACCATAGCTTCGGCTTGCACTTTATACAATTTTTTAATTTTTTCAATATGTTCATCCAAGTCATTATGGGTTAGATAATCATAGATTAAATATTGCGAAAAAATATTTGTATGAAGGTCTGACGCTTCCTTTGCAAGAGAAAATTTAGAGAGCAATTCTTTATTATAAGAAATTATAAACCCAAGGCGCATCCCAGGGGTGATTGTTTTTGAAAAAGACCCCAAAACAACCCCATATTTCATACCAAGCCCCATATAATCAGAATGTTCATCCTCAAACCTTAATTCACCATACGGGTCATCTTCTATAAAGACAAATTCTTCATTTTTAATAATTTCTGCCACCTCTTTTTTATTTGAAGGCGAATATGTAATTCCCGTGGGATTTTGAAAATCTGGGATTGTATACATTATTTTATTTTGTTTTTGTATAGCTTGTTTTAATTCTGATGTATCAAGCCCGAAATCATAAAGATTGACGGGGTGAAATTCTGGTCTGTATTGAGAAAACACTTGAAGCGCACCCAAAAAAGTAGGTCTTTCAACAATAACTCCGTCACCTTCATTCAAAGTTGCCTTTGAAATTAAATCTAGAGCCTGCTGAGAGCCTGTTGTAATTAAGACATTTTCATAGTCCAAATTTAAATTAAATTTTTTGTTATACCTATTTGCTATAACTTCCCTTAATTCAACAAGCCCCGGAGTTTGAGAATATTGAAAAACTTTTGCCCCGTATGTATCAATTATCCTTTGAGAAGAAATTTTTAATTCTTCACTTGGAAAAGACACAGGGTTTGGAAGCCCACCCGCAAAAGAAATAATATCGGGGTCTTGCGCCGTTTTAAAAATATTTCTTATAAAAGATGACGGAGTGGATTTAATTTGTTCTGACAAAAGTTTTTCCATAAAAAACCCTTACTGTTTATCCATAACTTTAATTAAATGCCAGCCAAACTGTGTTTGAACAGGGTTTGTAACTTTACCTATTTCCCCCTCAAATGCAGCGTCTTCAAATTCTTTTACCATCATGTGACGACCAAAATATCCAAGGTCACCGCCGTTTGAACCTGAAGGACAAAGCGAAAATTCAGCCGCCGCATCTTCAAACGTGATTGTCCCTTTTTCTATTCCTTCTTTTAAATTTTTTGCTTCTTCTTCTGTTTTAACCAAAATATGCGAAGCTCTTACCTGATTAAATTCCATAATTTTTCCTCAACTTTAAACTAATATAAAAATTTTACATCAAACCCATAGTTTATCAATTCAAAATTATTTACCCTATTTTTGCTTTATGGAAAATGTAAAATATATCAATTTTCCCGTTTGTGAAGCACCATCGGGGAAATTTCCAAACGGCGCCGCAGCCCTCACTGCTTCCATTGCAGCAGCGTTATATTCTTTTGAAGGGGAAGACTTCATAAACCAAGGTTTTGCAACAGGAGCACCCGTGTTTATAATTTTTGTCATAACTATAACATTTTGCGCCATGCAAGAATTTTCAAATTTAAAATTCTCCTCAACCTTTTTTGCCGCATTTTCAAGGTATTCACCAAATAAAGCGGCATCTTTACTTGTCTTAATTTTTGCAGAAACATTTACGCTACAATTCCCATCCGCATATACAGGTAAAGAAAATATCAAACTTAATAAAACAAACAGCGCCTTTTTTAACATAATTTTTCCTTTTTTAAAACTTTAAACACATCCTTACACAACCCATAATACTATCGTTCTTGGGCAAATTCAAGCCTTTCTTTACAGATTTTCAGCGTTTTTATTCTTAACTTAAAATCTCTAAAAACAATACTTAAATTTTACACACATAGGGGAGCAAAAAAAAATATTTTAAAGTTTTAAATTAGTGTTATGGGAACAGGAATATCAAAAATAAATCAGCGGCTTGCAACTTCTGTTGAAAACTTCTCTAAAAAAGGCGGGGAAAAAATTTCAAACTACGTTAATGCCGCAGGAAAAGCAATAATAGCGCCTATGGTTATTATGGCAAACCCTTTCTCAAAAGAAGAAAAAGAAAACAAAGAATGGGCAGCCATAAAACAACCTGTTGAGGCTGTTATCACTCTTGGCATGCAACTTTTGAGCCTTGCCCTCATATATAAAGGTATAAACAAATTAATTCAAAAAAGCAATTTTACTTTTGAATATGTCAAAAAAGCAATAAAAGACCCCTCGCAAATACCGGACACAATAATGAAGGCTTGCAACAACGACAAAGAAAAAGCGCTTAACATGTACAGAAAACAGTATAACGATATTTTTAAAGACCGCATAGGTGCTGTGGCTTCTGCGCTTGTGTATCTTCCCGTTCTTGCAGTTTCAAACAGAATATACCCTAAAATAGCAAAAAAATTATTCAATAAAGATGAAAATAAATCCGTTAAATAAAATAGCAAAATCAGAAATTATAAATAAGCACATTCATCGTGCGATTACAGACAGCACCTTTGCTGCCAAAACGCTTGTTGCAATAAATGTAGGAAAAGACGTTTTTGCTTACGGGGTCAGATTTAAAACCACAATGAAAAATGAAGAAATTCCAAAAGACAAACGTCCTTTTGTGGCTTCTATGGATTTAATGTCAGGCATAGTTACCGCAGTTATGCAAATTGGCGTTGGTTTCAGCCTTGCTAACCCAAAAGTGCAAAACAAAATTTGGAACAAATTGTTTAAAAATTGCAAATTTGATGACATTGAAGCTGCAAAAAAAGGTTTCAGCCAAATTTTGGCTCTTGTCGGCTCTACAATTTTAGCAGAAAGACTTATCGTTCCGTTAATTTCAACCCCGCTTGCAGAAAAAGTTGAAAAGAAATTTTTCCACACCCCCACAAAGAAAGAACCTGATTTGCTTCCCGACTTTAAAAATTTTAAAGCTGACATAAAGAAAAAATAAGAAATATTGTAACATTTATAAAAAATCTGTTTTTTAAAAAAGGGGTTTTATTATATAATTTATTCTAAAAGAGGTAAATTATGAAAAAATTTTTAATCTGTCTTGGTTTGTTATTTGGGTTTATGTATTCAGCAAATGCAGAAGTTATTCTTGCCCCGCAATGGAGCGAATTTTGTCCCGTTTCATACTTGAGCGCAAAAGCTTCAAAGCTTAGCACCAACGCAAACTATTGGTATGAAAGACGCATTCAGTTTGAAAACTCCATTAACGAATGCAAACAATATAAAGACGAAGATTTGTCTTCTTGCTATGCACAGGTGCGCAAAGCGGAAATAAACAAAAACAAATCTTGGAACAACAAAATCGAAGCCGAGGAACAAAGACATCAAGAATACGTTGATTATAACAACAAACAACAAACCATTAATGCCATTAACAGCATTATTAAAACCATAAAATGGTAATAAAATTGGAAAACAAACTACAAGATGCCAAAATTTTAATAGTTGAAGATGAAGTGCAAATCAATAGATTGATAGAACTTGTTTTGCAATCTGGTGGATACTATAAAATTAAAAAAGCTTTTGACGGCAAAGAAGCGCTTGACATAATTAAAACAGACAAACCCGATTTAATACTGTTGGATGTTATGATTCCAAAGCTTGACGGGTTTAAACTGTGCAAATTAATTAAAGAAGATAAAGACTTAAATTCTATTCAAATTATAATGCTCACTGCCAAAAAAATGGAAGAAGACATTTTAGAAGGGTTCAAAAGCGGGGCGGTGGATTATATTTCAAAACCCTTTAGCAATAAAATTTTACTTGCCAGAATAAAAGCCCACCTTGCAAATTCACCTCTTGGTAACACTAAAAACTTTTATAAAAATATTATACTTGATAGCAATAAAAAAATATTAAAAATCGAAGACAGGCAAATAAGTTTAACTAAATTTGAATTTATTATTCTTCAAACCTTTATGTCAAATGTGGGGGTTGTTTTTTCCCGCTCCCAACTCTTGTCGTATTTGAGGGGAGATGGGGGGTTTGAAGTTTCAGAACGTGCGGTTGATGTGCAAATTGTTAATTTAAGGCGCAAGCTTGGTAATTTTGGAGCAAACATAGAAACAGTAAGAGGAATGGGCTATAAACTCAAAGAGGCGCAAGAATGAAACGCAGAGATTTATACTGGGCAAAACACATATTTTTATTTTTACTTATTACGATATTTTTCGGAATTATATCCATAATAAATATCGTGCAGTTTAACACAAGCTATATTGAAGAAGAACAAGAAGAACTACAAATTTTTAAAAAACAAATAGAATGGGCAATAGAACCAATTTTAAAACAAAAAGATATTGCTCTTTTACAAAAATATTGCAACGATTTTAAAGACGAAGATGTTGAATTTAGAATTTTTGATGAAAATAAACGCCTGCTTGCTTCTTCAAACCGCCTAAACAAAAGCTCGTTAATGAAAAAAAACAGCCAAATTTTAAACGAAAATTACGACAAACTGGAGCTTTATCAGTATTCAATAAAAAACAGCCAAATCGGAATAAAAGAAACCATGCTTGTAGACGGGCACAAATATTACCTTGAATTAACGGTTTCACAAGCCGATGTTATGAAAACCATTATCGCTGCTCAAAAAAATGCAGTTTGTTTTTTTATCATTTGTATAATTTTATTTATTATTGGGCTGATACATGTTTTTTCAAAATTAAGAAATGCGTTTAATAAGCTTGAAGATAGCGTAATTGAAGTTGCAGGCGGAAATTTAAATTCTGAAATTGACATACCCGAAATTGATCTATTGAAGGAATTAACAATTTCCACAAAAAAAATGGTGAACCGCTTAAAAGTACAAATTGCAAGACTCCAGCAGTTGGAAAAATACAAAAGCGAATTTTTACAAAATATTACCCATGAAATTAAAACCCCAATCACAGCAATTAATTCCGCAGTTGAACTTATAGAAATTAATAACTCAATCTCGCCAAAAGATAAAGAATGCTTTGATATTGTTCAATTTCAAATTAAAGTCATTGATAAATTGGTAAATGACATTTTATGCCTTGCCGAAACAGAAGTTGCAAAAACTGATGAAAACAACGATTTTAAAGTTTTCAATCTTAACGATTTAATAAAAAAAATTATAGACGAATTTAATTATACAAATATTGAAATAAATTTTATTCAAAATGAAACAGTAATGTTTTTGGGCAGAGAAGATCTTATGTCTACAGCCCTTTTGAACCTTTTGTCTAACGCCATTAAATATTCACAAACAGAAAAAATCGACATTATTTTAAACAAAGAAAATAAAAAAATTAAATTAACCGTAAAAGATTACGGAATTGGTATTGAAAAGCAACATTTAAATCATCTTTTTGAAAGGTTTTACAGAGTCGACAAAACAAGAAGCAGAGCCCTTGGTGGAACAGGATTGGGGCTCGCTATTGTAAAAAATATTATTGAATTGCACAACGGCACAATATCTGTGACAAGCGAAGTTAACCAAGGAACAAGTTTCATATGCAAAATGCTGGTTTCTTAAATTAATTTTTGAATTTCTTCTTTTAGGGTCATATCTTGAGTTATTAAAAATTCTTCCGTGTGTGAATTGTTCTTGTCATCCTCATAAACACAAGGGTGAATAACCGCTTCAAGAACATTTTTTCTAAATTTTTTAACTCCAAAAAGTACCGTTTTTGAATTCATCATGCCGGTATAACACACCCCTATTATATTATCATTTGTGTTTAGGTCGTATTTAAGAAGGGTTTTTCTGTTTATCACCGTTAAAAAATTCAAAACGCAAACTTTTATAAGATTAACCAAAAATTTAACACTTAAACATTCGGGAAAAACCAAATAAGGCACCTCAAATTGTGTCCTTAAATATTCGATATTATATTCTTTTGCAAGTTTTGCCGCTATTTTAAATATTCCAAAAATAGCGTGAATATGCACATGAGAATCCATATGGGTTATTTTTACCCCGCTTTGAAGTGCCTTTTCAATTTGTGCCCTAAATTCTCTTTCTATTTGTTTTTGCACCTCTTTGTTGTACTGTGCCAAAAGCAAGTAAATAAAACTTCCTATAAAAGTCCCTTTTTTATTACACAAAAGAGGGCACTTTGTAAGCGGAATGCCTTCCATAATGTTTAGGTGTATGCCAACTTCAAGTTCAGGACAATTTTTAATTACACAATCAATCGCCTCATCATATGCGTCAGTGTTTACAATCAAGCTGGCACTTTGTAAAAAGCCTTTTTGATAACCCTCTAAAACTGCCCTATTGTGAAACTTTGTCAATCCCAAGTCATCTGCGTTTAAAATAAATTTCTTCATAATGTATCACCTAAATTAATGGTTTTTTCAATTTGATACAAAGGTCTGTTTTTTACTTCAATCAACACTTTGCTTAAATATTCACCTATAATTCCAAGCGACATTATTATAATTCCGCTAAAAAAGGCTATTGTCATAATAATTGAAGTCCAGCCCGATACTGCAAAATGTTTTATATGACTCACAAGGGCATATACCATTATAAAAAAGCTTACAAATGAAGTGAAAAGTCCAACCATAGTAATCATTCTCAGTGGCAAAAGAGAGAAGCTTGTAATTGCAGTCCATGCAAGTTCAAACAATTTAAAAACGGAATACTTTGTTTTTCCTGCCAATCTTTCAAGCCCGTCATAATATATATTGCAGGTTTTTAAGCCCAAATTTTGTACAACCCCTCTTAAAAAAATTGTTTTTTCTTTATACTCACGAAGTTTTTCAACCGCAAGCCTATCCATAAGTCTAAATTCAGAATGATTTTGCCTTAAATTAATGCCGATTAAATTCATAAATTTATAAAACAAAAATGCCGTATTTTTCTTGAAAAAGGAATCTGTCTCCCTTTTTTTACGACACCCGTATACAATATTATACCCTTCCAAATATTTTTTTACCATGTCAATGATAAGCATGGGGTCATCCTGCAGGTCAACGTCAATTGTGGCATAAATATCTGCATCCACAAAATTTAATCCCGCCAAAATTGCACTTTGCTGTCCGCAATTTTTACTCAAATTGATTAATGCCAATTTATGATTTTTGCAGTGCTCTTCAATAATCTGCTCTGTTTTATCCACGCTTCCGTCATTTACAAAACAAATTTTACTCTCAGATGAAATAAGCCCGTCATCTATCATTATATTTAACACCAGCAAAAGCTGTCCTATTGAATATTCAATAATTTCTTCTTCGTTATAACACGGTGCAATTATTGCAAGTTTGTTGTTTTGCATAAAGCTTCTCCCTCAAGTATTGAATACTTAACCCCTTTTTCTTTTATTTTAAATGGCTCTTGTATTTTTTTATTTCTTATTATCACAATGTGTTTATCTTTTTTCAATTCGTTTGAAAGCCAGTTTGTGTCTTCATCTGTTTGAAAATCAATCTTTTTTTGATTTCCATAATATAAAAGACTGTACTTTTTGCCTGTCAAATATGTTGAAATTGTATAATTGTTTTCTTTTGCAAATTTTGCATATTTCATCAAATCATTTTGCCCAAAAGTATAATTAAATTCATAAATAGGCGGGGGCAAAAACCCAAACAAAATTGATGTAAAAACAACAGTTGATAAAAATGTTTTATGTCGTTTATTTTTTATAAGAAATACCCAATTAAACACGACCAAAGGGGTTAAAATAAACAAGGAAACCATTTGAATTTGCTGAAAGTTTGCATATATTTCAGACGGCAAAAAGAATTTTATAAAAATCATTACAACAACAGCAAGAGTTAAAAATGAATTTGTTATTATAATAGAAATTTTAATGTCTTTGTCATTATTATTTATGTATTTATACCAAACTTCCCCGATTAAAACCGCCAAAAACGGGTACACAGGCAAAATATATGTAATTAATTTTGCCCCCGACAAGCTAAAGAAAAGCAAAATCGAAAGAGAAGCAATAATATTTAGGGTTAAGAATTTATCCTGCTTATGTATCTTGTTTATTTTTGTTATTTTTGAAAGAAAAACAAGCGTGTGCGGAAATAAGCCCCACAATATAGTTACAATATAAAAATACCATGGTTCGGTTCTGTGAATTACATCTGAACCCAAAAACCTTAAAATGTGGTGTTTTATTATATATTCATCAAAAAATAATGCGCCGTATTTTGAAAGCATAATCAAATGCCACGGCAAGGTTATAATAAAGAAAATTATTATGCCCCAAGAATTTTTAAGAGTTTCCTTATAAGTTTTAAATATAAAAGTTGAAAGCGCAACCACAATGCACGGTATGGCAACCCCGGGAATTCCTTTTGCAAGAACCGCAAGAGCAGAAAAAACGTAAGTTAGAAAAAAGAAATATTTTTTGTTCTTTTCTTCAACATAAAATGTATAAAAATAGCATAAAACCGAACTTACAACAAAACTTGAAAGAACGCTGTCTAAAATTGCCACTTTAGTCAAAAACATATATTCTAAACTTGTACATAAAACAGCGCAGGTTATTATTGCAAACTTAATCCCCCTAGCTTTTTTGCACAAGAAAAACAAAAGCGCCATAGGCAAAAGTGACAATACAACGACAGGAAGCCTTGCTGTTAACTCTGAGACACCCCCTAGTAATTTAAAAGAAATGCACTCAAGCCAAAAAAATAAAGGGGGCTTTTCAAAGAAATATTCTCCATTTAAATAAAGCGTCAGATAATCTTTTGTATTAAACATCTCCCGTGCCATATTAACGTAACGGGTTTCATCTACATCTAAAAGCGGGTATATTCCAAGATGATAAAAAAAGCAATAAAAAATCATAAAACCCAAGAAAAAATATAACATTATTATGTGCTGTTTTTTCATAAACAAAGTTATCCTTAAAAAATTCCTTTTACTTTAAGGATAAACAAACATTGTTAGTTTTTTGTTAGAAGTTCAATTTTGTTTATAAAAAATTATTATTTAACGCCACACTGTTTCTAAAAATATCTAGAACCACTTTTATAAAATTCACTGCTCATCCATGGTGCAAATCTAATTCGAAATTTAAAATTATCAGTGTCACTTGAACCGGTTAATTTTCCAAAAGGAGCGGCTTTTTTAACTGCTTCAAGAAGTTGCTTTTCAGCTTTTTCAAAATTCTGCGATTCTGCTATTTTACAATCAATTAAGTTCCCGTCTTTATCAACAGTGATAAGCAGCGTTATATCATTGGCACTGTATGTTTTATCTTTTGTAGAATAAAGTTTTGGACGCCAATTTTCCATAATTTTTTGTCTTACACTATGAGTATATTGCACCATGTCAAAATCGCCATCAGCCACGTTTTTAAAATTTTCAGAATTCATTTGTTTTTTTGCCAAGGGTTCCCATTGAATAAGTCGTTGTTGAACTACAAATGGACTACAACAAATATAGGAAAAAGTAAAAGCAACTTCAAGATACTCTTTATCGAACTCCTCAGGAAGCGGAGCCAAGGGAGAAGCAGCTTTAATTGCCCAAATTGCATATTTGTCAAATTCTTTATCTTCCGCTTCTTTTGATCTTATATCTGAAATAGTTCCATCTTTATTTATTTTAAGAATATAAGTCACCACTTTTGAAGTGTTTTGAAGTGAAGGTTTCCAATTTTTCTTAATTTTTGCTTCCATTGCATTTAAATATGGAGTCCAGTTTATATCTGTATCTAAAGAGTTTTTATTTAAAAGCAAGGTTGATGCACTGTCACTTTGCACTGTCTTTTTATAAAGGCGATAAGAAAAAGTAAAATCAATTTCGAGATACTCTTTATCGAACCCCTCGGGAAGCGGAGCCAAGGGGGAAGCAGCTTTAATTGCCCAAATTGCATATTTGTCAAATTCTTTATCTTCCGCTTCTTTTGATCTTATATCTGAAATAGTTCCATCTTTATTTATTTTAAGAATATAAGTCACCACTTTTGAAGTGTTTTGAAGTGAAGGTTTCCAATTTTTCTTAATTTTTGCTTCCATTGCATTTAAATATGGAGTCCAGTTTATATCTGTATCTAAAGAGTTTTTATTTAAAAGCAAGGTTGATGCATTGTCACTTTGCACTATATTTTGCACTGTATTTTGTGCCGTATTTTGCGCCGTGTTTTGCGCCAAGACCGGAGTAATCAAAAACATAAATAAAAGTAGACTTGGAATTTTTTTCATTTTTACTTCCTTAATTCAAGAACGAAGTACATTTTAATTTATTAGTATAATTATTGCAAGGCTTTATTAAAATAAACAAACCCTTCTTATCATCCTGAACTTGTTTTTTGCATCTTTTAAATTAATAAGACCCTGAAATAAATTCAGGGTGACAGTTATTATACATTGACAGCTAAATTTGAAAGAGGGAATATGGGGATAATTTAGGTGTTGTTTAGGTTTTCGCTACTTCCCTGCTTTCAAGAAAAATTATCCTTTTTATCCTTGCTTGGTTGCCGGCGTTAAACGGGCACGCAATCGCTTCAGCCCTCTGCCGACAATCCGCTTTTGTATCCTTAAATTTATCCTTTTTTCTTGTTAATATACGGCGATTTAGCCTCAAACTCGGACAGGATTTGGATTTTAGCAAGGATAGAAAAAGGATAAAAAGTTCCGAGAAGTGGGAAGTTAAAATTATTGTAGGATTAGTAAATCTAGCCTAAATAACTGCACACTAGTGGCTATTGTTTATTCGTAAAACCAACTTGCTGACGCATTTTTCTATATTGTTCTGCCCTTGGTCGTCTTTGGTTGTTTGTTGATGAATTTCTGTATTGGCCTGAATTTGAGCCATTCGTATTAGATTTTCTATATTGATTATTAGATTTTTGTTTTCTTTCTTCTCTGATTTTTCGGTACTGTTCAGCAGGCAGACGTTTTGGTCTATTCATTTGGGAATTACTGTTAGTAGAAGTTCTTTGGTGCGTTGATTGTTGAACGTTTGGTTGAACTTGCTGAATATTAACTTTTGATATTTTAACATAGTAATTATTTAGAGGTTTATAGCCTAAATCGTTCATTAAACTATCCCAATTATTTGGAAGTTCAATCTTTACAGTTGTCATACCACCACCGGGAACTGTTAATACTTTGTTTCTGTTTGCATCACCAGTTACAATTATTGCAGTCTTTCCATATTTCATTACAGGAACAGTTTGTATTTGACTTTTACCTGTCCAAGATAACCACTTTGGTGTTGGTGTGGTTTGGGCGTCTTCTTCTTTTGCAATTTTAGCTCTATGTTGTTCTAGAGAATAATTCTTTCCCTCAAATGAACTTCCTGGATTTGCATAGAAATTTGCGTAAGCTCTTTCATCTAAAGGTCTGCGAGCTATTTTAATTAATGAATTTTCAAGTAGGTTTTTATCCTTGTATTTTCTCGCTAAATCTCTTGCAACATATTCTGTTATAAATATAGTTCTATAAACAAAGGGTGTTCCGCTACCGAGTGCAAATTGTTCTTTCTCCACTGCATCCCAAGCTATAAGCTCCAATATTTTATCTGCATCACTTGTTGCAGGAGTTAAATTATTCCCCCAGTTTAGGGAAGATGCTGCAGTTATTGTATTATCGTTTACATTGAAACCTTTCTGAACGTGATATGGCTGCCAACCAATTCGAGCAAGAGCTTCTTCATCTTCTGCCATAGCCCAAGACGAAAGATATCCAAATGTTCCCATTCTATTTTTCTTTATATCATATCCGCCTAGATTTATCATTGCCAAATCAATAAATCTACCAAATTTTTTATTTTTTGGCGAAGATATTTCACCCTGACCTGCATCTATCCCTAATTGTCTTGCAATAGGCCCGTTTATCCATACAAACGGAGTCCAAGCGTGTGTACTTGATAAGGTCTTTCTGAAATCACCGTTCATCATTGCTTTGGTATAGGCAATTAAAATCGGCATATATTCAGGTGGACACCCCGCCATTACACCAACGGTTGCAACATTTTCAGCCGTTACTTTTCTGTGGGATGGAGGAATTTCACCGATTATACTATTTTTAGAATATGGTGTATATTTAAAAAATTCATCTACTTTCTCTCGTGTTGGAGGTGTAATTGGTAAACCATCTGTCCACCCTTGATTTTCAAAGTATTGTTGAACATCTTCTAATGTTCCTGAAAAAGCAATCTCTTTATTATCGTTTTTTAGATTTTTGGTTGCCTCATTTATTTCCTGTTGTGTGATTGGTTTTGTTAATCCGTCAATAATTTGTTTCCATAATACTTCTTGTGTGTTTTTAATAAGTTCATCATGGGTATGAGAAGAAAATGCTCCGGGGTATTCCGCCACTCTTTGAACGGGAACACCTGCATTAAGTGCCGTTGTTTTGGCTTGTTCAACAAATCCTGGGGCAGCAATCATAACAGAAGGTATTCCTAAATATTCAGCTGTAATACAAGACCCTTCTTCTTTTGGAGTGCATAATCCACATCCGCCGTTACCGGATATAACGGCATCAATTTTCATTTCATTTAACTTACGTTCAAATTCATCCTTTTGTTGTCTTTTAACTCCCGGTGCTGGATATGGACCTGCCGAACCTATTTCATTCAATAAAATAACTTTTGCATCAGGATAATTTGTGAGGATAAGTCTTTTTATTTCGGGATGTGTAACATTTGCCATAAAACTGCCACCAACTATCGCAATAGTCTTGCCATTAAGTGTTGATAAACGAGGAGCCTGCTTAATTTGCTTTATAGTGGACTCTCCGATAGGTGAGAGTACATCATAAGTAGGACCGTTTTCTTGAGCTTTTAACAATTCAGATATAGGACAGCCACCCGAACCTTTTTTAATATTCTGAGCTTTAACTTTGTTATACCAAAAAGTAGCGACTAATGTTACTATAGAAGATAATATTACTGTTGCAATAACTAAACAAACTATTTTCTTACTCATTAAAACCTCGTATTTAATTGTATTGTATAATACGATTTCATTTTACGATTTGTTCATTTACAAAACAATTTATAAATATTTATTAATATTATTATTTATTACTAAGTTAAAATCATTAAAGAATTATAAGTTATAAAATTATCAGAGAGAATTGAACAAATTATCTGCTTAATTTGAACTGTCTATTTATATTTTGCACCACTTATGATTAGTGCAACAATAAAATTCTCATTTTATTTAACACTTTTTCTTAAACTGCAAGTCAAATTATACCCAACATATAAAAATTCTCGTTTCACCTAATACATTTTCTCAAACTGTAAGTCAATTCATAAACGCAAAAGCACGAACATTCCTGTCATGCTGAACTTGTTTTTTGCATCTTTTAAATTAATAAGATCCGCAAACAATTTTGGCGCCCATAAGGGCAATAATACCCACAACCAATCGCAGCGCCTTTTAAAGCCAATAAGACCCCAAAATAAATTCAGGGTGACAGTTATTATACATTGACAGCTAAATTTAAAAGAGGGAATGTTAGTATATTTTAGATGTAGTTTTAAATTCAGCCACTTCCCTAAGTTTAAGAAAAATTATCCTTTTTTCCTATTCATCATGGGAATTTTACCTCAAACTCGGACAGGGTTTGGATTTTAGCAAGGATAGAAAAAGGATAAAAAGTTCCGAGAAGTGGGAAGTTTTTGTCGGATTAGTAAATCCGACCTACGTAACTTGAAAAAAAGTAAAGAAGAATTTAATATTGTCATAAAAGGAGATGATTATATGAAAATTACTCAAATTAGAAATGCTACATTAATTATAGAATACGACAATACAAGATTTTTAATAGATCCTTGGCTTGGACCAAAAGGTTATATGCCGGGTTTTGAAATAGCAGTTAATTCTGAAATTCGACAACCGAGAGTAGAATTACCTTTTTCTATTGATAAAATTGTAAATGTAGATTCTGTTATCATCACTCATATTCACCCAGATCATTGGGACGAATATGCAGAACATGCAATAGATAAAAATCTTAAAATATTTGTTCAATCAGAATTTGATAAAAACTTTATATTATCAAAAGGGTTTAAAGATGTTGAAATTTTAGCAGAACAAGGTACAAATTTTAGAAATATAACTTTATACAAAACTCATACACAACATGGAAAACGAGAAATTTTAAAACCTTTATGTGATTCAATTGGAATGCCTTATGATGCGATGGGGATTGTTTTCAATGCTGAACGAGAAAAAACACTTTATATTGCAGGTGATACGATTTGGTGCAAAGAAGTAAAAGAAGCCTTGAATAAATATTCTCCAGATATAGTTGTAGTCAATGCTTGTGCAGCAACTGTATTAAATGGTGAACGCTTAATTATGAATATCGACGATTTAAAAGAAGTTTTAAAAAATTCTAAAAATGCAACCGTAATTGCAAGCCACATGGATACTGTAAGCCATTTAACAGTTACAAGAAAAGATTTAGAACATTTTAAAAACAATAATAATATAGATAATTTACTGATACCTATAGATGGTGAAGTTTTGGATTTTCTTCGATAGTTGGCTCAATTTCTATTGGTTGTTCTTATTCTATTTCAAGAACTTGTAACTTATGCCACAGAAATTTTGAAAAAAATTTTTCCTAATTTATCGGCACTTTTTCGGAGAAAAATTTCAAAATGGACTGCCCGAAATAATCAAACCATCCGTAAGTTGGTAGGTTGGGGTTTCTACCCCAACAAATCAAAATTATTATTTTATATGCCACTTTTTCTCAAACTGCAAGTCAAATTATAAAGGGAAACCACTAAAATTTTTATTCCATTATAATCTGACGGATAAATTTGAAAGTGGGAATGTTGGTATAATTTAGTTATTGTTTGAATTTTAGCTACTTCCTCGGATTTAAGAAAATTTATCCTTTTTATCCTTTTCTTATCTCTAAATTTATACTTTTTTCTGAATTATGTTGTAAATTACACTCAAACTCGGGCAGGGTTTGAATTTGAGCAAGGGTAGAAAAAGGATAAAACTTCTCAAATGGTGGGAATTCAACATAGGTAACCGTAGATTATAAAATGCAATTTTAACATGGACAGAAAAATATATTTTTTACAATGATGGAAAATTTATATTATTATAAATTGTTAAATTGAAAATTTTAAGTTATTATTGCATTAACAGAGCAAATTGTATATTTTTTTGAAATTATGCGCAATTAATTACCATCCCATGTTTTATGCTATATAAAGAAATTATTTTTAACAAAGAAAGGAAAATACTTATGACTTCAATTTCATTTGGTTCAATGTTTAATCCGGAAAGAATTAGCTCACAAAAAGCCTTTAATCCGGAACATAACCTTGAAGGTTTTGCATATGGTGATTCTGAAAGACCAAAAGATTTTCCCGCTTTTCCAAACGAACAAATAGGAAGAAGTCAAGTAAAAACCGCTGCAAAGCGCCCTATGCCTCATAAATTAGAATTAACAAATGAAGATAAAGAATTTTTATCTAAATTAACTTCCAGCATGTATGGCTTCCATGATAATAGCAATAATTTTTGGGTTCATACAAGAAAACCTACACAAGGACAAATTCCAAATTTAACTATGGGCGATGGTAAGCTTATTGATAAATCTCGTCTTGAATTTGCAAATAGCCTTGTTAATAACAATACACAGGCATTTCAAATCGCAGGAAACGATAAATTTGGCGGCAATAAACTAATTACAGTTGTAAAAAATAATGAAACAAGCACAACAACAATGTATACATGTGATTCAAAACAATGTTATCCTACGACAATTGATGGTGATACCGATATGGAAAAGCTTGTGTCTGCTATAACTGATAATCTTGTTGAAATTCAAGGTATTACTGTTTGGAAAGAATAAAATACAATTAGCAGTATAATTAATAGGTAGGTTGGGGTAGAAACCCCAACCTATAAAAATTTCTTATTTCATCTGACACTTTTTCTCAAACTGCAAGTATAATTACAGAGGGTTTACCCGAATTTTGGCGAAGGGGGGGGCTAGGGAAATTAATGGTGAAATTAAAGAAACGCAAAAGCGAAGCGGTTGCTCCGAGTGGAGCCAAACATAAAAAGAAACTCTTTTTAATTTTTAAGGCAAAAAAAATTAGCACAACTCACTCTGCCGACTGAAAAAGTGACTGATATAACCTGACGGATAAATTGAAAAGAGGGAATATGAAAATAATTTAGGTATTGTTTGAATTTGAGGCACTTCCTTCGATTTAAGAAAAATTATCCTTTTTATCCTTTTCTTATCCTTAGAATTATCCTTTTTTCTTCGTTTGTGCGCAGATTTTGCCTCAAAGCCGGATATGTTTTGAATTTCAACAAGAATAGAAAAAGGATAAAAACTTCTAAAGGGGTGGGACGTTATTGTCGGATTAGTAAATCTGACATACCTACTTGGGACGAGGGGGTCGCATGTTCGAATCGTGTCATCCCGACCATTATAAAAAAGAAGCCTTGAGTGGCTTCTTTTTTTATTGAAATTACACATATGTGGTAGCAGGGATTGCCCGCCTTTAGGTCTTTTTAAGTTCTCTTATTTCCTGAACTCTTTTTTTATGGAGCATTCGCTTGTGTTTATATTGTTTTTTTATTTTTCCAAAAGAAAAAGCTGCTGCCCATTTTGCCAGATAGTATTTAAAATAAATACTTTTTTGGGAAAGAATATTTTTTATATCTCTTTTATAGGTATTTTGGTTTACTAAGTTGTCATATAGGATTATTTCATAAAAAGGGCTCATTCCGGCATATTCCCAAAATACATCTGCAAGAAATTCAGAAGGAGAATGCCAAGGTTTACGAGAGGATGTGTAGTGTATAATTACAGGGTTTTCTCTGGCTTTTAAGAAATCTTCTTTGTACTCTCCTACAAGGTTTCCTATATACATATCATTAAATATTGTCACGCCATATTGACAATTGTATTTACAGGAAATCAATTTTTTACTGTCTTTGAAAATTACATTTAGAATATCTTGATCCTGGAATAAGATATTAATATTTTGCAGGACATTCTTAAGCTGCTTGCGATATTCTTCCGGATTAATCATAGAATTATTAAAATACACAACGCCTGCATTAAAATAAGTCTCCGGTGCCGTTAATCCTAAATCTTCTATCAATTGACATTTTCTAACTTTATGTGCGAATAAATCTCCGGAAACGGTGTCTCTAACTGCTATTATTTGATTATTCTCAAAATCTAAATCAAACAAATTTGATAAATTTTGAGCTACACAAATATCTGCATCTAAAAATAAAACTTTTTTATAATTTTTCATGACTAAAGGTATAAAACATTTATAATATGTGCTTTCTGACCAGTATGACCTAACCTTAAGGCTTATATCACTATAATTCTCTTGTATATAATTGCGCATATTGAAATATCTTATACTAAAATTTTTAGGCAAATTTTTATTCAATAAAATTTTATTATTTTCTGTTATATCTGAGTCAAGGATAATAATATCGTACATTTCATTAGGAGATGAATTACAAATAACAGATTGTAAGGCTACTGCAAAATACTTGAAATAGTTATTATCAGGTGCAAACACTATCGTTCTGGCATTTTTATCTATTGGTTCAATTTGAATATCTATGTTCTTTTCCCATTCTTGCGCATAAGGATATAGTTTGCTTAAATAAAATTTTGTTGAGTCTGTTTCCTCTTGAGATGTATATTGATCATCATTTATACAAAACAGTGTAGTTTTATTACGTTTTAAAATGTTAGCAATGGCGGGTGAATTTTTTGCGGTTAAATACAAGTTTTCTCTTTGTTGGGCTTCTGTTTTAAATATTTTGTAAGAACAATTTTTTACACAAATCATGTATAAGCTGACTATAAATCTTTGGGCTGAGTTTTCTGCTCGAAATCTTTGATAGCATACTTTTGTAAATTCATTTTTAAAGACTTCTATACACTCTTTAAAGTAACTTTTTCTGTAAGCATCAATATTATGTGTTGGTTGTAAAGCCGGAAAATCCTTTCCATATTTGGATTTAATAATCTTCAAAACATTTGTAATATTTTTTCCGTATAATCCCAATTCTAACTCCTCTTCTGTCCATGCATGAGGATTTAATCGAATTATAGGATTTGAATTCTTATCAAAAAAGTAATTCGGAGAAATGGGTTTGGCAATAAACATGTCATCATTTGCATATAAAAAGTACTCCGATAATTCAGGAATATTTACAATACAAGACTCTATTGCTTCTGAATTGAACGTTGGCAGGGCTGCTGCAGGCATGATTTCTTTGTGATTTATTATTTTTATTTTTGGATTACTTGTATCAAGCCAATCAGGTATTTGTCCGTTTGTAACAATAAAAATTTTATTAATCCATGGTGCATTTTTTGCAACTGAACGTAAAGAATATTTTAATTCCTGATTGTCACGATATCTACATTTGCCTTGAGTGGCAATACATGTTTCGTTATTATTTTGTGAAAATTTTGCCTTTTGATTTAAAAACTCCTGACTATTACCATCAACCCACAGGTATACCAAATCTATTTTTTGCATAGATAACCTCATTTTTACAAATAACCCATTCAATTATACCATAAAGACGACTATAACCTGACGGATAAATTTGAAAGAGGGAATGTAGAGATAATTTAGGTGTTGTTTGAAATTTACCCCCTTCCCTGTTTTTAAGAAAAATTATCCTTTTTATCCTTGCTTGGTTGTCGGCGTTAAACGGGCACGCTACCGCTTCAGCCCTCTGCCGACAATCCGCTTTCTTATCCTTAAAATTATCCTTTTTTTCTAAAATAATGTAGCAAATTCACTACAAACTTAGACAGGGTTTGAATTTTTGCAAGGATAGAAAAAGGATAAAAACTTCCGAGGGGGGGATTGTTGTCGGATTAGTAAATCCGACCTACGTAACTGTCCAAGAATCGAACTTTTTGTGTTGAGTTGCACAAGGCAATAAAATGTATTCCAAATAATTTCTTTCTACAAATTTGGAATTTAAAATGTTGTTAAACTCTTAAATTAGTTAGCAATTTTTTAATATCAATATTTTTTATTTTAATATGGCGGGAATTGAAAAATTAATTACTAATGGTATACAAACCACATCACATGCTATCCGAAAAGCAGACAATGTTGCTTCTAGGACGACAAAAGAAATGGGGGCTGAAAAATTAACAGGCACCTTAGATAATCTTGCCGCAAACAACTCTATCTTAATTCAAAAAAGCGATCAAAGTGCACTAAAAACATTATCGGGCGAAGGAATGATCCTATACAACAGAATAAAAGAAGTATTAGACGCAAATGAAATACAATACAATCCACGTGAGTTGGTGCAAAAAATTCGATTTTATTCGAATAGTAAAATAAGATACAAAGGGTATAATTTAGAAAACATAGCAGAAGGTAAATTTTCAGATGGCACATATGTTAGCTGTCACAGGTATTGCGATACTTTAAATCAAAAACTTAGAAAAGGTCAACACGGTGGGATAATTCAAACTCTGGTGGACAAAGGTTTTGAAACCGTAGAAGCAACAAATAAAGAGATGGTTGTATACAGAAAAGTTGCATCTTCAAGTTGCGATGAGGCTGGTTATGGTTTTATGAAAAGATTATTAAAATTAAATCACGGGGAATCTTTTATTGATACAGGATACTCGTATTCAAGTTTTGATATTGACTTAGCTTGTGCTTGCCGAGCAATTGGCGGTAATGACGAATTAAGCGCAACAATTGTAATAAAAGTGCCCAAAGGGGCAAAAGTATCTCAAATGCCAGACGTGGCACAAGCAGAATGCATATTCCCAAGAAATGCCGAATTCAAAGTAATAAAACCATATGATAAAGAAACGCAGCAAATAATGGTTGAATATATATTACCAGATAAATAAAATGTCAATAAATCTTATGGTACTTAACTACATTTCTTTAATTTTGATAATTCAAAAATATTTTTTAGCATTATGCAAAGTAAGTAGGTCGGTTTTACCAAACCGACGATAAAATTCTCATTTCCTCTGACACTTTTTCTCAAACTGAAAGTCAAATTATAGTTACTTTTTCTGAAACCTACTGTTAATTTACAAAAAACAACTTGATTTTTAAGACAAAAAAAATTAGCACAACTCACTCTGCCGACTGAAAAAGTGACTGAATGTCACTTTTGAAGGAGAGGGCAACCCTTGAGGTTGCTCCGAGTGGAGCCAAACATAAAAAGAAACTCTTTTGATTTTTAAGACAAAAAAAATTTGGCAGGGACCCCACGCAACCAAGGAGTAGGCGAAGTATGAGCCTTACTCTTTGCAAATGAGGGTTTACCCGAATTTTGGCGAAGGGGGGCTAGGGAAATTAATGGTGAAATTAAAGAAACGCAAAAGCGAAGCGATTGCTCCGAGTGGAGCCAAACATAAGAAGAAACTCTTTTTAATTTTTAAGGCAAAAAAATTAGCACAACTCACTCTGCCGACTGAAAAAGTGACTGAATGTCACTTTTGAAGGAGAGGGCAACCCTTGAGGTTGCTCCGAGTGGAGCCAAACATAAGAAGAAACTCTTTTTAATTTTTAAGGCAAAAAAAATTTGGCGCAACTCGGAATCGAACCAAGGACACAGGGATTTTCAGTCCCTTGCTCTACCAACTGAGCTATTGCGCCAAACATTTTATTTAATTTTCAATCTTGTCTCCAATAGCTCAGTTGGTAAAAAGTCTTTTGTCGGTTTACGTTTCACTCAACCAAGGCTATTAGTGCCAAACATTTTATTTAATTTTCAGCCTGTATAACATCTAAAATGCCATACAAAAACAGATATTACTCCGCTTTCAAAATTTATCATACCAATTAAAAGCTGAAAGTCAAGAACAAAAACTTTTATGGCTCCAACAAAACTTTTATGGCTTCCCCTGAAGCATGCATTTCTATTGCCTTTCTTGCGTATTTTAAAGGCATTTTTTTAGTAATGAGTTTCCCGACTTCCACCTTGCCGGATGAAATCAGCTCCAGAGCTTCTCTAAAATATTTAGGTGTGTGATGGAAAACACTCACAACATTTACTTCATCATAATGAAGCCTTCTTGTATCAATATTCACACTTGTCCCAGAGGCACACCCACCAAACAAATGTACGCAACCGCCCCTTCTTACAAGTTTAAACATCTTCTCCCAAATTTCAGGAAGCCCAACACATTCAATAGCCACATCCAAGCCCCTTTTTTCTTCTGTCATGGAAAGAATAATTTCTTCAGGGTTTGGATATTTTTTAAGGTCGATAACTTCATCCACATGAGCAAATTCCTTTGCCAGCTTTAATTTTAAAGGATTTCTTCCCATTGCAATAACTTTTGCACCCTTTAATTTTGCAAGCGCACAAAACATAAGTCCGATTGGCCCAATGCCAATAACACCAACCGTATCCCCTTTATTTATCGGGGTTCTTGAAATTCCATGGCAAACATTTGCCAATGGTTCTGAAAATGCGGCAAGTTCAAAAGGTAATTTTTCAGGAATTTTGACCGTATTTTTTTCAACAATTCTTTTTGGAATTGTAATATATTGTGCATATGCTCCATTTAAAAGCTCTAGGTTTTCACACAAATTTTCTTCCTTGCGCCTGCAAAAAAAACATTCCCCGCACGGCGCCGAATTTGCCGCAACAACTCTATCGCCCACTTGAAAATTTGTCACGTTTTCGCCCAACTTCACAACCGTGCCTGCAAATTCATGCCCGAACCCTGACGGCGTTTTTTTAATTAACAAGGGGTGCCCCCTTCTAAAGGTCTTAACATCCGTCCCGCAGGTCAGTGCAGCTTCAATCTTAATTAAAATTTCACCCTCATCGGGTTCTTTTATATTAACTTCTTCATATCTTATGTCCTTTGGAGCATAAAACATCACAGCTTTCATTTTCATAATTTTATATAAGCCTTTAAAATCTTTCCCTGTTTTGTGTCTTGTATTGCGTTATTTATATTTTCTATTGTGTATGTTGTCGATAAACCAGAAACATCAACCTTCTTACATCCAAGCAAATTGCTTGATGTTAATAAATCAGAAGGCGCAGGCGAATAACTACCCATAACCGTCAATTCTTTATAATAAATTTCATCATTCATATATCCCGCTTCACTTGAAACAGAAGAAAAAACAACAATCTTGCCGCCCTTTTCAATTAAATTCATCGCCGTTGGAAGAGCACGTGCACTGCCTGAAGTCATAAAAATAATATCATATTTTATCTCAGGGTCAAAATAAACTCCGAATTTTTTTACAAACTCCTGTCTACTTTCATTTATATCAAACCCGAAAACTTTTGCTCCCGTTGCACAAACCCCTTGCGCCATTAAAATTCCAATAGAACCCAAACCCAAAACCAAAACATTATAACTTGAATTATCTCTGCCAAATTCAAGCCCCGCCCTTCTTATAGCACGAACACAGCACGATAGAGGCTCTAGAAAAGAAAATTCTTCACTTGTTATGTTGTTTGGTTTTCTAAAAACAGTATTTTTAAGGTGCCCCTCATTTATATAAATATATTCGCTGAACCCCGAAGGAAAAATGTTTGAAGTTTTAAATGTTTCACACATTGAATGATTTCCATGGGCGCAAAATTTGCATTTAAAACAAGGATAATGGTGTCCCATTGCAATAATATCTCCCTTTTTAAAGGGTTTATTGTCGCCATTGCCCGACACATCCACATTTATATCAACAATCTCCCCTACAATTTCA
The DNA here is from genome assembly GCA_964467625.1 of uncultured Gammaproteobacteria bacterium. GTDB lineage: Bacteria > Cyanobacteriota > Vampirovibrionia > Gastranaerophilales > Gastranaerophilaceae > Galligastranaerophilus_A. Next base: position 333,539 of record CAYXRM010000001.1, on the reverse strand, counting down.
TGCCCCAAAACAACTTTATTTTCATTTTCCTTGCTTGAATGGTTAATTTTCACAATATCAGAACCGCACAATCCACAAGCTTCCACCTTAATTATGGCACCCGATTTATTTTTTAAATTTGGAATGTCAAGATTTATAATTTCAACTTTTCCGTTTTTTAAAACTGCACTTTTCATTTTAAATTTCCCAAATTCCAAAATGCCCCGAACTAATTACCAAGCGGACGAACATGAACAACGCCTTCAGCGTCTTCGGTGCCAATTGTCGCATTTTGTATAATAATGTGCCGATTCCAAAGAACACTTACCCCCCAACATGCAACCACGGCAAGAATTATGCAGAAAAGATATTCAATTGTAGTCTGCGCCTTCTTCATGATAAAATTATACTATGAATAAAAAAATTGAAAAAGATGTCATAAACTGCTCAAGGTGCGGGCTTTGCATGAGTGTTTGCCCAATTTATAAAGTCAAAAAAACAGAAACTTCTCTTTTAAGAGGAAAATTTTTGCAACTTTATGGACTAATTAAAGGAGATTTAAAATATAACTCAAAAATCGCCTATAACCTTGATTTGTGCCTTGCCTGCAAAAAATGCAAACCCGCATGTCCTTCCAATATAGACGCAATTTCAATCTTTACCTATATAAAAAATAAATACAACACCCCTTATGAAAATTTTTTATATTCTTATGCTGTGTTCAAACTGAAAATGTTTGTTTTAAAAATTATTTATAAAATTAAATACCCCTTGGGCAGAAAAAAGAGTCTCTCTTATTTTCCAAAAACAAAAGACAAAATAGGATACTTTAGAGGGTGTGCCACAAAAGCTATGGGGTACGGGTTTGATGAAAAAAGCGAATTTGTATGCTGCGGAATACCATTTTACACAAAAGGCAGAATTGATATTTATGAAAAATTAAAAAATAAAAATTTAAAATTAATCGAAAAATATGACAAGGTTGTTTTCGATTGCGCCACTTGTTATGACACCGTTATTGAATATGAGAATGTAGACAAACAAAAACTTATTTATTTTACCGATTTCTATAAAGACAAAAAATTAAAATCTAAAGAAAAATTAAAAGTGACCTTCCACAAGCCTTGCCATATTAGCTTAGAAAAATTTTTACAGATAGAAGAAATTTTAAAAAGTATTGAAAACATAGAATACGTCAAAATGGAAGGCGCTGAGGATTGCTGCGGCTTTGGGGGAGATTTTTTTACCCGCCATTTTAAAAGCGCGTCTGGCCTTTCACTTTTAAAAACAGAAAATACACTAAAAACAGGTGCAGACGTTGTTCTTACCACATGCCCCACTTGCCTTTGGAGTTTAAAATTTGGAATAAAAACGAAAAAAGCAAAAATAAAAGCCTATGACCTTGCTGAATTTTTGAAAAATTGTATATAAATTCTGCCAAAATGATAATTTGAAATGTCCCCGCTTTTGTTATATCATAAGAAGGTTCTAGGGCAGGTGGCGAAATGGTAGACGCGCCGGTTTCAGGAGCCGGTGTGGTAAAACACATGAGGGTTCGAGTCCCTTCCTGCCCAGATATTTAAAAATTATAAATTTTTAAATATCGTTCAGCTCGGGACGGAAGTTTTTTAAAGCTTCCCCTCTCCTTCAAAAGTGACATTTGGTCACTTTTTCAGTCGGCAGAGTCTTCCTGCCCAGATATTTAATAAATACCTTTTGGAAGGTCTTTTTTTGTCATCCTGAACTTGTTTTTAGAAGTTCAAAAACTCATACCAACGAAACCTCATTAATGTGTCGTCTTTATTATTTACCCCAAACACAACAGATGTAGACAAATTGCTCAATTAATAAACCAAATGGAAACAATTGCAAAAGAAAATAATATTTTAAAGTTTATCCCCATTAAGTTATTTAATAACAACTTTCTTATATCCAGTAGGATTTTGTACCCGTTCTATGCGTTTATTATCTTTTCCTATTGCCCATTTAAATCCAAAACTTAGGGCAATACCGTTGCGTCCGCCATTTCTCATCATAGCTTGTACAAATCCTGTAAACTTATCCTGATATGTCTTTTGAAGCCCAACTCTATATTCAACATAAGGTTTTATACTCATTTGAGGTAAGGCCACATTATTTGCCGTTACTTTTGTATCATTTAATAAATTCCATACCATTCCGACACTTGCATAAGGTTGCCAACCGTTTTTTAAGTTACCAATAAATTTAATTGTCGGGTGGATTTGGATTGTATGCAAAGGATCCGATTTTATGTTTACTCCTGCAGCATTTGTATAATCGAATGTATTAATAAACGAATATGACATCATATAACTTGGTTGTACTATGAATTTCCCATTATTAAATTCAAAATTATACCCTGTTTTGCTTGCAATACCTGCCATTAAAGTAGTGAAATCTTCATGACCATACATAGTCTTGCTTTCACCTGCATTAGCTCCCGCATTAACTGTTACAGCCGTAAAGAAATTATTTTTATAAAAAGATTGAGTTGTACCTAAAATTCCGCCATTTGTATGTGTGGAAACACCTGTATAATTTTGTGAACTTCCGTTATAACCGATATAAGGAGTTACCACAGTTCCCCAACCACCTTTTAATTCTCGATATGCAGAATCTGCACCAACTAATGTACCATAAGATTGAATATCTACTCGAGGACCGTTGGACAGGTGTATGTTTTCAAATATTGTATATGGCTGATACCAAAAGCCTGCTTCTCTTGAATATTCTGTTTCATACGGCAATGCTTTAAAATCACGAATTGCATATCGATTTGCCATATTCATTCTTATTTTTTTAGGTAACGGCATAAATGAATAATCCGCATGCCTAAATGCGTAATTAAAAGTTTCATTAATTGCCGTATAAGCTCCGGCTTGTGAACTTACAGAACTCGGTAATACCGCGGGGTTGAAATCACCGGAGCTGCTTCCGCCACCTCGTGCAAACAGAAATGTTCCGTTATTGGGATTATAGCTTACATCATATTTATAAATAGGTGCATAAGTTGTTGTCTGATAAATATTTTCTACACCCTTACCAATTTCAGTAATATCTGTTTGAACGTTATTTTTGAAACTATCATATGCAAACGGAATATATGTATTTTTGTTTGTAGCATCAGATAATAAATTAATACCTTTAATATTTATCAGGCCGTTAGTTACAGTCGTTGATGCCGGTAATCTATCCATTGATGAATTTGCTAAATCCGCATCAAGCAAAAGATTGACATTACCTGTCAAATTAAAAGAATTAGCAGACAAATTATTAACACTATCATTAATTAAGTTCAATGTGCCGGAATTTATTGATACATTATTAAACATATTATTTATGTTTGAAGCAGTTATATTCAAATTGGCATTATTTGCATTCAAGCTTCCCTCAATAACTGCACCGTCCGCTAAGGTTAATCCATTACCATAAATTGTTGTTATACCATTGCCTGCAATAGTTTTATCTAAATTGCCCGACAAAGCAAGTGTTCCGGCATTATTAACAGTACCGGTTAAATAATTGGTATTAGTCGTAACATTTCCATTATTTGTTAAATTCCCGATATCTGCTCCGACAGTTAAACTGCCATTTGTTTCTACATTAACATTTTGTAATATTGCAGTATTATTTGTAACTGCACCTGTAATGTTTGTTGTTCCGGCTCCTGTAATTTCAGAAGCCAATATGCCGCCATTCAAAGTTAAACTATTTTCGTTAACAATTCCGCTTGTAGCAAAAATTTTACCGGCATCTGTTACCAAATTACCTGAGTTAATAATTTTGTCAGAGGCTGATAACATCCCTGTGTTGGTGAAATTACCTGTGTTTTTTATAATTACCTGAGAAATCGTGCCGGCATTTTCAGATGTTCCTGACAGTGTCAAATTCCCATTGCCATTAATATACGAACCTGAATTATTTGTTAATGCATTAATATTTGCACTGATTTGATTATTTATTGTTCCGTTGTTAACTGCATTTGAAGAAATTGTCAAATTATCAACAGTTAAAGTTCCGTTATTAGACAAAGAGCTTTGTGTTAAAGAAGAAATCTTAGCATTTGCAGAATTATCAATAAAAGCATTACCATTGCCGGAAACATTTAAGGCAGAAGAATTATTCTTCATCGTTAAAATTCCGTTATTTTTGATATCACCAACAATTTGAGCATTATCTATTGTAGTTTTTGCACCGGTATTTAAAGCATTAACAACAATTTCGTCAGAGGTCATTTTTACATCTTTAAAAGTTAAAGAGTTATCCCCGTTAATTGTAATTCCTTGATGTTCACCAATATTAATAGTAGAAATATTATTTCCGTCGATTTTACCGGAAATAATCAGATTATCTGCTAAAGCTCCTAAATCATCAGTTACATTATAATTAGCAGTAGAATCAGTTGTTGTAAAAGATTTATTAGGAGACTCAACCTGCTCTTGAACGATTAATATCAAAGTATCTAAATTATCGGTATATGTTTTCGTACCTTCACTTTTCCTAACTTCATATTTTATTGAATCTAAAATATTGGTTCCGGTAGAAGATATTGCAAATATTTTTTCACTGTAGGTATCTTCTCTTTCCCAACCTCCAAATTTATCTGTCCAATTCACATTTGCAGTTAAACTGCTCGTACCTCGTTCTGTTTTTGTTTTCGTTCCGGTCTGTTCTGCTAATGATATTCCAACACCACCGCTTGTTACCTTAATTATTTTATTTGTATAAATATCTGCTGTTGATGTTGCATTTAATGTTAATTCAAGCACTCCATTCCCTGATGAGCTTTGAAAAGTATCTGCTTTTAAATTTGCCCAATCAACATCAATTGTAGCTTTTCCGTCACCTGTAATTGAATTAATTATGTATTCAGTATAATTTCCGTCAAATGTTGAAATTGATTTGTTGTTTAATGCTAAAGTACCGGAAATACTTGCATCTTTACCCAATGTCAAGACATCCCCGTTTATTATTGTTGTACCGCTGCCTGTAATTTTTGAATTTAGAGTTCCGTCACTCAGGTAAAGGTTGTTTTTATTATCAATTGTTAGTGCAATATCAGATGCCCCGATATACAAATCACCATTATTAGTTGCCGTTCCCGTTCCATCAAGTTTTCCGTCAACAATATTTGTGTTATTAAAATTTAAAATCCCACCATTATTAGTTATGACAGAATTTGTGCCTCTTAAATTTACATTTGATATATTTAAAGTAGAGCCTTCATTTAAGATAAAACCATTATTATTATCCAACCCGATTACGGATAATTTACTATTATCTGCAACACCATTAATTGTTAAGTCATTTACAACTGTTCCAATATCTGTAATAGCTCCGTATACATCATTTGCAGTGTTAAAATTAAAGATTTTCCCATTCGCATTAAGGTCACTTAATTCATGCAAACTATCCAATAATACTTGATCTTTTACAGCAATTGGAACTCTTTGAATATCACTTTCGCGAAAACCTATAGATACATTATCATCTAAAACCGAAAGATTTCCCTTAACTATAAAGTCTTTTTCAGATTCATAAAACCTGTCATTGAAATTTACTACCTGAGTTATGGTATCTTTGACAGTATCCGTCACTTGTCCAAAATTATATAACTTATTAGTAATTGCCTCGCTTAAACTCAATGTAAGAGCTGATGTATTCGGATATAAAATTTGGACTTTAAAATCTTTATCTTGAGGTTCAATACCGTTTAAAAAGTTTATCGAACTAATCTTAACAACACCGGTTGAATTTTCACCTGCAGTTATCGTATCGGATAGTTTATTAAAAGCATCAACATCAATATTATATGACATATTTGTATCAGACGTTAATGTTTTGATATTGTAATTATCAATGGCAGAATTTTGAAGATTTATCGTTCCTTTAAGTGCAGATAAGTTTGCGTTTGCAAAAGTGTTTGTATTAAAAGTTAAAGTTGTTAACCCATCATTTAAAGTTGCATTAGCATTATCTGCTGTTCCGTCAACAATAACGTTATTTCCTGAAAAATTCAATTGATATGAGTTTGAATTTGATACAATATTTCCCTTAAGTTGAGCGTTATTAAGATTAATAATATTGTTTGCACTTTTTACCTGAATTACAGGATTGGTAGATGTAGAATCCGTCAAAGTTGCATTGTTTATATTGAGTTTGGTATTTTCATTAGCTAATTCAAAGCCTGTTTTACCTGCCAAATCTATGACTGATACACTTGAATCGTTAGAATAACCGTTAATTGATAATTCTCCGGCTTTTGTTTCACCTAAGTTCTCTAATAAAGTATGTGTGCCTGCCGTATCAAATACAATTTTTCTTTCATCAGGTGTTTCTTTTTGATTAATAAGTTGCAAAGCATCATAAAATCCATCTTTTAAAAACTTAATACTATCATTTGTCGTTGTTGTTGTTGCTAAAGAAATACCGTCTTCTTGTTTTAAATAACTTTTTGAAAAATATACAGTGTTTTCTATTTGACTGACATCCGTAACTACTTTTAATACTCCATCAGCAATTTTGAGTTGCAGATCATTATTTCCTTCTGCATTTTTTAATATTTGTATAATTAAGCTATCTGCTTCCGTAGAACCTATAATATTAAAGTTATTCAGTAAAACGGTTCCTTTAGAGGCGGCATCTGTTGTCGCAATAGTATCTGCAGTTCCATTAGTCAAATCAACATCAATATTCCACTTCGCAATATTTGACGTTTCGGCTTCTGTATTCAGAGTTTTAAATGTATAATCTTTTATTGCTCCATCAACCAAGTTGATTGAAACTTTCCCTGCTTTTACATCTGCATTATTAATATCATTATATAGACCGACAACTCCTTTATTGTCACCGGTTATCAATACATCGTAACCTTCCACTCCGTCAATGTTATCATACAAGCTGATAACACCATTATTTGTGGCTTTAAGAGTCAATGTTGCATTAACATTATCAACATATATGGCATTGTTATTTTTATTATTCCCGATTTGGACGTAATTACCTTTAAATAATGTATTTTGCCCGTTATCTGCAACTACAGAAGTGTTCATTTTTGTATAAATAGCACCACCAAGTGCACTTGAGCCACTGTTAACAGAAATGTAGTTATCTAAAAAATTCCCCGAAATCGACAAGCCGTTGGTTCCTGCATTATATATCGCTCCGCCGTGAGCCGTTACGGTTTCTAAATTGTCTTGAGCAATATGGTTTCCGATAAAATCACCATTTATTGTTGATATTGTACCGTTATTATATATAGCTCCGCCGAATGCTTCCGCGTTATTTACGACAATATGGTTGTTGTTGAAATTACCGCCAATAGAATTTATTGAGGAAGATACTTTGTTTTCAACGAAATTTGCAATTGCTCCGCCATACTGGTCTGAATAATTACCGTTAAAATCAGCATTAATAGAATTTATTGTGCCGCCTTTATTTGCAATTGCACCACCTACAACTTTACCTGTTGCCCAACTGTTAGTTGTATGGTTTGATGTGAATTCACCGCAAATAGAATTTATATTTCCTTGATTGAATATTGCACCACCTGATGAACCTGCCAAATTAGCCGTAAATATACCATTTATTGTATTTGTATCATTGGTACTTGAATTGAATATAGCACCGCCGGATGATGCCGCAACATTATCAACAAAACTACTGTCATTTATTGTGATTGAAGAATTTTGGTTGATTGCTTTTATTACTGCCCCTCTATCACTTCTTGCCGAAATCACACGAACATCTTGCAAAGTCAAATTTGATGCTTGATTTAACTCAAATACCCCTTTATCATCAGCATCCAAAACAGAAGAAATATTAGATTGCCCTATAACATACAAATTTCCGGCAGTTGCCGTATTTAACGTTTCATTTATTCTGTATTGTTGATTTTCAGCTATACGAAATTCTTTGTCTGCATTTGTTTCCAGACCAAGCCATAAAGCAAAAGTATCACCCAAAATCTCTTTTTTTACTTCACTATTCCACACCAAATTGCTAATTTGTAATTTTATTGAATCATTTAACGTATTAGTAGTATCTAATTCTACGCGAGAAACCAAATCACCGGTATAAATATTTTTGTAATATTTATCGTCAGCATTAGTTATAGGGTTAATAGTATCATTTATTGCTGTTGAAATAATCTTATGCTGGTCTTGCTGTAAATTTTCTCCTAATTTAAGTTGAAGTGTTCCGCCTGAATTGTTGAATAATATCTGTTTTACAAAAGTGCCGTTATACCAGTCACTACCGCCGTCAGTTTTATCCGCAATAAAATGAATATCCGATAAAGTTACAACTCCCGAAGATGAATTTGTTGTAATTGTATCCGCCTGTATATTATTTTCTTCTTTGTCCAATTTAAAATCAATAAGATAATTCGTATCAGTAGAATTTAAAGATAAAAATTCATAATTATGATATTTTGAATCCGCAAAATCAATATCAACATCATTAGTGGTTATATTTGCATTTTTAATATCATTATAAAGTTTTAATGTTCCGCCATATTCGCTTTCGATATTTACATTATACCCTGTTTTACCGTCAATATTGTCATTAATTTGAATTGTTTTTCCGCTTTTAGGTTTCAGATTTAATGTTGCAGTGTCATTGTCGATGTAAATAGCATTGTAATTCCTGTCCCCATCGTTAAGCAAAGTATAATTACCACTAAATAAAGTACCGTTTTTCCCTGATGTAACAGTTAAATCTTTAGTCGAATAAATAGCACCACCCAAAGCTAAATTATTATTCATTCCTTCAGAAAAAACGTAATTGTCTTTAAAAGTTCCGGATATTTCATCAATAATCCCTGAATTGTAAATAGCACCACCATAAGCTTTACCATTCTTTGTATTTATAAAGTTCCCGATAAAATCACCTGCGATTGATTTTATATAACCATCTTTTTTTGCTTCTGTTCCACCTGTTTGAGTATTTGCTATTGCTCCGCCAAAAGAATTGTTTTGCAGTAAACTTGAATTTTTGACCGCAGATGAAGATGTATTTGTATTAATTAAATAATTTTTAGTAAAAGTACCATCTATTGAATTTATTGTTCCTGCCGCATTCAAAATTGCCCCGCCGGTTTGAATAGCATAATTAGATTGAAAATTCCCCGAAATTTTGTTAATTTCAGCTGTGGAATTAGCTTCTCTATTTGTAATTGCACCGCCAAAATTATATGAGTAATTTTCAATAAACGTTCCGCTTATGTTATCAATATAAGTTGGTCTGTTTGCATAATATCCGTATTGAGTGATTGCTCCACCAATAGAGGTATTTGAGCCTTTTGCCCGAACAAAATTCCCTTTGAAATAGCAATTTTCAATATTACCACGGTTTACTTCTGCCCATATAGCTCCGCCTTCTTGAGCCGAAGAATTATTTATAAAAACAGAATCTTTTATATCAAAATCAATAGTTTGAAGTCCGATAACACCACCGTCTGTAGGTGCAAAGTTATTTGAAAATACGGAATTTTCAATTGTAACTTTGGCTGTATCATAATAAGTAGGTGAGGATAAGTTCTGAGTTGTAATAGGCCCGCCCCAAGAACCGCTTGTAGCATAATTATTGTTAAAACTTGAGATAATATTATAATCTTTGTCAACCTGACCAACATTTTTTATTGTTAAATTGGTTTTGGTGTCTAAAAGCAGGGCAAAACTTCTGGAACTTGATAGACCGTGAAAATTACCGTCAATATTAACGTTCTTACTTTTAATTGATAAATCTCTAATCCCTGACATATCAATATCATTAGAAAGCACTATCGTATTGGCCGCAGTCGCAGAATTTATTGCATTTTTTAATTCCGTAGAATTTGTTACAAAAATATCACTCGCAATAGCCTTGTTATTAGCTGTCATACAAGCTAATACCATTGCTATTGTTATTAATTTATACTTTTTCAACTTCTTGCTTTTAGAATAACGTAACATAACATCTTGATTATATATCAAACAAAGTTAAAATAATAAGTTAGAATTGCAAATTTTTGAGCATTTGAGTCTATATATACAGACACCCCTGTCGCGAACTCTAAAAAAATTATATCCATCTCATAGTTAATTACATCTTGTTCTATATGTTAAATTACACTCTGGACGGAAGTTTTTTTAAAACTTCCCCTCTCCTTCAAAAGTGACATTCCTCTTAAATGCTCACTTTAAACGGGTCGGCGGCAAAACTCGCCTTTACCCTCTGTTCGCATTCGCTAGTCACTTTTTCAGTCGGCAGAGTCTTCCTGCCCAGATATTTATAAATACCTTTTGGAAGGTCTTTTTTTTGTCATCCTGAACTTGTTTTTAGGTTCTTTTTAATTAACTCTTTTATTTTTTTCAAGAAAACTCCAAAATATGTTGTTATAAAAATTCCCACCACAAAATAAAAATATCTGGTTTTTAAAGGGGCATAAAACCAATAGATATCAACATTGTTTTTTACATCAAACGAAATCCCTTTTATCGCCAAAATTGAATAAGTAATAACATTAAACACAAAAAGGTGATTTGCCATTATATGATAAGTGTTTTGCCCAATTAAATGTAAGAATTTCCAATTTTTAACATGGTTATAACAAACCTCAATTATAAAAAGCGCCGCCCAAATGCCCGTCAGGCTTGTTAAAATCGGAACAATTTTATTTGAAAATTTGCCCCAAACAAGAATATAACTTAAACCAATCCCGTCTTCCGGATTAAAGTCTTTATTTGTAAGCCAAAGAAGCGCCTGTATAATAATCACCGCAAAGAAAATTTTTGAATTAAAAATATCCACCTTGCCTTCAATTTTTGTTTTGTACAAATACCCAAGATGAATAAACAAAAGCGAAAAGAAGGTTCTTAAAAGCAAAATTGCATACAGGCATTCTTTATATTTTGCCAAATAAATTGCATAAAAAGCAAGAAAAACAAAAACCCACATTTTTTTAGGCGTAATTTTATAAATAAACAAACTTACAAAAAGCTGAGGCACAAACCAAAGAGGAGAAATTAAAGCAAGCTGGTGCCCTGTGTAAAAAGGCATAATAAATTCATTTTCAAACGTAATGGGCATTCCCCAAAATCTGCCTACAACAGGAGCAAGCAAAAGGGTTATACCCAAATATGCCGCTGCATATAAAATATAAGGCACCATAAGGCTTTTAAACCTTCGACATGTAAAATTCCAAAGAGTGTATTTTTCCTTATAGAGCATGCCTGAAATAAAGAAAAATAAAACCACCTGAAAAGAATACGGTGGAAAAAGAGGAATTAAAGAAAATTCCAAATGCCCCGACACGACCAGCATAATTGCGAGTGCTTTTAAAAGATTGGTTTTGTTTTCATAACAGCTCATCTTTTCAATTTGCCTTTTTATATTTTTCTTTCATACAATAGCGCCGAATTTAAAACCACAATTAATGAAGTAATGTTGTGAACAATTGCGCCTGTCATTGGCACCAAAAGCCCCATAGCAGACATTATAAGAGAAATAATATTTATCAACATGGCACAAATTATATTTGTTTTAATTGTTTTAATACAAAAAACAGAAAGTTTTCTTAAATATGGTATCTTAACAAGGTCATCCCCCATAACAATAATATCAGAGCTTTCAATTGCAATATCAGACCCGAATGTACCCATTGAAATTCCAACATCGGCAACCTTGAGGGCTATTGCGTCATTAACCCCATCTCCCGTCATACAAACAACTTCGCCTGTTTTTTGCATATCTTCAATTTTCATCGCTTTTTCTTTTGGAAGAAGGTTTGACATAACCTTTTTTATACCGGTTTTTTTGGCAAAATATTCCGCCGTAAGAGAATTATCACCTGTAAGCAAAACCGTTTTATCATTATAAAGAAGCGAAAGCGCCTCTCTTGATGTTTCTCTTATTGTGTCTGCAAGCGCAATAAAACCTTCTATTTTCTTATTAACTCCGACCATAAGAACAATTTTACCTTCAAGCCTTTTTGAATTAACTCTTTTTTTAATTTCTCCCGTCAATTCAAACCCTGCGCCTTCAAAAAATTTCTCATTTCCAACATTAATTTTTTTATTATCCAAAACCGCATAAATTCCCTTGCCTGAAAAATTCTTAAAGTCAGAAGTTTCATTTAACTTGTAATTTAAAGAAAGGGCATGTTCCACAATTGCCCTTGCTATCGGGTGTTCAGATTTTGTTTCACAGGATGCTGCGTAATATAAAATATTTTCAGGCGTAATTTCACCAAAAGATTCCACGCTTGAAACGCTCATTTTTCCCTTTGTTAAAGTGCCCGTTTTATCAAAAGCAAAAACGCTGCACCTTCCCACCGTTTCAAGAGCAGCCCCCGTTTTTACAATAATACCGTCCTTTGCCGCCTTTCCTATTGCCGCCATAATAGCAGTTGGGGTTGCAAGCACAAGCGAACAAGGGCAAAAAACAACCAAACTTGTCACTGCTCTTGAAATTTCACCCGTCAAAAAATACACAACAAGGGCAAAAATAATAGCGCACGGGATTAAAACACTTGCCCACTTATCCACAATTCTTTGCGTGGGGGCTTTTTTAGTTTCCGCCTCTTTAACAAGAGCAATTAACTTTTGAATGGAAGAATTTTTATATTCTGCGCTCGCTTCAATATCAATCACCCCAAAACAATTTGTGGTGCCTGAAAAAACGCTATCTCCCACTGTTTTATCTACAGGGGTGTATTCACCGGTCATCACGGCTTGGTTAATTGAAGTTTCACCGTTTATTATAATTCCATCCAATGGAATATCTTCACCCGCTAAAACCCTTATAATATCTCCCTTTTTAATTTCTTCTGCCCGAATAATTTCTTCTTTTCCGCAAGTTATTTTTCTTGCAACTTTAGGCGCAAGGTTCAAAAGTTTGGTTATTCCTTGTTTTGCCCTGTCTATGGTTAAATCTTCCAAAATACCGCCAAGCGCCATAATAAAGGCAACTTCTGCCGCTGCAAAAACTTCATGCGTACAAATTGCCGCAATCATAGCAATTGAAATCAAAAGAGAGGCGGTCATTTTGCCTTTTGTCAAAAACAATTTAAAGCCATAATAAAAAATCGGCACCCCTGAAATTAAAATCGTAAGCCACGCAGGGTCAAAAACCGTATCCACCTTAAAAACAACAAAGCAAGCGCTTATAATTAAAAACACCATAGAAAGTACGGTCATTTTAAAACCACTTAAAAAACTGCAAATTTTTTCCATTTCTGCCCTCGGCTCATAAAATCAAAAAATATTATATCAGATTTTTTACATTTTATTAAGCAAAGTTTTATTATGATTGCATTTAAAAAAATTTTATTTTATATTTATTACATATGTAACAAAATTAAAAAAGAGGAAAAATTTTATATTTACATGTTTTATATGCCATGTAAATTATAAAATACCGACCAAATTCTATTAGGAACGTCATCATCTTTATATGCAAACAAATAAAATCGGAATAAACACACCAAAAAATATATATACAAACAATCAACAATCGGGAAAGCAAAATTTTAAAGGCGCAGGCGCACTTGCCCTCAATGGACTAAATGGGTTTTTCCAAGTGTGTGACGATGTCCCTATGATTGGCGTTTCTTTTATGGACACCGTTTCCGCCATTGCACCAAGAACGGTGGTTGACCTTAACCAAGCAGGGATTCCCGCAGCAGCCGAAACCATGCGAAGGGAATCTTCAGGGCTTATTGTAAACTGTTTAATTCCGGGGGCATTTGTTTTAGCAGCGGGCAAATTTGCAAATAACGGTTGGATGAAAGATTTTAAAAAAGTTGGCGATATTCCCATTAATATGAGCCGCTCTTGGGCAAACGGGGAAGCTGTTCAAAATCTTGTCGGGGTATGGAAAGACTATGCAGGTCTTAACGTTGACATCAAAGATTTAGCCGACACGGTTCAGGCAGATGCAATTAAAAAACTCGAAGAAACGCCATTTGAACCAAAAAAATATGTTAAAAGTATTTTAAATAAAGTTGAAGGGCTAAATGGCACTGATCAATGGAAAAAATTTTCAGAACACGGGGAACTTATAGACAGGGCAAGTGAAATATTAGAACCTTACTTCAGCCAACCCAGCCCCAGAAAATTAATCGACAAAATTAAATTTTCACATCAAAAAAATCAATCCATTAAGCATGCATATAATCTTCTTGTAACTGGCGAACACACATACAAAGACGCTTTTGGAAAGACCGTAACGGAAGTTATTGAAAAAGGCGGTGGGCTCAAGGCAACACAAAACCTTAAATTTAACGGAAAAATAATAGGATCAGACCTCAAGAGCCTTTTGAGAGATACGGTAGACATCGGGGATGCGCTTATGTCATCTGAATATGCAAGACAAAACCCGAATTACTTCATCAAGCGTGCAAAAGGGCTTATTAACACCAAAAGCCTTATGGGGCTTGCCATTGTGCTTCCTTTAGCAATGAGTATGCAAACTATCAACAGGGCAATTACCCGTCACAAATACAACAGATCAGGTGCGCCGATATATAAAGATTTTGAAAACGAAAGCAGAGTTTTAACCGATAAAGAGAAAAAACAATTAAAAATTACAAAACCGCTTGCAGTAGGCTCCATTGTTGGACTTGCCGCACTTTCAATGGGTAAAAGTTTCCCGAAAAGCTTAAAGGGCTTGACGGAAATGCTTCAATTTAACACAAAATTCCCAAGCATTAACCAGTGCAGATTAATTGCAACTGCAACCTTTGCTTCAAGAATGTTGGCTTCGGAAGACCCTAACGAACTTAGAGAAAGCACGGTTCGTGACCTTGCCTCTTTTGCAGGATTATATTTCCTTGGCGATTACGCAGAAAAGCTTGCAGCAACAGGAATACAGAAATTTTCCAAAGCCGGAAGGTCAGGCGAATTACAATTATTTAACCGAACAAAAGACCCAAAAGAATATAAAAATGTTTTCCAAAAAGTGGTAGGCTGGGTCAAAGATACAAAAGTAAAATCTTTCGATGAAGTTCCGCAACAATTTAAAGGGCACCGTTCTCTTGCAAAAATCGGCGGCTTAGGCTTTTCAATTGCGCTTCTTGGCGTATTATTGCCGATGTACAACAAACACGTTACAAACAAAAAAGAAGCCAAAAGAAAAGAAATTTTGGAACAACAAAAACAACATTCAATTTCATACAACCCAAAAACAATCTTTCCTGACAAAACTCCCACAGAAGAAGAAATCAAAAAAGCTTCCCTTATTGAAAGCAAGAAAAACTTCAAAGATTGGAGTGAATATTCACAAAATTCCGCATTCTCAAAAGTTGCATCCGGCTTAATTGATAAAAATTAATTACATTTATTGAAATATTGCAGGAATTGAAGTAATAAATTCAACAAGACCGTCTTGCATTTCTCTTACAAAATCTTTTGCAACTTTTTTAAGCGGTTGTTTGTCAATATGGTCAAAAGCCAAGTAAATTGGGTCTTTTGCAGCCTTAAAGCAAGTGCGGATGTTTGATGTGTCAATGTCATCCAATGTCTTTTTTAAACCTTCCAAATTTGAAAAATAAATTGGGTCAGTTGTTGAAGTGAAAGGATTTGCTGTTGTTTGAACACCTGCATTGGCTACCATTTTAAGTTCCTCTTAATTTAATATCTCTCGTATATATATAAAGGATATATTAATAAAAAAATTGACAAACAGCTCTTTTTTATCTTAACAAAAATTCACATTAGCCAAAATTAAGCGAGATTAAATCTTTTAATTCAGAATTAAAAAACATTATAATTAAAAATGAAACCGCAATTGCAGGCCCAAAAGGAAGAATACAAAATTTTGAGTCTTCTTTTGTCTGTTTCATATCAGATAAAATTTCTTTTATGCAAATTCCCGCACTCAAGGTTACAAACAAAGTAAACCCCAAAGAAGCCCAAAGGTTTTCCATAAACGGCATTTTACTTATAGAAAATGCTCCAATAAGCAAAACAAACACCACAAGCAAGGCTCTTACGGTTCTTTTTTTGCCCGTTTTATAAGAGTGAACAAGAAAATAAGGCAAACTAAAAACAGACATTATAAGAACAGACAAAAGGACAGATAATATCATCAACTTCCACCCGAAAAATGCGCCCACGCCTGCAGCTATAAGGCTGTCTCCTTCTCCGAATGCTCTTTGTCCTGCAAACAAATATCCGCTTCTTGCTAAAATTTCATAAATCAAAAACCCAACAAGCGCACCAATTAAAGAAAAAAGTATCCCCTCTTTTCCCAAAGTTAAAAATGTGTATATGAAACCTGCCAAAATAAGCAAATAGCTGTGAACATCAAAAATAATTCCCTCTTTAATGTCACAAACGCTCATAACAACAAGCAAGGAAGTGGCAATTATATAAAAAAGTGTTTCATAAGATACCCAAAAATTTAAAAATATTAAAACAAATAAAACCCCGCATAAAAGCTCTACCAAAGGGTATTGCAAAGAAATATGCGTATGGCAAAAGTGGCATTTTCCCCTCAAGATAACATAAGATAAAACGGGAATATTCATCCACCATTTTAATTTGTTTGAGCAAACAGGACACTTTGATGAAGGATACACAATGCTCTCATTTGTTAATCCTCTTAAAATTACAACATTTAAAAAACTTCCGATACAAAGCCCAAAAACCAAAACCCACAGGGCAAAATATATATCCAACGAAGAAAGATTAATCATAAGAAACCACCCCTTTGCTTGTAACAAATTTAAACAGCTTAGATAGGGCTTTTTTCATTTTTCTTGAAACCTGCATTTGGCTGATATTTAATTTGTCTGAAATTTCTCTTTGGTTTAAACCGTCATAAAAACACATGGTAACAAGGGTTTTATCTTCCTCTGAAAGAGTTTCTATGGCTTGATTTAAAATCATTCTATTTTCCAAAAGTTCCCTTGAGTTATCTTCACTTTCATCTGGAATTTTATCTGCAATGGATGCCCCAACATCTCCATCCGCAGTAATAATTTGATCAATTGAAATTGTGGATGTTCTTCTTTCAAGCTCATTCACTTCGTTAATTTTCTGCTTTGGCATCTCAAGCGCATGAGCCAATTGTTCATCTGTAGGCGGTGCGCCATATTTTTGGGTTAATTCCATTGTAATTTTGTGCACCCTGTATGAAAGCTCTCTTATTTCTCTGGGCGCCCTTATCATAGAGGTTTTATCCCTTAAATAATGCCTGATTTCACCTGTTATAAGATAAACAGCATACGTTTTAAAAGATGTGCTTTTTCCTTCTTCATAAAGGTCTATTGCCTTTAAAAGACCAATTGCGCCCACCTGAATAATGTCTTCAACAGGGTCAGATGAACGGCGTGCAAAAGAACGGGCAACTTTTTTTACAAGCGGCATATAAGACATTGCAATAAGGCTTTTTAACTTTTTTTTAATTTTGACATCGTCACTTTTTTTATATTCCAAAAGCCAACTTGTAATTTCAATATTATCGTTGTTAAAATCTTCATTCATCATAATTAGAGCGTGTTAAATATTCTGTCTCCGGCATCGCCAAGCCCGGGAACAATATACCCCTTTTCATTTAAATGTTCATCAAGTTGCGCTGTCACAATCCTTATATCGGGATAATTTTTGGTTAATTTTTCTAGGCCCTCAGGCGCTGAAATTAAACTCATAAAAGTAATGTTTTCTTGCTTGATGCCTTGCTTTGTGAAATTGTGAACAGCGTCATACCCTGAATTTCCCGTTGCAAGCATAGGGTCAAGTATAAAAATATAGGTGTTATTTATATCTTTGAATTTGCCCTTCATTTTGTTGTAATACCAAATAGGCTCAAGGGTTTCTTCATTTCGATACATTCCAAGATGATGCACATGGGCAAAAGGCAAAATAGTTTGCGCAATATCTGAAAAAACCAAACCCGCCCTTAAAATCGGCGCAACAATAACATCTATATCCCTTTTTATTACTGCATTTTTAGCGGTTTTAATCGGGGTTTCAACCTCAACAACTTCGGTTGGCAAGTTTTTTGTTGCCTCGAAAAAAAGCGCATAGGCTATTCTTTTAAGCGCCATATTAAACATCTCAGGCGTTGTTGTTTTATCTCTTAAAACCGCAAGGTTATGGGAAATTAACGGGTGGTTTAAAATTTCCACTTTCTTGCTTGTGCAAACATGTGTCATTTCTTCTCTCATCTTCCTTTTTTAAGAAGATTTTACTACATTTTTTGGCAATCATCAATATTTGAAAAAATTATTTTGCCCCTGCGGTGAAGTTTTCTTCATTTTTTAAGGTTCTATTCATAAGCTCAAGGAAAACTTCTTTTGAATTATCCTCAGAATAAACCGCCTTGTAAATGGCTTTTGAAATCGGGGTTTCAATATTAATTTTGTCTGCAAGTTCACAAATTGCCTTTGAGGTTTTAACCCCTTCTGCAACCGACCCCAATTCTTTTAAAATATCATCAATTTTCTTGCCCTGCGCCAGCATTCTGCCCACAGTGTTATTTCTGCTTAAATGGCTTGAGCATGTGGCAATTAAATCCCCCATGCCGGATAACCCCCATAAAGTTGAAGGGTTTGCACCCAAATGCACGCTCACACGGACAATTTCTGCCATTCCTCTTGTTAAAAGCGCACCTTTAGAGTTATCTCCGAATTTCATTTCGTCAATAAACCCTGCAGCAATTGCAATAACATTTTTAAGACTCCCGCCAAGCTCAACGCCTATGATGTCATCGTTTGTGTACAGTCTAAATTTGTTTTTAACCGCAAGTAAATTTTGAACTTTTTTAGAAGTGTTTTCATCAAAAGAAGCAACACATGCCGCTGTTGGCTGCCCTTGGAGAACTTCATATGCAAGGGTGGGCCCTGATAAAACCGCAATTTTTTGATTGGGCAACTCATCCTTCATAACTTCGCTCATGCGCTTAAATGTGCCTTGTTCCAAGCCTTTTGAAGCGTTTACAAGAATTTGCTCATCTTTTATTCCTGCTTCTTTTAATTGCTTGCACACCACCCTTATAGCAGAGGTTGCAACCACAAGCAAAATTACATCTGCCCCTTTTATTGCCTCTTTTAAATCTGAAGTTATTTGAACTTTTTTGTCCAACTCAATTTCAAAAGGTTTTGTTGTTTTCTTGTGCAATAAAAGCTCATCGGTCAGGTCTTCTTTTCTAGACCAACCCGTCACTTCATCAAAATTATCGGTCAAAAGCTTAGTTAAAACCAAGCCCCAACACCCTAAACCTAAAACAGTAAGCTTCATTCTACTCCAAAAAATTAAATAAGACCCATTGATTTCAATTCAGATTCTATTTTAACATCCCTAAGGCTTGCTTCCGCCAGTTTAATAAACAAATCTTTTTGCTGAGGCGCATGCCTGTATTGAGCGGGTTTTCTACAGCCAAATTTCCCTGCACTTTGAGCTTGCGAATTAGAATTAATTTGTGCCATTTGTCTGGAAATTGGCGAAATGCGCATAAGAATACTCCATAAAATCAACTTAAAACCAATATACCACATCACAAAATTTTAAGCAATAAGAACTTTAGCATTATTTTTGAAGTTCATACATAATAATTCCTGCAGATAATGCCAAATTTAACGATTCCACATTTTTTGAAAGTTTTATGGTTAAAGTATCTTCAGCAATATCTAAAAGGGTCTTTGAAATTCCTTCAGCTTCTGAACCAAACATGACAATTATATTTTCTTTTGTTTGAAATTCATCAAAATAATTTTTTCCATGGCATATGGTTGCAATAAATTTATGTGTTTTTTTAAATTCCAAAAGCTCCTGCATATTTGGCTTTAAAATCGGAATTTTAAACATATTGCCCGCAGTTGACCTTATTGTTTTTGGAGAAAATTCATCCACTGTTTCACCAAACAAAAAAATCCCATCCACCGAAAAGGCGGAAGCCGCCCTTATAATCGTCCCTAAATTGCCCGCATCTTTAATATTTTCAAGCAAAATAATTTTCTTAAACTTTGTAAATTCCAAAAGCTGATATTTCGGCTTTTTTGCCACCGCCACACAGGAAGAAGGACTTTCTGTTGTGGAAATTTTTTTCATAACCGCTTCATTTACAAAAAAAGTTTCAACATTTTTATACTCATTTTTTTCAAGAGAAAAAATATATTCTATTTCTAAATTAGCCTTAAGCGCTTCTTCTACCGCCTTTTTGCCCTCTATCAAAATCAGTTTATCCCTGTATTTTTTTTGATGTAATTTCACCGTTTCTTTTACAAGGGAATTTGTTGTACTTGTAATTTCTTTCATTTTATCCACCATTTTGCCAATTTAAAAGGTATTTTTTCTCATTTTTATTCAGCATATCATAGTTAATTAATTTTGTTTCATAAGGAAATCTTGAAAGTGAAATTTTATCAACACCGTCATAATATACAGTATTTTCAAGTCTTACTCCAAATTTATTTTCACAATATAACCCCGGTTCAATTGTAAAAACATTTCCCCTTTTAAATTTTAATCTAAATTTCTGTGACAATACAATAGGCGCCTCATGCACCGGTATTCCTATTCCATGCCCTAGTCCATGGGGGAAATAAAAACCTTTTTTTTCATATTTTTTTAAAATTTTCTTTGCAAGAAGGTCACATTCGTCCGTATAATTTAAATTTGAATAATAAACATTTAATTGCGCCTTTAAAACGGCAGTATAAATTTCCTTAACCTCATCTTCTATGTCACCAACAGCAAAAACCCTTGTTATATCTGTTGCATAACCACCTTCATAATACCCACCGCAATCAAGGAGAATTATGCTTGAATTTGTTAAAAATTTTTCTTTTGAATTTGCCGTATAATGGATTATACTTGAATTTTCATCTATTGCAAGAATAGTTTTAAAACTTGTTGTACAGGCACCATTTTTAATTAAACATTTTTCAAAAATTTCATTTAGTTCAAATTCCGACAATCCCGCTTTTATTTTATCCTTAAAGTCAAACAAAGCATTATCAAGCCTTTTAAAGCATTCTTTATAGTGCCCGATTTCAGATGAATTTTTTTTGCTACGCAAATTCAAAATTGGATTTTTAATTATTTCAATCGGCGTTTTTATCAAAGAAAAATCATAAAAAGAAATCGACCCAAAATCAACACCTATGGGGTCTTTTTGTTTTTTTATAAACCCTTCAAACTCACTTAATTTTTTTATCTCAATAAAATCGGGCAATTTTGGCAATTTATAATCTGTAAACAATACCAAATTATTCTCATTTTTTATAAAAAGTTTTGCCCTAAACACAGATGTATTCTTTGTTTTGTAAGACCTCAAATTCAAAAGATACGCAATTTCTTCCAAATTCACAACAAGCGCATTTTGCAGCTTTGTTTTTTTGAGTTTCCACAAAATATCTTTTCCCGCAATTGAAATAGGTACGCTAAAAACAGGGTATTTTTCTTCCCCTTCTATCGGCTCATATTCAGTTAAATAGGGCTCAATTTTAATATTGCAAAGCTCTTTTTTCATTTTTTCATACATTTTATATGTTGTAGATTTAGCGGGGAAAAAAAGAGTTGAACCTTCGGGCAGAAAATTTTTTAAATATGTGACAAAACCCCACTGCCCTTCCATTTTAACCACTCTAACATTTTTGCCTTTGGTTTGAATATCAGCTTGAATGTGGTATCTTGGGTCAACAAAAAGCACCAAATTGCCGCTCTCATCTTGAAGCGCCTCTCCTGCGGTGCCCTCAAAACCGGTTTTTTTATTCAAAGGAGAATTTGAATAATGTTCATATGAAAAGTCATCTTTTGATTTTAATAAAGTAAATTTCATAAACCCAATTATATCACTTTTTTTGCATAATAAAAAACCGAAGAAACTAAATTCTTCGGTTTTATTTTAAACAATCTATAAAATTAAACTGCCACAAAAAGTCCCGCACAACAAAGCGCAACTATTGTCATTAATTTAATCAATATATTTAAAGCAGGCCCTGACGTATCTTTCAAGGGGTCACCCACCGTATCACCAATAATGGCGCACCTATGAGAATCAGAACCCTTGCCGCCAAAGTTGCCTTCTTCAATAAGTTTTTTAGCATTATCCCAAGCACCGCCTGAATTTGCCATCATAATTGCAAGACAAACGCCACTTGTAATAGCACCTATTAATAATCCGCCAAGCGCTTGAGCGCCAATTGTTTTACCAAAAAAGTGTGCCGTTGTAAAAGCAACAACAAGAGGAACAACAATCGCAACCAAAGCAGGCAAAATCATTTCATATATAGCAGAGGTAGCCGAAATTTTAATACATTTTTTATAATCGGGTTTTTCACGTCCTTCAAGAATAGCAGGATTTTCTCTAAATTGTCTTCTCACTTCGTTTACCATTTTTTCAGCCGCCCTGCCTACAGCACCCATTGAAAGCCCGCAGAACAAGAAAGGTAAACATCCGCCAAATAAAATCGCAGACATTACAAACGGATTCAAAATATCTATGTCTTCCAAATTAACAGCAAGTGCATATGAAGCCAACAGAGAAATCGCCGTTAGGGCAGCAGAACCAATTGCAAATCCTTTGCCAATTGCAGCCGTTGTGTTTCCAACTGCGTCCAATTTATCTGTTCTTTCTCTAACTTCAGGCGCCATGTCTGCCATTTGGGCAATTCCACCAGCATTATCGGCAATCGGGCCATAGGCATCAACAGCTACAATCATTCCGACCGTTGAAAGCATTCCAACGGCAGCCAAGCTAACCCCATACACACCTGCGTTATAGCTTTCCATACCGCCTATAATCCAAAATGCCAAAATCATCGAAAATGAAATAATTAAAAGAGGTAAAAATGTAGAGGACATTCCCACTCTTACTCCTGAAATTACAGTTGTGGCAGCCCCTGTTAGTGTAGATTTTGCAATAGATTTAACAGGACCAAACCCTGCACTTGTGTAATATTGAGTTACAAAACCAAGCAAGCACCCTGCAATAACACCAATTAAAACGGCATAGAAAATGCCTGTGTACCCTGGCATGAAAACTTTATCTATTAAATAATATGCAAGTCCAATAAATAATAAAATTGCAAGCACAACACCCCCCTGTAAGGATGCCATTGGGTTTCCGTTTTCTTTCGTTCTAACAAACAAACTTGCAACAATAGTGGAAAAAATACCCATTGCGGCAAGAGTCAAAGGAAGGAATGCACCAATTAAATTTAAACATAAGGCGCCCAAAGTAACGGCCGCTAAAATTGAACCAACGTAAGATTCAAACAAATCAGCACCCATGCCTGCAACATCACCGACATTATCCCCCACGTTATCAGAAATCACCGCAGGGTTTCTCGGGTCGTCTTCAGGAATGTTTTCTTCAACCTTGCCGACCAAGTCCGCTCCAACATCGGCAGCTTTTGTAAAAATGCCGCCGCCAACCCTTGCAAAAAGAGCAACAGAGCTTGCACCCAGTGCAAAACCGCTTATAATTTGAGGATCTTTATATATGGAATATAAAATAGGTAATGCAATCATAGCAAGCCCAACAACTGAAAGTCCCATTACAAGCCCGCCTGAATATGCAATTTTAAACGCTTTATTTAAAGAAGTTTTTGCGGCAACTGCCGTTCTTGAATTAGATTTTGTAGAAACGCACATGCCAATATATCCGGCTAAAGAAGAAGATATAGCACCCGTTATAAAACAAATCGCCACTTCTAAACCAATAAATTTAGTAACAAGGCCAAACACTAAAAGTAAAAAGAAAAACATTATACAGTATTCTTTTTTTAAAAAGGTCATAGCGCCTTTATGGATAATGGAAGAAAGTTCTTTCACCTTATCTTCACCGCTATCTGCCATCATAATATCGTTAATTTTGAGTGCCGCAAAGAAAAGTGCCAAAACACCCGCTATTGGCCCTGCCCAAATAATTTTTATTTGAGAAAAATCTGGCGCAAAACGGAACACAATTAAATAAAAGGAATAAATAAAAAATGCGGCAAAAACAAGATAATAAAGGTATTTTCTTAATTTATAAGAAAATAAAAATACAATAAACATCATAAGAAGGCTTGAGAGCCAAATTATTTTGGTCAAACCGAAATTAGATGAAAATTTAAAAATAAAAACTCCCAAAACAAGAAATAAAAGCGCAATAACGCTCATTACAAATTTTTTGCTTTTCAAAAAAGACATACTTTCTTCCTATCCATAAATATTAACAGGAAGATTATAACACCAAATAAAGGTTTTGATAAGGGATACAAACTGTTAATTTGTACCCCTTTTGATTTATTTAATTGCTAATTTTTTCATTTTTTCATTTGTTTTGGGTTCAAGCTTATTTAATTTAATGTGCAAAACGCCATCTTTATAGTCACATTCGGCATTTTCCACATTCACTTTATTTTCAAAAGGAATGGTTCTTTCAAATTTTCCGTACCGAAATTCCGTAAAATGCAAGTTGTCATCGGTTTCCTTTTTTTCATACTTTGCCTCAGCACAAATTGAAATGGCATCTTCCGTTAATTCAACATTAATATCATCTTTTTTAACGCCCGTTAATTCAACGTCAATTTTGTATTGATTTTTATTTTCTTCAATTTGAACAGCAGGACGAAACCTTCTTTCAAAGGGCTTGTTGCCTGATGTCACGGGCTCTAATTCACCAAATGTTTCTTTTAAAAATCTTTCAAGGTCTTCATGGATATTTTCAAAAAAATACGAAGGCTCTCTTTTAATAAGGTTAAAACGCATAAATAAATTCCTTTCTTTTTTATTTATGGTTTACACCCCACAATAAAATTTGTTAATCGCCCGCCTGATTAAAAAAGCGAATGAAAAAATTAATTATGATTTTTGTCCGGCTTAATGACGTTAAACACTTTGTTTTCAGAAATTTCACACCTTGCAGATTTAATTCTGTCTTTAATTTCATCATCCACGGTAGAAGACAAAACAAGTTTATCTATAAACACATTATTCAAGCGCACTGCCTTTTCCAATACTCCGATTTCATTTAGGGCGTCTTTTACCTGCTCAAAATCATAAGCAAAAGACTTTTTGGTGTTATAAGCCATTGTTTCGCCCGAATTTGCGGTAATTGGCGCACCACCTTTTTCAAAATAAATTCTAAATATAGATTTTAAATCCTGTATTTCAGACTGCAAAATGGAGATTGTGGATTGAAGCCTTAAAAATCTTTCAAATAAATATTCAACATTTTCTATTTGGCTCAATTGCCAGTTATATTTTTCAAAATACATTTTTTTTAATTTGGGATACGCTTTTGCTAACCCCTCAGCGTCCGCCATAGCACGGTGTCTTGTCGAAAATTCAACATTAAAAATATTCATAAGACAGTCAAGCCCACAAGATTCAAGATGTGGATAAACCTCTTTAAACATAAATTGAGAGTCTATGTATCTATTTTCAAAAGGTTTATTAAACAAGCGCTTTGAAGTTTTATTCAAAAAGCTGTAATCAAAAATTGCGTTATGTGCAACAATTGGGTTATCCCCTATAAATTCAAAAATTTTAGGAAAAATTTCTTCTTCTGTCGGTGCGTCTTGAAGCATTTCATCGGTTATGCCATGAACTGCCATTGAAGATTTTCTTATTTTTTGATGAGGGTTGACCAAAGTTTCAAAATAATCCGTTATTTTACCATTTTCAAGCCTTACTGCGGCAAATTCAATAATTTTTTCTTTTGTGTAATCAAGCCCTGTTGTTTCAACGTCTAAAACTATTTCAACTTCTTTTTTTCTTGGCATAAAATCTTCCCCATGCACTTTAGACTATAATATCACACAAAAAAAATTTAGCCAATTTCGTTAAGTTTCGGTTAAAATTCCTCTTTCCCAAAGGTTGTATGCAAGGGCATATTCAAAATCTTTGGCTTTTTTGGTTTTTTCTTGATTGGAAACTTCATCAATTTTTCCCAACTCATTATACGAAAGGTGCGGAATACCGGAATAATTATCTATTCCGCTATAAAAAAAGTGTTCTTTTACATACCCTTCAAACACATGCACCAATTCCATGTCCCCCTTTTTTCGGGCATCGTCAACCAAAGTATAATTTAAACTCATAAAATCACACTTATAAGGGCTTATATTTAGGGCATTTGTAATATATGTGCGCATTACATCAAGAGTCATGCCTTTATCTGTATAGTCACAAAAAACATATTTTCTTTTGTCATAGTTAACTTTATCTGCGCTAATTCCAACAGAATTCATATATTCATCATATTTATATCTGTCTTTATTTTGAAGCATATCTCGTTTTGCCTTAGATGAACTTCCTGAGTTATGAATTCCTGAAATTGGCACATACCGAACGTCCTGCCCCATCAATTCAAGCGCCTTTCCAACCCCTGAGGGGCTTGTGCCTATAGATACAAAAACGTAATTTCCTTCTCCATATTTATCGTCCAAACCTTCTTTTAGAGCAACGCTCATTTCAACAGTATCTTGCGCCATTTTTTTACATTTTTCGGACAATAAATTATATTTTGCTTCGCTTAAATTTTTTACATTTTCTTTATCTATCCCAAAATTATTTTTATATTCGCCGCAAAAAGAAATGTTTTTATTAGCACTTTTTTCAAAAACGTCAAACCCTTGATTTATGGTATATCTTGGTGCTTTTTGAACGGGTGGTGCGCAAAAAAGAGGGCTTATATAAAAACTTGGAAAATTAACTTTCATTCATTTATTTTCTATCTTAAAACAGACAATTAAAATATTTGTTTTTAAAAAACCGCTAAATATTTATTTTTGCGCTCGTTTTAATACACAAGATTGTTATTTATTGTTTAAATAATGACAAAGGGCAATTTCAAAATCCAAAGCCCCGCTTCTTTTTCCTTCGGCAAGTTTTTCTTCTATTGTATCGAGCATATGATAATTAAGATGAGGAATGCCACACATATCCTCAATAATAGAATATGCACAATAAGAGTAAATGTAGTCCTCTATGTTTCTTACTTCTGCTTCGTGGATACAAATTTCTCCGTATTCATCTAAAGTGTCAGTCAAGCTGCAATAATGAACATTATCGCTATTAATATCCAGCACGTTTCTTACAAGCGCTTCTGCCGTTCTTAAGCTACTTCCGCTACATGTATAATCGCACACAATATAATGTCTTGGGTCGCATTCAACAGCTTGTTTACTTAGCCCGATTGAGTTTAAAAATTCTAAATATTTTCCCGTTTTATCATATTTTTGAGGCACTTTTGCATAATCAGTTTCATCAATACCGAGAAAAACTCCGGAAAATGGCACATATCGAACATCCTGCCCCATAAATTCAAGCGCCTTTCCAACCCCTGAGGGGCTTGTGCCTATAGATACAAAAACGTAATTGTCTTTTCCATATTCTTCATCAAGAACTTTTTTCATCGCTTTTGCCGCACTAACACTTACCTCTGCGCCATGCTTTGTTGTAAAAGTTATATCGTCAAAACGGCTTCCGTTGTATATTTTTTCTTCATTTAAAAGCCTTTTGTTAACACCAAGCCGCTGTTTTGGATAAAACAGAGGTTCTAAAGTTTCTTGTTCCGATTTTCGTATTTCTTTTGAATTTAAGTTTTGTCTTTCAAAAACATCGCAAGAAAGTTTTCTATCTTGAATAAGTGCCGCTTCACAAGAATTGCCCAAAAAAGCAGGCAGGGCATTTTTGGGCTTTATAATACCTTTTGGGCTGTCTGAAAATTTTAAATTAAAATTAACTGAATTTAAAGCGTTTACTTGCATTATGTGTCCTTAAAACTTTCGTTTTAAAACACATAAATATATTTTTTTGCACTTTATTTATGCGTTTGGAAAATAATCGCAAATTAATTTAGGGCCTTTTTTAAATTTTATAAAATTAAGAATTTTTGATACCATAGGCTTTTTAAAAAGCATTTTTTTATATTTGTCCACCAAAATTGCTTTTTTTACAAGAATTCTGTTGTAATTTTCCGCAACCCCTGCATTTTGATAAATTAAGGGTTCTAAATCTTTCAATTGTTTTTTACAATTTTCAATTTCAGCTTCAATGCTTTTCAAAGTTTTCTTTGTCATAAGTTTCTCTTTTTAACTATCGGGGAAATACATTTGAGTATACATCAAGTATAACAACTTCATCTGTTAAAAACTCATCCAAAAAATGGATTATGAGGGTTAAATATGATAAAATAAACTAAACGAATTATTTAAAGGGTTAAAACTTGAAAAAAAATAAAAAAACTGTCATCGCTTATCTTCACACTCATTTTGACCCCGAGTGGTACAAAACAGAAGAAGATTTTAATATAAGACTTATTGAAATTTTTGACGATGTGCTTAATTTACTTTCAAAAAATAAAATTCCCTGTTTTTATTTTGACGGGCAAGTGTTATCCCTTTTAAATTATTTAAAATTTCACCCCGAAAAAACAAACCTTGTTAAAAAATTTATAAAAGAAAAAAAGCTTTTTATAGGGCCTCTTTACGTGTCAGGGGACAGTTTCCTTGTATCGGGTGCTTCCCTTGCAAAAAACATTGAACTTGGGCTTAAAATTTCAAAAAAATTTGGAGAAAATCAATTTATAGGCTATCTTTCAGATATATTCGGGCATTCTGCCGATATTTTTGAAATTTTTAAACACTTTAAAATTCAAAACACCATAATATGGCGTGGGGTTAATTCAAATAAAGCAGATTTTTTTGCAAACAACATCAAAACCACTTGGCTTACTTTAGGGTATTATCAGGATATTTTTCACACCGACCTTAAAATTTCAAAAAAAGCGGAAATATTGAAAAAAACATTGGATAGAATTAACGAGACCTCAGAAAATCTCCTTTTGCTTCCAATTGGGGGAGATCATCTCAGGGTGCCAATTGATATTAAAAATCAAATTGAAAAAATAAACGACCTCTTGGATGATTATGAAATTGTGCTTTCAAATCCGTTTGAATATTTAGAAAAAACAACTTTTTCAAATACAAGCCACATCGGCGAATTTTTAGACAACTCTAAAACCTATCTTCTGCAAGGGGTATACTCTGCAAGAATTGACGAAAAGGCGCAAAACGCAAGGCTTGAGTGGGAATTATTTAATAAAATTCAACCTTTAAATTATTTTACAGGGAAAAAATACACAAAAGAGCTTGATTGGGCAACAGCTGAATTAATTAAAAACCACGCACATGATTCTATATACGGCTGTTCAACAGATTCTGTACACAGAAAAGTAAGATCAAGGCAAGATAGCGTAAAAAATCTAACAAAAAGCATCTCAAAACATCTTATAAGAAATTTTAAACATAAATATTTAAGACGGGAAAACCCAAATTTTATAGGTGTTTTCAATTTTTCAAATTATCCTCAAAAAGGGGTCGTAAAAGTTATTACAGACAAAAAAATCAAAAATGCACAAAAAATAAATAACTTCAATTTTGTTTCAGACGATATTTTTTATAACCCAAACCAAAACCCTATGACAGAAGACTTCCACATGTTTTATGAATATCTTGTTGAAGTTGATGAAATCAAACCTTTTTCTTTTCAAAATTTAAAAATCACACCCCCCAAAGCAAAGCAGATGATAGAGGATGATTTTATTGAAAACGAATTTTTAAAACTATTTATTTTAGATAATCAAATTTCAGTTTTAGATAAAACAAAACACATTTTATATGAAAATTTTATAACTCTGCAAACAACGCCGGATACGGGCGACAGCTATAATTTTGCGCCGGCTTCATACCCTTATAATTTAAAATTGAAATCTTCAAAAATAAAATATAAAGGTAAAATTCAATCTTGTTTGAATGTGAAATTTGAAGAAAACATAAACCTCGATTTTGTTCTCTCCAACAGTTCAAAATTTTTTGAAATCAGGGCAAATTTTACAAACAAAAAGAAAAATAGAAAACTTCAAATTGCATTTAACACATCTTCGCCCATTTTAAAAACAACTTCAGGCGGCTCAATTGTAAAAATTGAAAGAGAACATGACCCAAATTATCTTTTATATGAAAACTGCCCTGTGCAAGATAGGGGCGAATTAAAAACAAATGCCTACCCCTTGCAAAAATACGTTAAGGCAAACGGGTTGGGTATTGTAACAGAAGGACTTTTTGAATATGAAATTTATAAAAACGAAATAAAAATCGCCCTATATAGAAGTACAGGGATTATTTCAAATCCCAAAAACCCTGCAAGAAAAATTCCGGCAGGCCCGCCAATTGAGTGCCCTGATATGCAAGGGCTTTTTGAGCACAATTTAAGACTTGCTTTTAGTTTTGAAGAAAACTTGGCTCAAATTAAAGAAAATTTCAACCACCCCTTCATCGGCATTTTGGGTGAATTTAAAATAAAAAACAAAACATTTTTAAAAGCACAAAAAGAAAAGACTTTCCTTGGTATTGTCGAAGGAAAGCCCTTATTTCTATAAACTTCCGTTAGTATAATGTTTGTACCGTTTCTTTTAATTTGACATGTGAATTGTCATCGTAAATAACAATTTCGCCTGTTGCCAAAGTTTTTTGAACATCAATAATTCTTTGGTTTGAAGAACCAACCCAATGAAGTCTTTCATCTTTAAGTTCTTCCACAAACTCACCGTCAATTAAAATATCAATATATTTAAGCCCTTCAAAATCTTTAACCTGCTCAAACAAATAGCCCGTATAAAGCCAAATTGTCTTATCAGGAAGAATTTCACGGGTTTTTTTAATCAGCCTTGCGACTTCTTCTCTATTCAAAGGATGAAGCGGGTCGCCGCCTGAAAATGTAATCCCTGCAATATGCTTTTTGTTTAGCGCATCAAAAAGTTCTTCTTCCGCAGCCTCATCGAAAGGTATGCCGCCCGTAATATCCCAAGTTATCGGATTATGACAGTTTTTACAGTGGTGCGTACAGCCGGAAGTCCACAATACAACCCTCAACCCTTCGCCATTTAGCATATCGTCTTTTGTAATATTGTGATAGTTCATTTCACTTCCTTTGATTATGCAATCGTTAAGCTTACATGCTTACTCTGTCTTTAATTTCTTCCATTTTGGCTTCATTTAATCTGGTGTCGCCTTTTACTCTTGAATATGAAAGATAACCGTTCATTCTGTCGATTTTGGTTAAATTTTTAGAACCACATTTCGGGCAAACATCCATTGAAAGCTCTTGATGTCCGCAATCATCGCAATATGCAAGAGATAAGTTAACCCCTTCATAAAAGCCCATATCCATTGCCCTTTTAACAAGAGTTTCAATAGCTTTTGTATTATATGAAACAGGATATTTTACATATTGGATTTTTCCGCCGTTTAATAAATCCCAAAATCTCTTTTCAAGGTCTTGTTTTTCAATAGGCGTGATATTTTCGCTAACATGGCAATGGAAGCTGTTTGAAACATATCCTCTGTCTGAAACATTTTCAACAATTCCATATTTTTTTCTAAATTGTTCAATTTGAAGTCCGCAGAGTGATTCGGCAGGTGTGCCATAAATTGCGTAAAGATAACCGTCTTCTTCTTTGAATTCGTTTACTTTTTTATTAATGTATTCCATAACTTCAAGTGCAAAATTTCCGTCCTCTACAAGAGATTTACCGTTATGAAGTTCTTGAAGTTCATTTAAAGCGGTAATTCCAAAAGATGCAGTTGCAGATTTTAAAATCGGTTTCAATTTATCATGGAACCCTAAGTTTCCGCCGTAAAATCCACCTTCACAGAAAGCAAGCGGGTTAATTGAAGCTTTTAATTCACCCAAATATTCATATGTTCTGATGTGAATTTTTCTAATCAATTCCATATAATAATCTAAAACTTCATAGAAATTTTTAGATTCTTTTTTAGCTTTAGCGTAAATCATAGGCAAGTGTAAACTTACAGCCCCGATATTAAATCTGCCGACAAAAATAGGTTCATCGTTTTCATCCGCAGGGTGCATTCCGCCTCTTTCAAACCAAGGAGATAGAAATGCACGGCAGCCCATAGGTGAGATAACTTTTTTATATTTTTTATAAATTGAAGCTACATACCCTTCGCCCGTTAAAGAGAGCCAATCAGGATACATTGCCTTTTTAGAGCATTCAATGCCTGCCTTAAACACATCATAGTTAACTTTTCCTTCAGAATGAATGTTTTCATCGTATAAGAAAACGATTTTCGGGAATAAAACGGGCTTTTTGCATTCTTTTTTGCCCTGTCCGTTCATTCTGATTTTCAACATTGCAATTGATGCCATTTTTTCATATTTGCTTGTGCCAAGACCAGTTGTCACGGTAATGAAGGGGTAATCACCTCTTGAAGATGCAACTGTGTTGAATTTATATTCCCAACCTTGGAAGCCTTGTTCAAAATTAATTTGGACATCTTTTGTAGCTTCTCTGTCTGCAACATCAAAAGGAAGCCCCAGAGAAACGTATCTTTCATATTCTTTTTTATAAGTTTTTTCAGCATAAGGAGCCAAAATTTTATCAACTTCAGGAACCGTAAAGCCGCCATATTGCTGACTTGCAGCCGCCATAACGATATCGCCTATAACGTCAAATGCGACATCTAGGGTCTTTGGTTCGTTATACCAAATATTTCCCATTTCAAACCCGCCCTTGAGCACGTTTCCAACGTCAAACAGGCAGCAATTCATTGTGTCACGTCTTGCGGACATATCGTGTATGTAAATATAGCCTTCTCTAATTGCTTGAAGGTCTTCAACCGTTAAAAAGAATTTTTTATAGAGTTCTTTATTTAACTGATTAAAAACAAGAGAGCGTTTTGTTGAAACAAGGGCAGAATCGGAATTTGAATTTTCCTTATCCCCGATGTACATAATTTTTTGAGATTCTTGATAAACTTTATCAAGCATGGAAACGAAGTCTTGTTTATAGTTTCTATAATTTCTATAGCTTTGCGCAACCCTTGGATTAACAGATTCAAGAACACTTTCCACGATATTGTGCATGTCAATAATTTGAATTTCATTTGTGTTCATCTGAATTGCTTTTGAATTAACAAGGTGGCAAATTTGTTCAATTTCTTGTTCGGTAAAAGTGATTAGCATTCTTGCCGCTGATTTTTTCACCGCATTAACAACTTTTTGAACATTGTATTCTTCTCTTGTGCCGTCTTTTTTAATAATTTCAATATGCTGCACCTGACCAACGGGCATTTTAATTACTTTTTCCGTGTTCAACACAGCCCCTTTAATGGGTGACGTTGCTTCCGCTTTAAAGTTTACTTTGTCCCCTATAACCGTATTTTTTACACTTTTTAATTCAAAAGTTTTTTGGTTATCCGAATAGTTCTGCATTTTGACCAGCTCCCCCGTAAGTCTTGCTTCTTTTCTTTTAAAACCTCTAATATGATTTTAAAATATTTTTTATGCAATTTTATCCTTCATTTAAATGAAGTAAAAATTGTTTATTTATCAAGCTTAATTTTTTATTAAAGGCATGTCAATAAAAATGTTGTTTAATTTTAATATTGATAAATAAAAATTAAAAAATGTTTACTTTACAATTATAATTTATGAAAAAAGCGGCATGCTAAAACGGTCACAAACCCCCAAATCAAAAGAGTTTTGACAAATATATTTTTTTTTATGGTATAATAATTTTCATTATGACAAGCGTATCTAAAAAAGTAATATCTTCAAATAAAAAGGCATTTTTCGACTTTACAATCTTTGAAAGGTACACAGCGGGCATTGTTCTGACCGGTACAGAAATTAAGTCCGTAAGATGTGGCGCAATAAATCTTAAAGATTCTTTTATAAAAATCGAAGATTTTGAAGCCTACCTTTATAATTGCCACATTTCCCCTTATGATTTTGGAAACAGATTTAACCATGACCCAAGAAGAACAAGAAAACTTTTGCTTCATAAAAAAGAAATTTTAAAAATTTTAAATAAACAAAAACAAGAAAATTACACAATTATTCCCCTTGAGGCCTTCTTATCAAAAGGTTATCTCAAACTTGAAATTGCCCTTTGCAAAGGTAAAAAACTTTATGATAAAAGAGAAGCCCTAAAGAAAAAAGATATTTCAAAAAATATAAAAAATTATTAATAAAGCCCCGTATAAATATATTCTCTTTGGCGATTTTTTTATTTTTTCGCTTCAATAAAATAAAATCACTATGCATGATTTATTTAAAAATTTATTCACAAAAAACCAGTGTCAAAAAAGCGGAATATGTTCCACCAATCCGCTTTTGAGTGCCATTGAGGCCGTTATTATAAACGAAATTAAACAAACTGCCTTTTATATTATTAAATTAAAAGAAATGAATTTCACAAACCTTGAAATCACAAAAGAGGCAATAAAAGCGCTTAGCGTCAATATTTCAGATATTAATTTCAACAAAAATAAGGTTTTGGCATTTTTTAAAAATTTAAAAACTATGAAAAAAAATGTTGAGGCTTTCTATACAAAAAAAGCAAATGAAATCAATTTATCTTACGAATTTATAACCCCCAATTTTTCTGAAAAGAATGAAGAATTTGACCTTGTCGACCTTATAAAAAGCGGAGAAAACATTATAAGGGGGTTTTATAACACAACAGAAGAAGAAAAACTTCGCCTAATCAACCTTATTGTTTTAATTTGCAGAATAAACGCATTAAAACTATACACCCTCTCAAAATACAAAAATGTAGATTTTACTTATTATTATGAAGTTTTAAGGCTTTTGTCCCTTTTGAATTATAAAACTACAAGAAAAGAAAAACTCATAAGAAGAATTAGGGAATTTTCAAACATTGCTTATGAAATTCAAAAAGAATTGAATTTTGAACTTGAAAAAGTGTACGGGAAAAGAAAAGGCAGAAAAATTTCTACCCACCTTTATGAGGGAAAATCAATTTTAATCTCGGGCCCTGACTTAGACGAGCTTTATAATTTACTTGAACAGACAAAAACCGAAGGTATTAATGTTTATATTAATCCTTCAATGATTTCTGCCGTTTTTTACCCAAAATTCTTAGAATTTCCAAATTTCAAAGGTGTTTTTGGGACAAACGATACAGAGTTCAATTTTTCAAAATTCAAAGGCCCGATTTATATTACCGAAAATTCAACCCAAACACTAGACAGCGCCTTCAGAGGAACCATTTACACAACAAAAATCCTTCCCCAAGATAAAACTATACAAATTAATAAAGAAAATTTAGCCCCGATAATCGAAGAAGCTAAAAAGCTTGAAGGTTTTAATAAAACAAAAAAACAGGAAGGGTTTGATTTTGAATATGACCTTGGAATTATTCAAGATTTAATTGAAAAAAATGAAGGGAAAAACTTCCTTATTTACCTTGGGCTAAACGACAATGAAATAAAAGAAAAATTTAAAGATTACATCATTTTAAACTTTTTATACCCCTATGAAACACAAGGGCTTTATTTTGCACTTGAGAAAATAAATTCCGAAAATTTATATGTGTGCTTTTCAGAATGTTCTTTTGAAATTGTAAACACAATTATAAGTATTATAAATAAAAAAGTTGCAAAAATATATATGCCCAAATGCCCCGCTTCTAACATAAACCCGCACATCACAGATTCTCTTGTTTTAGATTTTGGCATTCAAAAGATTTAAATAAAGCACCCTTTTTTGAAATTTCTTTGCTTTTGGGTTTGGTTTAATGTAAAATCAGATTGAGATAATAGAAGTGAAGAAAGAAGAAAAAATGGAAAACATGCCAGAAACTAAAAAATTTGAAATTGAAATCGGCGGAAAACTTGTTTGTGTTGAAACAGGCAAATACGCAAAACAAGCAACATCTTCAGTTACCGTAAGGTGCGAAGACACAATGCTTTTTATACATGCAGTCGTATCTAAAGAACCAAGGGTCGGAATAGACTTTTTCCCCTTACTTATTGATTATGAAGAAAGAATGTCTTCAATCGGTAAAATTCCGGGTGGCTACACAAGAACGGAAGGAAAAGCTTCTGAAAAAGCAATTCTTGTATCACGTTTAATTGACCGTCCAATTCGTCCCTTATGGCCTAAAGGTTATAGAAACGATGTTCAAATTGTTTCACAGTTATTTAGTTATGATCAAAAAAATCAACCTGATGTGCTTTCCATTTTAGGTGCGTCAAGCGCTCTTATGTTATCTGGTGCGCCGTTTGAAGGCCCTGTAGGCGCAATCAGAGTGGGCAGAATAAACGGACAGATGATAGCAAACCCAACCCACCAAGAAGTGCTTCAATCCGATATGGATATTGTAATTGCAGGCACAATGGATTCTGTAATTATGGTTGAAGCAGGCTGTAAATTCGTAACAGAAGATGACATTATGGCAGCGGTTGAATTTGCACAAGTTGAAATTAAAAAACAGTGCGAAGCTCAAATTAACTTTGCAAAAGAATGCGGAGTGGTTCGTGAAGAATTTACAAACCCCTACGATACATCTGAACTTGCACAAATTATAAAAGAAACTTCATATGATGCAATCGTTGACGCTTATCACAACTTTGACCGTGAATACAGACAAAACAAACTCGATGAAACTAAAAAACAGGTTAAAGAAAAAATCGAAGCATTGGATGAAAACCACCCGATTAAAACAATGATTGAAGAAACCGGCATTGATTTTGTGGCAGAAGAGTTTAAAGCATTAGAAAAGAAAATAATGCGTGCAATGATTAAAAATGAAGGCGTTAGAGCTGACGGAAGAAAAGTAACCGATGTTCGTCCGATTTGGTGCGAAGCAGGGGTTATTCCAAGAGCACACGGCTCTGCGGTTTTCACAAGAGGACAAACCCAAATTTTATCCTGCGCAACACTTGCAGGCCCAAATATGGCGCAAGAATTGGACGGTGTTGACCCTACAACCACAAAACGCTATATGCACAAATACATCTTCCCCGGTTTTTCAGTAGGTGAAGTAAAAGCTCTAAGAGGCCCCGGACGCCGTGAAGTAGGGCATGGTAATTTAGCAGAACGTGCAAATGTTCCAGCCCTTCCAACAGAAGAAGAATTTCCTTACGCAATCAGAGTAACATCTGATGTCCTGGAATCAAACGGTTCAACCTCAATGGGTTCAACCTGTGCTTCTTCAATGGCATTAATGGATGCGGGCGTTCCCGTTAAATATATGATTGGCGGGGTTGCAATGGGTCTTATTAAAGAAGGGGACACAGATATTGTCTTAACTGACATTCAAGGTATTGAAGACTTCTTAGGGGATATGGACTTTAAAGTTACAGGAAACGACTACGGTATTACAGCACTTCAAATGGATATGAAAATCAAAGGGATTTCAAACGAAACTCTCCGCCGTGCGCTATACCAAGCAAAAGACGGTCGTTTACACATTATGAGCAAAATGAGAGAAGCTATTTCAGAACCAAGAAAAGAACTTTCACCCTTTGCTCCAAGATTATACTCAATGCAAATTCCTGTTGATGATATTGGAACAGTCATCGGGCCTGGCGGCAAAATGATAAGAAGCATAATTGAAGCATCAGGCGCTGAAATTGACATTAAAGATGACGGCACGGTTACAATTACATCAAACGACAAAGAAGGCGCAGATATTGCAATTGCAAAAATTAAAGAACTCACCTTCAAGGCAGAAGTCGGTATGGTTATAAAAGGTAAAGTTGTAAGAATAATTCCTATCGGCGCATTTGTAGAACTTGCCCCCGGAAAAGACGGTATGGTGCACATTTCTCAAGTATGCAAAGAAAGAATTGATTCAATAGAACCACACCTTGCTATCGGACAAGAAGTTATTGTCAAAGTTATCAAAATAGATGACAAGGGCAGAGTAAACCTTACAATCAAGGGAGTTACAGATGAAGAAAAAGCACCGTTTGGTCAAACTCCTGTTGGTGTTTAGTTTAATACTAACTTTAACAGGCTGTACGAGTTTAGATTATGTGGACACGGATGCCCAAACAATAAAATCGTCCAGAATACAAACAAGCGAAAACTTCAACCTTCAAATTTTTCAAAAATCAATCGAAGGTATTAATATTAATGCAGGTATATCAGAAACAGTGCTTGATGCAGCACTGGTTCTGTATATGTCTGTGCAAAACAACACCGATGTAAGATACAAATTTGATATAGCGGATATTTCCGTAACTTCACCGGTTGGTGAAATTTCAATTATTCCGACCAATATTTTCATAGACGGTTTTTATAACTATGAAGCCTCTACATATAACAATTTTTCAAACGCAGGCGCTGCTTTAGGGAACTTCACCTCAATTCAAAATGCCAGATATTCAACAGGATATTCAAGCATTTCAACAAAAACACAAAATACAAACCCCGAAATGGAAGCGCTTGAAAACACAATAAGAGGAATTCAAAAACACGCTCTAAATTCTTACAAATACGTAAACCCAAACAGTACGGAATATTTTTACATTTTTATAAGAAAACCTGACGAATACCCCATTGTTGTCAATTATAAAACCATAAATTATAAATTTGGCGGCAGGGAAAATGCTCAAAGGTAATTTTAAAAAGAAAAAAGCTCAGCACATTGTTGAATTTGCCCTAATAATTCCTATATTTATTATGGCTTTTAGCATTATTTTTCCGATTATGACGGAAACATATGTGCATTTTAGATTTTCTTATTATTTAATAAATCTTGTAAAACAGGGAATTCAACAACAACCCGTTTTTACAACAAAAGAAGAAGCAGAGGGCTACGTCTTTGTAGATGAATTAAACACTATGGCACAAAATACCGACATGCCCCCGCTTTATATTACAAGCATCGAAACGCCCCAAACAGATTTTATCATAGGAAGCATAAACATGCCAATCAAAACCCTTTTTGGAGTTGTTGGAAAAAATTATTTTTATTTTACCGTACCAATAGGGGCAAGCTATACAGCCCCCACTGTTTTAAATATCACAGAGGGCAACTTAAACCAAATAATGCAAGATTATTATGGCACACTTCCTGCTCCCGCAGCCGCTGCCGCCGAAAACGAAAATGCAGAAGGAGCACTTGAGGGATAAACTATGAAAAGATACAAAGCAAACACACTTCTTACAACATTTGCCCTAAGCCTTACCCTTCTTGTACTTGGGATTTTTGGAACAGATAGCGCATATGTCATTTTAACAAGATTTAAACTTCAAAAAATAACAGAAGCCATTGCCCTTGAATACGCTTCAAGTCTTGCATACGCACCGAACGGCACCCAACAGCCAAACAGTTGTGATGAAATTAAAGAACAATACATAAACGCCTATAGCA
Organism: uncultured Gammaproteobacteria bacterium; assembly: GCA_964467625.1. Classification (GTDB taxonomy): domain Bacteria; phylum Cyanobacteriota; class Vampirovibrionia; order Gastranaerophilales; family Gastranaerophilaceae; genus Galligastranaerophilus_A. The sequence continues at coordinate 294,407 of CAYXRM010000001.1, read as the reverse complement.
ACGAACTTAGTGGTATTTTGGGCTTAACAACAGATCAGATGGCATTTAAAAATATCAATGACGACAAAACCCTTGTCAGAGTAAGCACAACTTCAAGAGTAGTTCCTGCTTTTTTAAGATTTATCGGGGTTCAAGGCATTGAAGTACATTCAATAGCTTATGCCAAAACAGAAAGAATAACCTTCCGCCCCCAAACTACAACTGGCGGAATGACAGAATTTATCATACCAAACAGCCCCTCTAATTCAAATTCCGTGGTAAATGCCATAACAAGTAAAGCCAGAGGAATGGGCGATTTTACAATTAAATTTGAATATATAAATGACACCTTGCCTGCAGAATTTCAAAACGTGAGCAAAAATGGCGGTTTTATAGCCCTTGTGGGATATGAAAGCAATGACAATTGGGCAGATGTCGGCTATGGCGCTATGGGCGAAAATGTAAAAAATGTTTTGCCAAACGGCTTAATTTGCATAAACGCTACAGATGACAAAAATCAACTTTTCACGCTTGATAAAAATATGCAACAGCTTGGTTTTGAACCAAACGGATATACAAAAAAATTCGACCGTATCAGAATATACAAGTCAACAGGGGTAAGCGAAGACCTAAACAAAAACACCCTCAACCCATGTGAGCCGTTTAGCTGTAGCGAAGAAGATTCAAATTGCAACATTTTATTGCAAAGAGAAGCAAATGTTACACTAACTGCCATAAATAATGTAAAATTAATTACAAGAAACGAATACAACTCCGCCGGCCCTGTAAGAGAAACCGGATTTTGCAACTAATTTTTAAGGATACAAAATGAATTCAAACACTTTAATATTAATAGACGGACATGCCCTTTGCTTTAGAATGTTTTTTGCACTTGAGAGAACAAACATGCAAACAACAGACCATACTCCCACTTGGGCAATTTATGGTTTTTTTAAAGCAATTTTTGATATGTTAAATAACAACGGGCTTGTTCACCCAAACAACATAGCGGTTGCATTTGACGTTTCAAGGCACACATTCAGGCTTGAAAAATATGAAGCCTACAAAGCAAACCGTGAGTCCATGCCAGATAGCCTTCGCCCACAGTTATCTTTAATTATGGAAGGCCTAAAGGCTCTTAATATCCCAATTTATACAAAAGAAGGGTTTGAAGGGGATGATATCATAGGCACAATCTCAAAAAAAGCAAAGGAATTGGGTCACAAAACCTACATTCTAACAGGCGACAGAGACTCGCTTCAACTTGTGGATAAAGAAGGCTTTATAAAAGTTTTAATCCCTTCAAAAGGTGAGCTTTTTGAATACGGGTGGGATGAAGTATATGAAAAAATGGGAATATATCCAAACCAAGTGGTTGACTATAAAGCTCTTTGCGGGGATACATCGGATAATATTCCGGGGGTCAAAGGCATTGGCCCAAAAACCGCATCGGGGCTTTTAGGGGAATATCAAACCCTTGATAACATATACCAAAACATTGATAAAATTACAAAAAAATCTATCAAGGAAAAATTAATAAATGAAAAAGAAACTGCGTATTTATCCCAATTTTTAGCCCAAATAAGGGACGATGTGGATATTAATTTTAACTTTAATTCCACCTGTCTTGAAATTGAAGATAAACAAAATGTTGTTGATTATTTTAAAAAACTTCAATTTTTCAGCTTTGTAAAAAATATAGATAAACTTTTAGCTCCGTTTTTATGCAAAAATGACACGGTTTTATCGGAAGATACCAATATTGTAAAATTTGATGAAAAAGACTACGCTCAAACCTCACTTTTTGGGGAAATTGAACCTGAAAATAAAAAAAGCAGCATAAAAACAAGACAAGAGATAGATTTTAAAAGCTTTGACCCTCAAGACAAATTTGCATTTTTAATAAAAGAAAATATCTGCCACTTTGCAGATGACAAATTTTACACAAAAGCCACCGTCCAAGAAGCAAGTAAAATTTTATCAGATGAAAAAATTGAAAAAATTACCCACGATATAAAATCTGCCCTATATCAATACCCTGAAATTAAAAATTGCACAGAAGATATTATGCTCACAAGCTATGTTTTAGATTCTTCAAGAAAACACGATTTAATTTCTCAAAAAGAATCCTTTTTAGAGTCCCTTCAAGAAGATGATATAACCTTAACTTCCGCCATATATGACCTTTCAGAATTATACAAAACGAAATTAACAAAAAAAGAAACACTTCTTTTAAAAACAGAAGTCAAACTTGCTTTTGTTCTTTATAAAATGGAAAAAACAGGTGTAAAACTTGATTTAGACTATCTTGAAACCTTAAATAAAGAAATTGATTTAAAGCTTATGGAATATGAAAGCAAAATTTTTGAACAATCAGGTGTAAAATTCAACATAAATTCACCAAAACAAGTAGCTGACGTTTTATTTAACGTGCTTCAAATTAAACCTGCAAAGAAAAACAAAACCGGATATTCAACAAATGCAAAAATTTTGGAAGATTTAGCCCAAACTCACCAAATTGCAAGGGATATTCTGGAATATAGAACCTATATGAAATTAAAAACCACATATGTGGATAACCTTCCAAAATTAACGGATGTGAACCACAAATTACACACTCACTACAACCAAACCGTCACAACAACAGGAAGATTGTCAAGTTCAGATCCTAACCTTCAGAATATTCCAATCAGAACAGATTTTTCAAACAGAATAAGAAAGGCCTTTGTTGCGTCAAACAAAGATTATTCAATTTTATCTGCGGATTATTCCCAAATAGAATTAAGGCTTTTGGCGCACATCTCAGGCGACAAGGCGCTTGTTGAAGCATTTAAAAGCTCTGCTGACATCCACACAATAACGGCTTCAAAAATTTTTAACGTGGGTGAAGATGATGTCACAAAAGAAATGAGAAGAAAAGCAAAAGCTGTAAATTTTGGTATAATATACGGACAAACACGGTACGGACTTGCTTCCGCCTTAAATATAACGCCTTTTGAAGCACAAGATTTTATTGATAAATATTTTAGACAATACCCAAAAATAAGCGGCTATATAACCCAAACTCTTATGGAAGCACATCAAACAGGGTATGTTGAAACCCTTTTTGGAAGAAGGCGCTATTTAAAAGAAGAATTAAATTCAAGAAACGCCAAAATAAGAGAATTTGCGGAACGTGCCGCCATAAATGCCCCCTTGCAAGGGACAAGCGCAGATTTAATTAAAATGGCAATGGTGGAACTTGATAAAAATTTAAAAAACTATCGGGCAAATATCTTAATTCAAGTGCACGATGAACTTGTTCTTGAAGTGCACAATGAAGATATCGAAGCGGTTTCCAAGATTGTTTTGCAATCAATGGAATTAAACCAGCCCTTAATTGTTCCCCTTAAAGTTGAAATGAAAGTGGCGCAAAGCTGGATGGAGAGCAAATGAAAAAACTTTTTTTATTAATTTTAATTTTTATAACCCTTCCTGCTTATTCTAAAATAATGGATTCAAAAACCTTCCAAATGAGCGCAGATAACGCACTTATGCTTGTTTTGGATACCCTCTCAAAATTAAACTTTAATGCCGTTGAAATTCAATCTTCAAGCGGGTATGTTCTTTTTGAAACCCTGAATAAAAATCAATATCTTATTTTAATTTCAGAAAAAACACAAAACACAACCGATATTAAAATTTCAAAAGTCAAAAATTCTTCCCCCTTAAAAGAAATTCAGGAGCTTATCTATTCAACTTTAATAAATTCTCAGTCCAATCTTCCAAAGAGGATAGATGAATGAATAAATACGCACTTTGCCTTGTTGATATAAAAACGCTGGGTACAAAAACCTTCAGCTATTTAATCCCCGAGGATATGAAAGACAAAATCCACATCGGAATTCCCGTGTCTGTCCCTTTTGGGAAAAACAGAAAAATAAAAGCTTATGTGGTCGGGTTTTCAAATTATCTTGAAGAAGGAATAAAACCTAAATATATAGATGAAATTCTTGATTTTGAGCCTATGTTCAATCTTGAATATTTAAAGCTTTTGGAATGGGTTTCAAATTATTATTTTTCAGACCTTCCAACCGTTTTAAAAACGGCACTTCCGTCTAAATTTTTTGAAAAAAACGCAAAAAAATATCGTGCCCCAAAAAAAGAGCAACTTATTTTTAAAAACGAAAAAGATGAAGCCCAAAACCACAAATTAACGGAAGAACAAGAAAAAATATATAATGAAATCTGTAAAATAAACCCGCCTGTTTCACTTTTACACGGCATAACAGGCTCTGGGAAAACAGAAATTTATTTTAAATTAATTGAAGATACCCTAAAACAAAACAAAAATGTTTTATTTTTAGCGCCTGAAATTGCCCTTGTTTCACAACTTACAATAAGAACAATAAAAAGGTTCGGTAAAAATAACGTGGCAATTTGGCACTCCTCTATAACAGAAGGAGAAAAATATAAAGTTTGGCAAAAATTAAGAAACGATGAAATTAAAATTCTTTTTGGCGCACGCTCCAGTGTTTTTGCACCAATTAAAAATTTAGGGTTAATTATAATTGATGAAGAACACGATGACAATTATAAACAAGACATGCCAGAGCCCAGATACAACGCTCTTGATGTTGCAAAAAAATTGGCTGAATTGTACGGGGCAAAAATTATTATGGGTTCTGCCACACCAGATATTTCAAATTATTATCGTGCAATTAATTCAAATTCCCTTTTTCAACTAAAACAAAGGTTTAATAATCAATCTCTCCCAAAAGTCACGGTTGTAGATATGAGGTTGGAGCGTGAATTTAAAAATAACGGGCTGTTTTCAAAATTTTTAATCGACAAAATAAAAGAAAGATTAACAAACAAAGAACAAACCATGCTTTTAATAAATAGAAGGGGCTTTTCCACATATACCCAATGTCTAAATTGCGGGGAAACTATAGAATGCCCAAAATGCGCCATTCCCCTAATTTTTCACTCCAACACCCAAAGCCATAAGTGTCATTATTGTAATTATGAAATTAAAAATTTAGACACCTGCCCCAAATGTCACGCAGATGCCCTTCAAAATTTTGGCGCTGGGTCTGAGAGAATAGAAACCATTGCAAGGGAAATTTTTAAAAATGCGACAATAAAAAGGCTTGATTCAGATAGCTTAAGCAAAAAAAATGAACATGTGGAGATTTTAAACGATTTTAACGAAGGCAAAATTGACATTTTAGTTGGCACCCAAATGATTGCCCACGGGCTTGATAACCCAAATGTCACGCTTGTTGGTGTAATTAATGCAGATTTAAGTTTTAATCTTCCGGATTTCAGAAGTACAGAAAGGGGTTTTTCAATTTTAACCCAAGTGGCAGGACGCTCCGGCAGGGGCGAAAACAAAGGAGAAGTTATTTTTCAAACCTTTAATCCTGAAAATGAATTTTTATTAAACGCAAAAAAACAAGATTATGAAACCTTTTATAAAAATGAAATTGAAATGCGTGAAGCCTTTGATTATCCACCGTTTTCATCTGTTATAAGAGTAATTTTACAATCAAAAAATATTTTTAGGGCACAAAGAGCTTCCCTAGAAATTGCAACAAGATTAAAAGATTGGATAAAAAAATTATCCTTAACAGAAAGGCTTATCGTGCTTGGGCCTGTGCCTTGTGTTATTGAAAAGTTGAAAGATAACTACAGGTTTAATATAATAATTAAAAATAAATTGACGGAAAAAGGGCACTTTACGATTTTAAGTTTTTTAAAAAAGGTTATTTTGCCAAACGACATCAAAATGATTGTAGACCCTGACCCTGTGGATGTTTTATAAATGCTTTATTTTGGAAATTTAAAATCAAACAAAACAGACCTTCTGATTGAGCACTACGCAGACTTATTAAACTCCAACGTCAGTGCAGAAAATATTCTTGTTATTGTACAAAATTCAAAATTAAAAGAAGAATTTTTAAAAAAGGTTTACCCTAAACTTAAAATTCAAGCTCTCACAAAATTTAACGTATACAGCTTTTTTGGGCTTTGCTACAATTTTATTTTAGATTATTACCCCCTGCTTGAAGAAAAAATTTCAAAAGGCAAACCCGTTATTTCTCCACACTTGTGCGGGCTTGAAGCCTCAAGAGAAATTTTTAAAAATACAATAGAAAAAATTAATTTTAAAGGATACAATTCAAAAACAAACCTTCTTCACCAGCTTTTAAGAAGGCAAGGCTTAATTACCCTAAACGGACTTTCAGATGATGAAGTAAAAGAGCGGGCAAAAATTTTAACCGAATCTTTCACATATGAAATTTCAAGCGCAATTAATTTATACAAAAGCAAAACCCTTGAACTTAGAGCATTTGACTATCTAAGGCAGGTGGGGCTTTTTTCTTGGTTATATAAAAATGTTGAAAACCCTTATAAATACGTTTTCATAGACGATGCAGATGAAATTTGTCCAAGTTTATTTGAATATTTAAAATACATAAAACCAAGTGTTAAAGAATTTTTTATCACCTATGACCCCAAGGGAAGTTCAAGAAAAGGATATTTATGCGGGGGCGAAAACAATTTTGAACTTTTTTTAAACGAATCCCCAAAAGTTCTTAAACAAGATAAAACGGCAGATTTAATTTTTGAAAAAGTTAAAAATGAAGAAAATATTGAACTTGAAAATTTAACAGAACAGCATTTTATTCGCACAGATGAAATGTACCAAGAAGTTATAAAAAAAGTAAATGAACTTTTAAATTCAAATGTTTTGCCTTGCGATATTTTAATTATTATTCCCGATAACAACAAATTTGCAAAATTATATTTAGAAAAAATTGAAGCGCCCGTTAATTTTATAACAGGTTCAGAAAAAATTGAAGAAAATAAAATTGTATCGGGGTTAATATCAGCCTTAAGACTTTTAATTGAGCCTGTCAGTTTTAAAATTTCCCCATACAAATTAAAAGCTTTTTTAGGACAAATTTTAAAAGTTGACCTCAATTCTTCAATTGAAATTTGCCAAATTTATGAAGCAGATTTTTGTATGGAAAACATTTTTGAAATTTTAGAAAAATACAAAGAAAAAGGAGAGGTGGAAAAATTTTTAGAATTAAAAAATCAAGCAAAAGACTTGACTTTAGGGGAATTGTTATACAGATGCGCAAAAAGTTTTGTTGAAAGTGAAAATTGTGAAAAAGAAAATATTCAAAAAATTAATCAACTTTTAAAACAAATAAAAGATTTTGAGGACATTTTCAAAAATACGGTTTCAAAAGCAAATATTTTATACAACCTTGAAAACACAATCATTGCGGAAAACCCGCTTGAACACAATCAAATAAAAGAAAATGCGGTAAATATTTCCACCCCGCAAAAAACAATTGATTTTCAATTAAAAAATAAATTTATGTTCCTGTTGGACACAACAAATCCCTCTTGGGTAAAACAAGATATAGGGCCCCTTTATAACGCTTGGATTTTCCAAAAAAACAGAATTAAAAAAACTTTTACTCTTGAAGATAACATAATCTATACAAACGACAAAATCGCAAGAACTTTAAGAAAGCTTTATCTGCTCTCTTGTGGGGAAATTTTTGCATATTCTGCAGATTTCAATTTTTTAGGCGGTGAAAATTTTAAAGGAATAAAACACTACTTCACAAAACAAACAGAAGAAATTAAACCCGTTTTTAAAATCACCCCAAGAAAAGACCAAGCTCCTGTTTTAGAATATAAAGGCGGAAAATATGCTGCCATGGCAGTTGCAGGTGCCGGCAAAACAACAATTATGCTGGCACTTATTATTAAACTTCTTGAAAACAAAATAAAACCTGAAAATATTTTTGTTTTAACTTATATGGACTCTGCCTGCCGAACATTTAAAGAAAGAATAAAAGCAAGCTGCCCAAATTTAAACAATTTACCAAACATCTCAACTATCCACGGGCTTTGCATGAGAATTTTAAAAGAAAACAACAATCACACTCTTGTTGGGCTTGATGTTGATTTTGATATAATTGATGAAATCAAAAGAAACAAATTAATCGCAGAAATTATCTATAACGAAGGAATTGAGCCAAATAAAACAAGTTCTTACGAAAGAGCAATATCGGCGTTTAAGTGTGCACCATATAGAAATGAAAACTCCCTAAAACCCACATTTAAAAGAATTTACAGCCAATATCAAAGAGCCCTCAAAGAACTAAACTTGATTGATTACGATGACCTTTTAATTTTGGGACTTGGGCTTTTGAAAAGCAATTCCAAAATAAGAGAATATTACAGAAATTTAGCCCAATATGTAATAGAAGATGAAGCGCAGGATTCAAGCGCAATTCAGCAGGAATTAATTACCATAATTTCAAGCAAACACGGAAATTTAATAAGGTGCGGAGACATAAATCAAGCAATAACTTCAACCTTTACAAATTCTGACACACAAGGTTTTAAGAAATTTATTCAAAATAACCCAAATTGCAAAATGAACCATACCGCAAGAAATTCAACAGGGGTAATTGATTTAGCAAACAAGCTTATTCAAAACGGCATAAAATATTCGCCTACCTCTTTTTTAGAGATAGAAACAAAACCCGTTTCGGGCAAAAACTTAATAGACCCGATGGCTTATAAATTCAAATTTTTTGACACCGAACAAGAAGAAAAAAATTTTATCGTAAATAAAATAAAAGAGATTTTTGAATTTGAAAAACAATATTCAATCGGCATTTTGACAAGAACAAATAAAGAAGCTGAAAGCTATGCCAACTATATAAAATCTCTAACCCCCTATAAAGTAATATCTTCTTGTGGGCTTTTGTCTGACAATCAAGTGTTTATGGCAGTTTTAGCCGTTTTTAATTTTATATCGGCACCAATGAATAATAAAATTATACTTGAATTTGCAAAAACTATGTTTGAATTTGGATTTTACAAAAAAGATTTCAAAATTTTTGAAAAACTTGAAAAATCTTCCACCCCTTTTATTCTTGAAGATAATGAAGATTTTTCAATTTGGTGGGATTTAAGATATTTCTTGGAATTAACCGTTTTGCACCCTTATGAAGCAGGGTTTAAAATTGGAGAATTTTATTTTAAAAACAACCCGAAAAAACGTCAAAATATAGCGCCTGTCGCTTCTTTAATCGAAAAAATCTTTAATATTGAAAAAAACTTTGAGGGCACTTTAAACAAAATGAATGAAATGAAAAGCAAAGGATATAACCCCCTTAAATTGTTTGAAGATGAAGAAAAAGAAGAAATTTCAGGGCAGATTAAAGTTTTAACTCTGCATAAATCGAAAGGGGACGAATTTGATTACGTTTTTATTCCCGCAATGAATGAAATAAATCTGCCTTTAAAAAAAGAGGAAGTTAAGCTAAAAGAAAACACTAAAATCACACATCAAATTCAAAATTCAAAAAAAACGGAAGATGAGATTAAACAAGAAATTATAGATGAAAATTTAAGGCTCTTATATGTTGGAATAACAAGGGCTAAAAAAGAACTTTATATAACCTGCGCTAGGGAATATAAAATTTTCAACAAAAAACAAAAAACAAACCCTTCTTTTTGTTTTGAACTTTTAAGGGGGGATTTATGATAAATATATTCAGTGCAAATTCACTTAAAATTTTAGAATCTTCAAAAGAAAAATTTGAACAAAAATATGTTTTGGGGCTTGACCTTGTGGAATACAAAAAAGAAACAGAACTTGGAAATAAGCTTCATACTTTAATTTGCTATCTTTTAAGGGGGTATTCAACAGAAAAATTTGAATGTGCACTTAATTTTGAAGAAATTCAAATTTGGGAAAAAATTAAATCTTCCGAAATTATAAATTTTGCACTTTCAGGAAAAGAAAAATTTATAGAACAGCCGTTTTTTATAAAAGATAATCTGGGTAATTTCACTTTTTATCTGACAGGCAGATTTGATGCGGTTATTAAAAATGATGATAAACTTACTATTTTAGACTGGAAAACAAAAACTCTCCCCAAAAATCCAAACACGGATATACAAACCATTGTTTATATGTATTGTGCCACTAAGCTTTTTAAAAGTAAAAATCTTGAAATGGTTTATTATTCCCTTCAAGAAGGGGACAAAAAAACGGTTTTATATGAAAAAAGAGAAGATATTATTTATAAAACAATATCAAAACTCATTCAATAATTCCGCCCCCAATAACGTAATCCCCATCATATAAAACAACAGACTGACCATGCGCAATTGAGCCTTGGGGTTCTTTAAATATAACTTTTATTTTATCTTCCCCCAAAACTTCAACATCAACATCAGTGGGTTTTTGAGCAGACCTTATTTTTGCTTTTGCACTAAATTTCAAAGGCGGAATTTCATATTTTATCCAATTTAAATTTGTTGCATATAAAAAATCGCCCTTTATATCTTTTTTAAACCCAACTACAACTTCATTTGTTTTTTCTCTAAGCTCTAAAACATATAAAGCCTCAGGGGCGCTAATTTTAATACCCTTCCTTTGCCCCACGGTATAGTGCCAAATTCCATTATGTTCCCCCAAAATATTACCCTTTAAATCGACAATATTTCCTTTTTTATCCACAACTTCAAGAAGATCACCTACATCCCCTGAATAAAAATCTTGGCTATCTTGTTTATCTGCCACAAAAAGCCCTTTTGATTTAGCATATTGCCTTGTTTCTTCTTTTGAAAAATCCCCCAAGGGCATTATAATTTGAGAAAGCTGCTTTTGGGTTAATCTGTAGAGAAAATAACTTTGGTCTTTTTTTTCATCTTTTGCCCGTTTTAATAAAAATCTGCCTTCTTTTTCTTCAATTCTTGAGTAATGCCCCGTTGCAAATTTATCAAATTCAATTCCTTCTTTTTTTGCAAAATCAATCATCGCACCAAACTTAATTAAACAGTTGCACCACACACAAGGGTTTGGGGTTCTTCCTGATAAATACTCATTTTTAAAATTTTCAAGAACAACATTTTTATATTCTTCAACACAGTCTATGATGTTTAATTTTATCCCTATTGCTTTTGAGATTTTTTTGGCTTCTTCAATATTTTCACCGTTTGGGTTATAGCAAGAATTTTTTTTAAAATCCGCTTTTAAATTTGGATTTTTTTCCCAAATTGCCATAATCACACCCTCAACCTCAAAGCCCTGTTCTTTAAGCATTAAGGCAACAGACGCTGAGTCCACTCCGCCCGATATTCCAACCAAAATTTTCATCATAAACCTTTAATTTTTTATAAACTAATAATAATATTTACACGTTATGATTGCAAATTATTCTTTATTTAAGGTAAAATTTAACTATAAAAAATAATTTGGAGAATAAAATGGAAGCTACAAATAACACCCTTCAGGGAATAAGAGAAGCAAGAATACAAAAATTAACCGATTTAATCGACAAGGGAATTAACCCCTATCCTTATTCATTTGATAAAAATATCTCTGCTCGCCAATTGCAAGAAAAATACAAAGACTTGGAAGCCGGCGCTGAAACAGAAGATAAATATTCCGTTGCAGGAAGAATTATGGCAATGAGAAATACAGGCATGTTTATTGACCTTGTAGATGATTCAGGAAAAATTCAAATTTTTTCTCATAAAGAAAATTTAAGTCCTGAAAAAATAGCAATCTTAAAACTTTTAGATGTTGGCGATATTGTTGGCTTTACAGGAACAGTAAGAAGAACCCCAAGGGGAGAACTTACAATTAAATCTTTCGACCTTAAACTTTTAACAAAATCTCTGCAACCCTTGCCTGAAAAATTCCACGGGCTCACAGACGTTGAAACAAGGTACAGAAAAAGATACCTTGATATGATTATGAACGAAGATGTTCGTGACACCTTCAAAAAAAGAAGTTTAATTATACAAAAAATAAGAGAATACCTTTGTGCACAAGGCTTTTTGGAAGTTGAAACCCCGATGTTACACATTCAAGCGGGCGGCGCTACCGCAAGACCTTTCATTACACACCATAACGCACTTGATGTGGATATGTACTTAAGAATTGCGCCTGAGCTTCATTTAAAAAGACTTCTTGTGGGCGGCGTTTGTGAAAAAGTTTTTGAAATGAACAGAAACTTTAGAAACGAAGGAATTGACATTCGCCATAACCCTGAATTTACAATGATTGAACTTTATCAAGCTTACGTTGATTACAACGATATGATGTGCTTATTGGAAAATATGGTAGCATCAGTTGCCAAAGATGTGCTTGGTACAACAAAAATCAATTATCAAGGCAATGAACTTGACCTTACCCCGCCATGGGATAGAAAAACAATGCTTGGCGCAATTCAAGAGTTCACAGGAATAAACTTTAATGAATACCCAACCCCCGAAGAAGCAAGACAACAGGCTGAAAAACTGGGTATTGAAACAGATGAAAACGACTCTTGGGGAAAAGTTTTGGATAGAATTTTTGAAGAAAAAGTTGAACCAAAATTAATCCAACCTGTACATATTATTGATTATCCACGTGACATTTCACCTTTGGCAAAAGTGCACAGAGATAACCCAAAATTAACCGAACGCTTTGAAACAAGAATTAACGGGTGGGAAATTTCAAACGCATTTTCAGAATTAACTGACCCTATCGACCAAAGAAACCGTTTTGAGGCACAAGCCCGTGCAAAAGCTATGGGAGATGAAGAAGCAATGAGTATTGATGAAGACTTCATTTGCGCTCTTGAACACGGTATGCCCCCCGCAGGCGGAATGGGAATTGGCATAGACAGATTGGTTATGCTTTTAACAAATTCTCCTTCAATAAGAGATGTTATTGCATTCCCAACAATGAAACCAAAAGCTTAAAAAAAGTAAAACGGGCAAGATTATTTTACAATCTGCCCGTTTTTTTATTTGTTTATTTTTTATTTAACAGGAACAACCCAGCCCTCTGGCGCTTCAATTGTGCCCATTTGAATGCCAATTAAGGTTTCATAAAGCTGTTTTGTAACCTCACCCATATTTTCCATGCCTGTTGGCAGACAAATTTCTTCTCCATGGTCATTTATTTTTCCAACAGGGGATAAAACTGCCGCCGTGCCGCATAATGCACATTCTTTAAACTCTTTAAGTTCTTCTTTATAAACTTCTCTTTCTTCAACTTTTAGGTTCAAATAATGTTCTGCCACATACAAAAGCGAACGTCTTGTAATTGAAGGCAAAATTGAAGAAGATTTTGGTGTTACCACAACATTATCTTTGGTTACAAAAATAAAGTTAGCGCCGCCTGTTTCTTCAACCTTTGTTCTTGTTTTTGAATCAAGATACATATTTTCCGCAAAACCTTTATTGTGCGCATCCACAATTGCATGAAGGCTCATTGCATAATTTAACCCTGCCTTAATGTGCCCCGTGCCGTTCGGTGCGGCTCTATCAAAATCTGAAATCCTAATTATAATGGGCTTTGCACCCCCTTTAAAATAAGGTCCAACAGGGGTTGAAAAAATTCTAAATTGGTAATCATTTGCTGGTTTCACCCCAATAACAGGGTTTGAACCAAACATAAAAGGCCTTATATATAAAGTTGCGCCTGAACCGTATGGTGGAACATAATCAGCGTTTGCTAAAACCGTTTTTTTAACGGCTTCAATAAATTTATTCTCAGGATACACGGGCATCTCAAGGCGTTCAGCCGATTGTGCCATTCTTTGTGCGTTTAGGTCAGGTCTGAAACATACAATCTTTTTATCCACAGTTTCATATGCTTTCAGTCCTTCAAAACATGTTTGTGCATATTGAAAAACGCAGGCACACTCACTTAAAACAATATTTTCATCTTGCACAAGGGCGCCTTCATCCCACTTTCCGTCTTTGAAATTTGAAACAAAGCGCCAATCAGTTTTAATATAGCCAAAGCCAAGGTTTTTCCAATCAATATCTTTTTTCATATATTCTCCAATCACATCAATTATATAGGTTGTTTTAATCAATTGCAACCTTGTTATTTTTATATCTGTACCATAAAAACATATCGGCAACTACAAAAATTGTGTTTATAATGTACAGCCAAATAACATAATCATAAGAATACAAAATTTTGTGGACAATCCCGCAAAGATACCCTATTACAACAAGATAAGAAAAACCAATGCTTTTGCCTGAAACGCACTTTGCCCTATATGTTTTATAAACCGCAACAGGCCAGCCTGCGCCAAAACAAATCATCATTCCTGCTTCAAATATGCTCATCTTAATTTCCTTCCCAGAAAAATTTTATTACTTTAAAGAATTTTCGCAATATTGCCAAAAAGCACATTTTTTAATGACAACATAAAAAAAATATTATAAAATTTATGGTGTGACATAAAATAAAGGATTTATTTTTTGGAAAAATTATCTAAAAGTCTTGAAAATTATCTGTTTGAAATTTATAAATTTTCAAAAACAAAGGAAAAAATTACAGTAGCAAAACTGGCACATTCACTTAATTTTAACAAACCAAGCACAACGGATGCCATAAAAAGCCTTCACAATAAAGGGCTTATTGAATATATTCCATACAAAGGGATTAAATTGCTCAAAGGCGGAGTTAAATATGCAAAACAAATGGAAGAAAAAAGAGAGCTTATTTCAAACTTTTTTAAAAAGTTTTTGCTTTTGGAAAATGAAAAACTGGATATGGCAGTTTTATCTGTTGAATACGGCATAGACAAAATTTTGCTTGAGAGGTTTCAATCTTTTGCAGATTTTCTTGAACTTTGCCCAAATATTAATCCTGATTGGGTTTTTGAATTTAATAACTATATCAAAAACGGGGAAATAATGGGAAAATGCGCAAAGTGCATTGAAGAAGCACTTTTAGAGGACACAAAACCCAAATGTAAAATTTGTAACTCTTAAATTTTGTATTTAGCAATTTTTTATATTTTCATGTTTTAAGCTTGTATGATAAACGCAATCTCAAACAAAACAATAAATTTAAATGGGCTCACACAAAGTGCCAAAAAGGCATATGCCCCTTTGGCTAAAAATGTGGGGGTTGTTTTAGACAAGCCAAAAAATAATAAATTAAGCATTTTTTATATCAACGATATGCACGGCAACATAGACGATATGTCAGGTATGATTGCAGCTTCCGACAAATTTGACCAACAAACAAAAGACAAAAATGTCGACACCCTAAAACTTTCCGCAGGGGACAACTTTTCAGGCGGGGACGAAAAGAAAAACAATCTCGTTATTAATCTTTTAAAAAGAATGGGAATTAATGCTTCCGCAGTTGGAAACCACGAATTTGACTCAACTATCAGCACATTTTACAAATATTTAAATCCGGATACAACATTCCTTGCGGCAAATGCCAAAACTCCCCAAAATTCAGAATTTTATAAAAATGTACAAAAATCAAGCGTAGTTGAAGTTAACGGAACAAAATACGGGCTTGTCGGGCTTATGCCGTTTGATATTGAAGTTACAATGGGCGGCGATGACAAAAAACTTGAAGGGATAAGACCTGCACAATTAGATGAATCCGTTAATATTATAAATGAAGAAGTCAAAAAACTTGAAGAACAAGGGGTTAACAAAATTATTCTTGTGTCCCATATCGGGAATGATAACGACAAAACAATTGCCCCAAAACTTCATGGGATAGATGTTATTGTAGGCGGGCACTCCCATACAGAAGTAAATGGCATAGAGCCCAATAACAACCTTTTTTATAACTTAGATAAAGACCCTATTATTATTGTGCAAACAGGCGAAAACGCAAAACATGTGGGCGTTTTAAACATTGAATTTGATGAAAACGGTGTTATAAAAGCGGCAGACAACAACTTAATTAAAACCAATCGGGAAAAATCGCCCGTCTTAGATTATATGAAAGACGCTACAATGGGCAAATCTCCTGAAATTGGCGGCATTGAACACACGGATCCGCTTCCTGCAAATAGAAGAAAAGTGCCTTGCGCTTGGACAAATTTACTTTGCGATGCAATGGCAAAAACAACGGGCGCAGACATTGCCTTTATTAACGCAAGCAACACAAGAAAAGTGCCAAAATCAGGCATTTTAACAGAAAGAGATGTAACGGAATCAACCCCCTTAAAAAACAAGCTTTTAATAAAACAAATGACCGAAAAAGAAATTGTAAAAGCAGTTAAGGACGCGCTTTCAGGCACTTTTTCAAATGAAACGGGCGAACCTGGGATTTTACACACTTCAGGCTTAAGTTATGTGGCAGACACAAAAGGAAACTTGAAAGAACTTAATTTTGTTGATAAAAACGGTAACAAAACCCCAATTGACATAAACAACCCTTCTGATAAAAATTATCGGGTTTGTTATGATGATTTTCTTATCAAAGGTACGGAATACCCTATTTTTGCACTTGAAAATCAGGTAAATAAACAAATTGAGCAATCTTTTGATTTTGACAAAGATAAGCTTGCAATTGAATATATTAAATCTCTCCCCGATAAAAACAATTTAACCGTAAAAGATGACGGGCGCATTGTTATTTATGATGAAAACAATGAACCCTTAAATGCAATAAAAAGCCACGAAGAGAAAGAAAAAAATATTCCACCTGAAATTTCACAGAACATAAATTCTCCCGCAACAAAAGCACACATACAGCCTCTAAACGCAATTGGTGCTGTTAGCGCATATAATAAAATTTAAGTTTTATTTTTTTGAAAAAATGATAAAATAAAAAATAATAAGAATGAAGAAATTTTATATATGGATAGTTGTTTAAAGCAAATTGTTCGTGCTAAATGTGAAAAAAAATATGAAGAAGCCATAAAAATGGCGCTTTTGGAATATAAAAAAACCAAATCCGCCTGCTTTTTAAACGAAGCTTTTCTTTGTTATAAAAAACAAAACAAACAAAAAGAAGCTTTAAAAATTTTGAAAAAAATGCTTAAATCTGACCCCAATTCATCTTATTTATTGCAAGTTATGGCATTTGAACTTTTTTGTATGGGCAATTTTAAAGAAGCACTCAAATATTATAAAAAAATTTTTACGCTTGAACCTTATTCTTCAAAAAACTGTTTTAATGTGGGATGTTGTTTTCATTATTTAAACAATGCAAAAAAAGCACAAGAATTTTATTCAAAAGCCATAAAATACAACCCAAACAACATAAGCGCCATAAATAACCTCGGGCTTTTATGTTATGAAAATAAAAATACGGAATATGCACTTAAATTTTTTGAACAGGCTATACAAAAAGCCCCAAAAAACCCTGAAGCATACCACCACAAAGGAATTATATACAGGGAATTTATAGGGGACTTTAGAATGTCTGAATTATACATAAAAAAAGCAATTTTGTTAGACAAACTCCATGCAGAAAATTATTATGAACTTGCTCTCACCTATCAAAAGCAAAATAAAATAAAACTGGCCATAGTGGCGCTGGGTAAATGTCTTGAGCTTAAACCTTGGCACAAGCCTTCTGTTGAATTATTTAAAAAATTAAATTCTGCAGCTAAAATTTAATTTATTAAACTACCCCTCTTTTTTCCATATCGTAAAGACAAAACGGCTGAGAGTGCAATTTTCCCGTATAAGACATTGCTTTTTCAGAACATCCGCCCCTGCACACCGCACCATATTTACAATCTGCACAAATTCCCCCTAAATCGGAAAGTTGGAACCTTCTGTTATATTTAAAGCCTGAGGGGTTTGTCCAAATTTCTTTTAAACTTTTTTCTCTTATGTTCCCTTCTCTGTAACTTTCATGTTGCATTGAAAGGCACCCTTTTATTGTGCCGTCACTTTCAATACCGATTGTATTAATTCCTGCATTACACCCATTCCAATTTTTAATTCCCATAAAAGGCGTCAATTTTGAAAAATAGCCCGTGCAATCAGCTTCTGTTATGTTGATTAGCTCTTTATATTTAGTTCTGTTTTTTGCAATAAATTCAGCAACCGAATAATAATCAAACTCATCTATCGCCCAATTTGCAGGCATTCTTCCTCTTATGTTTGCCGTTTGAATTTGCCATACATCCACTCCATAATCAAGCAAAACATCTCTTATGCCTTCAAGTTCGCCAATATTTCCCTTATGTATGGTAGAAACACAAGCTACTGTAAAACCTTCTTCTTTTAATCTTTTAAAAACCCACATAAGATGATTAAAAACGCCCTCTTTACCCCTTATATAATCATGGGTCTTGGGGTTAGCACCATCCAAACTGAAACCCAAATATTTAAGACCAACCGCCTTCATGGTTTCAATAATATCGTCATTTATAATAAAACCATTTGAAATTGCATTACATTGCATATTTAAAGTTAAAATTCTGTGTGCAAGAACCGCCCAATCCTTTCTCATAAAAGGTTCTCCACCTGACAAAATAATTCTCTCACACCCCAAATCTGCCAATTGTTCAATTAAATCAAGTGCTTCAGGGGTCGAAAGCTCAGACGGTCTTTTATGGATATCCGCATTTGAACCGCAATGCAAGCAATTAATATTACAACTTAAAGTAATTTCCCATACAACATTTTTGATTTTATACATAAACACCCTTTTTAAAGACTTTATTTGAGTATAGCATTATTTTAATTACAAAATGTAAATTTTTTTAAAAATTCAATCATTCAAATGTCAAGTTTTTTGATTTTTCGCCTATATAACATATGTGTACAAGAAATAGGAGTGTTCTTATTATGGAAGGAATTAATTTTAATAACCCAAACATTAATAATATTCAAAAGGCAGAAAATGCCCCACAAAATACAGCTCCACAAAATACGCAGGCTCCAAGTGAAAGCCCAAAAGAAAATGCCCCAATGCTTCCTTCCATGCCTTCTCCGCTTGTTGGAAAAGAACTTGAAGAAACCTTAAAAACACTCAACAGCACACAGGGGTCTGTTATATACAATGATACGGCAAACGATAAAGAAATTATAATGAAATACGGCATTCCTAGCGCACCTAAACCCGAAGCCCCGTCCCCAAGCCCAAAAGGTGCACCGGACGCTTTATCTGACGGCCCTGCGGTAATGAAATACGGCATTCCTGAAGATATTGACCAGTTAACAGAACCGTCTGAACCTTCTGAACCCGAACCGACAGAACCTTCTTTAGACGGCCCTGCGGTAATGAAATACGGCATTCCAAAACACTAAATCATATTTTTATAATACCGATTAGCCTTGTATTATATTTTTCCCAAATTAATTTATATGCCTGTATGTCTTCGTCATACTCCATATATGCCTTTGCGTGAAAATATGTAATCGGGTCAGCGCCTTTTTTATACTTTTCTTTTCTTTTCTTTTTTTCCTTGTCTGTCAAGGGGGGAGTATAAATTTTTCTGGACGCAACGGTTATAACTTGATTTGGATTAACAGATGTGCTGTTTGGAGAATTTTTTTCTTTATCTTCTGCCCACTCAAAATCACTTCCCGATTTATTAATCACCTCTCTTTTAATAATGGGAATTTTGGCCTTAATATACCCTGATTCAATAAACATCAAGTAAGAATATTCTTCATCCGTCCCAATTTCATAATACCCACGCTTTAAGCCAAATCCATCCTTGTTTAAAATGTCAAATTCAAGCGCCAAAATGGGGTTTGAGGTTTGCTCCACAGGGAACTTATAAACTGGGTGCTCTTTATCTTTTGCGCCCGATTGATATTGAGGATATGGCAAAACTTCATCCAACGTGCGCCACTCAAAAGAGCGCCAATCTGCTATTAAGTTATAATCACAATCAATTATCATAGTTTAATTATAATGTTTTTTACATTCCATGCCAAAAAAGGCATGGTTTTTTGTCAATATTTACAATTCTTTACCAAAAAGCGCCCCCTTTCAAATCATGGAACTCGGCACCCCACATGGGTTTTGCATGACAAAACCATGGAAACCCATGACTGATGCATGATGCGCCGTGCCCGAAACCCTGATAGCAAGACACTATAAGGGTCTTGAACTTTGTTACATGATGTTAATAATTGGCTAAAATACACTTGTAAGAACGCTCTTAAAGGTTATAATAGTAATAAATTCAGATGCCACAAGGTTTTCCTTGATTGGCAAATTGTCAAAACATTATTTTATCGGGGAGTAATAATAAGTGCTTAAAAGTAGAGATTTTGGTCGTGCCGTTGCTGTTAGAAGATGGACAACCACGGCGATTGAATGTTATAAAAGAGGATGCAATTGCGAAGGGTGCTTTTACACAGATTTCTTTAACAAGTCCTCACAAAAATGCCAAATGAAAGCTTCCGTTTTGGAACTTGTGAGAGTGTTGGGCAAACCTGATGTTGAAATTCAACAGATATTAAACGAAGAATAAAAATCATAAAACAAGGGCAGAAAAATCTGCCTTTGTTTGTTTTAAAAAGACAATAGTGCTTAAATTAACGCTTTTTTAAAAAGCGAAAACATGCGGCAGAAAATCTTTCAGTCCGTATTCTTTAATTTTGCCGTCTAAATCTTCAAGAATAATCACAACATCTTTATTTTTACTTTTAAATTCTGCTATCCACTGCAAGCACGCCCCACATGGAATACACATTTTTTGTTTTGGGGAATAAATTGCAATTTTAACAAGCCCCTGTTTTTCACCATTTGAAACTGCCGTTGAAAGCGCATTTCTTTCTGCACAAAGCGTCAGTCCATAACTTACATTTTCAACATTTACCCCTTCATAAATTTTGCCGTTCTCAAACAAACAGCACGCCCCAACCGGAAAATTGGAATACGGCGAATATGAATTTTCACTTATTTTTTTTGCCTTATTAAAAAGTTCTTCGCTATTCATCTTATCTCCTTTAGTTTGCATTTTTACCAAAATAGGCATTATAAATTTTCTCATGCCCTATTGTCGTATTTTCTCCATGCCCCGGAAACACTTCTATATCATCACAAAGAAGAAACAATTTCTCTTTTATGGAAAAAGTTATATCGCTAAAACTCCCTGTCGGAAGGTCGCACCTGCCAATTTCTTCATAAAAAAGAGTGTCCCCCGAAATTAAAAATTTATCAATTAAATAACAGGAAGAACCCACTGTGTGCCCCTTTGTTTCAATGAGTTGCACTTTCGTGTTTCCGATAAATATATCGGAGTTTTCATCAACAAATTCATCCACAAGAAATTCTTCCACCCTATCCACGCAAAACATATCACACTGAACCAAAAGGTTATCATAAAAAACTTTTTCTTTTTTTGGAAACAGAGTTTTTGCTGATTTAAAATTATCCTGAAATTTTTTAACATCATATAAATGGTCAAAATGCCCATGGGTTAAAATTATATATTTTAAATTAAGATTATTTTCATTTATAAATTTACTTGTTTTTGAAAAACACAAAGAAGGGTCAAAAATAGCGGCTTCTTTTGTTTTGGTGTCGTATACGATATAATTATTTGACGCAAATTCATCGGGTATAAATTTTTTTATTTCCATTGCTTTTCCTTAAAATATTTTTTGATTTTCCTGATAAGAAAATAAAGTTTGGTTTTAGAATAATAAACTTCTCTCATTATATCTTTTATTTCATTATCATTCATATCAAAATGTACCTTCAATTCTTTAATATACTTTAAAAGATACTTTTTTGCATATTCTTTTTTTATATTATTTTTTTTATTTTCCACACGCAACATTATTTCCATAACAACAACCGTTTTAATTTTAGAATAACCCAATTCAAGATGTGGTTTCATTACCTGAAATATTAGTTATTTATTTTAAAAAAGGGATATTTATGTTATTATTTGTACAAGAACAAGGAGAGATGTCCGAGCGGTTTAAGGTGCAAACCTCGAAAGTTTGTGTGGGGGCAACTCCACCGTGGGTTCGAATCCCACTCTCTCCGAATTGATATTTGCGCCTTATTTAAGGCAATAGCTTTAGTTAAATGGTTTTACACCTATTTAAGGCGCAGCTTTTATGTTTTAGAAGGGATGAGAACCCACACAAAACGTAAGTTTTGTCCGTGGGGGAAGAATCCTACATCGGAAGTTGTTGAGGCAAAGCCGAAACTTACTTCCCCGTGGATGCACAAAACGTAAGTTTCTTAAATTGAGCTTGGCGAAATTTAAGAAACAAGTGTGTGCCACTCTCTTTTGAATTAATGTTTTTTAGCCTTATTTAAGACGGCAACTTTAGTTAAATGCTTTTTAGCCTTTCAAGGCGCAATTTTTTGGATTATAATTATTTGTTTCCTTTTGCCCTGTTGTGACATTTGCAAAGCATTTGACAGTTATTTATATTGGTTGAACCCCCTTTGCTCCAAGCTGTAACATGGTCGGCGTCCATTTCTGATAGTTTCCAAATTTTATTTCGATTGTTGTCATGTCCTATTGCACAATATGGACAATTCGACATACCTTTTTCTTCTGCTTGTTTGGTCTGAGTGGCGTAGACAGATTTTTTTACAGCTTCGTCAAAAATCCGAACATCTAATAACTTTGTGTCTTCACAGCCGCCTAAAATATATTCAAAAATGCCTTTTTTATTTTTAATATAACTGTCGGCATATAAATTTTTAACTTGTTTATCAATTTTTTCAATATCATAAAAATTATTATGATATTTTTCATACAATCTGCCCCATTCAAGCCCGCACATTTCATTTTCAACACTTAAAAATACACTTGATACCCAATCAATAACTGAATTAAAATAAGTTTTCAATTCTATTATGTTATTATCGTGCCTATGTTTACTCATGTAATTGTCTATTTCCCCTTTACTTACCCAATCAAGGGCCGTTGCAAGATAATCTTGTCTGTTTACAACGCCTTTAATATATGCTCCCCTTTTTTGATTTTGCGAGTTTTGAGAATTGCTAAATTCTTCTTTTGCAAGGGAAACAAACGTTCCTGAATAAATTGCATTTCTTAACTCTTGAATGTTTAAGGGAACACCCGCAATGTTGATTGTTTTAAACCATTCTTTTATTTCTGTTTCCGTTCCTTCACATTCATAAATTAAAAGTTTGGTTTCTAATATTTTTTCTTGTTTATCAATTGATAAACCTGTAAAATATTGTTCCATGCCATTTTCATCTTTAATTGCAAACTTTTCTGTTATAAATCTTCCCAAACTTGTTATTCTTTGTTGACCGTCAAGTACCTCAAATTTATTTTCATCGACTTTTGTAAAATAAAGTAATCCTAAAGGATACCCTTTTAAAACAGAGTCGATAACGGCAATATCTCGTTTACCATCAGCGTAAATATAATTTCTTTGATATTCTGGCTGAATGGTTAATGTCCCATTTAGTCCGTACAGTCCTTTGCCTTCCAGTTCATTATAGATAAAACCTTTACAAATATCTTTAATAGTTATATCTGTTCTTAAATTAGTTTTCATTGCTAGCCTTTCGTTTAATTAAAATTCGTGCATAAATACTTGAATATAAAACTCCGGTTTCGACATCTTTAAATGCAGGGGGTTTTTTATCTTTTGTTTCGTCATATTTTTTATAAAGCGTCCCTTTTGCATTGTAGGTGTATTTCCCTGTTGCATTTCCATATTTATCAAGTATTTCCATTTTTCGGTTGTTTATAAAATTACAACTCCCCACTATGCCCAATTCAACAATTTCAAATTGTTCAGGATTGTATTTATCCAAAAATGTTATTGGAACCCCCATTGTTTCATTGTAATCATTTGGAATTGAATCTGACCAAGGGACATCAATGGCATTATAATTTTCATATTTTTGATAATTATGACCTCTTATATCTTTGTGTTTTGAAAATTTTATATTTTCTTCCATTGACATAAGTTTTAACAATTCATGACGTTTGCCATGCTCAATATTGGTAAACCAATTAACCCCTGAAACTCTTATCATTCCTTCGATATGGTTGTTCGATGCTGCGTAATCATTATAATTGCTTATAAAATGCCCTGCACCGCCTTTAAAGCCACGTCCCAGCCAAATTTTATTATTTTTAATTAACGCAAAAACTTCCTTATACGTTATAGCGTTTTGATGTCCAATAATCACAAATTTTTTATTAGCTTCAAATATCCACGCCAAAAACTCTCTAAACAAAGAAAACGGGGGATTTGTTATTATAATGTCTGCTTCATCTCTCAGTTTCTTGACTTCTTCGCTTCTAAAATCACCATCGCCATTTAAATATTGCCATTCTAAATCTTCAATATCAATTTTGCCGTCACCTGTTATATCTTTTTCTAAAACAAAAATTTTACCCTTGGTGTTTGTTTTTTCCTTATCGAATTTAGGACTATTGTGTTCTAATAAAGACAATTGGCAGATGTCCTTAAAATTTTTACTTTTAGGCGCATAACTTGTACTAATCAATTTTTTCAAACCAAATCTTGCAAAATTTTGTGCAAAAAATTTTGTAAAATTGCTATATTCAGGATCATCACAAGGCAATAAAATTACTTTATTTTTAAAGACATTTGGATTGTAGTCTAAGTAAGAATTGATTTCTTTTTGAATATCTGCATATTGAGTATAAAATTCATCATTTTTAGCTTTTTTAGCCTTTTTTAAATTTTCATTTGCCATGTGTAACCCTTGACTATGTCTGATAGTCGCATGTTACATATTAAAAATTCATTGTCAAACAATAATATATATAATTTTAATGTATATCTAATAGTATGTAGATAACAAATAGTAGATAAAACATAATATAAATATTATGAAGTCAAATACAGCTATAAAAAAACAATTGGCCAAAAAAATTGGTAGCATAATAAAGTTTTATAGGGGGAAGCTCAATTTATCACAGGAAGAACTTGCAGACAAAGTGGGCATAGATAGAACTTATGTTGGAGCGCTGGAACAAGGGGTAAAATGCGGCTCTGTGTATTGTTTATATATTATTTCTCAGGCATTAAATATACCGTTTAAAGAATTATTTGATATAAAACTTACAAAATAAATGTTTTTCTAGATATTGAGAGAGTAAATGCCTACAATAAAATAAAGCAAATTTATGATTTGAAAAAAGACTAGAGTATCGCTTATAGAAGCCTGAGCGGAAAACCAAAAGAAGGAATGGAAATTTTACTATAAAATAAAAAAGGGTTTGTTTCTAACACCATGTATAAAAGAGGTGTCGGTAACATAGATTTTGCATGGGGTGATTCTAAAAAAAGTTTTCAGGGTCTTGTTAATTTTAAAAAACCTGAAAACAAGTTCAACATGACAAAAAAAGAGCCATTCAAGGCTCTTTAATTAAATGGTGGGCTTGATACTTAGTTGTAGGCGAACTTTGTGAGCCTTTACAAATAAGTATGCAAGGGGTTTTGTAAAATTCAAGCCCTTTTATGGGCGTAGAATTTAAAAAGCCATTGCTGAGGCGTAGCCTCGAAACGCAATAAAAAAAGAGCCATTCAAGGCTCTTTGATTAAATGGTGGGCGTTGAGAGGCTCGAACTCCCGACCCTCTCCTTGTAAGGGAGACGCTCTACCAACTGAGCTAAACGCCCTTCACCAATATTAAATTTTCACCGCGTCTCCATACGGGAGACTTTACATTTTTGAAAAGCTGACTCGCTTTTCAAGGCAACTGAGCTAAACGCCCTTTGCCAAAATTCCTTTTCAAAGAGGAACCTTATTTATATTACTCAATCAATTTTTATTGTCAAGTTGTCTTTTAAAAATTTTTTTATGGTAGAATAATTTTTGAAATGGATAAATTAACTTTGATAAACAATTTAGAAAAATTAAAAGAGCCCAAACTTCTTGTTGTAGGCGATTTTGCAATTGATGAAATGGTTTTTGGGCAAACGGAGAGAATTTCAAGAGAAGCCCCCGTTTTAATTTTGGCGCACACGGAAACCAAAATTATTTTAGGTGCTGCATCAAACGCTGCGCACAACATTTCAGCTTTGAATGAAGGCAAAGTTGGTGTAGTTGGGGTCATGGGCGATGATTATTACGGCGGAGTTTTACTCAAAGCGCTTCAAAACGCTAAAATAAATACAGACTTTATGGTTGTTGATAAATCAAGAAAAACAACCACAAAAACAAGAATTTCAGGCTCCTGCTCCCAAAGCGTTACTCAGCAGATAGTTAGAATAGATAGACAAACCAAAACCCCCATTTCAGGTGATGTTGAACAAAAAGTTATTGAAAACATAAAACGGGCAATGCCTCTGTATGACGGGGTTATTCTTTCAGATTACCACCTTGGGTGCTTAACTCAAAATGTCATTAATGCAGTAATTGAAGAAGCTAAAAAGCAAAATAAAATTGTTGTTGCGGACATTCAAAAAGAAATGGAACGCTACAAGGGAGTCACCGCAATAACTCCAAACCAACCGGACACAGAAAAATTTACAGGCTTTTTTATAAAAGACGACACCACTTTGATGGCGGCAGGCAAAGAGTTGCAAAACAAGCTCAATCTTGAGTATCTTTTGTTGACTCGTGGGGAAAACGGCATGGCGATATTTGAAAAAAATGGCGAAATGAAAAAAATTCCTGCCTTCAACAAAAAAGAGGTTTTTGATGTAACAGGCGCAGGCGACACGGTTGTCGCAGCGTTCACACTTGCTCTATGTGCCGGCTTTTCGCCTTATAATGCGGCAAAAATCGGAAACTTGGCGGCAAGCATTGTAATCCGCTATTTTGGTTGCCACACAACCACCGTAGACGATTTAAAAGCGGAACTTAATAATTTTAAGGAGATATAAAATGGATTTTTTTATTAATTTCATAAAAAAATTAAGACCTTTTGACATAATTGTTGCCTTACTTCTTATAGTTGGGCTAATCGTTTTTGGCGCAACAAAAGCAGGTAAACATGTCACATCTTCTAAACAAATTATTGCCGAAACAAAAGTGGATATTGAGGTTTATTTCAGGGGCGTTGTCATAACAAGCAAAAATTCCCCATTCAGAGAAGGCGAAGAAACTTTTATTACAATCAGAAATGTTCCCTACACAAAATTAAAAATTAAAAACATAAGCTACGAAAGAAAAAAAGCAATCGTTCCTTCAACATCTTCAAAATATCAAATTGTGGAAGATGTAACTGCACCTTTCAATTATGATTTCTTAGTTACCCTTGAAGATAACGCAAAAATCACAAAAGACGGCGCTGTTGTTGGCGGAAACAAAATCAAAATCGGGCTTCCCGTCACTCTTGAAGGGGTAGACTACAAATTGAGCGGTATCGTTTCCAACATTTCTTTGTCTAAGCCCTCAGAAACAAATACAACTGACAGTGAAATCGAAACAGAGGTAAATAAAAACCAAGATGTTCATTAATCAGTTATTGGGCAGGGTTCAAAATTCAAAACTGGCGGGCTTTATAAGAAATAGCTTGTTTTTTGAAAATATAGACAATATTTCTTTTTTGCTGCTTATTTTCACCATAATTTCCACATCTTTTACGCAATCAGGTGTTATTGGAGTTTTAGCAAGCCTGTTTGCGGCCTCTTGCTTCTTTAAGGCACTTATCAAACAAGGCGAAGGAGCAGAATTATCTTTAATCAATAAAATTTTAATTGTCTATTTTCTTTTTGTAATTATTTCAACTTTGGGCGCAAGCCTTTTTGTATTAAGCCTTAAGGGGTTTATTAAAACTTTTGTATATGCAATTTTTTATTTTGCACTTTGCTATTTTTTTGCTTTAAACAAAAAGAAAATTTTACCCATCGTATTAACAATTGTAGGAGTTGCCTCAATTGAGGGCATAATCGGTATTTTACAAAATTTTTCCCATATAGAAGCAATTGCAACTTGGCAAGATACCACAAACCTTTCAGACCCCACAAAGGCAATTTCACGAGCATATGGAACCCTAAAACCATATAACCCAAACCTTTTGGCAGGATATTTGGTCACCGGACTATCTTCAATTTTTGCCTTTTTTGTTATGGGCTGTGTCCAAAAAAACAAAAAACAACAAATATTTTTTGCAATTTTGTGCCTCACAACCTTTTTTGCAATTTTAACAACAGGGTCAAGAGGGGCATATCTTGGTCTTTTTGGGTTTATGGGCGTTACATTTGCATATTTAATCCACATTATCAAAAAACAATTTGGCGGCTTTGGGGGCCTTCAAAAAAAATATAAAATACTTCTGGCTTCTTTTATGGCATTTTGCCTTGGTGTTATTTGCTTTGTGCCGTCTTTTGTACAAAGAGTTATGTCAATTTTCGCCTTTAGAAAAGATTCTTCTATTTCATTTAGAATGAATGTTTATGAATCTTGCTACCAAATGTTTTTAGACAATAAATTTTTAGGTATCGGGGTTGGAAACAAAAATTTCAGAGAAATTTACGGGCTTTATATGAAAACCGGCTTTGATGCCTTGGGTTCATATTGCGTCCCGCTTGAAATTGCCGTTGAATCTGGCATTTTTGCACTTATTAGCTTTATGACATTTATAATTTTAATTTCAATAAGAGCGGTAAAATACACTTTAGCAAAGCACATTCCAATCACAAACCGCATTTTAGTATTTTCTGTTTTACTTACAATTGCAGGAACAATGTTCCACGGGCTTTTTGACACCGTATTTTTCAGACCACAAATACAAATTCTTTTCTGGACAAACATTGCAATTTTCCATTCACTTACAATAAACAGAAAAAAATTAACAAGAATGCGCAAACTTTTGTTACAAAAAACATAAAATCAGGCAATTTTTTCTTCTTTTTGTCTTTATATAGTTGTTTTTAAAAAAGGGACTATCGTTTTGCTAAATAATCAAGTTTCATTCACCGCAGACAAAAAATCAAACGGCGTTACACAATCAGCCCTATCCTCAGCCGCAAATGTTGCAGTGACAATAGGAGCGGGTGCAGCTGTCGGTGGCGGTATTGGAAAACTTGCGTCCTTAACCCCCTATAAACCAAAAGCCGGCGAATTAAATTTCCAATATGCCGATATGTTTGAAAAATCTTTTAGGCAAGACGGCACCCCCGATATTATAAAAAAAGCTGGCGGCGAAGTTGAAAAATTATATGAAAAATACATTTCAAAAGCAAAACTCCCGTTTGCAAAAACAACCCTTGCTTACGAAGAAGCTGCTTATATGTATGAAAACCTTGCAAGTGATACCAAGGGCATTTTAATTAAAAACCAAGAGGTTCAAGACAAATTAAAAACATTATTGGGCAAAGAACCGCCCAAAGAAGGTTTTAGCATAGAAGAAGCACTAACAGGGCTTAAAGACAAAACAATTGCCGCAGGTTCCCGCTTGCGAGAGGCACTAAAAGCCAAAGATGAACTTAGACAAGAATTCATAGACAAAGCAAGCAAAAATGAGGCTCTTACAGAAATTGCAACAAAAGGTGCAAAACATTTAAGAAAAAGAGCCATAATAGGCGTTGGTGTTGGAATTGGTGTTGCAGCAGCGCTTGTTTTAAACATTTTGAACACATATGGCATTATCGGCAAAAGAAAAGTTGCAAATAACGGCGCACAAAATAGCGCCTCTATGCAACCACAGGCGACACAGCCCACACAAATAAACACATCTCAGGGTTAATAATTACCCATTGCAAGATTTTCCACAATTTTTGAAGTTATTTCAGAAAAATCTTTTTGATTGCGCTTTATAACACCCAAAACTTTTGTATTCCCTGAAAACATTTCTATCATTTCTTTTGCACGGGAAATTACAGGGTCATATGTTTTGTCAGGATAATTTGAAATTACAACTCCAAGAACCCTAATATCATTATTTATAAGGCAATCAATCGTCATTAAAGTGTGATTAATTGTGCCTAAATCAGGTCTTGCGACTATAAGGGTTGGAATATTTAACTTTTTAATTACATCTGTCATTAAAATTCCTTTTTTGACAGGCACATATATTCCGCCGGAGCCTTCCACGACAACATTTTCGCATTCTTTTTTTAAATTTTCAAAATCTGCAACAACTTTTTTTATATCAAAATCAACTCCGTCAATTTCAGCTGAAATCAAAGGGGTCGAAGGGGTTTGTGTTGTGTATGAAGTTAGCGTTTTAATTTGCGTATTTTCTTGTACATTATCAGCATCAGACAAAACATTTTCCACAACACCCGACTGAAAAGGTTTTAAGTAGCCAACAGTTTCATTACTTTTGGCAAGTTCTCTTAAAATTCCCTTTGAAACATACGTTTTACCAACACCTGTATCTGTTCCCGTCACAAAAATATACATAAAAAACACCCCCTTAATTTTTACTTGGTAAAAATACTCTATATTTTAGCGTATCTCTATATTTTGCAGGCAAATGCGCCCAATCGAAAAGAACCACCCCTTCAGATTTTAATGCCCTTGAAACACTTATCTGTCTTAATAAATCTTCCGGTTCAGCATCCAAAAATCCAACAAAAAGTCCCGTTAAAATTTTTGTCTTGCTTGAGGTTCTGTCTTTGACCTCTTTTAAAATTGTATTAAAAAGCTCATTATCAGAAGTCATAATCAAAGGGGTCATCGCATCGACAAGCTCATCACTTGACCATTTTGCCCAATCTTGCTGTTTTGTTTCAACACAAACATTGTAATTTGGAAAAATTACCGCAGATAATAAAATGTCTTTTTTTACAATTCCTCTTACCTGTTTTACATAATCATAGAGCTTATTTTGCCTATATTCGTTCCATTTTTTCCACAAAATCGAATCAGCCTCAATTTCAATAGGGTCAACTTCATAAAGCTCCATAAATTCTTTTCTTGCAAGTTCTGTATACCCCCAATTAGACTGAACATAGCCAAAAACCTTTTTGGAAGAAGCGCTTGGGTATCTTGTATAATCAAGGTTAATGCCGTCAATTTTATATTTATTCGTAATTTCACCGATTAACTTAACCAAAAAAGCCGTCACTTCAGGGTTTGCAGGGTCAAGAAAATAGCCGTTATGTTCTGTTTTGTGCGCCACCGGAGTTGTGCTTGCATAATTTGCAAGATTTTTATTTCCCCATACAGGATAAACTGAAAGTATACTTGTTAGGTCTTCTTCGGGTCTATTATTTCCAATATAGAAAGATTCAAACCAAATATGCACCCTCATTCCTCTTTTGTGCGCTTCGTCAATATAGGCACTCAAGGGGTCATAATTTTTAAATTTAGGATTTTGTACCGTAAGCCCATAATTTTTCATGACAGAAGATGGAAAAATTGTATACCCGTGGAAATAAGTTTCAAGAAAAACTTCCCTAATCCCCGTTGCTTTTATTGCATCTAGAGTGTTTCTAACTTCATAAACATTTTGTTCTTTTGGTCTTATCCAAACCCCTTTAAACTCTTGTTCCAAATACGGAAGGGCATATTTCATCGCAAGGTTGGAAAATTCAATTGATGATTTTGCATAAGTTTTTTTAAGCGCCTCTTTCGCCCTTTCTGCTTTTTTAATTTCGTTTTTTGCTTTTTTCAGGTAAAAAGTGGCTTTCTTATTATTTTCTTCTGATTTTATTTCACTTTTTTTAGTGTTTTCAATAAATTCTTCCGCCTCTTTAATTTTTTCTTTAGCACAATATACAATGCTATCAGGCGTTGTATAGGCAATTATTGTATTGCCTTCAATTAAAACATTTGTTCCAACTTTTAAATTATTTTTAATCCAAGTTTTGCTTGAGCCATGACCCGAAACAACAAATCCATTTTTAGGGATAATAGAATCTGCGCCTGTAAGTTTTACCACAACCCCATTTTCAACAACCGCTTCTGTGCCAAATTCGTTTGTGCCCGTTGTAAAATTAAATTCCGGATAATAAATAACAAGCTGCCCTGCGCCCCTGTATCCTGGGAAATTTACACCCGCCGGATTAATTGTTTCTGAGGGGTATTTTGCGCTTATTCTTCTTGTTTCAAAAGATAAAATTTTTGTATGTTCTGAAATCTCTTGCTTCAAAATTGCAAAAGGGTCATCAAGAACAAATTCCTGCGCAGCAGCACCCCTAAAAGCCCCCGCAAACAGTAAAACTACTCCCAAAAATCCAATTTTTAAAAAACTCTTCATAATGACCTTATTTTACATTTAAAATAAAAAAATAGCCATATTTTAAAAAATGTAATATAATATTTTTAGTTTGAAGGAGAAATTTTTATATGGCAAAAAACCAAGATACGATACCAATAGAGGTTTATATTTTAACAAAAGACCATGACATCAAAGGAACGGTACATGTTTCAAAATATACAAACACAAACCGTGAACTTACAGACCTTTTAAATGACAGAGAAAAAAGGTTTCTTGCCGTTACAAATGCCGAACTTATGGGTAAAAATTCTTCTTCCGCTCCAAGAAAATACGACTTTCTTGAAGTGCATATAGATGCAATTATAATTGTGCACCCTGCAAATCAAGTGTTGTTTAAAGAAACATCAAAAGCGCAGGAAGACATTTTAAGATTTAGGGAATTAAGAAACAGGCTTTCACAAACAAAACCGTTTTAAAACTTAGCATATTTAACGGCTTAAAAATCTTGTCATTTGATATAAAAATTCAAGTTTTTTTCTTTTTTGTTTAATTTGTTCACCAAGCGCACGCTTAATATCCATACCAGAAGCCCCATATAAAATATTTAATAAAAAATGATAGCTAATATCCACCACCTGTTATAATATATGAAGTTTTATAAAGCTTAAATGTCACAGTATATCTGGTTTTTCTTTAAGGTTTAAACTTCATGTATGTTGAAGAAAAAAGGATTTTTTAAAATGAATGCAATTAAAATCGCCTCTATTGCGGCGGGCGCACTCGCTTTAGCCAAAATTGCAATAGCTGCTATCAAAAAAGGTGCAAGTGCTAAAAAATGGGTGAAGTTGCAAAAGACGCTGTAGAGAAAATTGGGCAAAATCAAAATTATCAACAAGTAAAACAAGAAGCAACAAAAAATCTTTCTAAAGGAAATAAAGATATTGTTAAAAAAGCAGCATTTCAATTATTGTCAAAAAAATTAAATGCGCTTATCAGGCACTGCCTGCCTTGTAGGGCTTTTCTTTTTTAAAATATAATGCTACACTTTTTCTATGTTCAAATTTTTAAAATTTCTTAGAGGAAGTATTTTCTTGCAAATCTCCGCATGGATTTGCATGTTGGCACTTATAATTGGCTTTTGTATTTTTGTGCTTGTTATTGTTGGCATAATGCACAATGTTGCATATTTAGAGGTTCCATGGTTTTTAAATTTGGCTAAATATACAGCTCATTTTTTACTTATTGCTTCTTTTGTTGCAATTTTATCCATATTTGAATTTATTATAAGAAAATTTGTTTTACTAAAACCAATTGTTGCAAAGCCTGAACCCACAGAAAAATTACCCAAAATATTGGATAGAATATATTCTTTGTTTTTCTTTTTTGCAACCATTATAAATTTTCTTGCATTTATTTTGTGCTTAACACTTACATATATGTTTGCACTTTTTATTTTCCTAGGGTTTTTCTTTAATAAATAAATGCTTGCCGTTATCCAACGTAACCCAATGACCTTTATATTTTAATAGACACCATTATAGCGAAAACACAATATTTTCCTTTCTTTTTTTAAAATATAATGTTAAAATTCTTTTATGTTCAAATTTTTAAAACTTCTTAGAGGAAGCGTTTTCTTGCAGGCTTCCGTATGGATTTGTATATCAGTATTTGTGCTCGCTCCTTGCGTTCTTGCATATCTCTTAATTGATGAAGTATTCAACAGCGATGAATATACAAAATCTTGGCTGTTTTTAACTCTTGCTAAATATGTAAGCCGTGCCCCGTTTGTTGCGCCTTCCGTTGCGGCTTTATCCATATTTGAATTTATTATAAGAAAATTTGTTTTACTAAAACCAATTGTTGCAAAGCCTGAACCCACAGAAAAATTACCCAAAATATTGGATAGAATATATTCTTTGTTTTTCTTTTTTATAACTGTTTTAAATTTTCTTGCATTTATTTTGTGCTTAATACTTTTAAATGTTTTTATGGAAATTTTTATATATTAATTTAGTAAGTAAATTTAAACTTTTTGCTCTCCTTCTTTGTTATATTTTTATCATAGCAAACTTCAAAAGCGGAAGTTTAAATGGTGTTAAAATGCATTTATAGCACACATTTAAGGATAAAATTACGGTATACATTTTTTAAAGATAATGTTATAATTTTTCTTATGTTTTTGCGTTTAAAAGAACTTAGAAGAAATTTTTGTTTGCAATTGTCCTTTTGGGTGTACATTTGTACTGCCATATATTTTGTTGTAAGTGTTATTTCTATGGGTGATGATAGTGATGGCACTTTCAGCAAAGCGCTTTCTGTATTAAAATTTCAACTTTATGCTCTTTATCTTGTTTTTTTATCCCCGTTTGAATTTTTAATAAGGAAGTATTTATTAAAACAAAACCCCCCAAAAGAACCAACAAATAAAGCACTTAGAATATTAGACAGAATTTATACGGTTCTTATTTTTATATCAAGCACTAGCCTTATTTTTATATATTGCTTTTTTACAGTACTTTTTGCAATTGGCATAGATTAATAATCTAAAACCACGCACTTAAAAAAATTGAACAGTGCGTATTTTTTAAAAAAAATATTGTGTTATCATAACTTTTGTCTATGATGATTTTTAACACAAAATGTTTTGATGAACCTATAGCATATCTTCAATGTTTTAAATTTGAAGAATTAAAAAATGCCTTTGATGAAGTTGAAAAATACAAAAATCAAGGGTTTCATCTTGTTGGGTATGTAAGATACAATTTTGAAGAAGACAGAAATCTTCCCATTTTATACTTTGAAGTTTTTGATAAATTTAAAAAATATAAAGAAACAAAAACAAACACAAAAATCCACGTTTTACCTTTAATTGAAAAAGAAGAATACTTTAATGCCGTTCAAAATATCAAAAATGAAATTAAGTGCGGAAATGTCTATGAAGTAAACTATACATACCCTTCTTTGTGTTTTACAAAATCCTCTGACATTGAATTATATAACTATCTTGTTCAAAATCAAAAAACCCCGTATCGGGCATTTATTGAAAATGAATATGAAACCATTATGTCTTTTTCGCCTGAACTTTTTTTCAAAATAAAAGGAAACAAAATTATAACAAAACCAATGAAAGGTACAATTATAAGGGGTAAAAATTTTAAGGAAGATAATAAAAACAAAAAATTTTTATACAACGATATAAAAAATCGTGCTGAGAACATTATGATTGTTGACCTTTTAAGGAACGATTTAGGAAAAATCGCAAAAACAGGAAGCGTTAAGGTGGAAGAATTATTTAAAATTGAAAAATATAAAACCGTTTTTCAGATGATATCAACAATTTCTGCCAAACTTGATGAAAAATGCTCCCTGTATGAAGTATTTAGGGCAATTTTCCCCTCTGGTTCCATAACGGGCGCACCCAAAAAATCTGCAATTGAAATTATTAAAAGAGAAGAGCCCAGCAAAAGGGGTGTGTATTGCGGCGCAATCGGGTATATTAATAAAAAAGAAACTGTTTTTTCTGTGGCGATTAGAATTTTGCAAAGAAAAAAAGAAGAAGCCGAATTTATCTGCCACACGGGCGGGGCAATCGTTTGGGATTCTTCTGTTGAAAATGAATGGGAAGAAAGTTATATTAAAAGAAATTTTTTAAACCCTGCCGAATTTCAACTGATAGAAACCGCAAAAGACAACTGGGATATGCACTGTGAACGAATGAAGGCTTCGGCTAAAAAATTAAATTTTAAATGGAATAAAAAACTGGAAGTACTTCAACTTAAAGAAGGGGTGATAACAAGAGTTTTATTGAATAAAAACGGCGAATTTGAAATTCAAACAAGAGACTTAAAAAAAATTCAATCAAATAAAATTGTGTTTAAGGGTAAAGTTAATTCAAAAAATCCGTTTTTATACCACAAAACAACAGCAAGATATGAAAAAACGCTTGATGTTTTCGATGAAATAAGAACAAACGAAAAAGGAGAGGTCACAGAGGGCACATATACCAATATCGGAATTTTAAAAAATGGCGAATACTTTACCCCGCCTGTGTCTTGCGGTTTATTAAACGGAATTTTCAGACAAAAACTTATAAAAGAAAGTTTTTGGAGAGAAAAAATTTTATACCCCAAAGATATTTATGAAGCGGATAAAATTTATTGTTTCAATTCAATCAGGGGGCTGGTTGAGGTTAAATTATGCTGATTATAGATAATTATGACTCTTTTACATATAACATTGTTCAGTATATTAAAATTTTAGGTCTTGAACCTTATATTATTAAAAACGATGAGCTTTGTTTAAATGAAATTAAAAAATTAAAATTTAAAAAAATTTTACTTTCCCCAGGGTGGGGAAACCCCGATAATTCAGGGGTTACAATGGATGTCATTAATTATTATCAAAATAAATTAAGCATTTTGGGCATATGCCTTGGAATGCAATGCATTGCAAAATTTTGGGGGGCAAAAATTATAAAGGCGCCAACTCCGTGCCACGGCAAAAATTCAAACATTTATTTTGATGAAGGTTTTCCTCTTTTTTATGGGCTAAAACAAGGATTTAGCGCAACAAGGTATCATTCTTTGATTATTGAAGATTATCAAAATTCCAAAATTAAAATTAAGGCAAAAACAAAAGACAATTTGCCCATGGCAATTCAAATTGAAGGAAAACCCATATATGGCGTACAATTTCATCCGGAAGCTTATTTAACTTTTGGCGGGATTAAAATTTTCAAAAATTGGATAAACTTGTCTAATGATTTATAATATCGTTCAAAATCCTGTATATTGTTGCCATTTCATCATCGTTGGCGCTTTCAACAAGCTTATCAATTTCAGATACCAAATCCTTTCTTGTTTTAATGTGTTGTATCGTTAAAACTTCCGCCACATCTATATTAAAGGCTTTTGCATAATTTTCCACCAATTCTGCCGAAGGATAATTCTTACCCGTTTCAATGCAGCTTTGGTGCTTGGTTGCGATACCTACTTTTTCTGCAAGTTCAGACTGCCTAAGTCCGTTTTTAAACCTTAATTCTCGTATTCTTTGTCCTAATCGTTTTTTTAATTCCATTTTTCGTCCCCCTTATTACATGTTATGTTCTATTGTCTGTTCATAAACATTGTTAAAGGTTATAAAATTTGCAAAAAATCGTTTTTTAATGTAATCTAATACATGAAAAACATTGATTATTTTTAAAATAGTCCTTGTATTAGGTAATAAGTAATAAAAATTTGTTAATTAGAGCAAATTTTTAAGAAAGGTTGATTATGAAAAACAATTACCCGATTTCTTCAAAAATTACATCCCTCGCTTTTACTTTAGCGGAAGTTTTAATCACACTTGCAATTATAGGGGTTGTGGCGGCACTTACAATCCCTTCTGTTGTTGCAAACGCTCAGCAACAAGAATTTAAAACGGGTCTAAAAAAAGCGGTAAATGTTTTAAATGATGCAATTACAATGAATATTGCAAATGAAGGCGAAACGCCTTATGAGAATGCGAATTTATTTGA
The DNA here is from genome assembly GCA_964467625.1 of uncultured Gammaproteobacteria bacterium. Classification (GTDB taxonomy): domain Bacteria; phylum Cyanobacteriota; class Vampirovibrionia; order Gastranaerophilales; family Gastranaerophilaceae; genus Galligastranaerophilus_A. Next base: position 257,094 of record CAYXRM010000001.1, on the reverse strand, counting down.
TTATCTTATAAGGCATATGAGTGTAATGAAAACTGTCAATGGTGTAAACGCAAGCCGTGGTGACGCACTAAATCATGCTTTTTATACAACAGACGGCATGAGATTTGAGTTATTAGCAGACGGAGCGGAATATTCGTTGCTTGGGCACAATGTCAAACTTCATGAAAGTGGAATAAGACCTTATCGTGTATATGATACAGGAGAAAAAGATTCAAACGGTCATATCGTATGGTCTAACATGCCTGCTCATTGCGGTTCTTATGGACTTGGTAAAAATCCAAATAATACAAAGTATATTCCATGCGTAATTATGGTTGATGTGAACGGGGATAGAAAACCTTCTATTTATAGTTCTCAAAAAAGCTTGCAATATAAAAAATCTTCACCTGTGGATGGCAGATTAACTGATGTTTTTGTCATTCTCATCACAGAAGACAAAGCTATTCCTTTTGGTGTGGTTGCCCAAAGAGCGATGTATGGAAAATAAAGTTTAAAAACTATATATACACACAAAAAATAGTTTTCCCTTTAAGAAGCTTCTTAAAGGGTTTTTTTATTTTTATAAAACTAATTGCACCACACAATATTGCACAAATTTAATAAAACAATTTATTGTTTAAAAATAGAATTTTTAAAGCCCTCAAATTTTTGAAAAGCTGATTTTTGAACACCCGAAACCGTGTTTTTTATGTCTTGCGCCGCTTTATTGGCATTTTTCAATTCTTCTTTAACATCGTTTCCATTTGTGTATAAATTTTGCCATTTTGAATTTATGTCATCAGAATTTTTATTCTCAAATTCAAAATCATCCTTGTAAAGTTCGCAAATTTGCTTCATTGAAGAAGCCCTGTCAAAAGAAACCGTTTCATAATCACTAAAATTAAAAACGCTTTCATCTTTAAATTTATTTTTATTATCTTCAAAATTGAATGTATAAAAATTAGCTGTGGCACCTTCTTTTTGAAGGTTTGTCATAATTTGTGTCATAATTTCCTCGCAATCTTAAATATATAAAGTATTTTTGCAAGAAAAAATTGCCCTAATTTTGAGAATTTATAAGTTTTTCATACGTTTCATATGCCCTGTAGCTGCTTCTTGCCAAAGGGGCAGAAACACAAGCCCTCATGCCAATTTCAAGGGCGATATTTTTTATTTCTTCAAATTCTTCTTCTTTATAATATCTTTTAACTTCAAGATGTTTTTTAGACGGCCTTATATATTGTCCAACCGTCAAAATATCCACATTGGCAGCTTTTATATCTTTTATAGTTTGAATAATTTCATCTTTTGTTTCGCCAAGCCCTGTCATAATGCCTGTTTTGGTAAAAATTTCAGGAGCCTTATTTTTAACATACTTCAAAACTTCAAGCGAGCGCTTATAATTGGCGCTTGGTCTTGCAAGTTGATAAAGGGAAGGAACGGTTTCCATGTTGTGATTAAAAACCTCAGGGTGCGCCTTAATAATTGTGTTTAAGGCGTTTTCATCCCCCTTAAAATCAGGAGTTAAAATTTCAATTTTAATATTTGGGTCAATTTTTTTAATTTCTTCAATGGTTTGACTAAAATGCCCCGCCCCGCCGTCTTTTAGGTCATCTCTTGTGACAGATGTTATAACAACATATTTTAAATTCATTTCACTTGTTGCAAGTGCAATATTTCTTGGTTCGTCTTTATCCAGCGGCTGAATGTGTCCTGTTTCAATATTGCAAAATCTGCAATTTCTTGTACAGTTTTTTCCCATAATCAAAAAAGTTGCAGTCAAGCACCCGTAACATTTACTTTTATTTGGACACCTTGCACCGTCACAGACTGTGTTTAAATTATATTTAGAAAGAATTTTTTTTGTTTCTTTATTTTGTTTATTGTCCAAACTTGCAATCGGTACTTTTAAATAATTTGGAAGTCTTAAATATTTATCCATTTAAAATTGCCTCTAAAATCCCTTCTGAGTATGTGGGGTGCGCAAAAACAATATCTTCAATATCGCAAACATTAAATTTTGTTTTCATCATAATTTGTATTTGGCTGATTAAGGCAGAAGCTTCATTTGATACAATATGCGCCCCTTTTATAAAGCCATTTTCTACAATTATTTTAATAAATCCGTCAATATTATTGTCACACCAAGATTTTGCAAGGTATGAAACAGGCAAATTATAAATTTTACAACCCGAAGGTGCCTCTTGTTCATTTATACCAACCGATGCTATCTCAGGTGTTCCATATATAACAGAAGGAATTTCAATATCTTTTGGCAAAGTTGAATTTTTTCCCAAAATTTTATCTATTATATATTTTCCTTGCGCACTTGCACTGTGGGCAAGCATTTTCGCCCCTGTTATGTCCCCTGTGGCATAAACGTTTTTATAATTGGTCGTAAGGTCAGAATTAATTTTTAACCCTTCAGGTATTAATTTTTTTCTTCCAACCGCAACAAGAACCTTCTCAACCTCAACAATAGTGCCATTATCAAGTACAAGATGTCCGTTTTCAAAATTTATGGCACTTGTGTTTGTATAAATTTTTACCCTTTTTTGTTTTAAAATTCGATTAATTCTTTTTTGAATATCCACATCCATTAAAGGAAGAAGATTTTGCGCCTTTTCAATTATGCTCACCTCAACCCCAAAATTGGATAAAATTCTTGCCCACTCCACCCCAATTGCGCCTGAACCTATAATTGCAATAGATTTTGGCAATTCTTCAAGGTTTAAAATGTCATCTGAACTTAAAATGTTTTTATGGTCAAAAGGCAAATTTGGCAACTCAAAAGGAACTGAACCTGTTGCCACCACAATATTTTTTGTTTTTATATTGTTTACTTCTAAATTTTCAAAATCTATTGTTGCAACTTCTTTTTTAATTTCAAGCCCCGCTTTAACTAAAGCACCAAAAGACGCTTTTGCTAATTTTTGAACAATTGAATTTTTATTTTCTATAATTGCCCCAATATCGGGTTCAACAGTGCCATTTAGCATTATGCCCGATTTTACACAGTTTTTTATTTCACTGTACGTTTCACTTGCGTGAATAATGGATTTTGTGGGCACACACCCTTTATTTAAGCAAGTTCCGCCAATTTCATTTTTTTCAAAGGCTAAAGTCTTTAAGCCCGCACGAATAGCGCAATTTGCCGTTTTTAAACCCGCAGGGCCAAGCCCTATTATAATTAAATCGTACATTTCATCCATAAAAAAATTTTACCACAAAAAAAGTGTTTCTTATAACGGCTTGATTTTAAAAATTGAATTTGTAAGATAGTTATAAGAGAAACCTAAAAGGGCAGATAAAATGGAAATTTTTGAAGAATTAAAACAAAGAAATTTAATTGCACAACTAACCGATGAAGAAGAAATTAAAGATCTTATAAATAAAGGAAACGCAAGATTTTACATCGGTTTTGACCCAACGGCAGATTCTTTGCATGTGGGACATTTTATGGCTCTTTGTTTAATGAAGCGCCTTCAAGAGGCAGGAAACAAACCAGTTGTTTTAATTGGCGGCGGCACAGGACATGTGGGAGATCCTTCTGGAAGGTCTGATATGCGCTCTATGATGACATCTGAAACCATTCAGCATAATTGTGAATGTTTTAAAAGGCAAATGGAAAAATTTATTAAATTTGGCGAAAACCAAGCCATTATGGTAAATAACGCAGACTGGCTTTTAGGGCTTAATTATGTTGAACTTTTACGTGATGTGGGCGCTCATTTTTCCGTCAACACAATGCTTAGGGCAGAGTGCTATAAACAAAGAATGGAAAAGGGTTTAAGCTTTTTAGAATTTAATTATATGATTATGCAGGCATATGATTTTTATTATCTTTATAAAAATTATGGCTGTAATATGCAATTTGGCGGGGATGACCAATGGAGCAACATGCTGGCAGGCACAGAACTTATCAGAAGGAAAGAAGGAAAAAACGCATACGCTATGACCATAACCCTTTTGATGAATTCAGAGGGCAAAAAAATGGGCAAAACCGCAAAAGGAGCAGTTTGGCTTGACCCAAATAAAACTTCACCTTTTGAATTTTATCAATATTGGAGAAATGTCGGGGACCAAGACGTTACAAAATGTCTGAAAATGCTTACATTTTTACCGCTTGAAGAAATTTTTGAAATGGAAAAGTGGGAAGATAACAGAATTAACGAGAAAAAAGAAATTTTAGCATATGAACTTACAAAACTTGTTCACGGGGATGAAGAAGCTGCAAAAGCGCAAAACGCTGCCCGTGCAATTTTTTCAGGTTCAGGAGATAGTGCCAACATGCCTGTTTGCGAACTTTCAATTTCAGATTTAAAAGAAGATAAAATTGGCATAATTGACCTTATTATAAAATGCAATTTTGCACAAAGCAGAGGGGACGCAAAACGTCTTATCCAACAAGGCGGAATTATAGCAAATGATGAGAATATATCTGCTTTTGATAAAACCTATTCAAAAGAAGAACTTACCTTGGGGATTAAAATTAAAAAAGGCAAAAAACATTTTAAAAAGGCAATTTTAAAATAAAGCGCTAATAAACCTGAGCAATTCTTTTAAAAATTTAAGCCCGCCAATTTTAAAAGCGGGCTTTTTAAACTTATAATGTATTTTCAGGAACAACAATTGCACTGTCGTTGCCGTTAAATTTAGGCTTTTGGGTGTGTTTTAAAACCAACGGATCGGACGCAAAAGTTTTTGTATTTGTTTTAATTGAATTTACAAACCTTTGAGTTTCCCTAAACGGTGGGACTCCTCTGTATTTTGTCACGTTCCCCGGGCCTGCATTGTATGCTGCAAGAGCTAAATCCATTGAGCCAAATTTTTTATACATCATTTGATAATATAAAATTCCCCCTTTAATGTTGTCGTTTAAATTATAGGGGTTTAAGCCCATTCTTCTTGCAGTTGAAGGCATTAATTGAAAAACACCGACTGCCCCTGAAGCGTTTTGTTTGTGATTTTGAAAATTTGATTCCTGTTTTGCAATGCTAAGCGCAACGCAAGGGTCTACACCCATAGAAACGGCTGTTTTAACGATAATGTCTTTAATTTCATGCGATGTTGCCGCTTCGGCTTCATTTACCATTCCAAAAATAAACATTGTAAGGATGGCAAAGATTGTTGTTAATAGCGATCTTGTCATAATAAATCCTCATATTTTTTTTGAAAACGGGGTAAAAACTCAAACACATTTACTATTGACACTGTTGGTATGTATTTGAACAAGCCCCAGTTACTTCCACATAATACTATAAAAATTATATTTTGCAACCCCTAAAACCACAAAAGATATGCCCTAAAGCGCCTTGTATTAAGGGTTTAGGGCATATATTACAAATATAGTAATTAAGGGTTTTACCTCATCGAAATTCCTTCGATATTTTTTTCTAACCCCTGTTTTATTTTGTTTATTTCAGCTTCAATTTCAGTATCTGTAAGGGTTTTAGTATCATTTTGCAAAATAATTCTATATGCCATAGATTTTTTATTTTTTTCAATATTTTCACCCTTATATATATCAAAAAGTTTAGCCCCTTTGAATATGTTTTTATCGCTCAACTTTTTAATAACTTTTATAATATCAGCATCTGTTGTATCCTCATTTGCAACAAAGGCAATATCCCTTAACACAGGCGTTGTTTGGGGTAATTTTTTATATTTTGCAACAGATGTATAATTTAGATTTTTCAAAATTTCTTCAAGGTCAATTTCAAAAACAAACAAATCTTGATTAAATTTTAATTTGTCCGCCAAAATGGGGTGAATTTTACCCACATAACCAAGAACAATAGGGGTTTTACCCAAAAGTTCAATGGTTGCTGTTTGATAAGGGTGCATAAACTTTTTATCTTCCTTTAAAGGTGAAAAAACAATTCTTTTTGAAAGCCCCAAAGTTTCAAACATATTGTCTAAAATTCCCTTAATTGAATAGAAGTCCGGCTTTTCTTTTTTATTCCAAAGTTCATTATTTGTTATTCCAAAAATACAGCCTGAAAGCTTCCTTGTTTCAACCACACCTGCATTGTCTTCCGTGGGTGCTATTGTTGCTCTAAAGGTTTTGCCCATTTCATAGAGTTTAAAATTTTTATTTCCGTTATCATAATTATTTTTAACAACTGAAATTAAATTTGGCATTAATTCTTGCCTTAAGCTTGTTGCATCCTCTGATTGCGGGTTTAAAACATCCACACGGGTCGCATTATCAAGTTCACTCAAATATTCTTTAACAAAATTATCCCCCGTTAAGCTTGTTGTGATAATTTCACTATATCCGTTTCCTAAAAAGAGTTCATTTATAAGTTTTATTGCTTTTGTTTCACCTGAAATGTTTGCACCGCTTGAAATTTCAGGCAAAGAAGGAGATACTTTATCAAACCCGTAAATTCTTGAAACTTCTTCGATTAAATCAATTTCACGGGTGACATCGTTCATTCTGTAAGAAGGAACTTCAAATTTTGCCGCCGCTTCATTTTTCCCCAAAAGTTTAAATCCAAGATTTTCTAAAATTTCAATGCATTTAATTTGTTCAATTTCAATTCCCAAAATCCTTTTAATTTCAGAATTTCTCAAAGTAATTTGAATGGGTTCATAATTGTCACATCCTGTGTCAACAATTCCTTCAAACTTAGCGTCAGCGTATTTAATTAAAAGGTTAATTGCCTGATATAGCCCTTGTTTTACCATTGCAATATCAACCCCATGTTCAAACCTTGAAGAAGCTTCTGAGCGATATCCCACGGAGCGTGAAGATTTTCTTGTTGTATGAGGTGCAAAATAAGCCGCTTCAAGCGCCAAATTTTTTGAATTATCATCAATTTCAGAATTATTTCCACCAAACACACCCGCAAGACAAACCGCTTCATCTTCTTTTGCAATAACCACGGTTTTATCTGTCATTGTTCTTTCAACTTCATCCAGTGTGACAATTTTTTCGCCCGCTTTTGCATAACGAACACATAAATATTTATTTAATTTATCGTAATCAAAAGCATGTAAAGGGGTGCCATATTCAAGCATAACATAATTTGTAATGTCAACAACATTGTTGATTGGTCTCATTCCGCCTGCTGTTACCCTTCTTTGAATGTATAGAGGCGCAGGTTTAATTTTAATATCTTTTAAAACCCCGATTGAATAATACTTGCAGGGTTCATTATCTTTAATTTCAACCATAAAATCTGCTTTTGTTTCATTCGTTGCAACTATAGGCGAATATTTTAATTTACGGTTAAATAAAGCAGCAAGTTCCCTTGCAATGCCGATAACGGAAAACTCATCCCCCCTATTTGATGTGGGTGCAACGTGAAAAATAATTTCATCATTTATGTTTAAAACTTTTTCTAATGGTTTACCTAATTCAACATTTTTTATAATACGATTTAAAATTAAAATGCCGTCTTCTGCCTGAAGGTCACAAAGCCCAAGTTCATCTTGCGAACACAACATTCCTTGAGATTCAACCCCCCTTATAACAGCAGGTGTCAATTCAAACTGTTCGCCTGTTTTTCTGTCTAAAACTTTGCTTCCGACAGAAGCATAAGGAATAATTTGTCCAACTTCAATATTTTGTGCGCCGCAAACCACCGTTTTCAATTCGCTCCCCGTATTAACGGTCACAAGGTGCAATTTATCAGCATTTGGATGATTGTCTATTTTTTCAATTCTAACTGTTATTATGTTTGAAAATTTTGGTTTAACTTCTTCAACTTCTTCAACTTCTAAACCGCTCATAGTAAGATTATGGGCAATTTCAGCCGGTGTTATCCCTTCTATATCAACAAGGTCATTTAACCATTCATATGAAACCTGCATTTTTTAATTCCTTTTTTAAATTACAAGGTAATTTTAACGAAAAAAAAGAAAAGATACAAATAAATAACGCTATTATTCAGGCACATAGATTAAAAAATTACTTTAATAAAATTATCATCTTTAAAACATGTTTTTTAAAAAAAATTATTAACTTTTAAAATGTGCAAAATAAACTCACCACAGCACATTTTGAGGTTTTTAAACACAAATTTTATTTTCCATAACCGCAAAAATTACCCTTTAGAGTTTTAATGATTATTTTCTTATCTGCCACAAATCTTTGTTTAAAAGGGCAAGAAACGGTATTATTTCAAGACGCCCTATAAACATATTAAAAATAAAAATTAATTTTGTGGCTGTTTTTAGCGAATCATAGCTTCCAAGAGGGCCTATAACATTATCAAACCCGGGGCCTGTATTTGATAGCGTTGCAATGCTTCCTGTTATTGCAATTGTGGAATTTTGTTCAATCATAACAGTTAAAATGGAAGATAAGGCAAAAAAGCCCATAAAAAATATAACAAAAATTATAATTTGACGTCCAATTTCAGGCGCCACTGTTCTGTTTTGAAGCTTAATCGGCAAAATTGCATTAGGATGAACAATTTTTTCCAATTCTTTTTTAATATATTTTACAACATATATCCACCTTGAAATTTTAATGGAGCCTGACGCTGAAATGGCTGAACCACCAATAAACATCAAAACAAAAAGCATTACCTTTGCTCTTAAGGGCCAAAAAGAATAATCCGAAGAACAAGAGCCTGTGGATGTTATGGTTGCAACAGTTTCAAAAAAGCCGTTTCTTAAAGCATCAAGTGCGGGCATTTTGGCTTGAAAAAACAAAATAGAGGAAATTATAAGCGTGAAAAACAAAACTATGAAAAAATAAGTCTTAAATTCTTCGCTTTTAAATAATTCTGCAATTTTTCCTTTAATTAAAACTTTATATGCAAGAAGGGAGTTTATACCTGCACAAAAGGTAAAAAAGCCAATAATTACAATAAGTTTCGGGTCAAAATTTACAACACTTACGGGCGAATTTGAAAACCCGCCGGCAGAAACCGTGGTTAAACTTACACAAAGTGCATCATAAAAATCAAGACCGGAGAATTTTAAACATATAATTTGAATAATTGTAAGCAAAACATAAATAGACCACAGCCAGCTTGCTGTATATCTTACTCTTGGAGTAATTTTTTCTTCGGTCGGGTTTGGAGATTCGGCAAAAAACATTTGCCTTCCTGCAACTGCAAATTTTGGTAAAACCGCAATAAATAAAACTATGATTCCCATACCGCCAAACCATTGGGTTAAACCTCTGTAAATAAAGAAGGTTTTAGGGTAAAGGGAAAAATCAACCAAAATGGTAGCACCCGTGGTAGACACGCCCGAAAATGCTTCAAATAATGAATTTATCAAGCTTAGATTAAAAAATAAAAATGGAATTGCGCAAATAAGCCCCACCATAAACCAAACCGTCAAAACTATTCCAAACGCTTCAGTTCTTGTAATTTTGTCTATATCTTGCTCACTTGCATCATTAAGACAAAAAATAACCCCAAATAAAAAAGAGATAATCCCCGTTATTAAAAAAGGGTAAATTGCCGAAAATTCCCTATAGCAAAGAGCCGCTATAATAGGGAAAATAAACGCAAGGCTTATAAATTTTAAAATTATGCCGGTTGTATTTGAAATAACTTTAAATCTCATAGATTTTAAGCCTCAACATTTTTAAAAAAGTCTTTAATTTTTTGTGCGTCATTTGCCATTGAAAAAACAAGCAAGGTGTCATTTGCCCTAATTAAGGTTTGCCCTTTTGGAATTATAACCCTTGAACCTCTTTGAATTATTGCAATGACGGCTCTACAGGGCAAATTTAAATCCATAAGAGAAGTGTCTTTATACGTACAGCCGATTTTTATTTCTTGAACTTTGCCAAGCCCTCTTTCAACCGTTGCCAAAATGCCCATTTTAGCGTCTACAATCTGATTTTTAATCTCATTTAAAGCAGCCTGCTTTGGAGAAATTGCAACGTCCACCCCAACATTTTCAAACAACGTAGCGGTTGCAATTTTATCCGCACGGGTAATAACCCTTTTTATCCCCAACTGTTTTGCAACAAGGGAACACAAAAGGTTTTTTTCATCGCTGTCTGTTGTTGAAATAACAACATCCATTGAAGGAATACCTTCAAGCGTTAAAAACTCTGCGTTTGTGCCGTCTGCATTTAAAATAAGAGTTTTATTTAATTCTTCCGATAAAAATTCACACCTTTTATAATCTTTTTCAATTAATTTTACTTTAATTTTTGTCTTTTCAAGAAGCCTTGCAAGTTCAAACCCCGCCGTGCCCCCGCCTATAATCGCAACAGATTTAACTGCGGATTTTTCTTCCACAAAAAATTGAATTGAAGTTAAATCAAGCCCCTCGGGGGTGCCCATAAAAATACATTTGTCATTTAGCTTAAATTCGTCATTTCCATTTGGAATAAAAAGGTTATCCCCCCTTTTAATTCCTACCACAAGAGTTTCCGTGTTGAAATTCACATTTTTCAATTTCTTGTCCAAAAGTGGCGAATTTTCTTTAATTCTGTATTCTAAAAGTTTCGTTTTGCCGTTATTGAAATTTTCAACATCCACAGCGTCAGGAACGGTTAAAATGTTGTAAATTTCCCTTGTTAACAATTCTTCGGGCCAAATAACAAAATTTATATTTATGTTGTCTTCATCGGCTGTATTTTCACGAATTATTTTGAGCGAATTTTTACACTCTTTTCTTGAAACAAAACAAACCGTCTGGGCGCAACTTAAATATCTTGTCATAATGCACCCTACTATGTTTGCTTCGTCAATATCACTTGCGGCAATAAAAATATCTGCATTTTTAATATCTGCCTGTTTTAAAACATTTATGTTTGAAGCGTCACCCACAATAGTTGATAAATCAAGACTTGCGAATTGATTTAATTTTTGCTGATTAGAATCAATTACAATCACATCATGATCTTCAAAAAATTCTGCTGCTATAATGGAGCTTATGTCGCTTGCGCCGTAAATAACAATTTTCATAAACTAATTATACAACAGATAAAAACATAAGTTCAAAAATTTTAAATTTACCCTTTAAAAACTCAAACAAATTGTGTATAATTATGAAATGTGAAGTATCGTTCAAGAAGGAAGTTATATATCTTAGTTTAGAAACGGAGAAACTCTTATGCACATTCATGTTAACGGTCGCAATGTTGAAATTACAGACGCAATTAAGGCGTATGCCAAAGAAAAACTCGGCAAAGTTGCAGCTCATTATGACCAAATTCAAGCAATTGACATTATTTTAAGTGTTATTAAAAATCCTTCGGTTGCAGATTCCCATGTGGCGGAAGTAAATTGCAAACTTGCAGGCGACCTGATTAGGGTTGAAGAAAAAGCCGAATCAATGTATGCAAGCATTGACCTTATTTCAGACAAGTTAGAAAGACAAGTTAGAAAAAATAAAGAGAAAAATTTAAAATCTAAAAATAATCTTGAATCCATAAGAACATCTTCTGTTGCAGAAGAACAAGAATAATAAATAAAAAGGAACGATTAAATCGTTCCTTTTTTTATTAACTAAAGGTTTTAAAACTGCTTTCAACGTTGTTATCAATAACTTTTTCAAGTGAATCAAGTTCCGTTGTCAGTGCCGTGTGCTCCGTTTCTATTTGATTTAAGCGCATTTCAAATTCGGAATCTTTCCTTTCTGCGGCTCGCATTCGCTTATCATACTTAGCTTTTGCCACAGCATCATCTGTTGTATCATAAATTTTTGTTGTGTAATCTATTTGCTCAACGCTTTTCTTAATGTATTCGCCCGTTTCTTTATCCTTAAGGGCATCACTTGTAAGATAGAAATTACCTTCGGTTAAGTTCTGTTGCAAGGTTTCAACATCTCTTGCCTGTTCGAAAATAAAATAATTTGAAGCGTCTTCCCCTTCCGGAATGTCTTCTGCAGAAGGCACAACAACAAGCCCGCTTGAAGTTACAAGCTTCATCCCCATTCCGCCATTTAGAGGGTCTTTTACGATAACATCATAGGTTAAGGCAACCTGCGCCTTATTTAACCCGTTATCATCGAAAACATTTGTTACAATAACTTGGTTGCTAATTGCATCTTCATATTCTTCTGCAAAAATATTCATTTGGTCATTTAAAGCAAGCCTTTCTTGACTAATTTGCTGTGCTTCATATTCATTGTCGGATATTCTTGCTGTCAGTGAAAGAAATCTTGCTTGACTTGCTGCAAAACCCATTGGTGTCACCCCCATTAAGTTCTTTTATATAAGTCATGTCGACAAACAAAAATGAAAACTTTAAGCCTTGCCTTTTTTGCTTAATAAAAATTTACATAGTTAAAATATTAATAAAAAATTAATTTAAATAGACAAATAATCTTCATACTTTATAATGTTAGTATTGCCTGTAATATGTATAAAAAGAGAGTTTAGCCAAATGGAAAATAATGAACAAAATTTAGACAATCCTTTTGTAGAAGCAAAAGAAGAAACACAAGAAGAAACACAAGAAAAAGCTTCTGAACTTCAAGAAGAAATTCAAACAAATGAAATTGAAGAAAAATTAAAAAAAGAAATCGAAGATATAAACAACAAATATCTTAGACTTGCGGCAGATTTTGACAATTACAGAAAACGTCAGGCGCAAGAGAGAGAAAATTTAATTAAATACGGCGCAGAAGAAACTTTGAAAAAAATTATTCCCGTTTTGGATAATTTAGAGCGTGCAAAAAATTCAATTGAAAAAACGGAAGATATTAATGTTGTTAAACAAAGTTTTGAAGTTTGCGCAAAACAGCTTGATAATGTTTTAGAGAAAATCGGTTTAGTAAAAATTGAAGTAAAAGGAAAAGAATTTGACCCGAACATTATGGAAGCGGTTATGAAAACCCCGACAGATGAAGTTGAACCCAATATCGTCATTGCGGAGCTTCAAGCGGGTTATCGCCTTTATGACAGAGTTTTAAGACCGACAATGGTAAATGTTGCAACAGAAAAAGAGTAAAAGAAAATGGATTATTATGAAATTTTGGGGGTGGACAAAAACGCAACCAAGGATGAGATAAAATCAGCCTTCAGAAAAAAAGCGAGGCAATTGCACCCCGATGTTAATAAAGCACCTGACGCAGAAGAAAAATTTAAAGAATTAGGGAAAGCTTACGAAACTTTATCAAACGATGAAAAGCGCCAATTATATGACAGATACGGCGAAGACGGCTTAAAGAATGCAGGATATAGTCAAGGGCCTTTTGACTTTGGTTTTGGCGGAATTAACGACATTTTTGACGCATTTTTTGGCGGAGCAATGGGTGGCTTTTCTTCCCGCAAAGACCCAAATGCACCCATAACTGGCGATGACCTTAGAATGGATATAAAAATTGATTTTATGGACGCCATTTTTGGAGTTGAAAAAGAAATAAAAATTCAACACCTTGAAAAATGTGAAGAATGTGGCGGCACGGGCAAAGATAAAAATATAAAACAAACTGCCTGCAAAACCTGTATGGGTCATGGCAGAGTTCAACAAAACACAAGAACAATTTTGGGCAATTTTACATCCGTCACAACTTGTCCTTCTTGCGGGGGAACAGGGGTAGATTCTTCTTGCTTATGTAAAAAATGCAAAGGGCTTGGCTCATATAAAAAAGAAAAAACCATAAAAATTAAAATTCCAAAAGGGGTAGATTCAGGCTCCAGAATTCGCCTTTCAAATGAAGGAAACGCAGGCAAAAATGGTGGCGCCCCCGGAGATATGTATATTGTTTTATATGTAAGTGACTCTAAAGAATTTATAAGGGACGGAGTTGATATCCACACGATTTTAGAAATTTCCATGCCTCAAGCGGTACTTGGCGATAATGTTAAAGTAAAAACCGTACATGGAGAAGCAGACCTTGCAATTCCTGCGGGCATTGAGAATATGGACAAACTTTTAATAAAAGGGGCTGGTGTTCCATACCTTGGTAAAGAAGGACAAAACGGCAACCATTATGTTACAATCAAAATAAAAACACCTAAAAAAATATCCAAAGAAGAAGAAAAATTATACAGAGAACTTTTTGAAATTGAAAAAAACACAAAAAAAGAGAGTATAATAGAAAAAGTAAAAACGGCTTTTAAATAGGAGAAAAAATGGGGATAAAAAAGGAAATCAAGGCACTTTTAACCGTGCTGTTAATGTTTACAACCTCTAATTTTGCAAGTGCTTCTAAATTGCCCGATGATGTTTGGACGTACGTAAAAGGGCAGCTTCCAAGGGCGGTGCAAAGGTTTGATTCCGTTGTTGTTATAAATGACTCCGTTATGTATGTTCCTCTTTATCCTGCCGCAAGAAACGATGTCGACAAGGTCGAACTTGAATATACTTACCCAAAAACAAACTCTTTAAAGAGTTTGCCTGAAGTTTTTATTTTAAATAATAATTATGTCTTTATGAAAATTTTTAAAGACAATAAAGGAAATTTTACAATTACAAAAAATCAGAATTTACCTGAAAAAGTGAAACTTGGGGTTATGCCACAGGATATGCTTGTTCCCGTTGGACTTTCCGTGCCTGAAAATATGAAAATTATTATGGGAGATTTAATTATTCCAAAAAGAGGGGACAACCTTTTAATTACAACTTCCGAGTCCGCTGTCGGGGAAGAAGACGATGTGGATATTGTTCCTATCAATGAATTAAAACAAACCAAAACTTTTTTTGTAAACAATAAAAGCAAATTTGTTCTTGTTTATAATAAAGGCGGAGCCGAACCCCTTTATGAAATCAAATTATCGGGGCTTCCAAGCAAAATTGTAGCGTCCCCCTTAACAAAATTTGCCCTTACAATGTATTTTGGCTCTAAAACAGGTGAAATCATTGACTTAGTAAATGAAAGGGTTTTAACAAAAGTCGAATTTGAAAATATGCCAACAGACGCTGATTTGGACAAAACAACCCAAATGGCTTATGTTACAAGTGCAAAGGCAAATTCAATTTATATGGTGGATTTAAACTCTGCTTCTCTTGTTAAAACAATTAAATCAGACCGTGCTCCGGATAAAATTTCAGTTTCAGGGGAAGACAAATTACTTGTTTTCAGCGATAAAATAAATGAAAATATTTATATTATGAATTTGGCAGACGGCACCTATTCAATTAAAAAGGTGGCAAATGTTCAAAATTTAAGCACTCTTTTAATCGGCAACGGAAGGATTTTAGCGGTTTCAAGAACCCAAAACAAAGCTCTCCTTTACAAGGTGCAAAACTTTGAAAATGATGAAGCCGTTCAACTTATAAAAGAATTAAATTTGGCAGAAAAACCGACAGACGCTGTTATATACGGAAATAGAGCCTTTATTTTGTGCTCAAAAGACGGAATTGTAAATGTTTATGATTTTGAATCAGATAAAATGCTTGAGCCAATTAAACTTGATGAAAGTGGTTTTTATTCAAAAATCAGTCTTGTGCCAAATAAAAGCTTGGCGGTTGTTTCAGGGCTTGGCACAAAAAAAGTTATTTTAATTGATTTAAACAATGCAAAGCTTGAGAAAAAAGCTCCTGCAAACATTGATGTGGCAGATGTTGTTATGATTGACGATAAACCGCCTGTTAAGCCAAGCGCCCCTCAAGAAAACAATGAGGAACTTTAAATAAATGAAATTTAAAGAACAACTTGACCTGAAGGATGTTATTTATCAAGACGACATAACAAAATTTTTTGACACCAACACGGTGCAGGTTTGTGAAAATTTAGAAAAAACAATTCAAGATTTTTGGAATGTGGACAGACCCTCTGCTAATTTTTTAAATATGATGATAAAAATTAAAGGGGCAAAAAATGTCCTTGAAATTGGCACTTCAAACGGGTATTCAGGCATTTGGCTTGCAAGGGCACTTTTGGATACAAAAGGGAAATTAACCACAATTGAATTTTGGCAAAAAAGAATAGACCTTGCCCTTGAAAACTTTAAAAAAGCGGGGGTTTCAGATATAATCACCACAATTGTGGGTGATGCGATTGAAATTTTAGAAAAAATGCATAAAGAAAAAACTCAAAAATTTGACTTTATTTTTGTGGACGCAAACAAAGCTGAATATATTGAATATTTCAAATATTTTGACGACCTTTTGGATGTGGGCGGAATTATTGTAGCAGACAATATTTTATCCCATTATAAAAAAACCAAAAATTATGTAGAGGCCTTGATTAATCATCCCAAATACAGAAGTCAGATTTTAAATTTTGAAGCTGGGATGATGTTATCTTATAAAGTTCAACCTTAAAAATTTATACCTTGGTTAATTCCCGTCTTGCAGGCTTTTTCGGTTTGGTTTTAATAAAATCATTCATTTTTTGATAATCAAAGGCATTTTCCCATTTTGCAACCACCGCAGTTGCAACACAATTGCCGATTAAATTAACTGTCGTTCTTCCCATATCAAGAATTTGGTCAATTCCAAGTAAAATCGCAACCCCAACCACGGGCAGGTTAAAGCTTGCAAGGGTACCTGTTAAAATAATTAAAGAAACCCTTGGCACACCCGCAATTCCTTTTGAAGTCAACATTAAAGTCAACATTATTGCAATTTGCTGATTTATAGGAAGGTGAATTCCCGCAATTTGTGCGCAAAATAAGGCAGTAAGTGCCAAATACAAAGTTGAGCCGTCCAAATTAAAAGTATAGCCAGTTGGCATAACAAAACTTACAATATTTTTTGGCACCCCAAATTTTTCCATAACTTCCATAGCCTTTGGCAGAGCCGCTTCTGAACTTGCCGTTGTAAAAGCAAGCAAGGCTGGTTGTCTTAAAACAGCTAAAAAATAAGTTATTGGAATTTTGACAATTCTTTTTGCCACAAACAAAATAAACAAAATAAACAAAAGAAGGGAGCCATAAGTTAAAACTATTAATTTGCCGTAGCTTGCAAGAATTCCAATACCGTTTTGCCCAACAGTTGCGGCAATTGCGCCAAAAACACCAACAGGGGCAAACAGCATAACGTATTCTGTGAATTTAAACATAATTTCACAGGTCGATTGCAAAAAATCTAAGACAGGACGTGCCTTTTGACCAACCGCACAAATTGCAAGAGAGAAAAATATTGCAAACACAACAATTTGAAGCAAATTGTTTGAAGCAAGCGACTCAAACAAGCTTGATGGAATTGTATCTAAAAGCAGATGTGACAAGGAATTGTCCACATTTACATGCTGCATTTTTTCAACTGCTGTCATGGAAACTGTTGATAAATCTATATTAAAGCCAACCCCCGGTTTAAAAACATTTGCCATAAAAAGCCCCAAAACAAGCGCAAAGGTTGTTATAATTTCAAAATATACGATTGTTTTAAGACCGATTTTGCCTAAATTTTTAACATCGCCATGCCCCGCTATTCCAACCACAAGAGTTGAAAAAATTAAGGGGGCTATAATCATTTTTACCATTTTTAAAAACGCATCCGCCACAGGCTGCATTTTAGAAGCATGGGTTGGATCCAGCCAGCCAAACAAAATTCCAAAAACAAGTGCTAAAAATATTAAAACGGTTAACTTTGAATTTTTAGACAAAAATTAATTCCTTACCAAATATCTACATTTGTAACACAAACATAAGATTTTACAAACCATTTGTTATCTCAAGTAACCAATTGTAAACATCAATTGTTGCCCTGCAGATATAAAGCCTTCTTTTGACAAGACTTTTAATTGTTTCTTCAAAACATCTTAAAAGAGCAAGGTTAAGCCCAAGTTCCCCTTCATTTTCATCTAAAATTTTTAGAATTTCTTCTCTATATTTTAAATCTCTTGTATTTTTTTCAATTTTATCCGCAAGGAAAATTATTTTTTCTAAAAGGCTCATATTTATGCGCCCCAGCGTGTGCCACCTTATTGCATCGATTATTTCTTTATCATCAATTTTATATTTGCTATGGGCAAAATATGCTCCAACAGGGGCATGAAGGGTTTTGTAATTTTTTAATTCATTTTTATCTATATCTTTTATATTTTCAGAAATAAAATTTTTAAGCTCCTCATTTTGCATACACTTGGCACAATCGTGCAAAAGCCCCGCAAGTTCTGCCTTTTTAATATCAACACCATACCTTTTTGCAAGCTCTATTGCTTCTTTTTGCACCCCTTGAGTGTGATAAAACCGCTCTTGTGACAAAATTTTTTTTAAATCTTCTTCAATTGTTTTTATATAATCCATTTTCTTCTATGTACCTCTTTATTTTCGGGTCAACTAAATTTGTAATATCCTTATTTTCCTTTATTAAATTTCTTATTTGAGTAGATGAAACATCAACCATTTCAATGTTTTCAGCTATTGTAAAATCATAGCCCTTTAATTTTAACTTTTCAATTTCTTCTTGTTTGTCCCCTTTTCTTTTTAAAACTATAAAATGCAGATGTGTTTTTAAAAATTCGGGGTTCACCCAGTTTTCAATATTTTTAATTGCGTCAAAACCAATTATAAAATTAATTTTTTTCTCCCCCAAAAGAAGCCCTTCAACTGTTCTATACGTGTAAGAAGGGGAAGGAAGGTTTAATTCAATATCTGAAACTTTTAATTTGTCTGTTTCTAAAAGTTTTAACATATTATATCTGTGGTGTGCTTCTATAAATTCTTTTTTATGTGGCGGAGTTTTTGAGGGCACAAAAATAATTTTATCAAAATTAAATTCCCTCATCACAGCTTCACCAAGGTTAATATGCCCTATATGTGGCGGGTTAAAAGTTCCGAAAAAATAGCATTCCATAAATTTTATAATACAATAAAAATATGAAAAACCTAGACAGCCTTACTTTAAAATTTTTTTATGAAGAAAACGCCGACTTTTTAAACGGGGGCGTTATTCAGAAAATTCAAATGCCAAAAAGGCGTGAGGTTTTGTTTTATATAAGAAATCAGGGGCAAAACAAAAAGCTTTATATAAATATTGACCCAAAATACCCGCACCTGTGTTTTATTGAAAATAAAGAAGATTATTCCCTCAAAATTCCAAAAGTGCCGCCGATGTTTTGTATGCAGCTGAGGAAATATTTAGAAGGGGCAAAAATTCTTAATTGCAGACTTGTTCCATATGATAGAATTTTGGAATTTTATTTTTCTGTGTCAGATGAGTTTGGAATTGAAAATTTTTATATTCTTTCAATCGAATTAATGGGAAAATATTCAAATATTATTCTTTACAACAAAAAAACAGGGCTTATAATAGGCTCTGCGCACAATGTTTCAAAAGATAAAAGTTCAATTAGAGAAGTTTTTGGCGGAGTAAAATATATTTATCCTAAAAAACAAGAAAAATCCGACATTTTAAAAACAAGTTTTGCGAGTTTTTTAGAAAAAAAGGAAAATATACCTGAAAATTTTTATTATTTTTCAAAGCCTTATTTTGAATTTGTATCAGGCGGGATAAAAAATGATGAAGAACTTTTTTCAACCCTGCAAAGTTCGGTTCACAAAAAAGACAATCTAAAAGCCTTTTGGGGTGCAGAGGACAAAAATTTTAACGAGATTATTTTTTCATATTTTTCAAAAATTGTAAATTCAGATGTGCTTAACTTACTCAAAAACAAATTATCAAAAATTGCAACAAATAAAATTAAGGGGTTCCTTAAAATTATTGATGAAAAAATTGATATAAAAAAATTTGAAACTTATAAAAAATCGGGAGATTTAATTTTTCAATATATTTATTTAATAAAAGAGGGGCAAAAAACCGTTAATTTTGACGGGGTGGAAATTAAGCTGGATGAGAATTTGACCCCTGCGCAAAATGCGCAAAAATATTATAAACTTTATTCAAAATTAAAATCTGCTAAAGCTGTGCAAGAAAAAAGGGTTCAAGAGGCATTAATTCAAAACAAATATTACGAGGAAATTTTGTTTTCTATTGAAAATGCAGAAAATTTAGATATTTTAAATGAAATAGAAGAAGAAATTACATTTGAAAAGCAAGAAAAAAAAGTAAAACCTAAAATCCAAACTTTAAATTATAAAGGGTTTGAAATTTTAATCGGAAAAAATAATAAACAAAACGATTATTTAATTAAAAAATTGTCTTCCCCCGAAGATATCTGGTTTCATGCTCAAAATTGCCCTTCAAGCCACGTTATTTTAAAAACTAAACTTGAAATAAATGATTTACCGGATGAAATTATTTTGTATGCAGCAAAGCTGGTTAAAGAAAATTCCCCCTTAAAATCAAGTGCCAAAGCAGGGGTAATTTACACTAAAAGAAAATTTTTAAAACGCCCGCCCGATACGCCTCTTGGCTATGTTACATATAGAGAAGAAAAAGAAGTTATTATTTAATATTAAGTTTTGTTAATATAATATTAAAAAACATGGCAATTCCTCTAAAATTCTTTTTTTTACATGAATATGAAGTTTAACTTCTAAAATATGTATGAGAGAGAATTTTAACAATACGGAGAGAAAAAATGTCAAGCTATTGTAATCCAACGGGAAATGCTTATGTAGATTTAGCATTAAAAAAAGGTGATTATGCTGCCACACAGGCAAAACAAGAAGCATATAATCCAAGTTATGTCACAAATAACAATTCTATTTTTACAACAAACCAAACCACAACCCCAACTAATGTCAACACGGTAAGCGATGTACCTCTTGACCCTGAATGCACAGACGGCGCAGATGACGGTAAACTTGGATTTGGCGAAACGCTGGGCAGCTTCTTTAAAGGGGTTATTTCACCAATAACATCAATGTTTGAATCCCCTGAAAACTTTATTAAGGGTGCTGCTATGGTAGTTGGCGGCGGGCTTTTAATTGCAGCAACCGGTGGTGCTGCGGCACCCCTGCTTGTGGCTGCGGGGGTCACAATGGGTGGCATTCAGGTTGTTAAAGGTATATCCGGCGCTGCAAATGCCAAAACAGACGCTGAAGCAAAAGCCGCTTGGGAAGAAATCGGATGCGGTACAGGCGCTGTTGCAGGCTCTGTAATTGGTGCTAAAGCAGCAGTTAAAGCAGCAGGCATTGAAGGGGCTTCTGAAATGAGTTCACTTCAAGCAACAAAAGCATGTTTTACAAACGCCGGCTCTTGCGCTAAAAACAGCTTAGGCGCATTTACCTCAGGAGCTTGGAAAACCAATTTAGGCATAGGCAAAAACTCCGCCAAAACAGAAGATACCCCCGAAACAGGCGAAAAAACACCAACAAAAGAAAAAACAGCCCAAGACCTCTATGATGAAGGCGCTCCTGATGAACAAGTTATAGAACAAGCTAAAAAAGAAAGATTATCTCACAAAGATGATAAAGCTTTAACACCTGAAAACAGCGACAGCCCGCAAAAAAAGATATATGAAGAAGTAGATCAAATAGACACTGATAATCCGGATTATAATGTCCATAACAAACAAAGAAACAAAACCGTTGCTGAAAAAATGGTCAGTGAAAGTTCTCTTGAAGACCAAATACAATTTGCAGAAAAAAGATTGGCCGAAGCACAGAAAGAAGGTTATAGTGGCTCAATAAAAGCTGCAAAAGACCGCCTAAAAATGCTTAAAGAAGAATATAAAAACACAACAGGCAAAGAATACAGTGCATCACCAGCAGACACTGCCGCTACACCAACAGCAGCAGAAGTGAAGCTTACAAATAAAGAAACGCGCACATATAATAATCTTAAAAAGCTGAATAACGTAGAAGAAATTGCGGCAGAACTGGAAAAAAATGAAACAGTATGGTCTGACAATCTTCAAACAAAAGTAAACGAACTTATATCCGAAAAAGGTGGCACCGCAGTGCAAAAGGAATGGAGTAATATAAATGCAAACATAGAAACTCCCAACACACCTTCAGGAAATTCTACGGATAGCTTTACTGGCAGCCTAGAAGATTTTAAAGAATGGTATCAAAATAACCGAGAGGCCTTTTCAGATACTAGTGCAGATGTAGGAACAAACAATGTTGTAAATAAAACACCAGGCGCTTCAACACCGAGCACATCAAATGGAAAAGTATCAAAAACATCGAGTACTTCAACGGAATCAAAAACACCAGGCACATCAGGCAGCAGGGTAAGCAATTCAACAAGTAGAATAGATGCATTTAACAAAAAATTTGGTACAGACCACAAAGCTCCACAAAAAACAAGTACTGTACCATCAAATGGCCCAAAACAAGTAAAAGGGAATAGCAATAGTCAAGGCGATATCTATGAACTTGTAAATGCAATGCTTGCCGACGAACAAAATAGTGTAGCATAAAACATTAAATTTCAACACAAATAATACTTCACTATAACAACGCCATAAAACACCGTTTTAAAAAAAACGGTGTTTTATTTATCTAATTTTAAAACTCCAAACTTAATGGGTTATGCTAAATTTCTTTTGCACATATTATAGGCCAATAAAACCCCTCAAACAGTTTTCAAATAAATTATTTTAATTTTCCATTTGTTTTTTAAGAGCAGCCTCTAAAGTTTGAATTTTATTTTCAAGAAGCTTAATTCTTTCATCCGCATCATCTGCGGTAATACTTGTTTTATCATATTGCCTTCTTAAATTTGCATAGCGTGATTTTGTGTCAAAAAACGAACTTAACATAAGCATAATCCCGCATAAAATGCCAAGAGAAAATATAATTAAACTCAAAACAAGCAAGGAAACCTGCCCTTGAAAATTTGTATACATAATTGAAATATTCAAAACCGTATCGTTGTATTGACCCAACATTAAAACAAAAATGGTGGTTAAAATTGCAACTAAAATACAGAATATGCTCATTTTTTAACTCCTTAATAAATTCAGTGCCGTGAATAAATCTTTGTGGTAATTTTTCTCGCTTATTTCAAACTCCATTATCTCACCTGTTGAAGGATGTGTAAAGGATAAATAATATGACATTAAAACTTGCCCTTGCGGCTTAAAATGATTGAGCGCCTTCAATCTAAAACCGTCTGCCCCATATAATTTATCCCCCACTAAAGGATGATTTAAACTTGCAAGGTGGCACCTTATTTGGTGGGTTCTTCCGGTTTCAAGCTGCAATTTTATAAATGTTGCCCCGAAAAATCTTTCTATCACTTCAAATTTTGTAATTGCCTCTTTTCCTTCTTTTGCCGTGTGCATTTTCACCGTTTTTTGAAAAGAGTGCACAAGAGGTTTATTTATTACTCCAAAATCTTCTTCAATTACCCCATAGCATATGGCAAGATATTTGCGAATTGTTTTTTTAGATTTTATATCCTCTTGAAGTTTTATATGAGAAGAATTATTTTTTGCCACAAGCATAAGCCCCGATGTATCCTTATCAAGCCTGTGAACTATCCCCTGCCTTATTTTTCCCCCAACATCAGATAAATTTTTTGTATGATACAAAAGTGCGGACACAAGTGATGTTTCTTCCATTCTTGATGTAGGGTGGCAAATTAAACCTTTTTGTTTATTCAAAACAATCAAGTCTTCATCTTCATAAACAATATCAAGAGGAATATTTTTCGGTTTTATTTCAAATTCTTCTTCTGTATCCTCTAAAAGTTCAAGTACATCATTTTGTTTTACTTTATACGATGAGGATAAAACTTCCCCGTTTACGGTTATTTTTCCGCATTCAATTAATTTTTGCGCCCTGCTTCTTGAGAGCATAAACTTTTCTGATGAAATTAAATCCAGCCTTTTGTTTTCTTCTTCTAAAATAAATCTCAATTCTTTTTTTCCTTTGGGAGTTCTTTTTTAAAATAAAACAAAATATAGCAAAAAACAGAACAGGTAATTAAAATATCAAAAACATTAAAAACCGGAAAACTAAACAAATTTATTTTAATAAAATCGCTAACGTATCCACAAGTTAGCCTTTCTATGGTATTTCCTAAAATGCCTGATGTAAAAATTGAAATCAAAAGCAAAGAAGAAGGATTTAAATTGTTTTTATTGCGCCAAACATAAATAAAAAGGCACAAAATAATAACAACTCCCAATGCGCCCAAAAAATAAGGACTGTTATTAAAAAATCCAAACGCTGCACCCCTATTTATAACAGGAACAATGGAGAAAAAATCTCCCATATAAAAAGAGCTGCCGATTATTTTAGAGATACTTACTCCCAATTGCCAAATAACGCAGGTTAATAAAATATACAAAATAATCGTTTTTTTATTTTTCATAATTTAAAGAGCTTCTTCTTTTAAAATGTTTATTCTTTTTACAACAAACCCCATGCCTGAAACAAACATATACGTTACACTTTCGGTATATTTATCTTTAAATGTATGAGGGGCAATAAAGGCATATGAATAATTTACATATTCATTTTTGCCCTCTTTATTTGCAATCATAACCCTCTCTAAGGTTCCCTTCCCTTCAATTGACCTAAAGGGACTGTCATTTTTCTCAAGAGGAAGCGCTATTTTATCATGCCCGATAGACCCCACCATAAACCTTCCTTTTTTGGGTTTTAAAACTGTTTTTACGGTGTATTCTTCTCCGCTTTTAATGTTATCAGGCATATCCATTTGGAAAGAAGCCCCTATCGCTTCGCCATACTTAATTTCGGTTGTTTCATCATAAATTTCATCAGAGGCAACAACCCAAGCACCGTTTTCTTTTTTAAATATAACCGCATAATGTGAACTGGACTGCATTGTGCCTTTTAATTTATCCATGCTCTCCCAAATTGCCTCAACATAAGTAGGGTCTATTTTTATTTTGGACTTTTCTGTTATATAAATTTTGATATTCCCGTTTTCTTCCTCAACTTTGGTGATTTTTTCTTTCGATTTAATATCCGGATACAATTCTAGCGCCACTTTATAAATATCCATAAGTTCATCTCTTGTGTACCCGTCAAAGCTTTTATAATCTGTGGCATAATAATCTTTAAGTTCGTCAATTTTGTTTTGGTTAACTAATTTGCACATTTTTTTAGAAGCCGCAACAGCCTCTTTATAATCCTTTTTGTCAAGACAAAATGCGGGATTAAGGCTAATAGACAACATAGATAAAAATGTTATTATTTTAATTAAATTTTTCATTCATTGTCCTGTTTAAAAATTAAATAATATTTACCAGTATCATAATACAAAATAACTTGAAAAAATTCACCATCTATATCGTTTATTTCCATGTACGCTTTTGGAATTGGCTTTCTTTGAGTTTTTTTAGGTAAAAACGTACCAACAGTGTCAGAAACGCCAACTTTAAATTTTTTCCAAGCGGATTGTTTGGGCTTTGGAATGTACTCATCATACATCTCGGGGGTTGTTAAATCTGTCTTATAGCAAGGAATTGCATATTTTACCCTTCCTTGTTCTTTAAAAAGAATATAAGTTCTTCCTTTATGTTTTCTTGGAGTTAAAAGATAAAACCCTGCCGGAATAACCGTATTTTTAAAAACAAAATTTACCCCCACTCTCAAAAGCGGATAGGGTGAAAACATATACTGTGTATATTCTTCCGCCTGATAAGGGTCAATTCCGAAAATATATTCAAAATCGGCTTCATCTAAAGAGTCGTATATTTGATTAAAATTTTCCTGCGCAAAAGAAGGCAAATTAATTCCCCAAAAAAGAAAAAATATTAAAAGAATTTTTATAAACTTATTTTTCATAATCTTTATTTAATGTTTTCTTTCTTTTTTTCAACTTATATAAAGCTTTTCGTCCCCAAAAAGCTTTTTGACATCCAAAAATAAATACATTGAATTTTTAATAACACACTCATTTAAGCAATTTTTCGTGTTTACAAAATTCTGTATTATGGCATTTTCATCTATGTCAATTGTCTTTCCGATTGCCCCTGTTATAATGCCAAGTTCATAATCTTCATATTCAACTACGATAATACTTGTGTCAGGTGTAATTTCTGTTTTTTTATTTTCCGTAAATTTCAAAAGGTCAATAACGGTAATGTATCTTCCTTTAATACTTATAATCCCCTGAACAAAATCAGGCGTGCAGGGAACTTGAATAATTTTTAAATTTGAATATTTATAAAATCCCGCCACATGAAGAATTTTCACATAACACGTATTCCCCTCAAGTTCAAAAGCAATGTATGTATCTTGACTTTCAATAATGACGTTTGAAATTTCACTCATCTTTCTTGCATAATGAACTTTTCTTCTGTGCAAAATTTCTTTTGAGTGAATATCGTTTGGCAAACACGAAACGCAAGCATCTTTATCGTTGTGTTCAACAATTGAAGTGGAATTTATCTTTTTTTCAATATTTTCAAGACTGATTAATGTCGCATAATTTTCTTTATCCGTATAAATTGCCTTCACAAAAGTATTTTCATTTTTATACGGGGGCGCATTAAAAGAAGATGTTTTAATTCTTCTTATGTCTCCGACATCGTCTGTAATAATCCCAAAAATGTCGTTTTTTATTTTTATAATAATAATTTTGGCATTGAGAGAATATGTGACGGCTTCAAGATTTAAAATTTTTCTTAAATCAATAATTTTTATCATTTGATTATTATATTTAAGAAGCCCCGCAATAAAATCTGGCAAATGCTCCGGATATTCAAGTTCGGTCAACTGCATAACGGCAAGCACAAAATTCGCCTCAAGAGCGTAATATCTTTTGCCTGTTGAAAAAAAGATATAATTTTCTTCATTTTGCTGTATTGGAAAATTACTTACCATCGTCAATGATTACTCTGTTTTTACCCATTCTTTTTGCCTGATAGAGTGCTAAATCTGCCCTTTCTACAAGTTCTTCTGCCTTTTGAAGCTCTTTTTTATACATACTTGCCCCAATTGAAACCGTCACTTTTATATCAACTCCTTCAAAAACAAAGTTTCTGTTCTCAATTGTTTTTCTTAGGCGCTCAAGAGGTATAAAAGCCTTTTCTATAAGGGTTTCGGGCATTAATATACAAATTTCTTCGCCCCCGTATCTGTAAATAAAATCGGTTTTTCTTAACGTGCCAATTAAAATTTTTGAAATTTCTTTTAATATGTAATCTCCAGCAAGATGTCCATAAGTATCATTGATTTGTTTAAAATCGTCAATATCAAGCATAGCAACAGATAAAATGGAGCCATATCTTTTTGCACGCTCATACTCTTGATTTAAAACGGAATTTAGGTGTCTTCTTGTATAAAGTTTTGTCAGTTCATCTGTGACGGACAAAAATCTTGTCTTTGTATATAAATATTTAAGCCTTAAAAATAAATCCAGTTCATTTTTAACCGTTTGCATAAAGCGCATTTTGTGCCATTTTAAATTTTCTCTTGAAAAAAGACACAATTTTCCAATCAAGGTTTCTTCATAATAAAAATCAAACTCTTTTTTTGAAATCAAATCATCAATAGAAGTTAATTTCTCAGACTTGGCGCTTTCATTAACCTTTTCGGGCTTAAAATCTTCCGTGTCGCTTGATAAAATTTGGCGCCAGACGTCCTTCATAACATTTTCTTGAATTTCAACATTTTGCTCGTCAAAAATAAGCCTTTTTGGAAGCGAAGAATCTGGCGAATTGAAATAAATGCAAGCCACATCATATTCTATTATGGAAGACAAAATCTTAAAAATTGAACTTGCTACAAATTTATCATCTTTTGTATAATCTTTAATTTCTCTGAATTTATTTGTAATTGTTGTTTTCATTAATTCTTCATCAAGAATTTTATTTATCTGTGTAATAATTTCATCTTCTTCAATTTCATACATCAAAAGTTCTTGCTTGATAGAATTTGCGACAGGCATTTTTTCCGTGAGTTCTTTTGCATTTTGAACAATTGTGTTCATTTCATAATCTTTTCTAAGAAACATATCCGCACCGGATTGATTTGCCCAAAACTTATCCAAATTTTTATCCAACACGGTAAGCATAATAAAAGGAATATCACGTGTTTCCCTGTTGCTTTTTAAAAGTCTGCACAATTGAAACCCGCCCAAATGAGGCATTAATACGTCAGAAATAATAATGTCCGGAGTGGTTTTGTAAACTTTCATAAACCCTTCAACTCCGTTTTTTGCGGTTTCAACCTCAAAGCCTTCCCGCTTAAAGAAAATTTTTAAACTCGACAGTTGTGTAACGGAATCATCAATAATTAATACTTTTTTTGCCATATAACAAGTTATCTAATATAATAATACCGTTACATTATACAATATTTTTATAAAAGGTGAAATCATGTTAAAAGACTATAAACAAACAACTGTAAACAGACTTTTAAATGCACAACAAACTATTGACACAATAGTTGTAATTATTGGGATTGTAATAAGTTTAATCTTGGGAAAAAGCGTAACCGAAACAGATAGCCTGACAATTTTAGGGTTAATTTTTGTACTTGTTGCGGCACTTCACTATTCATTGTATTTAACAAAAAGATGGTATAAGAAAAAATTAAAAAAAATTGTTGACTCCTCACTAACAGAAACTATGACAACGGCAGAGCAGCTAAAAGATTTATCCATAGGACAAAGAGAGAGCTTAAGGGAATCTTCCCTGCAAATTAAAAAATCTATCACCTTTATAAAAGAATTGAAAGAAAATCTGAATAATTTAGGCAAAACAACAGGCGAAACAAGGGAAAAGGCCTCTCTCACGCTTGAAGGTACAAACGAAGAACAAGAGGCAATTAAAGCCAATATTGAAAAAATGTTTGTAATAAGACACAAAATGCAAACCATAGCAGAATTAATTCTTGAACTTTCAGAATTCATCCAATCCATATCCTCTACCATAGGCACAATTGAAGATATAGCGGAACAAACCAACTTGCTTGCCCTAAATGCTGCGGTTGAAGCCGCAAGAGCAGGGGAGCACGGCAAAGGATTTAGCGTTGTTGCAGGTGAAATTAGGAAGCTGGCAGATGAATCAAAACAGGCAACATCCAAAATCACATCACTTATCACAGATATTCAGCAAACAACAAACTCAACTGTTATCGCCACGGAAGAAGGCACAAAAGAAATTGAAATTGGAATTAATCTTGCTCACAACATTGGCGATAATATTAAAAAACTAACAGAAACAATAAACGATATTACAAACGGTGTTTTAGAAATAAGCCAATTCGCAAGAAAAATGAACACAGGCACTTTGGAAACAGATGAATTTATGCAAACCCTTTATAATGCCATTGAAATTGCGGACAAAAATCTTGATGAAACAAACTCAAAACTTGAGAACATAAACAATATAAACAAAGGGTTTAAAAACGTAATAGCGGACGAATAGGCAGTTTTTAAAATATGGAATTTCTTCAGGAAGAATTAGATGAAATTTTAAATATTTTTCTACAAGAAGGAACTGAAATTTTGCAATCAATGGACAAAAACCTTCTTGCGCTTGAAAAAAAACCAAACAATTTAGATGTTGCAATGCATTTATTTAGAGATGCGCACAGCTTAAAGGGTTCTGCAAGAATGCTGGGGTATAACGGCATTCAAAACATTGCACATAAAATTGAAGATGTGCTTGGACTTATAAGAGAAGGAAAACTTCTTGCCAATTCTGAAATAACAGACGCTATTTCAGACGCCCTTTCTTTGATTGAAATTTTAATTAAAAAAACGGTGGAACAAAAATCAGAATATGTTTCAGAAGAAACAAACGAGCACATAAAGCGCCTTTCTGCAATTTGCGACAGGGCAAACAGTGAAAATGAGGCCGAAGAAATCGCCTCGCAAGAGGCTTTTCTCCATAATTTTGCTAAAATCGAAGATTTAATCACCGGAATTATTCTTATTTATTCTAAATCCATAAACGAAAACAATTTTGAACAGTTTAAAGATATTATTGACATTATAGGACAATTATCAGCATTTTGCGAAGAAATACAAGAAAATACCCTTCATAAGCTGGCGCTCAATATTTTTGATTTAGCAGAACAGAGCATACAGCAAAATAATCAAAATGAAGAAGTTTTACTTGAATTGAACATTAAAATTAACAACTTTGTTCAAGAGCTCAACAAAATTGCCCGCAGCAAACATATTGCAACAAAAAATTATTACGAAAAAGCAGACAATATTTCCGCAAGCACAACTTATGAACAAATTGAAAAAAACAGCGAAAACGAATTAAAAGATGCAGAACTTATAGAGCTTGTAAACAAAATTGGCGAAACCTTGCCCGACATAAACAAAAATAAGCACTCTCTTGCAGAAATCAAAAGCCTTTTGAACGAATTAATATCAAGGTTGAATGATAACAATTTCAAGAAAATTTATCAAACCATTCTTCAAATAGTATTAAATTTTGAAAAAAGCGGTTCAGGGGCAGAAACAGATGTTTTAGATGCCTTAAAAGAAATTTTTGACGCAACGGGCGGAATTATTGAAGCAAGAGCTTCTAAAAATGTTTATAACGATTTTACGGAAGAAATTGAGCTTTTAAATCAAAAAACAAGCATTATTGCGCAAATGATTAAATATGAGCTTCAAAACCCGATTAAAAAAACAATACGTCAAAAAAAGCCGACAAGTCACCTGAATTGGGCGGGAAGTTTTGATTCTGCGTCAATTAAAACCTTAAGGGTCAATTCAGACAAATTGGACAAACTTGTTAACCAAATTGGAAATTTAATTATCACAAGAATTAAATCAAGAGAAAATCAAGGAATAGTTAAATCTATTCAAGACGAATTAATAGAATTGCAAAAATATTATCATAAAATCGGCTATTATATGAAATTTTATGAGAAAAAATATGTACAAGAGATGATGAGCAAAAACCCCGAACTTGCCCAAAAAAAAGATTCTTTCTTGGGGTATAATAAACAACTGCTTGCTTTTCACAGTATAAACATGGAAAAAATGAATTCCGTTTTAAACAATTTGAATATTTTAATGAAAGAATTGCAAGAAAACAATATTAAATTAAATACCGCAACCGGCGAAATTGAAACAATGGTAAAGTCCATGAGGGTTTTGCCCCTGTCCACTGTTTTTAACCTTTTTCCAAGAATGGTTCACAATATTGCAAAAGACAAAGGTAAAGAAATTGAACTTTTAATAGACGGCGGGGACATTACCGTTGATAAAAAAATTATTGAAGATATTAAAATTCCAATTATGCACATTGTAAGAAATTCACTTGACCACGGGATTGAAGACCCAAGGCAAAGGGAAAAAATTGGTAAATCCAAAACGGGCAATATCACAATAAAAGCGACCCAAAAAGAAAATAAAATCATAATCAGCGTTAAAGATGACGGCAGAGGAATTAATATACAAAAAATCAAGCAAAAAGCGGTAGAAAAAGGGTTTACAACGCAAGATGCCGCCGATAAGATGTCCAAAGAACAGTTGGCAAACTTTATCTTTTACCCGGGGTTTTCAACGGGTGATACGGTGACCGAGCTTTCAGGGCGAGGGCTTGGGCTTGACATTGTACATTCAAAAATTTCTCAACTAAACGGCAGAATTGACGTATATTCAGAAGAAAACAAAGGCACAATTGTTGCAATGGAATTGCCAACTTCAATGGCGACAATGAAAGCATTTATTATTATGGAAGGGGAAAGGCTTCTGGCAATTCCCGCAAACAGTATTGAAAATGTTTTAAGAATTTCAAAAGACGACATTCAAAATAGAGAAGGAAGAAACTTTTTCATATACAAAGGGGAAGTTGTCTCAATTTGCACTTTATCTTCCATATTGAACATGCCTGCCCAAAAAGAAGACACAAATAAATATACGGTTATAATTATAAAATCCGAAAGCACGGCAATCGGGATTATTGTACAAAAATTAATCGGAGATGAAGAAATTTTAAATAAAAAACTCCCGGAACCAATGCTCAGGGTTAAAAATATTTCAGGAATTACAACCCTTGCAAATGGCGAAATGTGCTTATTGCTAAATGTTTCAGACATTTTAAATTCAAATAAAGTAAATGCATTTGAACTTGCCCTCACAAAATCTTTAACCCTTCAAGATAATTCAAAATACAGAATTCTTGTTGTGGATGATTCTATCACCACAAGAAGACTTTTGGGGAACATTTTAAGCACAAACGGCTATGTTGCAGATATTGAGGCAGACGCCAAAAAGGCACTTCATTTAATTGAAAACAAAAATTATGATTTAATTATAACAGACTATGAAATGCCGATGATAAACGGGCTTGAGTTTATTAAAATGTTAAGAGAAAAAGAAAAAACAAAAAATATCCCGATTATTATGATAACATCCATTGAAAAGCCGCACTTAAAAGAAAAAGTGGCAGAATATAACGTGTTTGATTTTATTAAAAAAGAATATTTTGAACAGGATGAATTTATAAAAATTATCAACAAAAATTTAAATTTTCCAATGGGTGAAAAAAATTGAAAGCAAAAGACATAATTAAAACCTATGCAAAAGAAAAAAAGCACCTGAAGTTGGTTTCAAGGCTTTCTTGTTTGTTTTTTCATAAAATTAAAAATTTTTATCCAAACATTTTAATTTATGACAACGAAATTGACTTAAACCTTTTGAAATATGGTGGTTTATTTCATGATATCGGATTAAAATTTGAAAAAAAATATAAACTTCCACACAACAAAGCGGGCTGCAAATTTATTGTTGAAAACAAACCCGATGAAATAAATGAAAAAGACCTTATGGTTTTGGGGTGCCTTATAAGATACCACAGAAAAAGTTTTCCTTCCGAAAATCACCCATATTACAAAGATTTAAATTTACAAGATAAAAGAAAGGTTAATTATTTAGGCGCAATAATAAGACTTATGGACAGTTTAGACCATACACATATTGACCTTATTCGAGATTTTAACGTGCATTATGACGAGAAACTTAATATTTTGACTTTGATTTTGCCAAAAAATATAATGTTAAATAAGAATATAACAGAAGCAATTAAAAAGAAAAAAGACCTTTTTGAGTTTGTTTATGAAACAACGGTAAAATTAAAGGCGGGTTGATGTTTCAAAAAATTGTAATTTTAAGTTTATTTTTTTTATGCGCTCAAGGTGCCTTTGCAGTTGAGCAAATAAAAGGCGGGGTTTCTTTTGATGAAGCCATTTTTAATACATATGAAAATGATTTTCACCCGCTTAATTATTCAATAGATTTTACAAATACAGAAATTTTAAGCGAAGAAGATGTTATCCCACAAAATCAATCTCCAAAATTTTTATACACAAACTTTCAAAATGTGCCAGATAAATACCAAATTTCTTTATCCACAGGAAAAATTTCAAACAACACGGAAAAAAGCGAAGAATTACAACAGCTTTTAAATAAAAACCCTAACAATAAAGAAATTTTGCTTGCCTATGCCATTCAATTAAAAAAAGAAAAGAACTTTGAACAGGCACTGAACACGGTAAACAAAATTCTAAAAACCGACACCGAATGTGCACTTGCCCATTTTTTAAAAGGGGATATTTTAAGAAATATGGGAGATTTAAAATATGCAGTTGAAGAATATCTTTACACAGCGCAGTTAAACCCGTATTGTTCAGATGCTTATTATAACATTGCAAAAATTCTAGAAATTTTAAACGACAGGGATCTTGCACTTGATTATTATAAAATGGCATATCAAATTAACCCAAGCGACACTGAAATCGGCAATATAATCATAGATAACTACATTGATTTATAATGTTCAATTAAATTTTGAACTAAGGCAATAAAGGCTTTTCTGTCTTCTTTCGGGTACACAATTTCGCAATTTTTACCGTATTTCATTAATCTAAAGAAAAGTTCTTCTTTGTTTTCCAAACAGCTTGTTATGTATACACTTCCGCCTTTATAACTTGCCGTTTCCCCTTGTTTTAAAACGTATTTATTTTTTAGCCCGCCTTTAATTTTAAATATCGTATACTTGTAAGGTTCAATATAATTGGAAACTTTTTGCACCTTGGAGCGCAATTCTTTTATATGAGCTATGTTTGCATTTTGAATTTCTTTTGTTTTTTCATTATAAAACGTGACAAAAATTCCGTTTTTCCCACATTTTATTTTTATGAGGAATATAGTTATTATTTCTTTATTATAAGAAACCTTGATGTGGCTTTTATTTTCAAAAATATACTGATTAAATTTAAAATAATTATCAATCACTTCCATATTTTGATTGTAAGAAATTTTTTTGCCTTCAATTTTAAAATCAAAGTTTTTTATAAGCTTATTCAATTTGCACACAAGTTCTCTAAATTCTTTTTTACTCTCTCCTTTAAAAATTTCTTCCCCAAACAAGCCAAAAAACAAAGCCCCTTCTTTTTCTTCCTCGGATAAATCAATTTTAAAAGGAGTATCTAAAATCTCAAACGGCAAGCCTTTGTTTGTTTTAATTTCAAAGCCTGCCCTTCTTAGAGTTCTTATATATTTAGAAATTGTTTCAACCTCGCTTTTTGTGCCGCAGCTTTTCAATTTTTCGCAAATTTCTTCTCTTGAAGCAGGATTTTGCCACAAGATTTTAATTACATCGAATATTTTCATTCCCGAACTTAAGCTAAAAGACATTATTCATATATCTCCAAGGCAGAATTCAAAATATCAAGCGCCTTATATTTAATTTTTTCGTTTTCAAATTTAAGGCAATTTTTGCCAAGCGCAATAAGCCTTTGTGCAATAATAAATTCATTTGTTTCATCAAGCTCTACTTCAACTTGGGTTTCATCCTCAAAAATCACACGCTCATTGTTTTGAAGCGGATTATTTTGATAGAATTCCTTTGAAAGAAAATATTTAAATTTTTCTTTTTCTTTGTATTTTGAAGGCTCATTTTGCTTTTGAAGCTTTTTAACATCAAGAACGCAATCCAACCTGAGAGTGGTTTCAAACCCTCTTTCTTCTTCAATACATTGAAGATAAAATTTGTCGTTCAGAACAAAAATTTTCTCAATTCTGACAACAATTTCCACCTTTCCCCGCGCGGGAGAATTATACACAAGAGAGCAAATATGGCGCTTTTCGCATATTTCTTGAACAGTTTTTAAAATTTGATTGTTAATTTCTGAAAAATGTTTGAAATCTGAAATTTCTGTTTTGTGTTCTTCATTTATAAAGGGGAGAATTTTTTCATAAAACTTTTTTAATTTTAAAACCTCAGAAAAATTCACAATATCCAATGCCAAATTTTTTAAGGCTGACAAAATAAAGGCATTTTTGTGTGAGAATTTTAACATTGTAAAGTTTTTATTTAAATGAAGTTTAAAATCATTACATTTATTTCCTCTTTTTACCTCAAACCCTAATTTTATAAGGGTATTGACGTCTAATTTAAGAGTTTCATCAGAAGGCGCCAAATTATATTTTTCAAACAGCCATTTTTTAATTTCTGCCTTTGTTTGGTCTTTTTCAAAAAGCGCTTCTGCAATCCCCACAAGCCTTAAAGCCGTTTTTAAAATTACACGGTTTTCTTCAAATTCTGCTTCTTTTTTATCGTCAAAATCGTTCATCACATATCTTAAAAACATCGCATTTGTATAAAAAATATTAACATTGTTTGCAATAAAAGTATACAAATGTGAAAATAAATGTTAACATGAGGGTATAATCATTCTAGGAGCGATAGTAATTATGGCAATAGAACAAATTTCAGATGAACAATATATAGAACTTTTAAAAAAATATGAGTATAACTTCAAAAAAGGTGACCTTGTAAAAGGCAAAGTTGAAGGTTACGACAGCGAAGGCGCAATCATTGATATAGGGGCAAAAGCTAACGCTATATGTCCTGACAGAGAAGCCAAACTTAATAAAGAAGATAACATTCAAGATGTTCTAAAATTAAAAGAAGAATACGAATTTTTAATTATTAAAGAAGAAGACGAAGACAGCAGATTAACGCTTTCTTATAAAAAAGTTCAAAGCGCATATAACTGGAAACAGTTGGAAGAAATTAAAGCCCAAGACAAAGTTATTGAAGGCACGGTTGTTCAAGTTGTCAAAGGCGGAATTTTGGTGGATGTCCTTGGCATTAGAGGCTTTATACCATCATCGCACTTACGCTCCAAAGAAACAGAATCTATCGTTGGTTCAACAATTGAAGTTAAAATTCTCTCAATTGATGTCCTTCAAAATAATTTCATTTTATCCAACAAAAAAGTATACTCGGATTCAATGGAAGAAATTAAAAAAGATTTGTTCGGACAACTGCAAGTTGGACAAATTGTCAAAGGCGAAGTTGTAAGAATTGCCGATTTTGGCGCATTTGTTGATATCGGCGGTGTAGACGGGCTTTTGCCCTTATCGCAAATTAGCTGGAAGTGGGTTGACCACCCCGGTGACATCTTAAAAATTGGCGAAAAAATTGAAGTTGAGATTATTGGTATTGATTTTGATAAACAAAGAGTGTCTTTAAGCCTTAAAAACCTTGAACCTGACCCATGGGTGGAAGCAAAAGGCAAAATCCACGAAGGTGAAATTGTTAAAGGCAAAATCACACGAATTAAACATTTTGGCGCATTTGTAGAAGTTTATCCTTGTGTGGAAGCGCTTTTGCCACAGGCAGAAGTTATTCAATATCAAAATGACCATAATTCAATTTTGGATGTAGGCGAAGTTATTGATACGGTTATTCTTAAATTTAATCCGGATGATAAGAGAATTTCACTTAGCGTGGATTTATCTAAAAAAGCTTAAAAACACTAAAGCCCTTAAATTTAAGGGCTTTTTTAATCGGTAAAATTTTTAAATTAACAAAAATAAAAGCCCTTCTTTTTGGGGGGCTTTGCTTGTGGTAGTTTTTCTCTCTATTCCTCTTTTAAAATGTGGTTTAAATTTTTTTCTCTCTTAATTCCTCTTGTACTTATATAAAGTTTAATATGACAAAAATATTGCTTTTTTATATACTTTATACTTAACAATTCTTAATATTTTGTTTTTTTCTTCCCCTCTTTACATGTTGAAATGCCTTTAAAATTGAGTTATACTTAACTTATATGGCATCTTGAATGCATTTTTGGATAGTATGAAAGGCAAACTTTAATGCTATATAATAATTTTTCTCTAAAATATAAATCTTGCGGTAAAATGCCAGCATTTTCCCTTGTAGAAGTTTTAATGACCCTTTTTATAATTACAATTATACTTGTTGTGGTTTCTCCCGTTATTACCAAAAAAATTCTTCCCAAAAAATATGAAGGGGTAGTTTATACATATAACGGCACCAATACAACGGAAGAAAACAAGTGCTTTGTATATATAAAAGCGAAAAAAAGTTACTTTCCTACCAAAGATTGCTCTGAATATATATTTACCGTGCCTGAGGGCGTAAATGAAGTTAACTTGACCCTTGTTGCAGGCGGTGGCGGTGGCGGTGGCGCCGGCGGGGGTGTTTTATATCCGTCCACACATAAGACAGAATTAAAAGCAACAGGCACCTCAAGCTATACCTTTGGTGGTCTTGTTTGGGATAAATTAAGAAGTATCAAAATTAATTATTTTACAGCCCCAGGAGCAACAGGATATAAGGTCAACGAGGACTATACACAAAAAATATTTGATCAAGCAACTAAAGATGGTGTTTTAATATCCCACGGCAGAGGCGGCGCTTCTTCTGCTGCAATTTATAATTATGAAATTCCACAAGAGCTTACAAAATATGAATATAAAACACCTTTTATAAGAGAAGACACTATGCATTTAGAAGCACATATACAAACGCAAAAAGAAGACTCAGGTGACAATACTAATTTTTCTAATAAAGCGTCTCGTCCATATGCAATTATAAAATTTTTAAACCAAGATAGTACAAATCCTGCCAATATGAATGTACAATATGGCGTTGTGCCAGCATGGGCGTATTACAACAAACTAGAACCACATGAAGACACAACAACTTGGTACAGTATCAATCCAGATGAATTAAAAGTAATACGTGAAGATAATATAATATGCTGCAAAAATGGAAGCATAGAATTTAACAAAGGTATGCTCGAATGCACAGACGGTGAACGCTGCGAACAATATATCCCAAAAGAAAATAGATACGATTCTGTTTTAGGGAACCTGAGAGGCTATTGGTTACATAAATCAGTTGCTGTTTTTAGACCAAATAAAAATTATGGCTACATTGAAGGAGATGCTGGCGGTAAATTACCTAAATATCCTCAATATGGCGCGGGTGGCAAAGGGCAAGCCGTTGTCTGTTCTGCTGGTTCAAGTGGTGATGCTTCAACAGAATTGCACAAAAGCACTGCATATAAAGAATTTAAAGCATTTATTGGTAGTAGCACAGACACTAATCACCTTCCTCACTTAAATATGACATGTAAACCGGACGGCAAGCCTCAAGCAGGTTCACCAGGGATTATTTCAACAACTTTTACATATGAACTTCCTGGCGGCGTAGGCAGTGGCGGCGCAGGCGGAGGTGTTTTAAAAATTAATAATTTACATGTTACATCAGGCGAAACTTATGTAATTCGTGTTGGAAAAGGCGGTGCAGGTGGTTTTGCCGGCAAATACGGCTTTCATAATGATTATGATACAAATGATAAAAAAGCGCTTCTTGATGGAACAGACGGCATATCTGGTGTTTCAACTTCAATATGGCAAAAAAGCGGCAACAGTGAAACGCTTTTATATATTGTAACAGGCGGCACGGGCGGTAATGCCGGCAAAGCCGTGCGTAAAGGTAGTAGTACCAATTGGCTTCAAAATTATGCAAAAGATGAAAATAGGAATGCAATAAACGGTGCAGCTGTTGAATATATACCCTCTTATAACACTTATAACAATCCGAGAGGCACTCTTGATACTGATATTGTAGAAGAAAGCGCATACATAAGTGCTCTTATGAATCTTGGAAACAAGGCAAAATATCTTTATTATCCTATTTTTCGGGATAATGAAAAACCGTACGGATATTTAAATTCAAATATTTCAAACAATAAAACCGTGGCGGATATTAATAACTCATATAAATATGAAGCAAATTCAAGCAGTTCAACCGCCAAATTGCGCAGTTTTTCTAATTTTGTTGATAATTCAAACGGACAACAAGTTCCTTATAACAATATATTCACAGGCTTTTATTATAGAACCCTTGTTGGAAATGATGTAGGCTATGTTGGTGGACTTGGCGGCTTTACCGGACTTGGCACAAAAGCAGGCTGCGGCGGTTTATTTATGGGCAATCCAAACGGTTTTAACGGAGATAAAACAAACCCAAAATACGATTCAAAATATACAAAAGTTTTTGAACACCAATACAAATTGAACAGTGACGAATATTCATATAAAAATATTTCAGATTATTATGATAAATGCACAACATCTACTGCGGACGGACAAAGTGCAGAATTTATTCTTCCCGACCCCAAAAAACAAAGCTACGGTCAAGCAGGCGCCGGTGGCGGTGGAGGTGGATACATTATGCGCAAAGGTGCGGGTAACGGTGGTAGCGGTCAAAACGGTTATCTTATGATTGATTGGAGAAAATAATATAAATGATACATAACAAGTTTAAAGCTTTTTCAATGGTGGAAGCCTTAATTGCGCTTCTTGTATTATCTCTTGTACTTGTTCTTTTTGCGCCAATTGCAACCAAACTTTTTACAAAAAGAAATGTAGACGGCGTTGTATATACATATGATACAAAAATTTCAAAAGAAAAAAATGCAGACAGCAAGTGTTTTACAACAGAGTTTGATAACAATGGAAAAATTAAACTTGTTGAAACAGATAATTGTTCGCAATATAAATTTACCGTACCAAATGGAGTAACAAAAATTAATTTAACCCTTGTTGCAGGTGGCGGCGGCGGGGGTGGCGCTTCAGGCATGGCATATTATGAATTTAACGAAGGCAAACGCCTTGCCTTTAGAAATGGTTATGACTACTATCAATCAGGAAGAGGCAATCAAGACAATGCAGCAATAGCAAAAGAAGATGACAATACTATTGTAGATATTAATGGTAAAGATTTTCAACCAAAAACAGATAAATTATTTAAATTTCAAAATGATGACGGCACCTATACTCTTCCAAATTGCACAAGAAAGACAGATAGAAACCAACAAGTTTTAAGTATCTATGAGTGGCAACAGGCTATTGATGGCTGGACTAATCCAGATTTATTTAGTTATGAGAATTTATATACAAAGTATATAGAACCAAGGTCAAAAGTTTATTGTTCTAGCACTAATTTTAAAGAAAACGACAATACTTTTCTTCGTTATGGTTCAGAAAAAGATTATGATAATGGAGATAGTACTGAATATTTTAGTACAAAATATATTAAAAGTTTAAAAATTAACTATTTAATGGCAGCAGGGCAGCCAAGCAGACTGCCCGGGGGTGAAATACAAGCAAATAGCTTTCCACATGGTCGTTATTTTATAGGGAAGTACAAGTGTAGCGAAGGAACTGATTGGAAATGCTTATATTATAAAAATAATAAAAAAACGGGTGATGGGGGCGTTTCTTCCCCTGCAATAGTTAATTTGCCAGTTTCCCCCATATATTACAAATATAACGGCGATAATTTATATAAAAATATTGTAAATGGTGACAATGATAAAAAAATAAAAATTTATGCAAACCATATTTATAATTCTATTGCACCAAAAGAAAATGAATTCAGCCAAATCCATGCAATGATAGAAGAAAAAAACAGCCAAAATGTACTTGCAGATTTTGTTGTCTCAAGAATGGGAAGTAGCAAAAGCCTTGTCCAACAACGACTATGGGACCAAGAAGAGCGAAAGCTAAAAAAGTTTGCAATTTCAGAAAATAACATTATTCCTCAAAGGACAGGGTCTTCAGGACAAGAAGTAAAAAATAATATAGAGGCAGGCAATATTTATTATGGCGGCACAGGCGGCATTATAGATAGAGCAAAATACGGTTCTTGCGGAAACGGCACACCCGGATACAGCTTTACTTATGCTAATAGCGAAGCTTTATATTCACCAAGCATAACTTCTGATTACGCCTGCTTTGCAATTTCTCTTATTCGTCTTAGAAAAGGTGCTTATGCGTCAGAAATAAACACATCCCCAGACAAAGATGATTTTAGATCTCCTGTCGGGGGCGGCGGTGCAGGCGGTAATGCCGTTAGAATTATTGGCATGAATGTTGAACCAGGAGAAACATATATCATACGTGTCGGAAGTGGCGGTGCAGGCGGCATTAACGGCGCTGATTACATAAGTACATCAGATTATGACAATATAAACGCGCTTAATGACAGCATTAAAAAACAAATGAGTGGCGAAGACGGCAAAAGTGGAGTTTCAACTTCTATTTGGAAACTTGTTCAAAATAGTGACGGAACCACACAAGAAAACCTTATATACCTTGTTACAGGGGGTCCTGGGGGAACAAGCGCAAAATTTAAACCTAATGCAGATGGTACACTTGGAAATTATAATTCAGGTACGGCTGCAAGGCACCCTGCATTTTTCATTGCGGCTGCAACGGGTGACTATTTAAAAAATATTTTT
Source organism: uncultured Gammaproteobacteria bacterium (assembly GCA_964467625.1). Classification (GTDB taxonomy): domain Bacteria; phylum Cyanobacteriota; class Vampirovibrionia; order Gastranaerophilales; family Gastranaerophilaceae; genus Galligastranaerophilus_A. Next base: position 215,915 of record CAYXRM010000001.1, on the reverse strand, counting down.
AAACTCGATACCAAAATTGCAACAAAAAGCGATCAGCAAAAATTAGACGGTGAAATTTCATTCAAAAAAATAAATGATAGTGGCGCAGAAGAAACCGTAAAAATAGATATAAATGATGGGGCAAGCCTTTTTTATCTTCCCTTAAATTATACATTTTTAAAAACCGCCAATGACAAGACGGTTCAACCTTTCTATTATTTAAATTATTTGAATGACAAAACCGGCTTTTATAATTTAAACGGCACAAGTGTTAATTATAAAGCTGAAAAAAATCTATGCGGACTTAGCAAAGCTAATTGTATCGGAGGATTTGATACGTTTTCAAAAGATCCTAAGCAGCTAACTTATCAAAGTGGCCCCTTAGTCAATGCTGTATATACTCTAGCCGATAAAGTTTATGACGGCTTTTATTACAGAACCGTTTTTGAAAATGGTGATATAGGTTATGTTGGCGGGCTTGGCGGTTTCTCGGGACTTGGCACAAAAGCAGGCTGCGGCGGCTTATTTAAAGGAAATTATCTTGGAATTACCCTTGATAATAGTTATGCGCTAGAAAAAACAGATGATAAATATAAAAACCTTTTTGTACTTCCTGTTAATAATAATGATGCTTATAAGCCAAACAAAGCACCTTCTATTGGTTACAATGTATCTGCTTATTACAGCAATTGTACAATGACAAACAATAACGGACAAAGCGCAGATTTTGTAGCACCAAATGCAAAAGCTATCTCTTTAGGTCAAGCAGGTGCAGGTGGCGGCGGGGGTGGCTACACACTTAACGGTGGTGGCGGCAAAGGCGGAAACGGCCAAAACGGTTATCTTATGATTGATTGGAGAAAATAATATAAATGGCATATAAAACAAAAAAAGCTTTTTCACTTGTTGAAACTCTTATTGCAATGCTTATTATAGGGGTTGTATTTGCTCTTGCAATACCTTTTATGACAAAAACCTTAGCAAACAAAGATAAATTAAATAAAGGAAGCGCAGGCTTTTATTTTAAACAGGCAGACAGAGATAAAGCAATAAATAAATGTTTTTCGCTAATCGATACTGCAGATAAAAAAAACAGAAATAAAGAATTCACAGTAATTGGCAGCACTGATTGTCAAGAATATGAATTTGTTGTACCAAAAGATGTTCATTATATTGATTTAACCCTTGTTGCAGGCGGCGGCGGCGGGGGTGGCGCTTCAGGCGGCATAGAATATGAAGAACAAATGCCGGTCTTGCCTTACCCTGCTGATTTAGCAAAAAAAATTTCTGGAAGTGAAACACCTGATGATTCTTTTCCTACGATGAGCAGAATATCTCTTTACGATACTTTTTATAAATACGTCTTTAAAGTTATGGTAGGAAATGGCGAAAATGGTAAATCGAGCAACCCTACTAATAAGACGACTGGAACGGGCGGCCATTCGGGGTATGCCATTGCAGACTATGTAATAAATAGAGAAGAATTTTTTAAAACTGTTTTTGCAAACAGCTTCAATAAAACAAAAAGAGAACAAATAAAAGCAACTCAATTATTACCTGGGGTGGTAATGTACCTTAATGGTCAATTTTTCATAAATTATCTTTGGAAAGAAGACACAGGAGACAAGCTAGGGTGGAGAAGATTTAGAATAAACGAATATAGAGATAATTCTATTGGTTGTCACTTATATGGAAAAATTCACATAAAAGATGCCGAATGCTTACTCTATGAAATTAACACACCAAGTGGAGACTATATAACAAGTGATAATAAAGAAGAGTTAGTTTGCAGATACCAAATGAATGATGGCACCACAAGTGAAATAAAAGAAAACAATTGTTATAATAGCATTCCTACAGTAAATCAAATATTAAGACAAAGTGGTATGGAAGGAACAAAAGTTACAACATCAAGTAATACAGAACATAATGCACATTACCAAGGTGCCCGTGGCGGATATATTTCAGATGAAATTACCGCAGGTCAAGGGGGACAAGGTGGCGACCTTATTATAGACGTCAATGAATTCAAAAAGTCTGAATTCAAAAAGTCTGACGGAAAACTCGGACAAGAAGGGGCAGCAGAAGTTTTTCAACATTCTATATACCCTGGAACAGTTGCATCAGGCGGAGTTGGCGGGGCTGCCGTTAAATTGAAAAATTTTCCTGTTGTTCCCGGAAAAAAATATAAAATTTATGTAGGAAATGGCGGCGCTGGCGGCGCCCAAGGAGAACAAGGCTATGCTGAAAGTAAAGCGTCTTTTACAACCACAACATCGGCTATAACCAACACAAAACATGAAAATGACATTATATATACTGTTAAACTCAAACAACCTGAAAAAAACGGTACAAGAGGACAAGGCGGAACATCAACCGCTATATTTGATGAAAACGATAGGCTTGTCTTGTTGGTTATGGGCGGTGCTGGCGGCCACGAAGGTATAGCACCAGTCATAAATAAAGATAAAAATGACCGTGATCAAAATAAGACTCAAGGCACAAAAGGCACTTCACTGCCCACCAAACACGATATTATTCCGGAAGAACCATTGGCAACAAGACATTATCCTATCGTATATATTAGACAAAACGATGATATTCTGCAAAAATATTTAGACCCAACTTATGAAATAGAAAGCACCTCTCTTAGAGATCCTGATTCAAACACAACAACTAGCCATCTTAATGCTGTGGCAAAAGTTGTAATAAATAAATATAAAGATAACAACAAAGAAATAATAAAATTATTTACTTTAAACGACTCTACACTATACAACAGTACTGAAACACCCATAAATGACGATGACAAAACTGGAAGCTTCCTTGCATATGATAGAAAAACCACAACAGACAATGCCAAAAACAACCCGTTATATGTTCAAGTATATGCAAATAGTAACAGTATCAACACAACAAGCTATAAGGCATACCATGGATTTTATTTAAGATACGTAGATAATTTTGATTATATGTATGCAGGCGGGCTTGGCGGCTTTTCCGGACTTGGAACAAAGGCAGGCTGCGGCGGAGGCTTTGTTGGAAATAGAGACGGAGACATTTACACAACAATAACTGAAGGTGAAAATAAACCCGTAGTTGAACAGAAATACGCTCCGGACCTTCAAGGAACATTTATTGCGCAAGAAAAAGTTTATTATGTGAAAGATTATTTCGACAACTGCACGCTGAATTCGCCAAATGGACAAAGTGCAGAATTTATTCCGCCTTCAATCTCTTTAATTGACGGTGAATTGTTAGGTCAAGCGGGCGCAGGTGGCGGTGGCGGTGGCTGGAGCACCAAATATGGCGCAGGCAAAGGCGGTGACGGTCAAGCAGGGTATGTATTTATCACTTGGAAAAAATTTTAAAACCTATGGGGGGCTTAAATAAGCCCCCATTTTAATGTTTTTTTAAAAAATTTAAAATTTAAATTCAGGATTATTTTTACAAAATTCATTAAACGCCAAAACCCGCTCTTTAATATTGTTTGAAACAATATGTTCAATTTTACATGCGGTATTTTCAGCTTCTTTTGCTTCAATTCCAAGATTTATAAAAAACAGGGTTAATTCATTGTGCAAAAAAACAATTTCCTTTGCTTTTTCTACCCCTTCTTTTGTAATTAAAATCTCGCCGTATTTTTCATAATTTATATATTTTTTCTCTGCAAGCTTATTTAAAGCTTCTGTCACAGAAGCCCTTGAAACAGAAAGCTCACGGGCAATATCAACTGCTTTTACTTTGTTATTTTCTTGAAGCTTGTTATAAATAATTTCAAGATAATCTTCCAAACTTTGAGATAATTTTTCCATAAGAATAATTATAACAATCTTTTGAATTTTATGCTACTATATCAAGTGAAAAGGGGGGATTTATATGTATAATCCAAAATCCGACAAAGCAGAAGAATTTATTTGCCACAGCGAAATTTTAGACACATTAAAATATTCAGATGAAAACAAGAATAACGCAGAATTAATAGATAAAATTATCAAAAAAGCAAAACTGAAAAAGGGCTTAACCCACAGAGAGGCCCTTTTACTTTTGGATTGCGAGCTTGAAGAAAAAAACAAAGAAATTTTTGCTCTTGCAGAACAAATTAAAAAAGATTTTTACGGAAACAGAATTGTTTTGTTTGCCCCTTTGTATCTTTCAAATTATTGCGTAAATGGTTGCGTTTATTGCCCGTATCATTTTAAAAATAAACATATTGCAAGAAAAAAATTAACTCAAGATGAAATTATTCAAGAAACAAAAGCGCTGCAGGATATGGGGCACAAACGCCTTGCCATTGAAGCGGGGGAAGACCCTGTTCATAACCCGATAGAATACATTTTGGACTCTATAAAAACAATTTATGGAGTACATCACAAAAATGGCGCAATCAGAAGGGTGAATGTTAATATTGCGGCCACTACTGTTGAAAATTATAAAAAACTAAAAGAAGCAGGAATTGGCACATATATTTTGTTTCAAGAAACTTACCACAAAGAAAATTATGAAACCTTACATCCAACCGGCCCAAAACACAATTACAACTACCACACAGAAGCCATGGACAGAGCCATGGAAGCAGGAATTGACGATGTCGGGCTTGGAGTTTTATATGGCTTGAGTTTATACAGATATGAATTAACGGGAATTTTAATGCACGCAGAGCACCTTGAAGCAAAATTTGGGGTGGGGCCGCATACAATTTCTGTTCCAAGAATTAAAAAAGCGGAAGATATCGACCCCGGGGCCTTTGATAACGGAATTGACGATGAAACTTTCTTGAAGATTATCGCCGTTCTAAGGGTGGCTGTTCCGTATACAGGCATGATTATCTCCACAAGAGAAAGTGCACAATTAAGAAAACGGGCGCTTCATCTTGGCATAACGCAAATTTCAGGCGGCTCTAAAACAAGCGTGGGCGGATATGTTGAAGATGAAAAAGAAAACACAAGTCAATTTGATGTATCAGATTTAAGAAGCTTAGATGAAGTTACAAACTGGCTTTTAGAAATGGGGTATGTCCCAAGTTTTTGCACGGCATGCTACAGGGCAGGCAGAGTGGGCGCAGATTTTATGGAAGTTTGCAAAAAAGAAGAAATACACAATTTTTGCGGGCCAAATGCAATTATGACCTTAAAAGAATACCTTGAAGATTATGCTTCAAAAAAAACCAAAGAAACAGGTGAGGGGCTTATCAAAAAAGAGCTTGAATTAATTAAAAATGAAAAATTGAAAGAAAAAATTAAAGAAAATTTAAGACAAATCGAGCTTGGAAAAAGGGATTTAAGAATTTAAACACACAAAAATTATTCTTAAGTTAAAATTTGACTTAATTTTTTAGCGCACCTTGAATTTTTAGCAATTCAAAAGTGCCAAAACTATCACCCCCGAAGCACAATTTAACAACTGTCACCCTGAATTTATTTCAGGGTCTTGTTAACTTTAGGGGCGTTGCGATTGATTACGGGTCTTATTAACTTTTAAGATCCAAAAAACGAGTTCAGGATGACTGTAGAGAAGCTGGCAATTCCATAGTAAATGTAATTGTAAGTTAATTGCAAGAATGCTTGATTTGTTTAGATTTGAGACGAACTTCCGTCAGTACCATAGCAAAGCTTTATTTTTGCCACTTTTGCCGAATTTTTGCCGAAGTTTTTGCCGTTTTTTCACTTGTACTTATTGTGTTTTGGCGATTTTTAGCGTGTTTTTTAGGTTTTAGTGATTGCAAAAATATGCAAAAATGTAATTGAAATGTAATTCAAATGTAATTCAAATGTAAACTTTATAATTGAATTATTGCTTTCAATAACAAACCGCAAGATAAATTGGTTTACTTAAATAATTAACCATTTTAAAATATTCAATCATGGTATTGTATTGGATTTGCAGAGCCTTTTTTGGAATATTTTTCAGGAATTCTTTTTTCAATAAAAATATTTCTTATTTCATCTGGTGCAATATGGCCAACAAATTCATACCTTACCCCATTATCTGCAAGTTGCCATTTTTCAACTTCATATACCTCTCTGACAATACCATTAATCACTCCTAAAACATATTGGATTTTATCAACCCTATGTTTACTAACCTTCCAAGAATATCTAACGGCTTCATATAGACTACCGTTGCATTCATTATCCTTTCTGTTATCTGTAGTTTTAATAATCATATATTTGATATTATCCGGCTCTTTATATGTTTCAACAGAATATTCTTGTTGGAGTGTTTCGGCATTATTAACACCATATTCATTATTATGTCCCGATTGTAAGTTTGTTAACCCTGGAAAACAATCAATCAATGCCGATTCTACTTCAAATGCTTCCTTTTCTTCTAACCCGTGTCTTTGAATAATATGAATAACTTCTAATCCTGCACTTTTTATATCTCTAATTTGTTTAAATTTTTCAGAAATTTCATCTTCATCAGTAGTTGAATAATTTTCACCATTATAATTTTTTAGTGCACATTCAACATGTGCAAATACTCTATTTCCCTTGCCTTTACCTATATAAAAAGTTTGACCGTTTCTCGGGTCAATTAAACGATAAACATAATAACCTAATTTTTCACATACTTCGGGACTAAAATTTTTAATCATAAGTTACCTTCCAGATTCAACACATTTATATATTCATCAATCATATTACATATTTCATCTTTTTTGATAATTTTATCAATCCAATATTTTTTGATATTTTTATTTCTTAATCCATAATAAAGACCGCTTAAACTTCCTCCTACTGCACCATTTGTATCACTATCATGTCCTAATTTAACTATTTCAAAAATGCAATCTTCTGTACTTTGTGTATTATAAAATCCCCATAAAGCAACTTCTAACGTATATCTTACATAGCCTGTTGTTTTAATATTTTGAATTTGTTCATTTATTATACTCCCGTCGATAATTCTTGAATACTCGCATAGATATTTTTTATATTCCTTGGGTATTTGTTTTTTAATATCAGCTAAATTTTTAATTATATTATCTTTTTTGAGCCCATTTAAAATGTCAAAAATAATCAAAGTGTAAATATAGCAACCAAGAATGCTTATTGGATGAGCGTGAGTTATGCTTGAAACATTTTTTATTGTTTGAAAAGTTTGTTCATTTGAAAATTTTTTAAAATAACAATAAAATGAAACTGGTAAAATTCTCATTAATGAACCATTTCCATTACTATTTATATCGGTCATCCCACTTTGAGTTTTTGGATTATTTTTGAAATTATTAAGTGCAGCAAATGTTGTTCTTCCAACGTCAAAAGTCTTATTTAACGGTGTCATATAGTTATCATATAGCCATTTCAAGAAAATATTCCCTATATTTTCAATGTCAATCTCTTGTTTTTCAACAATACTTTTCATTGTGCACAATGTCATAGATGAGTCATCTGACCACACTCCAAAAGGAAGATTTTTGTTTCTAATGTTTTCAATAATATTTTTTATTGAATATTTTTCTAAATCTTTTTGCAAATTTTTTCGTAAAATAAATTGGACGGGCGTTCCTATCATGTCACCAGCAACAAAGGATATAATTGAGTTTTTAATTCCTTCTGCCATTATTTTTTTAGTATTTAAGTTTACTAAAATGGGTTTTAAATCTTTTTCTTCGATATGTTTTTCGTAGTATTCTTTGAATTTGTATTTATTTTTATATCCCTTTGCCAATAAAGTTATTGTTGCCAAGGCAAGCTGTTTCCAAGAAACGTATAAATTCGCACCTCTCATTCCGTTAGTTAAAATATCAAAATATTCATAAATATCTTCTGATACATATAAATTATTACCAGCTCCAAGGTTTAAATACCTCCAACCAACAGGATTATAATCGCATTGCATTAAAAGACAATGCATAAAACTAATATCGGGGAATAACGATTTAATTTTTTTCATATCGATTATCACATTGCCAAAAAACAAATTTCCTGAATACAAAACATTGGCGTTATCAATTCTTGAAATCATTTGTATTTCACCGGGGGAACCCATTGCTCCGATTTCTGCAAGTGATACAAACTTTATATTTTTGAGAAGCTGGATATCGTCATAATTGAGTTTTTCTTTTTGTTTACTAATTAAAATCTTAAAGTCATCTTTTTTGTCATGCATATTCAAAATCTCATTAACCTAATTGGTATTTATAACATTATACTTACCTTGCGTCAAATTTGGACATATAACTCAAAATTTATTATGATTTAAAAATCTAAAACTTTGATTTTGAGAGTTAAATTTTTGTTTTGGAGTCAGAAATTCTCGCTAAATGTTGACATTTACAAAACTAACTTTTAATACAAACAGACTAAAACCCTTGCCATGAAACCATTTGATACTTTTTATCAAACTGCAAGACAATGTATAATGACAAAAAAAGACCTTCTAAAAGGTCTTTATTGAATATCTGGGCCCGGAGGGATTCGAACCCGCGACCAAGGGATTATGAGTCCCCTGCTCTACCGCTGAGCTACAGGCCCTTAAATGAAAGTACAAATTTAGAGTAACATCTAAAAAAGAGAAGGTCAAGCATTTTTGATAAATTTCAATCAGGCGCACCATACCCTATAAAAAAGCCCCTTTAAAAAGGGGCTTTTTTTTAAAATTTATTCTTCTGTTTTTGCCTTTTGTTTATGGTCAACAGCTTTTTTTGCAATCGCAGCCCCAGTGCCTGCTAATACCGCTGCAATTGCAAGCGGAAGTGCATATTTTTTAAGTCCGCCTTTAATTTTATCTGAATTGTTTTTTAAAATTTCTTTTTTATTGCCGCTTTTTATAAATTTATAAATTTTATCTGTGCCTGATTCAAATTTTGCACCAATTTTGCCAAATACAGTTTTGGCAGCTTTTTTGCCTGCAATATATTTAGACGGCTTGCCGTTTTCTAAAACTTGATATGCTTCTTTATATTTTAAAACTTCAGCACTTCTGCCATTTTTTATTAAATTATTGGTGGCACGCTCCACATTGCCCAATCTTACAGCATCTCCACTATATTGGTTTGCCCTGTCTACAATTCCTTTAAAATCAAGATTTTCAGTTCTTGAAATTGCCTGTCGAACAGCCTCTGGATTAGAATTTTTCAATATTTTCTTTTGTTCTCTTATAGATGTTGCAAAAACATCTTTTGCAACATTTTTAATTTTACGGGAAGCTTCTATTGCACCATATGAAAATGCGCCAATTGCAGCCCCTTTTACTGCGGTTTTTGGTGTTGAGTCCGTTGAATTAATTAATAATCCCATATTATTTTCCTTCCTTACAAAAGGTTCAAAACTCGTCAAATATTAAAATTAACCTTTTGAGAGATTTTATTAAGAAATATAAAGTTTAATTTATAAAAACAGAAAACACCTTATAAAATAAATAAATCGAAGCTAACATCAACAAAATACCGCAAAGTTTCATTAAGGCGCCGCTAAAATAATTCACCCCTTTTATATTCTTTAAAAAAGAAGTGAAAACTCCCGCCAAAAGTATAATTACACCCTGTCCTAACGAAAAAGCAAGTAATAAAATGGAAGCGTACAAAATATTTTCAGATAACGCAGCAAAACTCATAATAGCCGCTAAAATCGGTGTAGAACAAGGAGTTGCAGCAAGCGCAAACATAGACCCTATTATAAAAGGATATACAAAAAGACTATCTGCACTTATTTTTGGCATTCTTTTTATAAAATGGGGAATTGGAATTTCAACAACACCAATCAAATTTAGCCCAAAGACCATAATTAAAGACGCCATAAAAATAATCCAATATTCACCGCCAAAAGCTTTAAAAACTTTTCCCGTAATGGCGCAAATAATTCCAATTAAGCTCAAAATAACGCTCAAGCCGAACACAAAAGATAAAAGTCGAACAAATGTTATGCATGGGTGTTCCTCTTTTGTATACCCGCCGACATAACCTATTATGATGGGCAAAATACCAAGCGTGCAAGGACTTATAGAGGCAATAATACCACCCAAAAAAGCAATAATAATCAAAACCGGTGAAAATTGCCCCCCTTGAAGCCCAATTGAAAAATTTTGAAATAGTTCATTTATCATTTTATTTTTTCCAAATTATTTGTAATTTCAATTTCTTCAATTCCACCTTCGGTTTTTTCAACCACTTTGCCATTTTTATCTATAAAAATAAGAGTAGGCACAACAGTCACATTATATGTTGCAATTTGACCTTTTGTTTTTTTATCATTTTTAGAAACATTAACTTCTTCATATAAAATGACATCTTTATAGTCTTCAAAAGCGCTTTTAAGGTTTTCCCCGACTTTTTTGCATTCCGTACACATAGGAGAGTAAAATTTTATTAATTTTGCCTTATCAAACCCGTCTTGCGTTGTGGCAAGCACAGCATTTGTGTCACTTATTTTATTCAAAACAAAAAACACTGTAAGCGGAATTAAAAAAACAAGTAAAATTATAATGTTATTTTTCATATATATTTCCTTTTTTCATAACTTAAAAAAATTATAAAATATTTTCTATAAAAATCTTTTCACCACTCGGGGTATATTTTCGTATAATTTAAATCAATCCTCTAAATGTAAGCGCCCGCATAACATGATCTTGCGAAATGTTTTCTTGCCCCTCAATATCTGCAATTGTTCTTGAAATTTTTAAAATTCTATCATAACTCCTTGCAGATAAATTGAATTTATTAATGGCACCTCTTAATATTGTTTTTGTTTTGTCATCAATTTTACAATATTTGTTAATTAATTTTGGGGTAAGCTCTGAATTTGTGTAAATATCTTCTTTTTCATACCGCTTGAGTTGAATATTCCTTGCTGCAATCACCCTTTTTCTTATAACAGAAGATGTTTCCCCTTCTTCTTTCACCCCTAAAAGCTCATCCTCTGTAAGCCTTGGCACTGTGATTTGAATGTCAATTCTATCCAATAGAGGCCCTGACAATTTTGACCTGTAGCGATTTATTTGAAATTCAGAACACTTGCATTCTTTTTTCTTATCTCCTAAAAAGCCGCACGGGCAAGGGTTCATAGCCGCTACTAAAATAAAATTAGCAGGATATTTAATTGTGTTTTGCGCCCTTGAAATAGTGACAAAATTTTCTTCCAAAGGCTGCCTTAAAACCTCAAGCACACTTCTTGGAAATTCAGGCAATTCATCCAAAAACAAAACTCCCCTATGCGCAAGGGTAATTTCCCCCGGTTTTGGGTTGCTTCCCCCACCTGTAATCCCAACAGCAGAAGCGCTATGGTGAGGAGACCTGAAGGGGCGCTTTACTATAAGCGGAAATTTATTATCCACAAGCCCCGATATAGAATAAATTTTTGTAAGTTCAATCGCTTCATTTTTCACAAGCGGGGGCAAAATAGACGCAAATGCACGAGCCAGCATTGTTTTGCCTGACCCTGGAGTGCCCGACATTAAAATATTATGCGCACCTGCTGCCGCAATTTCAAGCGCCGCTTTTGCTTGCGATTGTCCTTTTATATCCTTAAAATCAACCGTTGTGTCATATGAAACATCTAAAAAATCATCTGCATTTTGTTTTAATTTTTTTAAATCAAAATTACCGTTTAAATATTCGACCACTTCAACCAAATTTTTAGCGCCCAAAACCTCAATATCAGGGGCAAAACTTGCCTCAGGCAAATTATCAATCGGAAGAATTACCCTTTTGATATTTAAATCGCAAAGCCCGGACACAATGGGCAAAACTCCGCTTACAGAGCGAATTGAACCGTCTAAGGACAATTCCCCAAGAAACGCTGTATCGGGTGAAACTTTGTTTATAATTTTTTCTTTCGCTAAAATCCCGACAGCCATTGCAAGGTCATAAATTGCGCCTTCTTTTTTCAAATTGGCAGGTGCCAAATTAATAACCACTTTAGTTGAAGGAAAGGAGTACCCTGAATTTTTAATTGCAAGTTTTAATCTCTCCTTGGCTTCTGAAATCGCAGTATCCCCAAGCCCTACAATAACCGTTTGTGGAAGGGAATTTGTCACATCCACTTCGGCTGAAATTTGATAAACATCAAGCCCGATAACAGTTGCACTTAAAATCTTAATTACCATAAGAAAATTATACCATATCCAAAATTTCTAAAGGGTTTTGAACAAAAAACTCGCCCCCGTTTTGAATTAAAAATTCTTTTGTTTTTAAACCCCACAAAACACTAATACAAGGCATATCAGCGTTTATTGCACTTTGAATATCCACCTCTGAATCTCCAACAAACACACAGTTTTTGGAATTTAAAATTTTCATTACCTTATAAATGCCTACAGGGTTTGGCTTTGGAACAATTCCATTAAGTGAATCTTCCCCTTGTGCATAATCAATTAAACCTTTAAAGAAAAATTCGCACTGTTTTTTGCATGCTCTGTCAAATTTATTCGACACAACCCCAAGTTTAAAATTTCTTTTTTTAAGTTCTTCTAAAAGTTCAACAATATTATCATACGGGTGGGTTTTGCTTTCTTTAATATTAATATAATACTCTTTAAATTTATTGACCGCCTCATTAAAATCAGGGTTTTTTAAGCCATTGGGCAAAATATCTTCTATTAATTTTATAAGCCCCCTGCCAACTTTAGACCTCACTTCTTCCTTTGTTTTAATTGAATACCCTAAAGAAGACATTGCGTAATTAACACTGTCTTTCAGGTCATCAACCGTATCCAAAAGTGTTCCGTCAAGGTCAAAAATTATGGTATCTATATTTTTAAAGTCAGACATTTGCAAGCTCCGCCCGCTTTCATATATTCGCTCATATCGGTTTGTATATGGCAAAAGCCTTTTTCTTTTAACAAATTAGAAAATCTTTTTGTAGTAAGGTTTGTAACCACATTTTTGCCGATATTTACAGCGTTACACGTGAAATAAGACGCTTCCTCTTGATTTACTATAATTCGTTTTTCAGGTGAAACATACCTTTCAATTACCATATTACCATATTTGTCAAATGCCTCTGGGTAATATATCAAAAATCCACCCTCAAGCGGACAAAAACAAGTATCCACATGGTAAAAATTTTTATTTACCAATTCAAGAGAAATAACTTCAATTTTTAAAAGCTCTGAAAGCATTGTATGCGCCACAATATCAGTTCTTGGCACATACCCTGAAAACAAAATATTGTTTAAATAAAGCGCATCCCCCGCCCCTTCAAAAGCAACATTTTCGGGCAACTCCACAACTTCATATCCGTTGTCTTTAAACCACTTAGCAAAATATTTTTCCTCATTTTGCCTTTGAGGATATTTAAAACGACTTATAATTGCCTTTTTTCCATACATAACAGCAGCATTTGCGGTAAACACCATATCAGGAACATCTTCCCTTGGTTCAACAAGTCGAACATCTGCCTTCAAGTCCTCTTTTAAAATAGAATAAAGGTTTTCCCATTGAGTTTTTGCTTTTTTATTATCCGCCTGAATGTCCATATTCATCCACGGGTTAATTTCATATTTAATCCCGTAATAATCGGGCGCACACATTAAAATTTTATCTGTCATTATTCCGTATATGCCCCCTGTTTTTTAGCAAGTTCAAGCGCTTTTTCCATTTCATCATTGTTGTCTGCTTCAATTACAAAAGTTGCTTCCGATATATCTTCCCTTCTTTTCCCAATTTCAACTTTGGTGGCATAACATATAAGCCCAAGTTCATTAATTTGGTCTAAAAGCTTAGATAAAATAAGCGAATCAATAATATGCCCTTTAATTTTCATCTCTTTAATCATTTTTTTCTCCTTTTATTACTACTATTATAGCATTTATTTAAAGAGCTTTATATTTTCTTAATTTTCAATTTTCCACAAGCATAAATCTGTGGCACCGTTAAAAAAGCAAGTGTAATTGTTGGGCAAATTTCTATTTTTTTTGTTTGGCTTTAACATAGATGTAAAAATTATTGCATTTTTATCTTCGTTTAAAATTTTCTTTATCTCATCTTCAATCACAGCTTCTGATTTTGAAATATAATTAATTTCATTTAGGGCAATTTTCTTTTCACCTTTTATATGTTGCAAAAAGAACAAATTAATTATCGAATAAATATGCTTTTTATTCCCGTTTTGTTCATAATATTGTTTTGCTATAGCGTTTGGAACCTCAATCATTCCTTTTCTTTTATTATTTTTTTCAAAACTTCCCCCTTGAATTAACAAAACCCAAATTATAAAGAAAATCACAATATATTTATTTTTATAATTTTTAGCAAAAACAGAGCACAAGAAAATTAAAAACAGAGGAATTAATAAAACAAGATACCTTTCAACCAGCATAGGTCTTATTGAATAAGACAAAATAACGGCAAGAAAAATTGTGAACATTATTGCAAAATAAGAATAAATTAATAAATTATCTTTATCTTTTTGGAAAATATTTTTTGCAAAAACAAAAGAAGATATAATAAAAGAAAAAATCCCACCAAAAAGGTAATATATACATCTTTCAATTTGAAAAATATTAATATCCGGAATCCAAGCATTAAAATTTGTATCAACAAGAGCCTTATTAAATGCGGTCATAACAAAAAATGGCAAAAAGAACATACCGCCAATTAAATTCGCAAGGAAAAATTTTAAAATATCAAAATATCTTTTTTTAATTAGAAAATAAATAACCGCATAGAGAAAATTTGAACACAAAAGCAAAATTTCATAATAATGAATATTTGAAACCAGAGCAACCAAAACCCCATAAATTATGTAGTCTTTAATTTTGTTTTGTTCAAAAATTTTAAAAAGATAATACACAAGAAAAATTGTCATCAGGGCTTGAAGAATATAGCTTCTTGCCTCACTTGCAAAATAAATTAAAGGAACATTAATAAAAGCAAGTAAAAGCCCAAGATTTGCAATTTTTAAATTGAACCTATTTTTTAAAAACACCCACAACAAAAAAGAAAATAAAATCCCAATTATAAAAGGAAAAATTTTCATTGTTAAAAGTGAAATTCCAAAAATTTGAACAAAAAATCTAAATAAAATATAAAATAATGGCGGATTTCCAGGGTCTAAAAAAACTTTCATAAAAGAATTTTTAGGGTTTGAATATTCAATTGTCGCATACTCATCCCCCCAAGGAAGATAATCTAAAATTCCATTTGAATAAATCAAAATTCCAAATAAAAAAATGACACTTGCCCAAACGTAGTTGTTAATTTTAATATATTTTATTTTTTCTTTATTGTTTATAAAATAAATAACCGTTATAAAAAATAGCAAATATGAAATAATGAACACAAATTTTCCCGAAAATAGCGACAAAAACAAGACACAAATTGTATTTTGCACAGAATGAAAATTATAAGAAGTTGAATTTTTATTATATTTTATAATGTTTGGAACTTTGTATTCGGAATAATTTAGACAATATCCGCTACAAAAACTTTTTGTTTCCTTTTCAAATGAAGAAAAATCTTTAAAATAATAAGGTTTTATATCATTAAAAATAACAATTGACTTTACTTTATCTTCAAGCCCTTCTTTTACAAGAATTCTTATATCTTTTGCTTCATAATTTATTTTTTTATTTAAAGTGTTTTTTGAATTGCCAAAAATATAATAATCATCATTTACTTTTAAAAGAAAATCGTCCTCTTTGGCCTGTTTTACTTCAAGAGTGACGCTCATCATATTAAAAACGGGCGAAAAATTTTGAGTTCTGAATTCTTTTTTAAAAACAGTAAAAAGAGAACTTATAAAAAATAAAATCGTGATAAAACACAGAGTGTAAAAAATAAAATTCTTTTTCATAAAAATAATTATAAATGAAAAATTGAAGATTTGTTATTTTCTTACTACAATTATAAAAAAGGAGAAAGTTTATGCATTCATCTGATTTTATTGAACTTGAAAATGCCTATGGTGCGCATAATTACAAACCTTTAGATGTTGTAATTGACCATGGAGAAGGAGTTTGGGTTTATGACGTTGAAGGAAAACGCTATTTAGACTGTCTTAGCGCTTATTCTGCCGTAAACCAAGGGCATGTTCATCCAAAAATTATGCAGGCGATGATAGAACAGGCAAAAAAAATAACCCTGACTTCCCGTGCTTTTAGAAATAACGTACTTCCCCTATATTACAAAAAACTTTGCGATATTACTGGTTTTGAAATGGTTTTACCTATGAACACGGGTGCAGAAGCAGTGGAAACCGCAATTAAAACCGCAAGAAAATGGGGTTATCAAAAAAAGGGGGTTGATGTTGCAGAAATTATTGTGTGTTCAGAAAATTTCCACGGAAGAACCACCACGATTGTAAGTTTTTCAACCGACCCAAGCGCAAAAAATGATTTTGGGCCTTATACAGAAGGGTTTAAAATTGCAAAATACGGGGATATTAATTCAATAAAATCGTTAATTACAAAAAATACCGTGGGCATTTTGCTTGAGCCCATTCAAGGAGAAGCAGGCATTAAAATTCCGCCCGAAGGGTATTTAAAACAAATAAGAGAACTTTGTGATGAAAATAATATTTTAATGATTTTAGATGAAATCCAAACGGGCTTTTGCAGAACAGGAAAACTTTTTGCATTTGAACATGAAAACATAAGACCCGATATTGTAACTGTTGGGAAAGCACTCTCCGGTGGCTTTTATCCAATTTCTGCCGTTTTATCTTCAAGAGAAATTTTAGGACTTTTTAAAGCAGGAGAACACGGTTCCACATTTGGCGGAAGCCCCTTAGCTGCCGCTATTGCAATGGCTGCATTGGATGTTTTAATTGATGAAGACCTTGCTTCAAAATCTGCAAAATTAGGGGAATATTTCTTAAACAAATTAAAAACAATCAAAAACGATAAAATTAAAGAAATAAGAGGAAAGGGGCTTTTTATTGCAATTGAAATGAAAGAGCCTGCAAGAAAATATTGCGAAAAATTATTCAAAGACTATGGAATTTTGGTTAAAGAAACGCATGAAGGCACAATTAGAATTGCACCCCCTTTGATTATTACAAAAGAACAAATAGATGAAGCATTTGAAGGGTTTAGAAAGGTTTTTGAAGATGAACTCTAAAGAATTTATAGACCATATTGAAAATAAATTAACCGAAGAATTTAAAAGAATTGATAAAATTGCAGAATTTAACCAAAAAAAAGTTTTAGATGCTTTTTATGAAAATAAAATCGGGGAAGAACATTTTTATACAGTCACAGGCTACGGGCACGATGACCTTGGAAGGGAAGCCCTTGATAATGTATTTAGGGATACTTTTAAGTCAGAAGCTGCAATTGTAAGACCCCATTTTGTTTCAGGCACTCACACCCTAGCTTGCGTGTTATTTGGGCTTTTGCACTCGGGCGACCACCTTTTATCCGTTGTGGGGGCGCCATATGACACTATGGAAGAAGTTATCGGCAAAAGAGAAAATGACCCTTATTGTGAAAGTTCTCTTAAAGGTCATGGGGTTGAATATAGCGAAGTACCCTTAAAAAACGGTTTTGATGTAGATTTTGAAAACATTCCAAATTATATAAAACCAAATACAAAACTTGTTTTAATTCAAAAATCAAGAGGGTATTCCTTAAGAAAATCGCTTTCTTTAGATGATATAGAAAAAATTGTAAAAATTGTAAAAAGCATAAACCCTGAAATTATTTGCTTTGTAGATAACTGTTACGGCGAATTTACAGACACAAAAGAGCCAACTGAAATTGGCGCAGATATTATGGCAGGAAGTTTAATCAAAAACCCGGGCGGCGGCATTGTAGAAGCGGGCGGATATATCGCAGGAAAAAAACGCTTGGTTGAGCTTTGCGCAAGAAGATTAACTGCCCCCGGAATAGGCGCCTCAGGCGGGGCTATGTTCAACACAACAAGAACAATTTTGCAAGGATTTTTTATGGCACCCTCAATTGTCGCAGGAGCACTCAAGGGCGCAATTTTAGCAGCCAAAGTTTTTGAAGAAAAAGGGTTTATTACTCATCCCAATTCGAATGAAAAAAGAGTGGATTTAATTCAAACAATTAAATTTAATAATGAAGATGAGCAGCAAAAATTCTGCAAAATGCTTCAAAGATATTCCCCCGTTGAAAGCTATCTTACCCCAATACCGGATACTGTCCCGGGGTATGATTGCAAATTAATTATGGCAGGGGGAAGCTTTATTGAGGGGTCAACCTTAGAATTATCCGCAGATGGGCCTGTTCGTCCGCCTTATGCAATTTATATGCAGGGGGGTTTGAGTTATTACCACGTTAAAATTGCTCTTATTGGAATATTAGATGAATTGAGTGTATAATATTGAACATGAAAAATAAATTCAAATTCAGTTTCACAACACAAAATAAATTAATTATATTAGGGCTTATAATTTCAACTGTTATTATTATGGCGGTTTCATATTTTGCGATTG
Source organism: uncultured Gammaproteobacteria bacterium (assembly GCA_964467625.1). Taxonomy (GTDB): domain Bacteria; phylum Cyanobacteriota; class Vampirovibrionia; order Gastranaerophilales; family Gastranaerophilaceae; genus Galligastranaerophilus_A. The sequence goes on along the minus strand of CAYXRM010000001.1, from coordinate 197,595 downwards.
ATAAAATCAGAGGCAAATTATATGAAAATTATGCTAATTCAGGGCAGCTTTTAGGCAGAACCATTGCAATCCAAAGTTATGAGCTTACAAAAAATACACAGCAAAAACAAAAAAAGAAAGTTTTTCAACACCACGCATCTTTTATTTTAGAAGGCAATCCGGATATTTCATTTATAGATTATAAAGACAAAAACGGAAATATCATATACTCAAGTGAAAACAACTATCCAAAAAGAAAACAAGAAACAAAAACAACCCTTACAACCCCAATTTTAGACCAAAAAAAAGAAATAAAAGGATATGTGGACATTGGTCTTAATGCCAATCTTGCAAAATCCATTTCCAACACAACCAAAAATTCCATGCTTATCGTTTTTGCAATGATGTGGCTTATTTATACGGTTGTTATTGTAATAAACACCTTATTAATAAGACGTGAACTTGGAATTTTAAGGCAAGGGGTTAAAGAAATTTCTTCGGGTAAATTTGGCACTGTGCTTGAAAACAAACAAACTTCAGGTGAAGTAAAAGAACTTTTTAATGCCTTTAATGATATGTCAGAAAGACTTCATTTATACGAAGAACAAAATATTGACCAATTAACTCTTGAGAGAAACAAATTTGAATCCGTCTTAATGGGAATTGCAAACGGGGTTGTTGTGTGCGACAGCTCTGATAAAGTTGTTCTTATAAACCCCAGCGCCAAAAAACTTTTGGGCAAAAACATTTTAGATTTATCAATTTTAGAATTTACAGATAACAAAAACACAAAATGTTTTAAAACGGGAATTGAAAAATTTAAACAAACCCCAATTGAAGACATTGAAAACAAACCCGTTTCTTTTTCTATGACAATAGATAACAAGGTAATAAAGGCAATAGCCTCTTTAATGTATTCTAATGCCCATGATTACCTTGGGTATATTATCATCCTGATTGATATTACCCGTGAAGCAGAAGTAGATAAGCTGAAGAATGACTTTATTTCAAATGTATCTCATGAGCTAAGAACACCGGTTACTATCCTAAGGAGTTATGCTGATACTCTTTATAATTACGGGGAAGACTTTAAATTTGAAGAACAAAAAGAATTTATCGGTATTATTAACGATGAAATTATTCACTTAAATAATATGGTAAACGATATTCTTGATTTTTCCAAACTTGAAGCAGACAAAGAAATTGAAAAACAACAACTGGATATTACAAATACAATCGAAAGAACCCTTGTGGGACTTAAGGTTTTGGCAGATGAAAAAAATATGGAAATTTTCCTTATTAAACAGGATGATATTCCCCTTGTGTACTATAACGAAGAAGCAATTGAAAGGGTGATTAATAACCTGGTGGTTAATGCGATTAAGTATTCGCCCGAAAATTCCAAAATTGAAATAATGGTTGGTTTAACAGAAGATAACAATCACATAAAAGTTTCTGTTAAAGATGAAGGGATAGGCATTGCGCAAGATGTCATAGATAGAGTTTTTGACAGATTTTACAGAACCGAAAATACAACCCACACAATTAAAGGAACAGGACTTGGACTTCACCTTGTAAAAATGGCAATTGAAAAGCAACACGGCGGCAAAGTTTTTGTCACATCAACTTTGGGAAAAGGCTCCACCTTTAGTTTTATCCTTCCTTTAATGCCCTCTTGTGTATCCCATGCGCAAGTAAGCTAACTTTTAAAAAGGTTGTTTATATCTGCCAACTGCTTTAATTTAGGATAATTATCAATTAAGCCGCTTTTGACAAGGGTAATAGCATCTTCTCTTGCCAACTCTAAAATTTTTATATCTTTTGTAAAATCAAAAAGCGAAAATTCATTAAGCCCTGATTGCCTTGTTCCCATAAATTCCCCGGGGCCCCTTATTTCAAGGTCTTTTTGGGCAACAATAAAACCGTTGTTTGTTTGTTCTAAAACAGAAAGCTTAGCTCTTGTAGTGCTTGAGGCTTTTTCCGTTATTAAATAGCAAAAAGACTGAATGTCAGACCTGCCGACTCTACCTCTTAATTGATGAAGCTGAGATAGCCCAAACCTTTCTGCGTTTTCAATAATCATAACCGTAGCGCTTGGAACATCCACTCCCACTTCCACAACCGTTGTGCAGACTAAAATATCGTACACTTTATTTTTAAAATCTGCCATTACTTTGTCTTTTTCTTCATTTTTGAGTTTACCGTGCAATAAGCCAATTTTATAGCCCTTAAATACCCCCTCTTGAAGCTTTATGGCTTCCATTGTCGCATTTTTGGCACTTATTGTTTCGGATTCATCAATTAGAGGGTATACAATGTATGCTTGATGAGATTTTTTTATTTCTTCTTTTATGGTTTCATATGCTATTTTGCGCTTATTTACCCCACCAAGAGTTGTAATCACGGGCAATCTTCCTTTTGGCATTTCATCAATTGTGGTTACATCAAGGTCCCCATGAACTGTTAGGGCTAAAGTTCTTGGAATTGGAGTTGCGGTCATAGTAAGTGTTTGAGGAACCTTACCTTTAGAAAAAAGCCGCATTCTTTGATTTACTCCAAACCTGTGCTGCTCATCTATCACAACCACTCCCAAATTATTAAACTCAACCTCATCTTGAATAAGCGCATGGGTACCAACTGCAATATTCATCTGACCGTTTTTTAAATCAGTCAGCATTTGACGCCTTGTTTTGGCGCTATTTTTACCAAGAAAAACCCCAACGCTCACCCCCATGGGCAAAAGCCACCTTATAAAATTTTTATAATGCTGAGATGCAAGAATTTCCGTAGGCGCCATGATTGCGCCTTGATAACCGTTTTCAATTGCAGCCAAAAGCGTCATGCAGGCAACGACTGTTTTCCCTGAACCTACATCCCCTTGAAGAAGCCTTTGCATTGGTTTTGTAGATTTCATATCAGCTAAAATTTCATTAAATGCCTGTTTTTGCCCGCCTGTTAATTCAAAAGGAAGGGAATTTATAAATTTTTCAACAAGCCCCCCTTGCTTTATATCCATTCTGTTTGAAGGAAATTTGCGTTTTTCTTCCCTTAACATCGCAAGGTTTAATTGAGATAAAAAAAGTTCTTCATAAATCAGTCTAAATCTTGCATTTTTAACATCTTCCAAGGTTTTTGGAAAATGTATTTTTTGAATGGCAGACTTGTAATCAATTAAATTTCTTTTTTCTTTAATTTCTGTTGGCAAATTATCTTTCAAAAATTCACCAAACTTATCGAACGCATTTTTTATTGCCCTTTTTAAAACGCCCGCATTTAAATTTTCTGATAAGCCGTATATGGGAATAACTTTGCCTGAATAAAGTTCATCGTCATTTTTGTCTTCAATTTCATCGTTTAAAATTTGGATTTCAGGTTTATCTAAAGTAAATCTCCCCGTAAAATTATCTCTTTTTACCGTTCCAATCACAATTGCAAAAGAAGATAAGGGATATTTTTCTTTATAAAAATGAAGCATTTTTTTATTTTTAATTTTATAAAAAAAGTTTATCCCGATATTGCCGGAGCCGTCTGAAATTTTTATTGTGTGCACGGTTAAATTATTTTTTGCACTAAATATGGAAACATTTGTAATTTTTCCCATCACGGTGACATTTTGCCCTTCTTTGAGGTCTTTGATTTTTTGTCTGCCTTCATAATCCATATACCGCTTTGGGTAATATTCAATTAAATCTTTAACCGTTCTTATCCCAATTTTTTTAAATAATTCAGCAACAGTGGGGCCCACCCCTTTTACAAAACAAACATCCCCTTCATTTAACGGATCATCTGTTTTTTTAAATTTTTCCACTTCAAGATTTTGTTTTTTTGCAAGTTTTTCTTTTGCATTTTTTATTTTTTTATAGAAATTAAAAGTTTCCACCAAATTTTGAACAGCGTGCATTCTTGCATGGAGAGAGTCAAACTCATACTGTTCAAAAGCCAAGTATAAATTTTCAAGTTTTAATTTATCTTGTTTGGATAAAAGGCGGCGAAACTTTTCCAAGTTTTCAAGTACAAATTTAGAAAAAGTCGTTTTTTTCCCCAAGACATTTATAAACTGCCTTTTTTTCTCAACGGCAACTGCTTTTTTTATATTTTCATAAATTTCATCGAAATCATCTTTACGCATCAAGAATTCTCAAAACTTCATAGATATTGATTTTTTTAGCTTTGCCCCTTATGGTGACTTCTCTTATTTTAATCACATCCACATATTTTTGCACTCTTAAATATGTTTCTTCGCTTATCAAAAAGTTGGTTCTATAAACTTTATTATAATTTTCAATTCTGCTTGCCGTGTTTACCGTGTCACCGATTACAGTGTATTCAAGCCTTGTTTCTGAGCCTATGTTGCCAATAAAAACTTCCCCTGTTGAAATTCCTATCCCAATTTCAATTTTGGGTTTTCCTTCATCAATCCATTTTTGTTGAAGGCTTTTCACTTTTTTCAACATTTTATTTGCACACAAAACTGCATTTATTGGGTGATTGTTGTCAATAATCGGCTCGCCAAAAATTGCCAAAACCGCATCCCCCATAAATTTATTTAAAACGCCATGGTGCTCCTCAATAATGGGCACAAGGGCAGAAAAATATTCATTTAAAATTTTTGTCACTTCAACTGCTGAAAGCTTTTCTGATATTGAAGTAAACCCTCTGATGTCTGCAAATAATACAGTCACCTCTGCCCTTTTTCCGCCAAGCTTAATGCTGTCTATGTTTTGAACAACATTTTTCATAACATCTTTTGAAATATATTTGCTCATCGCAGATTGAATTTTTTCTTTTTTTCTTCCTTCAAGCAAATATTTAAGCGAATACCCACACCCAAGCGCAAAAAGAATAAATATTTCAGGTAAAATAAGCTCAACTGCAAGCTTGTTGTCATACAAAATAAACACAAACACAAAATATAAAAGCATAGTTAAAGAAGTGCACAAAAGCGCACTTGAAACGGGCAAAAGCCCGACCAAAAGAATAACAAACAAAAATACCAACACAACAATGCAAACATTGTAAAATGTACTTGTTGCAACATAAAAATTATTATCAAGCATATTGTTAAAATTTGTAGCTTGAATATCCACCCCCGCAAAAGTGTCTGAAACGGGAGTTCTTTTTATATCCAAAAGTGCTTGCGCATTTGCATTTGCGCCAACAAAAACCACCTTGTCTTTAAAAAATTCAGCATTTAAAACTGGTTTTTGCCCCTTTTTAATTTGTTCTAGAGATTTAATAACATCAGATGCCGAAATGATATCATGGGAATATACTCCGTCTTTTGTTTTATAAAAATAAATGTAATTATAAACAGCGCCATTTTGATTTTTAATCGGAATTTTAAGTTCATATTTTTCATTTTTTGCACTTATGTATTCATCATCCACAACAAAATTTTTAATTCCTGTATATTTTGAATATGCCAAAAGCGCCAAAGAAGGGTATAACTTTCCGTTATAGAAAATAAGTTGGTCAATTTTTCTTATGTATCCGTCTGCGTCTTGGTATGTGTTAACAGAACCTAAGTATTTTACATTTTTAAAATAATCGTATACAAACGGGGTAAAGCTTTTATATATGCTGTTGTTTTGATTTTTTTTGCTTCTTTTATCTGTAATATTAATATCGGATTTTTGAGCTAAAAGCGCATTGTACTGTTCTTTATTGATATAATTTTCAAATTCTTTGTCAATAAAACCAACCCCTGCAATCAATTTATTGTATTTTTTAATATTTTTAAAAAAATACTCATCCGCATCAGGATTTACCGTATCAGGCGCCAAAATAACAGCATCATAAGCCACTGCCTTTGCTTTTGTGTGGTATTCAAAATAGTCGAAAATATCAATGGTTTTATCCCTTCTCCAAGGCCACCTGCCAATCTCAGACAAAGACTTATTATCTATAACAACAAGCACAATATCCTTGGTCGGGATGTTATCTTTAGAAGTGTATTTCACCATAAAATTATATGATTTATTTTGAAAAATCGTGTCCCCGATCACATAAGCAAGAAAAAACAACAAAACAGAGGCTACAATTATTAAAAATAAAGATTTTTTCCCTGAAACTTCCATACGTTTATTTTACTTTATAAGTTTGTTTTTGCCAAATATTTCCATGCAAAATTTGTCCTTCTCAACAATTTATAATAAAATAATAATTATATAATTCATACGGTTTAGGAGTAATTTTTTAAAAATGAAAGCAATATTTAAAAAAATTTTTCTATTTATCGCAATGTTGGGTCTTTTTTATTCCACAACTTCATTTAACAGAGTGTTGGCACAGACCCCGCAAACCCTTTATGATAGAGCTTGGAACTTAATTAATACAAAATATGTAGACCAAACCAACAACAGCCAAGATTGGAAACGCTGGCGCCATAAATACGATAAAACAATTGAAACCGAAGAAGACGCTTATATCGCAATTGAAACAATGGTTTCAAGCTTAAATGATATTTATACAAGATTTTTAAGCCCAAAAGAATATTCTGAAGAAACAGCCTCTATCCAAGGTAAACTGTCAGGAATTGGGGTTCAAATTGGGGTGAGAAACGGCAAACTTTTAATTATTGCCCCCTTAGAAGATACCCCTGGAGAACGTGCAGGCTTGAAGGCAGAAGATGAAATTCTTGAAATTGACGGAAAATCCACAAAAGGTATCACGGTTGATGCCGCAGCGGATAAAATCAGAGGCAAAGAAGGCACACAAGTTAAACTTCTTGTAAAAAGAGGAAACGAAGAAGCAAAATATTACACAATTACAAGAGCAAATATTGAATTGAAATCAGTTTCAACCAAACTGCCCGAAAATATCCAAATAGCGCCTAATATAGGTTATATCAGATTAAGCTCTTTTATAAGCAAGAATGCAGCCGAAGAATTTAGAGCGGCACTTGAAAAAAACCAAGACAAAGACGGGCTTATTATTGACTTAAGGTCAAACCCAGGGGGACTTTTGACAAATGCTCTTTATATTGCAGACTTTTTCCTTGACTCAAAAGTAATTGTATCCACCGTGGACAGAGATGGCTATAAAGAAACCCAAACTTCAAGCAAAACAACCCTCACAAATAAACCCCTTGTGGTTTTGATAAACGGGGGTTCAGCTTCGGCAAGCGAAATTTTATCGGGCGCCTTAAAAGACAACAAAAGGGCAACCATTGTGGGTAAAAAATCTTTTGGCAAAGGACTTGTACAAGAAATCAACAGAATGCCTGACGGAGGTGCAATGCACATTACAATTCAAAAATATCTAACCCCCTCAGGAACGGATATAAACAAAAAGGGTATTATGCCTGACATTGAGGTTGATTTTACACAGGCAGATATAGACAAAAAAATTGACCCACAAATTGCAAAAGCAAACGAGGTTCTTCTTCAAAAGATAAACAAAATTACATCTAAATAGCTTTAGCCGCCGAATAAAATCGGCGGTTATTTTTTATAGCTTAATTTATGAAAATTTGTAAATTTTTCATTACAATGACATCGTTAAATGTCAAAAACAAAACTGTTTGAAGCTGAAAGCAAACAAGATTAATTACAAAAACAACCTCTATCACCCTACAATTAGGCATTTTGTAAAACCCATATCTAAAATGTTTGAAAATGCCATATTCTCTATATTTAATAAATTAAAAAGACCCATTTGCGTGGGTCTTTTTAATTAGCGGACGACGAGGCTCGAACTCGCAACAACCTGCTTGGAAGGCAGGGACTCTACCAATTGAGTTACATCCGCACAAATATTCAATTTTCATAATCTCACAAACATAACTCAATTGGTAGAATTTTGCAGTCAAGCTGCGTTTGCCCTACGGTCAAAGTGAGTTACACTCGCACAAACTATCTGTATTTTATTTAAAAAAAAGAAATTTTTCAACCCCTAAATAATAAGACTTATATGCAAATTTACATCAAAAATGTCTAAATCTGTCACCCTGAATTTATTTCAGGGTCTAAGTAGCCTTAAAAAGCGCTGCGATTGATTGTGAGGTTTATTAATTGGTGAGATGCAAAAAACAAGTTCAGGATAACAGGGATATTTATACTTGCGTTATTGGCCGTCTCTGCCTTTTTTCTTTCTTTTTTCTTTTAGCTTCTGCCTTAAGCGCACGTCTTTCCTGTTTTTTTATTTCGTTTGCCTTAAGCTCTGCTTCCCTTTTATCTTCAATTATTTTTCTTTTTTCTTCCCATTTTTTATATCTTGCTTCAAAATTTGCCTTTTTTAATTCTTTTTTAGCAAGCTTTTGAAGTCTTTTTGCCTCTCTTTTTTCTTTTTTGGGTGGCGGCAATTTTGCCTCTTTTTCAAGTTGCTTTTGGAGTTTTATCTGTTCTTTTTCTTCTTTTTGCTTATTTTTTAATTCTTTTTTTGCAAGTTTTTTGTCCGTTTTTTCTTTTCTTTTATCAATTTTTTCAATTGTCTTATTAAATTTCTTCCCTTCAATATGCTCTAATTTTATTTCATCATTTTCGCATAAATCAAAACTTTTACCCTTTTCAATAAACCACAAAATTGAATTATCGTATGCCTTTGAAACTCCCGATTTAAACCAATTAGGGTGCATATCCCGCACAATTGCACCTTTTAAGAAAAAATAAGCAACATCTACCCCAGGGGCAAAAAATGAAACCGCACTTGACCCTAGAATTTCAATGGTCAAAACACTTGCCGCCCTTCCGTCAAAGCGCTCATATTTTCTTGCGGTTAAATATACATTTTTCTCTTGAATGTCAACCTGTTCTTCATTTGGGGGAGTATAATTTAAAAGCCTGATTACAATATAAGCAGATTTGTGCCACCTTAATTCTTTCTGATAACGGTAAATTTCCCCTGTAATATGTGATTTTGCGGGAATTTCAACCAAATTCGGAATAATAATTGCCTCATTTATTGTAAAATTAATAATTTTTGGAATTTCTGATTTTGTATCAAATTCATTATGGATTGTGGCCGTTGTGTCTACCAAAGATTTTGCACATGCGGGAGAAAAAATAAATATGGAAAGAAAAATTATAAAAAATATTTTTTTCATTAATTGAACCCTAAAAATCCGTATGCAATATTGAAAACAATCAATAAAAATTGAACACACAAAAACAAATTTTTTGTATTATATGTTGCAAATTTTCCTACAGTAAAAGGTGAAGTTGCAAATATTAAAAGTATTATTCCTTGAAAAAAATTCAAATTCCAAAACGCCCAAATTGAAAAAACAAAAGAAGATAAAATATACAATCCAAAAAATAAAGAAATCACACCCAAATAATCAGATAAAACAACATTATTTTTTATTTTTGGTTTAACTGTCAAAAATAAAACCATACTTACGATAAATAACGCTCCAAAGCCCAAAAGAGCATATTTTAAGACATTATAATACATTTTTGTTCCTCTTTTATTTTGGAATGATTGTCTAAAAATTCAATTGCCTTGTTGAACACAAATTCTTTCTCATTGTCGTACAATACCATATGATAGCTGTTATTTAAAATAATGAGTTCTTTATCTTGTGATTTAATCTTTTTATACACAACCTGTGCTGATTTCACACTTGTAAGGTCATCGTGTTGAGAGTGAATTAACAAAATCGGCACATTAAATTCAGGCAACTTCTTAATTGTTTCATTAGATAATTTAATCAGCTCATAAATGCCCGTCATAGGAAAATCGTTCATACCGACATCCCCTTTAGACAAAAGTTTTTTAACAACTGAGCGCACTTTTTCGTTTTTAATTCCATGCGGCTCACATTCAGGATAATTATAATAAAATCTAATAATTGTGGATAATCCCAAAGGCATTAAAAAACTATACCACGGAAGGCGCCACCCGTCTAAATAAAGGGTTGTAGATAGGGCAATCACCCCTTTTACTTTTTCCTTAAATTTAATTCCCGTATAAATCGCCAAAACTGCGCCTAAGCAAAGCCCTGAAATATAAACTTCGTCATATTTTGAATAGAGTTCTTCAAATTTAGCATAAGCAAAATTAAGCCAATCTTGATATTGAACGGTGTAAATATCACTTGCTTTTTCCCCATGCCCCGGCAGAGAATTTGCATAAACATCAAATCCTCTTTTATTTAAAAAAACTCCGTATTTTTTAAGCTCAAATGGGCTTCCCGTCAGCCCGTGAAAAAGCAATACCGCACGGGAATTCCCATTTTTAAATTCAAAATCAAGTCCCATTATTTTGTGAGCCTATTCAAAAGCTGATCCATAAGGGTAATAGACATGTCAATTTCCTCATCTGTAATATAAAGCTGAGGAACAAGGGTAATAATATTTTTATAAAATCCGCCATTATTAAGAACAATACCGCATTTTTTGCCCTTGTAAGTTAAATCGCCTTTAAGTCCTTCTTCCTGCATATTATCGCAAAGTTCACGGTTTGGGGTATAGCCGTCTTTTTGGGTTAATTCCATTCTAAGCGCAAAGCCAATACCACCAACATCGCCCACTTCTTTATATTTTGATTTTAAATATTTTAAACCTTCCATAAATCTTTCGGATTTTCTTGGAATTTCACGTTCAAAATCATTTTGTTCTTCTTCAACAATAGAAATAACTTCATGTGCCGCTCTTATGCCTATTGGGTTAGAACAGTATGTTGAATGTGCGCTTCCCGGAACAAAAACATCAGGTGCAATGAATTTTTCTTTTGCCCAAAGTCCGGATAAGGGGTTCATGCCGTTTGTTATTGATTTTGCAAAGGTCATAACATCAGGAACGACATCATAATTTTCAATTGCCCACAATTTACCCGTTCTGAACATGCCCATTTGGATTTCATCAATTACAAGCATTATGTTATGTTCATCCAAAATTTCTTTTAACTCTTTAAAATACCACCTTGGAGCGTCAATATAACCACCTGTGCCCAAAATCGGTTCTGCAATAAATGCCTTAAATTCGCACTCATTTGTTTTGGGGTCATGAATTGCCTTATATTCAGATTCAAACCCTCTTGCAAACTGTTTTACACAAAAATGATTGCAGCTTTCACAATTCATGCCGTAAGGACATCTAAAACAATACGGGAAAGGAACAAAATTTGCACGGTCTGCAAAGTGTCCATAGCGTTCTCTATATCTAAAGCTTGATGTTAAAGAGGTTGCGCCTATTGTTCTTCCATGGTATCCACCTTCAAAAGCAAAAAAGCCCTGACGTTTTGTATAATTTCTGACAATTTTTATAGCGTCTTCCGTTGCCTGTGCCCCGCCAACATTAAAATGCATTCTTCCTTTTTCGCCAAATCTATCTTCAATTAAATTTGCCATTTTTTTAGAAAGCAAAGATTTATACTGTTGCAAAAATTTTGGAGTTAATTGCGGCAGAGTATTCATTTGGTCAATAACCGCTTCTGTTATTCTTTTATTTTTATAGCCAAAATTACAAGCTGAATACATCATCTGTAAATCAAGATACGGAACATCTTTAGAGTCATACATAAATGAACCGTCACACCCTCTAAATACTTTGGGGTCTTTAGAATAATGAACAGTGTCTCCCCAAGAACTATATTGTTCATCAAGAAGTTTTACTTCATCGTCTGAAATCGTTTTGTCTAAACACATCATATTCGCATCCTCTTTATTTTACGGGTCAATTAACCTCTATTAATAGTCTTTATTGTTAAGAGTTCCAATACACTTTTATTGTTTTATAGTATCACGTCAAAATAAAAATTAAAACAACTTTTTGGCATCTTTACAAAAAAGGAAGGTTTTGCTCACCTTCCCTTAATTGTATTTTAAAAAATTTATGCTTTGTCTGAATATCTTGTAATCGCATTTTGATACTGTTCCACAATATCTCCAGATACGGGTTTTGCTTTTGGCACTGCCATAACCTGACCGTTAATTGTGTACTTATCTTCAATTTCTTGTTTTTGTTCAGGCGTTGAGGCAACAAGTCCCGTTTGAGTGTTAACAGAATCTAAAACATGTTTTCTTTCAAAATCTTCAAGCGGGAATTCGCCCGATGCAATTTGCATTGTGGTGTGATAAAGCGCATTTAAGGTTCCACAATCTGCCCAAGGTTCGTTTGATTTAACCGCATAAATTTTTTGTTCACCCAAAACATCTTTTGCTTGTTGAATAACTTCATCAGGTGTATCTTCACTTAAAATATTTTTAACCTGTTTTTTAACATCTTCAACATTATCATTTTGGGTTAATGCCATTAAAATTGGAGTAAAGGTTTTAGACCAATCTCTTGGTTCTTTGCCTGAATTATTTGAAGGTAAATAAGGTTCTAAAATATCAAGTGCCTTGAATGCTTCTTTTGATACTGCAAATTGGAAGGTATTTGCAAAACATTTATCGTTTTCATCCACATACCCTTCTTCAAAAGTTTTCGGCTTTTCGGCAAACGCTTCAATTTGTCCCTCGTCATTAATTTTCATAATGCCAAGAGCCCCTCTTGCATCTTCCTTATCCACTTCTTTTGCAACCATAACCACGCAGGCTTTATTTGAGTTGATAAGGTCATTCACCTCGCCCAATGCCTTTGGAATTCTTGACATTGCGTCATTTGGCAATATCAAAAGGCTTTTTCTGCTCGGGGTTTCCATTGTGTTATACATATCTACTGTAAAGCCGCCATTTCCGCCATTTACACCGGAGTCATTCAAATAAAATTTAATATTTTTACCAATTTCAAGATTGCCTTTTGAACAATCTAAAAGCCCCGCTTTATGCAAAGAAATAAAAGTGGTTTCCATGGGTGTCAGTCCTGTTGCGGTTCTAAAACAACCTTTTGTTAAATTGGAGCCGTCTTTTTTATCGTGGAAAATTTTACTTGACGAAGCATTTGTATATTCCGCACGTGACCCAAAACCGCCTGCTAACATCGCAATTTGCATATTTTCAGCATTAGGTGCAGGGGTAAATTTGTCTAAAACAATTTCTCCGTCATTTACTTTTTGCACAAAAGTTTCAATTGAATCAATGATTTCATTAACAAATCTTCCTGCTTCAAGCCCGATAACAAGCTCACTTCCGCCGCCTTCACTTCCGCCTGTTTTTTCTCTTACTTCAGGAATATCTTCAACCGTAAACGGTATAAATGTATTTCTGACGGGTTTAATATTTTTATCAAGCCCATTTGCAACTCCCTTTGAAGATGTTAAATCAATAAGGGTAGCAGGGTCAATTTTATTTCCATGTTCATCTTTTAGTTCATATTCTTTTGTATTTATTTTAAGTGCGCCCGATGAAGAATCTTTTTTCTCAAGAGAGCCTGTATTTGTAAGAAGAACACTATCTCCGTCTTCTACAATTGCCATTAATTTTCCTTTTGTGTTCAAAATATAAGCATTTTCAGGCGTTCCTTTTATGCTTCTTTCATTATTTTCATCAATATGAATGCCGTATGGTTCAAGCTCAACATTAATTACCTGTGAAATAGCTTCTGTTCTATGAGGCTTGTCCCCCTTAGCCCTAGGCGGTCTTACAACCATTTCAAATTTTAGTGCATTATTATTGCTTTTTTTAATTTGACATCTTGCGTCCGTTACTTCTTCTTTACCTGTCACTTTATTTTTTTGAGATGAAATCGGTATAGTCGTTTTTATTGCATCATCGTAATTTGGGAGAGCATTTTTAAATTCAGACATCAATTTACTTGCATCAAGTCTTGAACCGACTGTTTCGCCCTTTCTGCCGTGTTCTTGGTCTTTGCAAGTTACCATTGACTTATTTAAAATGTTAAAAGCATTTGAAAGGCTTCCCATTCCACAAAAAGGAACGGTTGAAGCAGTGTTAATATTGTTATATCCCCGATATGCGCTTGCAAGTTTATCCCCCGCAATTTTATTTCCTTGAAATTGAACAACATTTGTTGCTGCTTGATTTTTTTGAGCGGTTGAAGATTTTTGCAAACCGAAACTTCTTGGCGATGTTGCCAACAAATTCACTTTATTTAGCATATTTTTGCCTCTCTAATATAATAACAACACAATTTTTTGCACCTTAGTCTAGCACACATGAATTTAAAACACAAATAAAAAATTTTTTGCTATTTTACAATATTTAAATCTAAAACTTCTTTTATTTTTGTTTTTATTTGCTTATGAATTTCTTCTTTTGGAAGTTCACCATTAATTGTAATAAAATTATATTCCTTCTGAAGCTTTTTGTATTCTTCAATACAGCGTTTTTGATAAATTTCAAAGCTGTTGTATATATCCGTTGAAAGCCCTATATCACGCCCCGATTCATAAAAATCTAGGCCTGTGGAGCCTATAATTCTTTTTAATAAAACATCCACAGAAACATCAAGATAAAAAACCAAATCAGGTTCAGGAGCGTAATTATAAAGGTTTTTCACCCAATTAATATCATGGCCTCTAACCGAATCCCTAACGTATGCTGTATAAATGTATCTGTCTAAAATAACCACAAAGCCTGCCTTTAGGGCTGGGATTATATTGTTTTCAAGCCTGTCTGCATAATCTGCCGCATACAAAAGAGAAAAAGTTGTTGTATTTAAAAGGTTTTTGTCTTTTGCTTCATTTATAACATTTGAAATAAGGCGGGATGTCTTCCATTCACTTGACATACACCCGTAACATTCATTTTCTATATAATTTTTTAAAAGGTTCACCTGTGTGGATTTTCCAACCCCGTCCGTTCCTTCTATAACAACTAAAAGTCCGGAGTGTCCATGTTTTTGATACATTATATTATTATTCCCTTTTTTGATAAAATTTCTTTTGTGAGTTCTCTTAATTTTAATTGTTTACTGTGGATTGTATCGTTTGCGTCAATTTTTAAAAGATTAAATTCATCAATCATATTTTTATATTCTTCAATAACTCTGTTTTGAAAAAGCACATAACTTTTGTATGGATTATTTGAAAGTTTTAAATCCATGCCTGCTTCATAATACTTTGGTTGGCGTGTGGCACAAAGCCTATCCAGCGAAGTTTTTGCCGATACATCAAAATAAACGGTCAAATCAGGTTTAATTGCAAAAGAATACATGTTTCTAACCCACTTTGGGTCAACTTCTCTTGCGACATCCCTTGCAAATGCGGTATAAACGTATCTGTCCGCAAGCACAATAAACCCTGCTTTCATTGCGGGAATAATAATTTTTTCAAGCCTATCGGCAAAATCAACCGCATGCAAAAGTGAAAATGTTCTTGGCGACAAAAGATTTTTCTTTTTTGCCATTTTGGTTGTTTTTGCAATTAAATCAGAAGAATTCCACCTTGTTAAAATAACATCGGCATTTTTTTGTTTTAACCAATTATACAAAAGATCAATTTGGGTTGATTTGCCTGAACCGTCAATGCCTTCTGCGCAAATCAACACCCCTTTTAAGTTATGTTCTTTTGAAAATCTTAACATTTTGTACCTTGAATTAATTAAGTTTTATAATCAATATTAATAAGTAAAATGGAATTTGTAAATAATTAAAATGGATAAAAAAATGAATTGTTTGTTTAAAAAAAGTTTTTCTATATTAATGAAAAATCCTTACATATTATTACTTCTTGTTTTGTATCTTGTAATTACTGCAAGTGTTTTTCAGATATTGTTTTATGGGTCGGTTCAAATCGGCTATATTTTATTATTTTTGTTTACCGCCGCTTTCTTTGCAGGCTGGTTTGGAATGGTAAAATTCCTTGTTGCATATAAAGAAACGGGAAATTTGGAAGAAGATTTAAAAAATCAGTTTTATTCTTTTAAACATGAATTTTTTTCCTCGGTTTCAACTAAAATTCTTCCTATAAGTGTTTATTTTCTTTTATCCGCAGGCATATGCTGCGCACTTGTATATTGTGCAGATAAATTTATCGGTCAGGGTAATGAAGTCTTGAAACAAATTTCTGCCATTACAAACAACAAAGATATTTTATACAACTTTATTACCACCTTGCCTGATGAAACCAAAATAATGCTTTTTAAAAGAAGTATGTTTTTGTATCTTTCTTTGATATTGTTTTCATTTTGCACGCTTTATGCAATCCCTGCACTTTATTTTAATAAAAGCGCCAACCCTTTTTTGGGAATTCTAAACGGAATAAAAGCCATTTTTAAAAAACCGCTTTTTTCAGTTGGGCTTTATGTTTTAATTCTTTTTGCGAACATAGTTTTAACCTTCTTTGAAGCAATTGCTGCTTATATAAATCAGCCGATGATGTTTATTATGTTTACTATAAGAATTTATTTTGCAGCCTACGTTGTTGTGTTAATATTTTCTGTATATGAAAAACACTTTGCCTTTAATTGTAATAACGGGCCCGACTGCATCGGGGAAGACAGCTCTTGCAATTAACCTTGCAAAAAAAATTGATGCTGAAATTATCTGCGCAGATTCAAGAATTGTCTACAAAAACCTTGACATTGTCTCCGCAAAACCAACAATAAAAGAGCGAGAGGGAATTGTTCATCATTTAATTGATATTAAATCTTTAAATGAAGGAATTTATTCTGCGGGCGATTTTACCAATGATGCTAAAAATATTATTGCAAAATCTAAAAAGCCGCTTATAATTCAAGGCGGGACTTGGTTTTACATAAAATGCCTTTTGGATAAAGAAAATCTTTTTGAATTTGGCAAAAATGAAGAATTAAGAAAAAAGCTATCTTTGCTCAATAACGATGAATTGTATGAAATTTTAAAATCAAAAGACGAAATTCGTGCAAATTTAATTCACAAAAATAACAGAGATAAAATAATTCGCTCTATTGAGCTTATTGAAGCCATCGGGGGTGAATTATCCAAAACAAAAAGACCCGAAAATGAAAATTTTTCTGCCGTTTGGTTTATGAGGAATTTTGAACGTGAAAAACTATATGAAAGAATTAATTTAAGGGTTGATTTAATGCTAAAAGAAGGACTTTTAGCGGAATTTGAACAATTGAAAAAAACATACGGCAAAAACGATATTTTATATAACACAATTGGTTACAAGGAATTTTTTGATTTTGATGACGGCAAATACGAAACCAGAGAACTTGCAATTGAAAAAATTAAACAACACACAAGAAATTTTGCAAAACGACAATTAAGCTGGTTTGGACAAAATATGAAACGCTTTCAAATCAACTGTGTTCAAAATGAAAACGACATTCTTGAACTTTTAAAAATTTAATTAATTTTTGTTAATCTTGTTTTTTGTTTTTATATCGGTAATATTTATAATGCAATACCGAGTTAAAAATAAAATTTTAGTGCAAAAATATAAACATACTGTTTAGGAATAGGGAAAATGCATAACATACAAAACAAATATTATTTCACTGAGCGTGAAATGGAAGTTTTAAAATACGTGGTAAAAGGGTGCAGCAATATTGAAATCGGAAACAAAATGTTTCTTTCATATCACACCATAAAAGTGCACATTTCTTCCATTTTGAAAAAATTAAATACAACAACAAGGATTAAAGCTGTTATCAAAGTTTTGCTTGAAGGAATTATCTGATTGTATCGGAAATTTATAGGATATTTATTGCAATCAGCTTAAAAAAACTATATATTTAGATTAAGGATAGCTAAAGTTTTTTATAATATTTCCGACAATTTAAAATAAACACAGGATAAATTATGTTAAGCATTGATAAAAGTTTACAATTTGAAGGATTGGACAATTTTTTCTACGTTGCAAACGAAAAAATGACCAACACAATTTTGCTTGTGGATGATGAAATTAACAATATTCAGCTTTTGAAACGCATTTTGCGTGGTAAATATAACATTTTAACTGCAAGCGAAGGCAGAGAAGGGCTTGAGATTTTAGAAAAAAATTTAGACAAAATCTCCCTTATCATCTCTGACCACAAAATGCCCGTTATGGAAGGAACTGAATTTTTAAGACGTGCAAACCAAATTGCTCCTGATGTTATAAAAATTTTATTAACGGGCTTTACGGATATTGAAATTTTAACAGACGCCGTGAACACATGTAACCTTTTTCAATATATAACAAAACCCTTTGACCCAAGCGAACTTACAACAATTGTGGAATCGGGAATTGAAAAATACAATCTTTCAAGTTCAAAATCTTGTATGTTGAGAGATTTAAGAGAACTTTTCTATAAAACAATTAAATCTATAGCAGCAGCCTTAGATGCCAAAGATGCTTACACTCACGGACATTCAATGAGGGTAACTCTGTATTCTCTTATGCTTGCAAGCACCATTAATCCCGATGATGAAAAATTTCTTGAAGGGGTGGAAGTGGCAGGCATATTGCATGATATAGGCAAAATTTCAATTCCGCAAAAAGTTTTATGCAAACCTGGAAAATTGACGGATGAAGAATTTCAAATTATGAAAAATCACCCCATATGCTCTGAAAAACTTGTTGTAAACATTAAACAGCTTGAAAAAATCGGGCTTTGGGTAAAAGCACACCACGAAAAATGGGACGGCACAGGGTATCCTGACGGACTTCGTGGGGAAGAAATTCCTTTATGCGCAAGAATTGTTGCCATTGCAGACACATATGACGCCATGACAAGCACCCGTTCATATAGAACGGCACTTAATCATGAAGTTGCCATAACAGAAATTAAAAAGTGTAAGGGCACCCAATTTGACCCTTATTTGGCTGAAATTTTTATTCAAATGAGCGATGAAATTAAACAGGCAAAAGAAAATCCGGAAGAATTTTATAAACACTACAGCATTTTGCAGAAAAAAATTCTAAAAACTAAAGTTTAGAGTTTTAATAAAACTTTTATGGTTTCTTTTTTGCGGTTTAATTCAAACCCAAAAAGTGCCTTGTCAAAAGGCAAAATTTCTGTAATTAAAGGTTTTGTATTAATTTTACCTTTTTCCATTAATCTTAAAACCGGCTCAAACTGCCCGCACCTTGAGCCGATAACCGTTATTTCATCCACCACAACAGGTGCAAGATTTAGCCCTTCTTTTGCAGCAATTGTGCTTTTTAAAACAAGAATTCCTCTTGGTCTTACAAGGGATAAAGAGGTTTCAAACCCACCCACAGAGCCTGTTGCTTCAATTACAACATCATAGGTTTTTAATTCTTCAGGTTTAATTTCACTTAATAATTTTGTTTTGCCCCCCATAGAGCGTGTTATTGCAAGTTTTTCATCATGTTTTCCTATATGAACATAATCAATGTTCAAATTTGAAAAAATTGTTGAAATTGAAAGCCCAAGTTTTCCATCCCCCAAAATTGCAACTTTATCCCTTGGTTTAATTTGAATTTGCTCTAAAATTTCATAGGCTGCAGCCAAAGGCTCAATAAAAACCGCAACTTCATCGGGCACACAATCAGGCACAACAAGCAAATTTGAATTTGGAAGGGTAAAAAATTCTGAAAAACATCCATCTTTTTTATAAATTCCTAAAGTTTGCCTGTTTTTACAATGTCGCTCAAGCTTTTGGGCACATTCAGGACAATTTTTGCACCCTAAATTTATCCCGCCTGTCACTCTTTTGCCTATAAGAGTTTTGTCGTCTGAATTTTCAACAACTCCCACAAATTCATGCCCCAAAACGCCTTTATAACCCATATATCCTTTTGTAATTTCTTCATCTGTGTTACAAATGCCAAGAAGAGTAGGTCTTATTAAGGCTTCGCCTTTTTTTAATTCCGGTTTTTTATAATCTTCAACAAATTTTAATTCATTATCAAAAACAATTGCTTTCATTTTATGCCCTCATTAATTTTTCTTTTAAAACAGTTTCTTCTATATATTTTACCGCAAACACACCTGCGACAGCGCCGTCTGAAACTGCCGTGATAACTTGCCTTAGAGGGGTTTTTCTAACATCGCCCGCTGCAAACACCCCTTTTTGTGAGGTTTCCATTTTTTCATCCGTTAAAATAAACCCAAATTCATCTTGTTTGAGTTGGTTTTTTAAAAATTCAACATTTGGCACAAGCCCGATATAAGGAAAGACCCCTTCTGTATCAAGGGTTTTTGTTTCATTTGTTTTTTGATTTTTGTACTTTATAGAAGAAACTTTATTTTCCCCTAAAATTTCAAGTGGGGTTGAATTTAAAATAAATTCAATTTTTTTATTTTGAAGCGCCCTTTCAACAAGAATTCTATCTGCTCTAAATTCTTCTCTCCTGTGCATTATATAAACTTTTTTTGCAAATTTTGTAAGATAAATCCCTTCTTCTATAGCAGAATTTCCCCCGCCGATTACGGTTAAAATTTTATCTTTGTAAAATGCCCCGTCACAAACAGCGCAATAACTTACCCCCCTTCCTTTAAATTTTTCTTCACCTGAAATATTCAATTTTAAGGGGCTTGCACCTGTTGCAATAATGACAGATTTTGCCTTGAGTATATAATTTAGGGTGGTTATTGTTTTTGTATCGTTCAATAAATTAATTTCTTGAATTTCTTCATTTGGAAATTTTTCAACATTAAATTTATCAATATGTTGTTCAAATTTTTCCGCAAGTTCATATCCTAAAACAGGATAAATCCCAAGATAATTTTCAATTTCAAGATAATTAACAGGCTGCCCCCCAAAAATTGAAATGTCCACAAGCGCACTTTTTATTCCGCCACGTGCCAAATATAATGCCGAAGAAAGCCCCGCAGGCCCTGCGCCTATTACAATACAATCAAAAAACTCCTCTTTCAATTTAATCTCCTGCTATCTTTTGACCTATTACTTTATATTTCACCGTATCTTTTGATATAAGATTGCCTTTCATATCATACTTTTCAACCGTAAATGTGTCATATCCTTTAAAGATTTTTTTATCCAAAGTAAACTCGGGCGATTCTATGTGTTTGTATTTATATCCGCCTTCGGTATACTCTTTTGTGCGAACAAATTTCAGTGTTTTTCCATCCAGTTTATTTAATGACCCTTCCATTTGAATGCTTGATTTTGCACCGGTTAAACCGTTTTCTAAAAATAAGACGTTTCCTGTGCCGGATAAGTTCCAAATATCTACACTCATTTTGTTGAACATTGAATAATTATTAGAAGACTCAATCTTGGATGTCACATGCCATGTTCCATAAAACCCTTTTATACTTTCTTCATAAGTGGTAGAGCCTTTAAGAGTTTGGGCTTGCGCCAAATTCATTACAAAAAACAAAAAAAGTATTAAAACAATTTTTTTCATATGTTGTATTTTAATAAAAAACCATAAATTGTAAAATAAAAATTTCAATTTTTTGTGATAAAATTATATTACCGTGTTTCCGTGGGGTTTTGCGCACCCTTGACCTGAAGCTTATGCAGGGCGTAGAGGCTATTATGAGGAAATATTGCTTTAATTTGAACTTTGAAATGTTGATGATATTTTTTGATTGAACGGCGATTATGTACCGAACCGTGTCAGGATGGAAACATAGCAGCACTAAGGTAATGTTAACGGGTGTGAAATTAAAAAAAGGAGATATTTTATAAGGAATAATTAAAGATATTATTTTCGATAGATAGAAAACACGGTTTTTAATTTAAAAAAAACCCTGTAATTACTTACAGGGCAAAGATTTTAAAGAACTATAGAGATAAGGAGGAGAGAAAAATCTTCTTCATTTTGTTGTTAATAGTTTATATAACTGCCTATGCATTCAAACTAAATGCTTCTGCGGCAAGAGCATACACTGTTTTTTCACCAAGAACATTGCCAAATTCTTCTTTAATGGAACCTGCGTATTTTTCCACCCCTTGTTCAAATAACGCCATTGATTTTTCAATGTCGGAAATTCTTTCTTCAGAAAGAAAATTTGCAGGGTTTGTTTGTATTTTGCCTGAAATTTGTGAGATGTTTTGTGCACCCAATAAATTCATAGCGTCTAAAACTTTGTCAGGCGCAACGTTTTGTGTGTTGTTTTGTACAACTTGTGATTTTTCTTCCTCAACTGGTTTTTGTGCGGTTTCTTCTTTATTGTAAAAACCGTAACCACCATTGAAAGCGTTAAATTTAATTTCGCTCATGTGTGAGTCTCCTTTTAAAGTTCTTTAATCCTTGTTCTTATATTAATAACTTCGTCTTTTATTAATGAAACTTTAATTAAACTTCCATTTTTGTTACATTAATTTACAAAGAATTAAAAACTATGAAAGGCTCCCGCCAAAATTCCAAAAATCCCGCCTATGACAATCAAAAAATTCGGACGAGATTTCAATTTCGGGTATAAAACAAATAATATACTAAGCAAAATACAAGCTTTTAAATTAAAAAATTTTAAATTTGTGACATTTTGCCCGATTAATTGAAGCATAACAAAAAACAATAATGCGCAAGATGTCGGTCGGAGCCCTTCAAAAACAATTTTTATAAATTTTGATTTTCTAAATTTGTTTATGAAATAAATTGTAATAACAGTTAAAATAAAGGGCCCTAAAATTATTCCAACCGTTGAAACAACGCTTCCTTTTATCCCTAAAACGCTAAAACCCGTATATGTTGCCATGTTAATTCCAACAGGTCCCGGGGTGATGTTTGAAATCGCAATCATGTTGGTTAATTCAGACGGGCTAAACCAATTATATGCTTCAATTAAATGAAACAAAAAAGGAATTGTTGCATATCCGCCCCCAACTGCAAAAAGTCCGATTTTAAAAAATTCATAAAACAAAAGAAAATAAGTTTGAAGCATTTTTTTCCTTAATTGAATTCATAATAACATAAATTATAAATTATTTATCTGCTATTTTTTTATTAGAAGTTATAACCTGACTATATATGTTGTTTTTGTATTTTAAAATATATGGCAGCTTGGGGGCATTACACCATGGAATATGATTCATATCTAAAACATTTGACTTTATACTACGATAGCCATAATTTTTTTCTGTTAAAACATAAATTTTACTGCCGGGCACAAAGTCAACATATCCGATTGCTTCCCATTTGTTCTGTTTTTTTTGTATAACAAATCCTGCACACAGTTTGTTTCCGCACCCTGTGCCATGGTGTCCTATAATTTCATTTACTCCATCATCGTTTAGGTCAACTTCATATGCCTGAACATAAAAAAATGCACTGCTGCCAAATATTCTTTCAAATTCTTCTTTTTTATAATTGTTATCTTTTAAATAAAAATCATAAAATACATCTCTTGCTCTTTGGGTTCCTTCTGAAAAATCTATTGTTTTATAAACCTTATAAGATAATATTTTATCAAGAGGTTCATAAATGAATTTGCTGTCATATATATTCTCTGCAAAAGCAGAAACAAGGGTTGATATGTAGATTAAAGCTAAAATAAGAATTTTTTTCATGGGTTTATAATAGCATAATTTTTATAAAATTGTTCTGTTGGTTTTAATTTTTCAATCATATCTTTTCCTTTCTTTGCTTTATATATTTATCATAGCAAATGTTTATTTGGGTAAAAAAAATAAGGATGTATGAACCTTTTTATTTGTTTTTCAGCCCTTTTAAAATTGCAATCAAAATAGATAACAAAACAAGAGTTGTTGGGGCTAATTTCATAAAAAGGGCGCCAGATAAAATTAAAATAAAAAGAAAAATAGAAAACTTTGATTTAACCGACTTTTTAAAAATGTCATATGCCATATAAAAAATTAAAACGATAATAGAAAGTCTTATTCCAAAAAAAGCATCTTGAACAATTTTGTTGTTTGCAATATTAAAAACAAAATTTGCAATAAGAAGAATAATTATAAAAGAAGGGGTTAAAAGCCCCAAAATTGCCATGATTGCGCCTTTTAGTTTTCTTAATTTCCAGCCTGAAAAAATTGAAATGTTTAGGGCGATAATCCCTGGCAAAGATTGACTTAGGGCAAGATAATCAATTAATTCTTCTTCCTTCATCCATTTTTTATCTTCAATTAAATACTTCTTCAAAAGGGGTAAAATAACATACCCGCCCCCTATAAGCTGGATTCCAATAAGAAAATATATTTTGTATATTTCAGACAATTTTATCATTTTAAAAACATACAATCCCCGTAACTAAAAAAGCGATATTTTTCACAAACTGCAATTTTATATGCCTTTAAAATAATTTCTTTTGTAGAAAAAGCAGAAACCAACATTAAAAGGGTTGATTTTGGAAGGTGAAAATTAGTTAACAATTTATCAGCCACATTAAATTTATATGGGGGATATATAAAAATGTCTGTTTCATCCTCTGTTGGAACAATTTTTCCATATTTTTGATAACACGCTTCTAAGCATCTTACAGACGTTGTTCCAACACAAATTATGTCCCCTTTTTTATTGTTTATAATATCTGCGGTTTCTTTTGAAATTTTGTATGCTTCCGTGTGCATTTTGTGATTGTTAATATCCTCGCATTTTACGGGCAAAAAGGTTCCTAAACCAACATTTAAGGTAACATAAGCAATTTTTATGCCCTTTTCTTTTATTTTTTGCAAAATTTCTTCCGTAAAATGAAGCCCTGCCGTTGGCGCTGCTACAGAACCTGAAATTTTAGCATAGACTGTTTGATAATCTTTTTTATCTTGTTCCGTTGCAACCCTTTCCATATAAGGGGGGAGCGGGATTGAGCCAAATTTATTCAAAATTTCATCAGGGTTTGTACCTTCGTACAACAACTCCACAATATGTTCCGGTACGTTGTCTTTTTCAGCTTCATTTTTTTTCTTGATTAAAACTTTTAATTCATTTGATATTATAACAATATCCCCTGTTTTTATACGTTTTGAATTTTTTATAAGGGCAGACCAAATGTTATTTTCATAAGGACGAGTTAAAAAGATTTCAATTTTTGCACCCGTTTGTTTATACCCCAAAAGTCTTGCGGGAATTACTTTTGTGTTATTTAAAACAAGAACATCATCTTTATTTAGATAATCAACAAAATCAAAAAAGTGCTTATGGCAAATTTCACCTGTTTGTTTATCTAAAACAAGCATTCTGGAGTTATCACGAACAGATACGGGGTGTTTTGCAATTAGTTCAGGCGGAAGTTCATAGTCAAAATCACTTAGTTTCATATTTTAAATCCGGATGTCTTGCAGCCAAAACTTCATCTATTTTTTTAACTTGAGTAGTTTTAGGATAATTGTCAAAACTGGAAGGCTCAAGCTCAATTTCTTCCATAATTTTTACCATTGCGTTTATAAAATTGTCTAAAACTTCCTTAGATTCTGTTTCTGTAGGTTCTATCATCATTGCTTCATGAACAATTAAAGGAAAATAAACGGTTGGCGGATGAATATTAAAATCCATGAGTCTTTTTGCTATTTTTAATGTGTTTACGCCTGTATCATGCAAGTTTTCGGTTGTTAAAACAAATTCATGGAGTGATTTTGTTTCATATGCAATTTTATAATATTTTTTTAGTTTTTCTTTTAGATAATTTGCATTTAAAACAGCATCTTCAGAAACCTGTTTAAGGTCACGCCCGAGCATTAAAATGTAAGTGTAGGCACGCAATAAAACCCCAAAATTTCCAAAAAATGAAGAAACTTTTCCTATTGATTTTTCTTTATTGTAATTTCTTATATATAGATTTTCTTTTTTTTCAATAACGGGCACAGGCAAAAATTCTTTAAGTTCATCCACAACCCCAACAGGCCCTGCCCCAGGGCCACCGCCGCCATGAGGTGTTGAAAATGTTTTGTGTAAATTACAGTGCACAACATCAAAACCCATAAGTCTTGGGTTTGTATACCCCATAATCGCATTTAAGTTTGCGCCGTCATAATATAATAATGAACCATTTTTGTGCATTAATTTTGAAATTTCAAGAATTTCTTCTTCAAAAAGCCCAAGTGTATTGGGGTTTGTCATCATTATTGCGGCAACATCTTCATTTAAAACTTTTTTTAATTCATCAATATCAACAAGCCCTTTTTCGTTTGATTTAATTTCAACAATCTCAAACCCTGCCATTGTAGCACTTGCGGGGTTTGTACCGTGGGCAGAATCAGGAATAATAACTTTTTTTCTTATCTCTTTTTTTTGTTCAAAATATTTTTTAATAATCATCATCCCGACAAATTCACCGTGCGCCCCTGCCATAGGTTGAAGGGTAACAGCGTCCATGCCTGTAATAATTTTCAGCGCTTCTTGTAATTTATACATAACTTCAAGCGCCCCTTGGCAATCTTCATCGGGTTGATTTGGGTTTAAGTTCATAAACCCTTCATAATTGACAATTTCTTCGTTTACTCTTGGGTTATATTTCATTGTGCAGGAACCAAGCGGGTAAAAACCTTTTTCAATACAAAAGTTTTTATCCGAAAGTTCTTTATAATGACGCATAACTTCAATTTCGGGAACTTCAGGAATGTTTAATTCACCTTGTCTTTTAAACTTCCCTTCATATGTTTCAAATTCTTCAAAGATTGGTTTTGTTGTAATATTATTAATTGTTTTTTCAAAAATAGTCTTTGTCATAAGTTAATTATATAATAGATGTTATGAATTTCAATTTGTTTTTGCAAAGTTTTAAAAAAATTCAATGTTTTTTAGAGTCTTTATTGGATTTTATCTATAAAAGAAAATGCATTGAATGTGGCTGTTCAATAAATGGGGATATTCTGTGTAAAACCTGTGCAAAAACTGTTCAAAACTTACCTTGTTTTCCACAAGGGGTTGTGAATGGTTATCCTATTTATTCTGTTTTTAAATATGAGGGGGTTATAAAAACTTTAATCCATAATTTAAAATTTAAACACAATAAAAAATGCGCTTTTTATATAGCTCAATATTTATATAAATATCTTCAAGATACAAAAAGCATAAACCTTGGAAATGCAATTATAATCCCCATTCCAACCCATAAAAACAACATTTATAAAAGAGGGTATGATAACATTCACTTGATTGCTTTAGAACTTTCTTCTTTATGTAATACAAATGTTCTTTCTAATGTTTTATTTAAAATTAAACCCACGGAACACCAGTATAATTTAAGGGCAAAACAAAGAAGAAAAAATTTAGTTGGCTCTTTTTATCTAAAAGATTTCACACATAATGGCACAATTATTTTACTTGATGATGTGGTTACAACCTCGTCCACACTTGATGTTGTGACAGAATTATTTAAAGAAAAAGGGTTTGAAAATTTAATTTGTTTAACTTTGGCTAAAACTTGTATATAAAAAATAAGTTTTGAACAGCTTTCAACAGGTTTTGACAGGTTTTTGCACAAGGGGGCTGTCACGCTTTTGCTTGCTATATCTGTTTTTTAAAAGTTTTGCACAATTTTTATTTGCTTATTACTATTATTAATTATTTATATTATAATTAATTTAAAATATAAGGAATTAAAAATATGAAAATAGTGCTCCAAAAAGAAAACTTCTTAAATGCAATAAAAGCAGTTAAGGGAATTGTCACCACAAGAGGGGTTCAACCCATTTTAGCTTCAGTTTTAATTGAAACTGTCGGAGAAGATAAAATTAAATTAACAACAACAGACTTAAATCTTTCAATAAGCTATTCAACAAACGCTAAAGTTGAAAGAGAAGGAAAACTTGCAATAAATGCAAAAGTTGCAGAAGATATCATTACAAAATTACCTGATAATAAAGAAGTTTTAATTGAGTTAGATTTAGAAACCAATACAATTAAAATAAAAAGCGAAAAAACAAAATATGACATCATAAGTTTAAATAGTGATGAATTTCCAAATGTGTTCAATCAAAATAAAAAAGCAACTGACGATGAACCTAAAGAATTTGAAATTGAAACAAAAGATTTAAATAAAGCAATCAAACAAACAGCTTTTTCTGCTGTGCAAAATGAAACAGGCGGAGTTTTATCAGGTATTTGTTTTAGCATTAATGAAAATACTCTTGAAATGGTTGCAACGGACGGAAATAGACTTACAAGGTCAAGAATACCAATTAATTCAAAAGGGGAAAGCACAACTTTTATTTGTGCACACAGAACCCTTATTGAAATTTCAAAATTAATTTCTCTTGTGCCTGATAAAACTGTTAAATTTACAATTTCGGGGTCTAAAATTCTTTTTACGTTTGAAAATATTGTTTTCCAGTCAAGTTTAATTGACGGAACATACCCTAAATATCAACAGTTAATACCAACAACAAATGAAAAAATTGCAATTTTAGACAGAGAAAAATTTATAGAGTCGATAGACAGAATTTCTGTTATGGTTAACTCAAGAACAAATATCATGAAATTCAATTTTGAAACTTCTTCTCTTGAAATTAGCACAGATACTCCGGAAGCGGGTTCTGCAAAAGAGAAAGTTGATATTGAATATGAAAGTGATAATCTGTTAATTGCTTTTAATTATAAATATATTCTTGATGTTTTGAGAAATGCAACAAGCGAAGGTATTAAAATTGAAATGTCCACAAACCTTTCTGCCACTGTTATGAAACCATATAACCGTGATAAAGATGTCGAAGAAGAAAATTATCTTTGTCTTATAATGCCGGTACAGGTGAGGTAAATTATGAAAGTAAGCGTACAGGTTCCTGCAACTATTGCAAATTTAGGGTGCGGTTTTGACTGTTTTGGTATCGCCCTTCCTATGTATAACGTCATTACAATTGAAGAAACCATTATGCCGGGGTCAGGGATTGAAATAAATATTTTAGACAGTGACGCAACAAACATACCGACAGATAAAAACAATATCGTATATAAAGCAATTGAACTTTTATACAATTATATCGGTCAAAGCCCCGATGAATTAAAAATTAATATAAAAACAGGTATTCCAATTGCACGTGGCATGGGGTCTTCCGCTTCCGTTATCACTGGTGGTCTAATTGCGGCAAATGAACTTTTGGGGCACCCTGCGGATAGGGATGTTTTAATTTCAATTGCAAGTGAAATTGAAGGGCACCCTGACAATATAACCCCCGCTTTTGTGGGTGGTATGACAATTTCTTCTCTTGAAGATACAGGCTCTGTCACATATAAAAAATTACCATGGCCTAAAAACTGGAAAATCACAGTAGGCATTCCTGATTTTGAACTATCTACAGACATTTCACGTTCTGTTTTGCCTGATATGGTGTCTCTGAAAGATGCTACTTTTAATTTAAGAAGGGCAAGTGAATTTATCCACGGTATTCATACCCAAGATGAAGAGTTAATGAAAATTGCAATGACAGATAAATTACACCAACCATACAGAATGAAGTTAGTTCCAGGGCTTAGCGCAATTATGGAAAACCTTAAACATATAGACGGTGTTATGGGTTGCACTCTTGCAGGTGCAGGGCCCTCAATTGCAGTTATCTCAAACGGTAGAGAAATTAACACAGTTAAAGAAATAATTCAAACAAGCTGGAATGATATTAACGTAAATTCTAAAATTCACACATTTTCAGTTGAAGAAACCGGTGCAAAGATAATTTAGGTATAAAAATGTTTAATTTTGATGTCATAGTAGTGGGTGCAGGTCATGCAGGGGTTGAAGCGGCGATAAGCTCTGCAAAACTTGGTGCAAAGGTTTGTTTATTTACGCTTAATATCGAAAATATTGCACTTATGCCATGTAATCCTGCCGTGGGTGGCCCTGCAAAATCAAATCTTGTAAGAGAAATTGACGCTCTTGGCGGTGTTATGGGAAGGCTTACAGATGATACTTATCTTCAATTAAAAATGTTGAATTCATCGAAAGGCCCTGCTGTTCGTGCTTTAAGGGCGCAATCTGATAAAAGTTTATATAAAAAAAATGCAAGAAAACTAATTGAAGAAAATGAAAATATCACCCTTGTGCAATCAAATGTGGCAGATTTAATTATTGAAAATAATGAAATTAAAGGGGTTATTGATGAATTAAATGTAGAATATAAAGCAAGGGCAGTTGTTTTAACTACAGGAACAAGTTTAAATGGTAAAATTTTTATCGGGCTTCAATCTTTTAGTGCCGGAAGATTAGGCGAAAGAGCTTCTTTAGGTTTAAGTGAAGCTTTAGTTAGGGCGGGTTTTAAATTAAAAAGGTTAAAAACAGGCACCCCCGCAAGAGTTGATAAAAGAAGCATTGATTTTTCAAAACTTCAAATTCAACCGCCTGATGAGCCTGATGAATTTGGGTGTTATAATTTCTTTTCTTTTAGAAAAGAAAAAGTTTTCAGAAAACAAGTTCCCTGCTATCTTACAAAAACAAATGAATTAACCCATAAAATAATAAAAGATAACCTTGATAAATCCCCTTTGTATTCAGGCTTAATCCACGGAATAGGTCCAAGGTATTGTCCTTCAATTGAAGATAAAGTTGTTCGCTTTAAAGATAACCCGTCTCATCATATTTTTATAGAACCTGAAGGGGAAGATACCTATGAAACTTATGTTCAAGGGTTTTCAACCAGTTTGCCTATTGATGTTCAGTTTAAAATGTTAAAATCGCTTCCAGGGCTTGAAAATGTTTCTGTTATAAAACCCGCTTATGCTGTTGAATATGACAGTGTTCCTGCGGTTGAATTAACCCATTCACTTATGACAAAAAAAGTTAAAGGTTTATTTTTAGCAGGGCAAATAAACGGCACTTCAGGGTATGAAGAAGCTGCAGCCCAAGGGCTTATTGCAGGAATTAATTCTGTTTTATATCTTCAAAACAAAGAACTTTATGAACCTGAGAGAAAATCTTCTTATATAGGCACCTTGATTGATGATCTTGTTACAAAAGATTTACTTGAACCATATAGAATGTTGACTTCAAGAAGTGAATACAGATTAATTTTAAGGCAGGATAATGCAGATTTTAGGCTTATGGAAAAAGGGTATGAACTTGGACTCGTAAGGGAAGAAGACATCCAAAGATTTAGGCTAAAACAAAAATATATTGAAGGTGAAATTGAACAATTGAAGAATTTTAAAATTAAAGCGAATAGTGAAAACAAAGAAATTATGAATAACTTAGGGCAAAATTTTGAAATATCTTCATGTGCCTTTCAGCTTATTAAAAGACCTGATATAAGCTATAATACGCTATGTCAAATGGGGTATGAGCCTTCTTTTGTTGAAGATGATATTTACTTGAAAAAAGAGATAATTGAACAGGTTGAAATTCTTGTAAAATATGAAGGGTATATCGAAAGACAAAAAAATCAAGTAAATATTTCAGATAAACTTGAAAAAATAAAAATTCCTGAAAATATTAATTTTATGGAAATTAAACAAATCTCAACAGAAACAAAAGAACTTTTAAATAAAATTAAGCCAAAAACCTTGGGGCAAGCACTTAGAATAGGGGGTGTAAAGCCTGCTGATATTTCAGTTTTAATGGTTTTAATCGAAAGTGGAAAAATAAAAGAAAAAATTGTATAATTTCTATAGTATAACAATTGGAAAAGAAGAATTTGAATAACCTTATTATTTCTGCTGAAAATAAAAATGAAATTAAAAATAACCTATTAAGAATGATTTTGAATTTTCCTGAAAAAACAGGAAAAATAAATATCAAAGAAATTGACGAAATAAGAAAAAACGCAATTGCAATTAAAGATTTTGAACTTGTTTCCATCTCAATGAGCATTTATGCGTATGTAAAATATAAAACTGAAAACAAAAACAGCTATAGAACCTATGTTATTTTGAATGACGCAAAATATCTTGCAGTTTCAAGCAATTTATACCTTGCACAAAAAGTTAATTTGTTTATTTTTGCGCTTATGGAATTTGAAGAAGAAAATTTTGATGATGCGCTTGATTTTATCAAAAATGCACAAATGATAAAAACAAATGAAAAAGCCTTTGAAGATAAGCTTATTCATACAAAATCCATGATTGAAAAAACAAAACAAAAAAGAATAATAAATTTAGCACCCCCAACTTTTATTCCGGATCATAAAAACGACCCCCTGCTTGCGCTTTTAAAAGTTGGAAGAACAATGGCGGTGGAAACAAACCTTGATACCCTTTTGGAGATTATTGCAAAAGAAATTAATTTAGCTCTAAATGCAGACAGGTGCACGGTTTTTCTTCTTGATAATGAAAAAAATGAACTTTGGAGCAAAGTGGCACTTGGCATTGATAAAAAAGAGATAAGATTTAATGCAAAATTAGGAATTGCAGGGTATGTTGTTCAAACGGGCGAAACAATAAATATACAAGACGCATATAATGACAAACGTTTTAATAAAGAAATTGACATTCAAACAGGATACGCAACAAAATCAATCCTTTGCATGCCAATTAGAAACATGAGCCACGAGATAATAGGTGCATTTCAAGTTTTAAATAAAAAAGGCGGATATTTTACGGAAAAAGATGAAGACTTGTTAATTGCAATTGGTTCTTCTGCGGGTATTGCTCTTGAAAACGCTACCCTTTTTAATAAGCAAAGAGAATTTATAGAAGAACAAAAACAACTGTTTTCAAGCTTTATAGATACTCTATCAGCTTCAATAGACGCCAGAGACAAAATAACAGCAGGTCATTCAGAGCGTGTTACAAAATACGCTGTTTTAATTTGCGAAAAAATGAATATGAAAAAAGAGGAAGTTGAAATTATAAGACAATCTTCACTCCTTCATGATATTGGAAAAATCGGGATAAAAGACCACATTTTACAAAAAGAAGGGCCTCTTACAAAAGAAGAATATGATGAAATTAAACAACACGCAAAAATAACCCACGATATTTTATCTAAAATTTATGTTTCTAAATATTTTAAAGACGTTGCAAAAATAGCTTCAAGCCACCATGAAAAATGGGACGGTTCAGGGTATTTTCTTGGACTTAAAGCGGAAGAAATTCCCCTAGGCGGAAGAATTCTTGCAGTGTCTGATGTGTTTGATGCTATCACAAGCAAAAGGCACTATCGTTCTAAAATGGATATTTTAAAAGCGCTTGAAATTATTGTGGAAGGTGCAAATAAACATTTTGATGAAAATATCGTTAATATGTTTATGAGCGTAGAAACAAATAAAATTTTAGAAATTATATATCAAAACACAATTGACAAGGACGATATAAATATTCTGTCAAAATATAAAATGATTGATATATATAACCTTTTGAAAAACCAAGAAAATAAAACATACACAACCGAAGAAGAAAGATTTATTAACGCATTTAATAAATATTATAATTAAAGAATGAAAAAAATAATTTTAACAATATTTTTAATCCTCTGCCTAACGGGCTCAATGCCTGCAAATTGTGCTAATTATAATTCTTTCAATTTAATTGGGGTGATAGAAAACATTATTAACACTTCAAATAAAGAGGAAATCCCCCACATACAAGATGAAACAAAACAAAATTATCTTCAAGCGGTAAATAACATCTATAGTGGAAATATTGTTGTTGCAAGAAGTGAGTTTTCTAAAACAGTAGACATTTTAAACAGTAAAATTTCTCTTTTAATGCTTTCAAAAAAGCTTTACGAATATGGTTTTTTTACTCTTGGAGATAAAGCAGTTTCAAAAATTGAAGGTCAAAATGTGCTTCAAAATCAAATAAATATTTTAAGTCAAAGCTATAAACCTTCTTATCAATTATCGGAAGATGAAGAAAATTATCTTGTAAAAGCGTACAGTTCAATTTATTACAACAATGCGCCGGAAGAGGTGGCATTTAACTTAATTAAAAAAACAAATCTTCTTGAAAATTCAGATTATGCAAATTATATTATGGCGCTTAGCATGTATGAATGTAAACAGTATAATCAGGCTTTAATTTATATAAATAAAGCCATTGACAAAAACGAAAAAAATTCAAATTTTAAATATTTAAAAGGAAAAATTCTTCTTCAAACAAAAAAATATAAAGAAACCCTAAAATATATTGAAGAAAATGAAAATACAGTTTCAATATATTTTACAAACAAATTTAAAATCTTAAAACAAAAAGCGCTTGTTAACCTTGTTTCAAATGATTCCGATAAGAAATTTTATCAGCTCTATGCGTATTATCTTGAAGGAAATTACTATAAAGTTTTAAAAGAAACTCAAAATATTTTAAATTTTTATAAAAACAATCCGAAAATTTTAACCCTTCAAGCTATGGCAAAACTCTCCACAGGGAATTTAAAAGGGGCAAAAGAAGATTTTCTTTTAAGTTATAAACAAAACAAAAATTTTAATTTGACTTTAATGGGGCTTGCAGACTGTGATTTTATTGAAGGAAATTACAAAAAAGCATACGAAAGGTATAAAAAATTAACTAAAACCGAATTAAAAAATGAAGCTCTTTTAAAATCTATAATTGCACTTGAACATTATCAGCCAAACGATAAAAAATTTGTCAAATTAAATAAACAAAAAGAACAAATAGACAAAGTTGCATATTATGAATATTATAAAATTGCAAATGAACTTTTTTCAAACAATGAAGATAAAGAGGAATATGCAAAAAAATCCCTTGCAATCAATTTATTAAATGAAAACAGCTACGATATTTTTTTTGAAACAGAATATAATAAGAAAAATTTTAACAATTTAGAAAAAATTGTTTTTATTCTTTTATTTTCAGATGATATGAACCCAAAATACTATTATTATTCGGCAATTGTGCAAGATAATAAAAACAATAAAAAAGAAGCTTTTTATGAAGTCAAAAAAGCGCTTACTCTAAATCCGGATTTTAAACCAGCAGTTGACCTTATGAATAAACTTCAAAATGAACTTATATAAATTTAAAGTCGCCCTTTCCACTTTTTATAAAATTTCTTTTTGTTTGTTTTAATTAATTTATCTCCAACAGACCCAAAAGACTGAGAAGTGTAGTGAATAAGTTCGGATTTTGGCTGATACACAACCTTAAACCCTGCTTCTGTTATTCTTTTGCACAAGTCGGTTTCTTCATAATAGGCAGGCAAAAATAATTCATCAAAACCACCAAGCTTCAAATAAAGATTTTTTCTTATCATTAAACTTGCACCACAGCAAAAATCTACCTCAGTTAATTGGTTAAACTTTTCACACAAAGGGTTTTCCAAATACCCCCTTGGAAATGTGTACCCGTTTTTGTAAATTTTTGAACCTGCACTTTGTAGTTTTCCGTTTGGAAAAATAAGCTTAGACCCGCATGCACCAACGGTTTTATCATTTTCTAAAACATAAAAAAGCTCATCAATTGCACCTTCAAATAAATAAGTATCATTATTTAAAAGATAAATATATTCACCCTTGGCATAATTTATTGCAAGATTATTATTTTTTAAATACCCAAGATTGACTTTATTTCTTATAACCTTAATCCCTTTTATGTAATTTTCAATCTCGCAAGTTTTATCAGATGAACAATCGTCCACAAGAATAATTTCATACGGGGTTTTTGTCTTTTTAATTGTATTTAGGCACCTAAGCGTTAATTCATATTGGTTAAAAACAGGAATAATAATACTGATTTTTGGGTTTTCATAGTTTTCAAATTCAATAAATTCGGGAATGTTTTTATCAACATCCAAAACATATTTTTTATAAGCTTTATACGTAAGTTCAAAATCAAACGCAGATAAATAATCAAAAGATAGTGATTTTATTAAATTTTCTTTTTTTCGTTTAAAATAAGCAGAAATAAAAGGGAATTTAATTTTCATTTTTTAAATTCCCCAAATAGCTATTTTTAAAAGTAAAAATTCAATTAAACTCAATAAAAGAAACAGGTTGAATAAAGTTTTATATTTTTTAATTTTTTTGTGCAAACAAACACCATAAGAAGGATATATCTTTTCATAAAAACTGGTGCTCTGCAAATATAAATTTATATGCTTGTTAAAAATTTTGCGGTTAATTTCTTTCTGTTTTAAAATTGCATAATCGTTTCTGCTTTCTTTAATGTGTTGTCTGTAATTAAATAAAACTTTATCTATTCTATAGGGTTTTAGCCCCAATTCAAAAAAAGAAAGCCACAAATCCCAATCTTCATACCCTTCGTTAAACTGTTTATCATATTTTCCGGCTTTTATAAAATCATTTTTTCTAAAAAGCGCACATGCAAAAATACAATTGCTATAAAGAATGTTATCTAAAACAGGCAAAGGCAAAACCCAAGGCTTGTTTTTTTTGCCAAAAAGCCTTGCGCAAGAATATACAATCCCAATTTCAGGGTTGTTGTTTAATATATTAACGCTCTCCTCTACATAGGTTGGCTCAATAACATCATCTCCGTCTAATGGAAGAATATATTCCCCTTCTGCATTTTCAATCCCAAAATTTCTTGCGGTAACCACCCCTTGATTTTTTTCAAAATTAAAAAATTTAATTTTATCGGGATTGTTTTTTAAAAAATCGTTTGCCACCAATGCGCTATTATCACAAGAGCCGTCATTTATAATTATAATTTCAAGATTGGAATAAGTTTGTTTTAAAGCTGAATTTATTGCAGAGCCTAAAAAATTTTCTTGATTATATACGGGGATAATAATTGATACTTTTTTCATAATATTGCCAATTTAGTGATATATAATATAACTTTTTTTGTGAAAATATGAGTTAATTCTATAAAAAATAACATAAAATGTCAATAAAAAGTGATATAAAATACGGTTTCTGAATAATTATTATATTGGGATAATCAAAAAATGAAAAACGAAATGATAAAATTTTTGGGCGGCAAATTAAAAAAATTAAGAAAACAGAAAGCATATACGCAAGAAAAGTTTTCCGAATTACTTGAAATTGACCCTAAACACCTAAGCAGAATTGAATGCGGAAAAACAAGCCCTTCTTTGAGTTTGGTTGTTAAAGCCTCAGAAATTTTTGGCATAAAAGTTGCCGATATGTTTGATGAAAATTATTTTCCAAACAAAACCAAATTAATAAAAGAAATAACAGAAATTTTAGAAAATTCAACGGAAGACGAAGTTAAAATTTTTTATAAAATAATATTAAATTTAAAGAATTAAAATTTTTTGCCATGTTCTTTATCAAATTGTTTTCTTCCCTCTTGTTTCATTTTTTCAAGTTCTTCAAGCTGAGGCTTGGTTAAAATTTCTTCAAAAGCTTTCATATTTTTTATTTTTTGTTCATGGATTTTTCTGTTTAACATAAGAATGTCACTTTTGATTTTTTCAGTTTCTTCCTTGGGAGCATGAGCAGTGGAAGCGGCTCTTAATTCTTCAAATTTTGCGTAAGCAGCCTGCATAAGAGGGCGTATTTCTTCCCTTCCCTGTTGTCTTAGTTTCCTTGCTTTAATTTTTTGCTCCTCTGTTAATTGAAGCCGTTGTTCAAATTCTTGTTTTCTTTTTTGTTCTTCTGCATTATCGGGACGTTTTTGGTTTTTCCCTTGTTCAATGCGGGCAAAAAAATTGTGCAGGTCGTTTTGTTGAAAACCTTGTGCAAATGTGGGTGTAAAAGTTCCAAATATTAATAAAGTTAATAAAATTATTTTTTTCATTTAAAAATTCCTTTTTTAAAGTAAATCGTTTAATTTTTCCGCAAGCTGTCTTTTTGCATTAAAAACTCTTGATTTTATTGTGCCAAGCGGACATTTTAGTTTTTTGGCACATTCTTCATAAGAAAGATTGTAAAACTCTGTATAAATAATCACATCTTTTAACTTTGGACTTAATTTGTTTATTTCGTTTAAAATTCTCTCCTCTTGTTCATTTTTAATTAGCCTTAATTCAGGCGTAGAGCCTTTATCTTTAACGGTACAAAAATATTCTTCTTCTATGGCAAGGGTTTCATGCTTTTTTCTTGCGGATTTAAGGTAATCAATAGAGATATTTCTTGTAATTGTGTTTATCCAAGCTTTAAAATTTCCCTTTTCTTTGTATCTGTCGGAATTTTTTAAAACTCTAATATAAACCTCTTGTTCAAGGTCTTCATTTTCCTCATTTGTGATAGATTTTATTATTTTTTTAATATTTTTGTTGTTCTGTTTGAATATATCTCTAAAATTCATTCACTCACCATAATTAACCCGTAAGAATCAACGGGAAATCCAAAGTCTTCAGCGCAAAGAGTTTGTCCATATTTAATTGTTTCAACAAGTGCCGTACCATAATTCATGACGGAAAACACCCCGCCCGATAAAACCGCTAAACATAAACAACAAGCCACTTTTGCGGTAAGTTTTTTTTCTTTTTGTTTTTTAAAATATAAAGGCTTTGCCTTTTGTATCATTTTGGAAATTTTATCAAAATATTCTTTCTCTTTTTTGCAGTCTTCACAAGTTTCAAGATGTTTTTCCAAATCTTCTTTACTTGCAAAAACAAATAAACCTTCAAATTTTTTACATTCGTTGTTCATTTTTTATCCCTCACATTTAATATAACGAAAACAAAACAAAAATGTTCATTTGTTATTAATATTGTTAATAATAAAACTCAATAAATTTTACTTTAATATTTAATTATGCTACGCTTGAATTGGTATTGTTTTTAAAGAAAAGGAAGCGTTAACTAAATGAATGTATGCTCACCAAATGGATTTAATTCAGGAAAATGGCAAAAAGAAATTAATGTTAGAGATTTTATTCAAAAAAATTATACGGAATACAAAGGGGACTATTCCTTTTTATCTTCTCCCACAGAAAATACAAAAGAACTTTGGAGAAAATGTTTAATTTTATTTGAACAAGAAAGAAAAAACGGCGGCGTGCTTGATATGGATACAAAAATTGTATCTCAAATAACATCGCATAGTGCAGGCTATATTGATAAAAATCTTGAAAAAATTGTGGGCCTGCAGACAGATGTTCCTCTAAAACGCTCACTTCAACCATTCGGCGGGATAAGAATGGCTGAGAGTGCATGTAAAAGTTATGGATATGAAGTAGACGATGAAGTTAAAGAAATTTTTACAAAATACAGAAAAACTCATAATCAAGGGGTTTTTGACGCATATACCCCCGAGATGAAAAAAGCACGTCATGCGGCAATTTTAACTGGGCTTCCCGATGCATACGGCAGAGGAAGAATTATTGGGGATTATAGACGTGTTGCGCTCTATGGAATAGATAGATTAATCGAAGATAAAAAAGAACAGCACGCTTCAATTGCAGGGGAGATGACGGCTGATAAAATTCAATTAAAAGAAGAATTAATGGAGCAGATAAGAGCGCTTGATGAAATGGCACAAATGGGCGATATGTATGGTTTTGATATAAGAAAGCCCGCAACTTGTGCAAAGGAAGCCGTTCAATGGTTGTATTTTGGGTATCTTGCCGCTGTTAAAGAACAAAACGGCGCAGCTATGAGTATTGGAAGAACTTCTACCTTCCTTGATATTTATATTGAAAAAGATTTAAGGGAAGGCAAAATTACAGAAAGTGAAGCGCAAGAGTTAATAGACCATTTTATTATGAAATTAAGACTTGTAAAATTTGCAAGAACCCCTGAATACAATTCTTTATTTTCAGGCGACCCCACTTGGGTGACAGAATCAATCGGCGGTATGGGAGTGGACGGAA
Organism: uncultured Gammaproteobacteria bacterium; assembly: GCA_964467625.1. Classification (GTDB taxonomy): domain Bacteria; phylum Cyanobacteriota; class Vampirovibrionia; order Gastranaerophilales; family Gastranaerophilaceae; genus Galligastranaerophilus_A. The sequence goes on along the minus strand of CAYXRM010000001.1, from coordinate 158,406 downwards.
GAAGCCTTGTCACTAAAAATTCTTTTAGGTATCTGCATACTTTAGAAAATTTAGGCACAGCGCCTGAACCCAACATGACAGTGTTGTGGTCAAAAAATCTTCCCCGCAATTTTAAAGAATTTTGCGCAAAAATGTCCATTAAAACATCTTCAATCCAATATGAAAATGACGACCTTATGCGCCCAATCCATGGGGATGATTATGCTATTGCATGCTGTGTTTCTTCAATGAAAATAGGGGAAGAAATGCAATTTTTCGGCGCAAGAGCAAACCTTGCAAAGTGCTTATTGTATGCAATTAACGGTGGGGTGGATGAAAGATTAAAAGAACAAATTGCCCCTAAATATCGCCCTATAACATCAGAATATCTTGATTTTAATGAAGTTATGGAAAGATATGAAGATATGTTGGAGTGGCTTGCGGGGCTTTATGTAAACACTTTAAATGTTATTCATTATATGCATGATAAATACTGTTATGAACGCTCTCAAATGGCGCTTCATAACAGAGATATAAAACGCTATTTTGCAACAGGAATTGCAGGACTTTCAGTTGTGGCGGATTCTTTATCTGCAATTAAATATGCTCGTGTTAAAACAATTCGTGATGAAAACAATATTGTTGTTGATTATGAAATTGAAGGGGATTATCCAAAATACGGTAACAACGATGACAGAGTGGATTTAATTGCGTCAGAACTTGTTTCTAAATTTATGAATATGATAAGAAAACACCACACCTATAGAAATTCGATTCCCACAATGTCAATTTTGACAATTACATCAAACGTGGTTTACGGCAAAAAAACAGGTAATACTCCAGACGGCAGAAAAGAAGGGGTTCCGCTTGCTCCGGGGGCAAACCCAATGTCGGGCAGGGATAAAAATGGCGCTGTAGCCTCTTTGGCTTCTGTTGCAAAACTTCCCTTCAACGATGCTCAAGACGGCATTTCAAACACATTTTCCATAATTCCAAACGCACTTGGAAAAGACGAATTATTTATGGGAGATTTATGCGTTAACCTTAATTGTGGCTGCAGTGAAACTTGTGTATAGGAGAAAAATATGACAACTCAACAGGAAGAAAATTTAATTAATTTACTTGATGGCTACGTTGAAAAAGGCGGACACCACCTCAATGTGAATGTTTTTAACAGAGAAACCCTAATTGACGCCCAAAAACATCCTGAAAAATACCCTCAATTAACAGTTAGAGTGTCAGGGTATGCGGTTAATTTTATTAAATTAACAAAAGAGCAACAAGACGATGTTATCTCAAGAACATTCCACAATAAAATAGCAGAATAAATGCAAAATATAAAAGGAAACATTCATTCATTTGAAACATTTGGCACGGTGGATGGCCCAGGGGTGAGGTTTGTTGTGTTTTTTCAAGGGTGCCCCTTAAGGTGCCTTTATTGCCATAATCCTGATACTTGGAATTTTTGTGAAAATAAACTTTTTGGGGTTGATGAAATTTTTGAAAAATTTCAACAGACAAAAGAATTTACAAAAGGCGGCATAACAGTCACAGGCGGGGAGCCTTTGGCACAAATAGATTTTTTAATTGAATTATTTAAAAAATTTAAAACAGCCAATATCCATACAGCTCTTGATACATCGGGGGTTTTGTTTGATGAGAAAAATTCAAAGTTTGATGAACTTATAAAATATACAGATTTAATTTTGCTTGATATAAAGCATATTGATGATGATGTGCACAAAAAATTAACAGGCATGTCAAATAAAAATGTTTTGAATTTTGCAAAATATTTGTCAAAGAAAAATACCCCCGTTTGGATAAGGCATGTGGTTGTGCCGTCTTTAACAGATAAAAAAGAAGATTTAGAAAAATTGGGGCAATTTCTATCTGAATTGAAAAATGTCCAAGCGCTTGATATTTTGCCTTATCACAATATGGCAATTTCAAAATATAAAAATTTAAACCTTAATTATCCTCTAAAAGATATTCCACCTGCAACAAAAGAAGAAGCGCTCTGCGCAAGAAATATAATCTTAAAGCAAATGGGTTTGTAATTTTTAAATTATAAATTAAAATAAGTTTATGGCAAAAATTAAAGAAATTTTTCAATCTATTCAAGGGGAAGGCTTACATGTCGGGCAAAAGCAAATTTTTGTGCGCTTTGTCGGGTGTAATTTAAATTGTGCCTTTTGCGATACAGATTTTATATCAGGGGCAGTTGAATACACAAAAGAAGAACTTTTTAATAAAATAAAAATTTTTAATGCGGCGACAATAAGCCTGACAGGCGGAGAACCTTTGTTGAGCGTTGAATTTATAAAAGAATTTCTCATAGAGTATAAAGATAAACTGAATAAAAAAATTCACTTAGAAACAAACGGTACATTGTATAAAAATTTAGCTGAAATCATTGATTTAATTGATGTAGTTGCAATGGATATTAAAATTCAATCTGCAGGGAGTGAAAAAAACAGGTTTTTTGAAAATGAAGAATTTTTAAAAATTGCCAAAGACAAAGCTTTTGTTAAAGTGGTTTTTAATGCAGATATTAAGGATGATGAAATAAATAGCATTATATCAATTGTAAAAAAATATTCAGCCCCCTTAATTTTGCAGCCCAAAACCCCAATAGATATTAAAACCCCGTTTTTAAAAATTTATGATAAATTTTATTCAAAATATCAAAATGTAAGGCTCATTCCCCAAACCCATACGTTTTTGAATATAGAATAATTTTAAAAAGGAAGTTATATAAAAAAAAGTTTATACTAAAAAGTCTAAAACTGCCACCCTGAATTTATTTCAGGGTCTTATTAATTATAACCCCCTTTAAAAATTAAAAAACCGCATTGTAAAAACAAAGCGGTTTTTTAAACTTTTTTCAAGAAGCTTATTTTTTGTTAACAAGTTCTTTGAATTTTTTACCAGCTGAGAAAGCAGGAACTGTTTTTGCAGCAATTTTAATTTCTTTACCTGTTTGAGGGTTGCGACCTGTTCTTGCAGCACGTTTGCGAGCTTCAAAAGTACCAAAGCCAACTAATGTAACTTTTTGACCTTTAGAAACTGATTTTTGTACTGTTTCGATAAAGCTGTTTAAAACTTCAACTGCTTCTTTTTGTGTAACTTTTGCTTTTTTAGCAACTTCTTGTACTAATTCTTCTTTGTTCATTTTGAACCCCTTTCTATATAGGTCTGATTATATTGAATTTTCTGCTTTTTGGCAAGTTTTTTATTAAAAATACAGGAATAATACTATTTTTTTGTTAAAATACTGCTATAATCGGCTTAAAAAAAGAGATTTAATCTCTTTTTTATTGTAAAAGGTGCAAAAAATGCAAAAAGTTTTAATTACAGGTTCATCCTCGGGAATTGGTAAAATAATCGCTCAAACCCTTGCAAATAAAGGATATGAAGTGTTTCAAACAGGCAGGCGAGAAATAAATGGTTTAAAAAATTATAAACAAGCAGACCTATCCTCTCTAGAAAGCGTAAAAAATCTTTACAATTATATAAAAAATGAGTTTGGTGCAATTGATATTTTAATAAATAATGCGGGAATTTATCATTATTCTCCTATTGAAAAAATGACAGAGGAAGAAATTATTCAAACATTTAACACAAATTTTTTGTCACATTATTACTTGACGGGTCTTGTTATTCCCGATATGAAAAAAAATAAATTTGGAAGAATTGTAAATATTGCATCCATTTCAGGAGTGGTGGGAGAAGCAAACGCAAGTCTTTATGCGGCTTCAAAATCTGCATTTTTTGGTTTTTCAAAATCTTTGGCGCTAGAAGTTGCAAAAGATAATATTACAATAAATTCAATTTCCCCAGGGTGGGTTGAAGGAAATTTAACGGACTGTGCCTTAAATGAAGCCGAAAAAGAAGAAACGCTTGATGTTATTCCACAAAGAAGGTTTGTAGAACCTGTTGAAGTTGCAAATCTTGTTCTTTATTTAATTTCATCAAACGCAAAAGGAATAACAGGACAAAATATTAATTTATGTGCGGGTCTAACCTGCGGTTGTTAGGTTTTTCGCCTCTTGGAATTTCCTTCACTCGGACAAGTGCTCGCAACGCTGCGCTCCTGCTTCGCTATGTCCTCGCTACCACGTGTCTCCGCTCTGCTCCGCACTTCGGAAATTCCGCTGATAAGCCCAAGCGTTATGGTTGTGGATAGATTCCATAGCCTCTATTTCCACCTCATAATCGGTGATATTTGTGTCTGATTGTAATTTTAAAACTACATCTCTTATCACATCTTCCACAAACTTTGGATTTTCATATGCCGCTTCTGTAACCGCTTTTTCATCTTGTCTTTTTAAAAGGGAATATAATTCGCTTGAGCCGGAAGCTTCAATGGATTGAATTAAATCTTCAAGCCAAATGTGGTTATGTTCTAAATAAGAAATTTTCACTTTTACAAGCGCTCTTTGGTTGTGCGCCCCATATTGTGAAATTTCCTTTGAACAGGGGCACAAAGTTGTTAGTGGGATTTTTGCGCCAAGGAAAAATTTATAATCGTTATTATTATAAATTCCTTCAAAAAAGCAATCATAGCACATTAAAGATTTTAAGCCGCTTTTTGGTGCTTTTTTTTCAATAAAATATTTAAAATCAAATTTTGCATATGCCGAATTTGCGTTTAATTTTTTGCGCATTTTATCCAGCATTTTTTTAATATCAACCCCCAAAAGCCCTTTGGTTCTTTCTTCTTCAAGAACTTCAATAAACCTTGACATGTGGGTGCCTTTAAATTGCTTAGGCAAATCCACGCTCATTTTGGCTTTTGCATATACAGTCTGGCATGTGTCGGATTTTCTTTGGATAATTAAAGGAATTTCAACATCCTTCACCCCGACTTTTTGAATATCTATATTTCTTATATCTTTTTGGTTTTGAACATCGTTCATATTAATCATTTTTCTTTTCAAGCGCATCTAAAAGTTTTAAGGCTGCAATTCTTTGTGTTTCAGGGGGCGCCACTCTTAATAATTCCACCGCCCTTAACATAACAGGGTCATTGTCATACCACCTGTTGCCTTTGTTTGAATATTTTGTAATAATGTCATAAATCCTTTCAATAACATCCCCTGCAACTTCTTCTTGAAGTTTTAAAAGGTATTCTTTTGCTTCTTTTTGTTCATTAGGAGCCGACAGTCTTAAAAGCTCAAGCGCCTCTTTTAAAACAGGGTCTTTATCATACCACCTTTGGTGCCCTTTGTTTTCAGTGTTTTCAAATTCTTCCATAATAAGCCTTTAATTGTATGAATTATAAATCCATTGTAACATATGTTTCAATGCTTGTCCTCTATGAGATATATTATTTTTTTCATCTGCCGTAAGTTCTGCCATGGTTTTATTTAACCCATCTACTAAAAATACAGGGTCATATCCAAACCCGCCACACCCTTTGACTTCATGGGTAATTTGCCCATATACTTTGGCAGTTTCCGTGTGTAAAACTTCCCCTTCTTTATTTACAAGACACAAAGAGCAAACAAAATGGGCATTTCTGTTTTTTGCGTTTCTTAAATTTTTTAACAATTTTTGAATTCTAAGCTCGGGAGTTTTTTCATATCTTGCAGAATGAATTCCGGGGGCGCCATTTAAAAATTCAACGCAAAGCCCTGAATCATCAGCTATAAAAAGTTTTCCGTCTGATATTTTGCTCACTTCTTTTGCTTTGATTTCTGCATTTTCAAGAAAAGTTTCCCCGTTTTCAACAGGGTCAAAATTTTTGCAATCAGGAAGAATAAATTCCACATTTGAATTTTTTGCAATTTCATTTAATTCTTTAATTTTATGAGGGTTAGAGGTTCCAACCACAATTTGAATTTTATTTTCCATATCTTCTCTGCCTTTTTTTAAATGTCAAAATAGCTTCACAAAGTGCCGCCTCATCAAATTCGGGCCAAAATTTTTCCGTAACATAAATTTCTGAATATGCTATCTGCCATAACAGATAATTACTTATTCTAAGCTCCCCGCCTGTTCTAACCAAAAGGTCAGGGTCTGGAAAATTTGATGTGTATAAATATTTTTCAAAATCTTTTTCTGTAATTTCTTTCACTCCCGTTTTTAAAATTTCATTTACACAGTGAACAATTTCATCCCTTCCGCCATAATTTATGGCAATTTGAAGGTTAACCCCAGTATTATTTCTGGTGGTTTGAACTGCTTCATTTAAAATATTTTGCAAATTTTGGTTTAATTGCCCTAAATTACCAATAAAACTCATTTTGACATTATTGCCATGAAGCTCATTCAGTTCGTTTTTCAGGGTAGTTGCAAGAAGATTCATTAAAAAATCCACTTCTTCTTTTTTTCTGTTCCAATTTTCTGTTGAAAAAGCGTACATAGTTAAATATTTAATATTAAATTTATCTGCAATCTTAACAATTTTTTTAAGGCTTTCAACTCCCATTTTGTGCCCAACAGCCGAAGGCAGACCTCTATTTTTCGCCCAGCGCCTGTTTCCGTCCATAATAAAGGCAATATGTTTTAATTGTGTTTCTTCAACCATATTTTTAATTTCAGCTATATTAATTTTGTCAGACATAAAAATTCCTTGCATTTTTAAACCAGTTAATTATAGAATAAAAACAAAAAGGATAATATGCTTGAACTTTTAATTTTATATATTTTAAATAAATACGATTGCACAATTTACAAAATTCAAAAACTTATTGAAGAAATGTTTTTTATTTTTTCCTGCCCTTCTTTAGGCGCAATTAATCCTGCCTTAAAAAGGCTTGAGGGGCTTGGTTGTGTTGAATTTACATCCACCATGTCAGAAGGTGGCAAATTATCTAAAATATATAAAATCACACCCTTCGGGCTTAAATATTTGAAAGAAACAATTTGCCTTTTTGATTTTAAAAATCAGGCGCATATGTTGAATAATGCAAAAGTTTGTATTTCAATTTCAGACATTTTAAATAAAGAACAAAAAGAACAATTTGATTTTATTGTAAAAAATAAATTAAAAATTTTAAAAACAGACATAGAAAACAAATTAAAAGACCCCTACATTTTATACACAGATATTCAAAAAAATGTTTTAGGGGCAACAATTAAAGAAATTGATGAATTAATTTGCATAATTTAAAACTGTTTAAACTATAATAAAATAAAAGTTATTGAAGGGGAAATTAAGATGGCAAACACAAACAAAAGAGTATATAATTTTTCGGCAGGGCCTGCGGTTTTACCTGTTGAAGTTTTACAGACTGCAGCAGACGAGATGTTGAATTATCAAAATTCAGGCATGTCTGTTATGGAAATGTCCCACCGCTCTAAGGTTTACGATAACATTATAAAAGAAGCGGAAAAAGATTTAAGAGAATTATTGAATATTCCTGATAACTATAAAGTTTTATTTTTGCAAGGGGGTGCACATCTTCAATTTTCAATGGTGCCAATTAACCTTCTTAAAAATGGAGTTGCAGATTACATTGTAACGGGGCAATGGGCAAAAAAAGCTTATGCGGAAGCTCAAAAATACGGCAAAATCAATAAAGTTGCAACTTCTGAAGACAAAACATTTTCATATATTCCGGATTGTTCAGACCTTCCGATTGATGAAAATGCAGATTATGTTTATATTTGCGAAAATAACACAATTTATGGAACAAAATTCCATACCCTTCCAAATACAAAAGGCAAAGTTTTAGTTTCTGATATGTCCTCTTGTTTCTTATCAGAACCTGTGGATGTGACAAAATACGGGCTTATTTATGCGGGCGTTCAAAAAAATGTTGGGCCTGCAGGGGTTCAAATTGTAATTATAAGGGAAGATTTAATAAGGGAAGACCTTCCTTCTTGGTGTCCTACAATGCTCAAATATAAAACCCATGCGGATAATGACAGCTTATATAACACACCGCCTGCTTATGGCATTTATATTTGCGGACTTGTCTTTAAATGGTTGAAAAAAATGGGCGGACTTTCCAAAATGAAAGAAATTAATGAGAAAAAAGCCAAAATTTTATACGATTTTCTTGATAATTCAAAACTCTTTAAAGGCACAGTTGAAAAGAATTCTCGCTCTTTGATGAATGTTCCTTTTGTAACAGGAGATGAAGAATTGGATAAAAAATTCATAAAAGAAGCAGGGGAAGCGGGTTTTGTCCAATTAAAAGGGCACAGAACAGTAGGCGGTATGAGAGCTTCTATTTATAATGCTATGCCAACAGAGGGGGTTTGTGCACTTGTTGAATTTATGAAAAAATTTGAAAGCGAAAATATATAAATTTTTGGTTTTAATTTTAAAAAAGCCCGCCTTATTAGTGCGGGTTTTTTTAAAACAAATATTTAGAAAGCGCTTCTTTATCAAAAAATTCTACACTTGTTTTATTGTGTATAAAAATAAGGCAGCTAATTACAGATTTAAACATTGAAAATTCAGGGTATGAAAATTTTCTTCTTAATTCATCCATATTGTCTGCTAAAAATTCGGTGATAAGAGTTTTATTTTTCAAGGTTAAAGAGGTGAAAAAATCTAACCCTTCTTTTGTTGCAATTCCTTCAAAATAAACAATATCAGGAGATTGGAACTCTATATATCTCATTGCTTTATCTAAATTAAAACCGACAGATTCATTTAATTCAGATTGATAAACATTTTTTAATTTATATTTTGCAATCGATTCTAAAGTCATCGCTGTTTTATTTTGAGGAACAAGTTTATTTAAAATAGAATAAACAAGATGAGTTTTCCCCGAAAGCGAACTTCCGCAAATAAGCACAACCCCTGGGGTTAAAAGGGCAGATGATAATTTTTCAATTTGTTCTTTATCTTTAATAATTTCTTCAATTTGTTTTGGGGGATGATAAATTTTTAATAAAATTCTCTCTCCTGAAATGGTAGGAAAGGCGGAAATGCTTGCAGTTAAGCTTACATTGTTTACATTAAAATTTAACTTTCCAAGCTGCGGAATTTCTGAAATTGTGGGGTCAAGTGCGCAAAGAGCCTTCAACATCTGAATAAAAGGGCTGATTAATAAAGAAGGCAGTGCCCCTGTTGAATAAGTGGAGTCATTTTTTTTGAAATTAACCGTGAGAGAATCTTGAAGGTGTTCAAAAAATAATTCATGAACATCTTCGCTGATTGCTTGAGTTAACATTCCCCTGAACAAATTTTGCAGGTGTTCTTCGGATAAATCTTCTTTATGAAGTTCATCCACCCAGTTGTAATTAGACTGTTCTTTTGTTGTAATATCTTGAACTTTGCCCTTAAGGTCATAGTATTCGTTAATTTTTTTCAAAATTACATTATAGCTTCCCAAAACAGGTTCAATTGTTTTTCCCGTTCTTTCAATAATTTTGTCAATTGCAAATAAATCCAAAGGGTCTGCCATAATAACGGTCAGGGTGTCTTCAATTTCAAACAAGGGCAAAATTTTGTATCTTATTGCCTCATGGTAGTTAATGTATTGAAGGCATTTTTTGTCAATTTCATAATCTTCAAGGTTAACAAAAGGAATGTGCAATTTTTCTTCCAAAAATTTTAAAAGTTCTTCTTCCGTAATTAAAGAAGAATTAATTAAAACCTGCCCAAGGTTTGTATTTTGAGAATTCGCAAGCTCTTGAGCGTGCTCAATATCTTCAAATGTAATAATATTGTTTCTCACCAAATCATATTTAAGCTTATCTATGGTTTTATTTGTTACTAAATCCATATTTTAAGCCCCCAAAAATTTGTTTACGGCATCTAAAACTTCTTCAAATTCAAATGGTTTGGTAATGTATATATCTGCCCCCGTTTCTTCCCCGATTAACTTGTCGGTGTCTTGTCCACGGGCAGTGACCATAATAATTGGAATATGTTTATATTTATTGTCATATTTTAAAAGGCGTGCAATTTTATAGCCGTTAATTTTTGGCATCATAACATCTAAAATAATAAGGTCGGGCATAATTTCTTTTGCAAGTTTAAGCCCTTCTTCCCCGTCAGAGCCTGTCACAACATCGAACCCTTTTGCTTTCAGCATAAAAGAGAGGGTTTCTGTTATATCTTGTTCATCATCAACTATTAAAATTTTAGACATATTATACTCCTCAAGGGTGTGGCAAATTAATCCTTTTTGCTTTTGTAAAAGGCTTTTGTTAATACTATATCACACTTTTTTTCTTTTTTGTTTATTTCTTGTTCAATTGCAGAACTTACAAAATCATAAACATTTTTATCAATTTCGGGGATAAAAACCTTTGTGGTGCACTTATTGTTTAAGCGAGTGGTCACCTCTTTTGAATTTTGCGTTAATTTTAAAATATTTGCCTTTTTCAAATAATCATAAAATTCAGCTTCCTGCCCTTTTTCTTCAATTGCAAAAAATGCTGTGTTTTGTTCATTTTTAATTTTTAAATTTAATTCTGTTTCAAATGCTCCGCATTCAGTATAAACGGGCAATAAAACATTAAAAGTTGAACCCTCGTTTTTAACTGAGTTAACAAAAATTCCGCCAAGGTGAGTGTCTATAAAATATTTTGTAATCGTAAGCCCAAGCCCGATACCGCCTGTGGTTCTTGAAAGAGAATTTTCAATTTGTGAAAATTTATCAAAAATTTTTGGAATATCTTCTTCTTCAATCCCAATTCCTGTGTCTTGAATGGAAATTTGAATAAATTTTCCGTCAAAATTTTTTATGGCAGGATTAATTAAAATTTCCTTATCTACACAAGATATAAGTTTTGCACTAATTGAAATCGAGCCATTTTCTTTTGTAAATTTAAGTGCGTTTGTAATTAAATTTGATAAAATTTGATCTATTCTGTGCGGGTCAATATAAACATCGGGCAGGTTATTTTCTGTATTGAATGTGAAATTTATTTTTTTCTCTTGAGCTTGATTTTTAAATGTGTTATATGCAAGTTCTAAAGAATTATAAATGGGGCTTTTTTTAAATTTAAAATCAAATTTGCCTGTCTGCATTCTGGATAAATCAAGTAAATCTTCAATAATGCCGGACAGTCTTGAAACATTCCTTTTTGCCATAAGCGCAAAATTTTTATTAACTTCGCCAATTGCGCCCCCTTCTTCAGACAAAATAATGTTCAATGCGTTATTTATTGGAGTCAGTGGCGTTCTTAGTTCATGAGATACGATAGATACAAATTCAGATTTTATTTTTTCAAGTTTTGTAAGTTCAAGGTTTGCGCTTATAATTTCATCTGTATAAATTGCGCTTCTTAAAGGTGCTAAAACCTGATGTACCACCGCTTGAAAGCAAGTCGTATCTTCTTTTGTGAAGGGAGTTTTTCTGAAAATTTCAATAATTCCTTCAAATTTATCTTTAATGACAATAGGGGCTGTCAAGCTATCAAAATCTATAAGGTCGGCATTGTAAAATTCGTTTTTATAAGAAGCCTTTGTTTCAATTGTGGTTTCAATTTCGCACCTGTCCGGTCTAATGTTTAAAAGCCCTTCATTTTTTGCAGACAGCGCAAGCCTTTTAATTAAATTAGAATTTGTTTTTTCGTCCGTTTTTTTAATTGAGCGAATTTGAAATTTTAATTTTTCGCATTTTATGTTTTCTCTAAAAAGCCCCGAAGCAATATCAAAACTTAAAATTCTCTCAAGCGTTTCAAACATAACCTCGCAAAGTTTTGTTTTATCAAGCGTTCCTGCAAATTTTGAACTTGCCCCGTACAGAGCGTCTATTTGATAGAGATTTTTTTTAAGCTCTAAATTTTCTTTTAAAATGTTTTTTGTGGCACATTTATTTTCATAAGACAAATTAATTTCATTTTCCAAAAAATCAAAATCAACAGGCTGAATAAAGGCTCTTACCCCGCTCTTTTTGCATTCATTAAAATGGTTCTTATCACACAAAACAAAAATTTCATACTCTTTTGTAAGATTTTTAGTCGTCAGCTCCATTAAAATTATTTTTGAATTTTCAATTTCATAATCAAGCACAACGGCGTCAAATTTTTCTTCAAAAATTTCTTCGCTATAAAATTCAAAAAATTTTGTGTTTAAATTTTTAAAACCGTTTTTTAAATTTTCATTTTTTGTAATTAAAACAACATTTGCCATAATATTTAATTCTATCAGTTTTTTTAAAAAAAGGACAAAATTTAACATTGAAAAAATAAGGGGCAAATTTTACCCCCTCTTTGATTTATGATATGTATTCTTTAAGCTCATTTAATTTTTTGTGTTTTCTTAATTTTCGGATTGCTTCCCCCTCGATTTGTCTTATTCTTTCTTTTGAAAACCCTAAAATTTTGCCCAAATCTTCAAGAGTCCTTGGGCGTCTTTCCCCTATTCCGAACCTATTTAAAAGAATGAATTTTTCTCTGTTTGTTAAAACCTTCATTAAATCATCCACATATTCTTTTAAAAATTTTGTTTCAGTCATATTTTCAGGGGTATTTTCGCTTTCATCTTTAATGTAATCTTCAATGCATAAATCTTGTGCAACGGGTGTAAACAGGCTAATTGGCTCTTTTATCATAGAGTTTTTTATTTGCTTAATTTGTTTTTCTCCTGTTTTTAAATATTGGGCAAGTTCAAAATCCGCAGGCTCTCGCCCTAAAGAAACACTTAGTTGTATTGTTGCTTTTTTTAAATTTCTTATTTTATCGCTCATATGAACAGGAATTCTAATTGAGCGGGAATTATTGGCAATTGCTCTTATAATTGTTTGTTTTATCCACCATGTGGCATATGTGGAAAATTTAAATCCCTTTGTATAATCAAATTTTTCTGCCGCTTTTATTAGCCCCAAAGAACCCTCTTGCACTAAATCCATAAACAAAATTCCTTGCCCTGTGTATTTTTTGGCGATAGATACAACAAGCCTTAAATTTGCTTGAATGAGTTTCTTTTTGGCAATAATGGCTTCTTTTTCCGTTCCTTCCCGAATAATTTTTCCTGTTTGTATTTCAGATTTTTTATTTAAAAGTTTAATTTTGCCAATTTCTTTTAAATAAGTTTGCAAAATTTCATCTTTATTCATCACGTTATTAAAAGTTCTGATTTCTTCATTTTCCCCTTCAAGAGATTCTATGAAATCAAAATTTAATTCTCTATCATCCATTGCTTTTTCCATATTTCTTCCTTTTCATCACTTCTCATAAGATAAGACGAAAAAGAAATTTAAAAGTTTCTTTTTTTTCAAGAAAATGAAGGATATGAACCTAAAAGCCTTCTGTATGTGCAAATTTCATCTATTTCATAAATTGCATCAATCATATCATAAACCCCTTTATCAATATCGGCATAAAAAATATATTCCCCAATTTTCTTTTTTGAGGGTCTTGATTCTAAATAAATGCAATTTAAATCATATTTTTTTAAAACTTCTAAAACTTTAAGCAAGGCACCTGACTTGTTTTCGGTTGTAAAGGCAATAGAGGTTCTTGTTTTTGGGAAAGATTTCAAATTTTTTTTAGCAAGCAAAACAAAGCGGGTTTTGTTATCTTTGACATCGTTTATCCCTTTTTCAATAATATTAAGCCCATACAGCCTTGCGCAAAGCTCAGATGCAATGGCGGCATAAGTTTCATCTTTTGAGGCAACAAATTTTGCCGCAGCGGAAGTAGAGGTGTATAAAAGGGTTTGAATATTTTTATCAAAATTATGTGCAATGTAATTTTTACATTGTGCAAGCGCTTGAGTAATTGAAACAATTGTTTTAATTTGCTCTTTTGTGCCTTTTGAAATTAAACAGTGACAAATGGGCATAGAAAGTTCGGCTTGAATAAAAATTTCCGATTTTGTTTTAACAAGGTTATCAATTGTTTCTCTCACGACCCCTTCTATTGAATTTTCAATTGGTAAAATGGCGCAGGTGTCGTCTTTTTCTTCATCTAAAATTTCAATTGCTTTTGTAATGGTGGAAATTGGTATATATTCAGCGTTAAGACCCAATTTTTCATAAAAAAGAGCTGCTGCAAATTGCGTATTTGTACCTTCGGGTCCTAAATATAATATTTTTTTAATATAATTATTCATATATAGTATTGTAATTTAAACAGGTAAAAAAATGAACAACAAAATTAAATTCGGAACAGACGGCTTTAGAGGAGTTATGGGTAAAGATTTTACCGAAAATACGGTGAAAACAATCACAAGGGCAATTGCCGAATATTTAAAAGAAGGAGTTGTGATAATAGGCTATGACCCGAGATTAAATGCCGATAAGTATGCAAAGTTTTCTGCAAACATTTTGGCAGAATTGGGGTTTGATGTTATGTTGTCTAATAGAGTTGTTCCCACGCCTGTGATTGCATATGCTGCTAAAAATGTTCCCAATTCTTCAGGTGCCATTATGTTTACGGCTTCACATAATCCAAGTGAATATCTTGGAATTAAATTTATTCCAAATTATGGTGGCCCTGCAACTTCTGATATTACAAGAAAAATTGAAGAAATTATTGAAGATAAAATTTTTACACTAGAAAAAAAAGACGGCTCTATTGTTAAAAAAGATTTTTTTGAAGAATATTATAAAGGAATAAAAACCCTGATTGATTTTGAAGCAATTAGAAACAATCCGCCAAAAATTATATATGACGGTTTATTTAGCGCTTCTATCGGATATTTTGATGAAATTTTAAAACAAGAGGGTATTGATTTTGAAATTTATAATAATAAATATGATCCAAACTTCGGTGGTTTTTTGCCTGAACCCAAAAAAAGTTTTATGAAACACTCAAAAGAAGGATACATCACAGTTGCAAATGACGGGGATGCTGACAGATACGGCGTTTTGGATGAGGATGGCAACTGGGTTTCTCCAAATATTATAATGGCGATTTTGCTTAAATATTTAAAAGAAAAAAACATGGAAGGTGCCCTTATTAAAACAACCGGCGTAAGTCAACTTGTGGATGTTGTAGCGGAAAAATTAAACGTAAGGGTAATAGAAACCCCCGTTGGCTTTAAATGGATTGGGGCTGAAATGAGAATGAATAAAACCATTTTAGGCGGGGAAGATTCAGGCGGCTTGTCTACAGGCGGGCATATTTCAGAGAAAGACGGCATTTATGCCAATTTACTTATAATTGAAATGCTTGCAAAAACAAATAAAACCTTAAAACAGCTGTCAAAAGAGATTATTGAATTTGCGGGTGTGGAATTTTTTCAAGATAGAGTGGATGTTAAACTAACCGATGAATTGAAAAAAGAAGAATTACTTGAGCGTGTTTTTAGGGAAGAACAGTTTGCATCTCAAAAAATTGTAAATAAAACTACAATAGACGGGGTTAAATTACACCTTGAAGATAACGTAACAAAAATTTTAGTTAGAAAATCTGGCACAGAGCCGCTTTTGAGGTTCTATATCGAAACAAATTCAATTTCTAAATTATATGGTATTAAAGAATTCATTAAAGGGTATACCTATATTTTAAATTAACCTTTTTTATCAATTGTTTTTTCTTTCATTTTCATTAAATATAAAAACAATTATGGAAAATGGAATAAAAAATTTATATGAAATTTTAGATGTGCCAAAATGTGCAAGTACAAATGAAATTAAACTCGCATATAAAAAAATGGTGAGGCTCTATCATCCCGATATTAATAAATCAAAAGGGGCTGATGTTCAATTTAAACTTATAAATACAGCCTATAAGACCCTTTTGGATGAAGAACGAAGGAAAAATTATGATATTCTTTTAGCCGCTTCCATAAAAACAGAAAAAATCAAAAAAATTCACCCTGATGAAAATTCTGTTATAAAAGAAATTAAAATAACGGAAGAAGAAAAACAAACAGGCACAACAAGGGTGGTGAACATTTTAAATACAAAACTTTGCCCAAAATGTATGGGGCGCAAGTTTTTAGGGAACCTGCCCTGTGGATTTTGCAAAGGGGAAGGCGAGAAAAAAGAGTTAAAAAAAATTGAAGTTCAAATTCCACAGAATGTTCAAAATAATGAATTGATATACGTTTGTAAAATAAATTCAAGCGCTCTTTATGATAAAAATTTATTTTTAAAAATCAAAATAGAAGCCCCCTGCAAAATTTTTTATGAAAATGGCACCCCTTTTATTCCTCTCAATGTTTTTCTATACGATGTAATTTTAGGAAAAGAGTTTGAAATTAATATTCCAAATTATGGGCTTTATAAATTTCTTGTGCCAAAACTATCTAAAAATGGAGATAAAATACAACTTGACATTGAAGAAAATTTTCACATATATGTAAAAATTAATGTTGTTTTTCCGGAAAAAATAACAGATGAAGAATTCAAGCTTTTTGAAAAATTGCAAAACATTAAAGCCAAAATGTGCGATTAATTGTTTTCTTTTGAGATTTCTATAAATTCATTTTTTGTATAAATAGAAACAAGGTTTTTGCCGTTTTTCTTAGAGTGGTAAAGTGCTTTGTCTGCCATATCAATTAAATCTTGCATATTGTCCGCATCTTTTGGAAATTGGCTTATGCCAATTGAAACGCTTGTTTGAACAAATTTTCCGTCATTTGTTTTAATATTTATTTTTTCTATATTTTTTCTCAATCTCTCTGCAATAATAGCGGCGCCTTCAGAGGTGGTTTCAGGAAGTAAAATAACAAATTCTTCACCCCCGTATCTTGCCGCAATATCAATTTTTCTAATTCCTGTGTTTATTTGGTTGCCCACTTCTCTTAAAATCTGATCGCCCGTTATGTGACCGTAGGTGTCATTTATTTGTTTGAAATCGTCAATATCAAGCATAATCAATGAAATGTTGTGTTTATATCTTGCACAGCGCCTTATTTCATTTTCAAGTAAAGTTTTAAAATGGCGATTGATATAAAGTTTGGTCAGCCCGTCTTTTGTGGCAAGTTCATATAATTTAGCATTGTCTATTGCAATGGCTGCTTGGTTTGCAAGAGAAGTCATAAATTCTAAATCTTTTTGGTTAAAGAGCATGTCATTTTTTTTGTTTGAAATGTTAATAACACCAATTGCGTCCCCTTTTGTAATTAAAGGCACACAAAGAAGTGATTGTACGTTAGCGGGGGAACTTTTGGCAACAAATCTTGGGTCATTAATTCCCAAATTTGAAATAATTGCTTTTTTCTCAAGAAAAACTGTTCCTGCAATTCCTTCGCCCACTTTAATTTTAGAGCATTGAACAAGCCCTGTGTTAATGTTTTCTTCCATTTTTTTATCTTCAAGCCCGTATACAACTTTAACTTGAAGGGTGTTTGTTGAATAATCATAAAGCATTAAAGACCCTTTTTCCGCATCTAAAATGTCTATTGCTTTAGATAAAATAACGGACAAAAGCCTTTTTAAGTCATCAATAAAGTTAACTGCCTGTGATACATTATATAAAATGGAAACATTGTATAAAGACTGTTGCAAGTCCTCAAGTTTTTTGTTTTGTTCGTTTTGAAGTAAAAGTTTTGTAATAACAGGCTCTATATATTCAAAAACACGGTTTAAAAATTTAATATTTTTTTGAATTTTATTTTCTTCCCCGCCAATAAAGCAAAAGCAAGCGGGCGTGTGGTCTTCTTTATTGAAAAATACCCTTGCATAATTAAGGTTGAGGTCTGAAAGTCTGGTTTGTTCAAAAAAGCCCGTATAAAGCTTGTTTCCGTTTTCATCGTGCAATTTTATAAGTTCACTGCCTGAAAAAATTTGAAACAAAGCAGGGTTTGCGTATTCAAAATATCTGTCGCAAGAAAGCGTTTTGGTTGTTTTTATGCTTTTAAATATCTGTTTTTCAAGAATAAAAAAATAAATTTCATCTGTTTCTATGCTTGAAGATAAAAAATCTGAAAGTTTTAAAAGCATATCTTCTATATCAATTGCATTGCTTGATATAGCGCTAATTTCAAACATTTTGTTTAATTCGCTAATTGAGTTTTCTATTAAAGATATTTTGTCAGACATATATTAAATTTAAGACCGCTCTTGCATTATAACGGTATTATAAAGTATTATTAAAAGAATGACAACTGATTGGTGATACATCAAATATATGAAAAATTTAGTAACAAGAAAATGCATTGGATGTCAAACATTAAAAAACAGAGAAGAATTAATTAAAATCACCCTATATGAAGGAGATTTAATTATCAATCCAAATTCAAAAACCTTTGGAAGAAGCTGTTATGTTTGCGGGGACATTGAATGCATAAAAAAAATGATTAAATCAAAAGGGATAAAACGTGCCTTAAAATATAACAATGATGTGGTTATTCAAGGTGTGCACAATAAACTTTTGGAAGAATTTAGCGGGTCAAATTAAGGAAAACATCCTGCGGGTAAACTTCGTTTATATTGCCGTTTGAACCAGTTATAATGCAAAACTCCACTCTGTCGCCCTTTTGGGTCATTCCAAGGTCATCAAATGAAATTGCAATTTCAATTGTGTCTTTATATGCGTAGCTTACTTTTCTTATTAGCTGTAATTGCCACATGCCGCCATATCCTGCTTTGGAAAGCTGAGGCGGGATAATTTCATGTTCGTTGAAGGAAAATTTTAATTCATATCCGAATTGGTTTTCTAAAACAGGATAAAGATTTTCCGTTCTTGACGCAACTCTGACAGGGTTTATAATATCTTGGTTTTCGGGTTTAAAATAAATAAATACTTGATTTTTAATGAAATAAACCGAATTTGAAAGATTGTTTTTATTTATTTCAAATTTTAAGTAGATATTGTCATCATCGTTACCATAATAAATGCCTTTAATGGTTTTTTTAGATGAAAAAGTTGGCGAATCAGGCAGGAAGATATATCCCGCATCAAGCCAAAAATTAGTGTCTTGGTCATATACACCGTCAATAATAGGAGTGATGTGCCCTCTTGGCTGTCTTATCGGCTTTCCGATAATGGAAGCAAGCGGAATATCCAAATGTTTTGGAGAAGGTATACCCAAATATTCATAAGTATTTTTTAGGTGGGCTCTAAATAGAAAATCAAATAAATGGTCATTAGAGGATTCATTTGGTTCGCCGTACCACCAGAACCAATCTGAGCCTTCAGCAATAAAGATTTCTTCTTTTGCTTTTGTAATTTTGCTTGCCACAACTTTTACATCTTCTGGAGTTTTGGCATTTTTAATTAATTCTTTTGAATGATTTTCAAAATCGTTTCTTGTTTTGTTTAAATAAATCCACGCAAGGTTTTTGGTTGGTTCGCCAATCCACAAGTCAAAATTTCTGTTAATCCAGCTTCCTGATGCAATAGAATCAAGTTTTTCAGGCTTTGCTTTTGATGTAAATTCAGACAGTAAAACGGTTTCAAGAGTTTCATCTTCCTCAATTAAGGAATATAAGGTGTCTAAAAATTCGCTTCCGTCATTTTGATAGCTTTCCCAGCAGTTTTCACCGTCCATTGCAATTGTTAACAGGTGGTCTTCTTTTGGTGAAAATTGAAGTTTGCTTTGAATGGTTTTTATTTTTTCATAAAAATCATTAGCTGCTAAAGCCCCGTTATAATTGCCATAGCCAAATCCTACAAGGTTTGCAAAGAACGAATCTGCAAATACAACCGTGAGCATATTTTTTCTTGAACCAAAACCGTAATGAACACAAAGGTCAAAAGGCGCTTCTAAGTTTCCTTCAAAATCTCTTGCAAATTCTCTGCCTAAGGTATTAGCTAAAATTCCTTCATCTGTCACAGTCCACTTCACCCCAAGGTCGTTTAGCATATCAATGCTTTTCTTACTTATACAGTGCTCGGGCAGCCAAACTCCTTGTGGTTTTTTTCCAAAAACTTTTTCAAAATAATCAAGCGCTCTTTGAGTTTGCTCTTTTGCATCTTTTGCAAGAAGCGGACTTTTTTCAGGCAAATTTTCGCTGTAGTTGTAGTTTGTTTCATTTATATCAAGCAATAAAGGCACAATCGGGTGATAAAACGGGCTTGTTGAAATTTCAATTTTGTTATCATCTTGATATTTTTTATAAGCTGGTATGATTTGTTTAATTATATCGGTTTGAATTTCATGAATTTTTAACCTGTCTTCAAAGGTGTAATTTTTTTGTTTTAGGGAAAGTGCCTCTAATTCCGGATAAAAAGAATAAAATTTTTCATCTATCCAGCATAAGGTATAATTTGCCACAATATCAAAATATTCTTGTTCGCTAAAATCATTAATTGAAATATCTTCTTTTGAGTATCTTTTATTATAAAGTTCTGAATAATACTCCCTTTTTAAAATCATGGTAGAATAATTGACATCAAAAAAATATTGAAGGATAAAGTTTTTATCCATTTCACTTAATTTTCTGTCTTTTGTGACTAAAAGTTTGCAGTGCAGGTCGGTTGTGCCTTTTGTGTATTGTTGAATAGAATATAAAAGGGTGGGAGAAATATTAAAATTTAATTTTAAATTTTTGTGCTCTCCACATCTCAAAAGCATATCAAGGTAATCTTTGGTGGCATGAAGCCTAACCCACGGCATAACAAAGTCTTCTGTGTATTTTTCTTGATACACAGGTTGGTGAAAATGCCAAATAAATGCTATATTTAATTTTTTAGTCAAAGCTTACCCCTTTTAAGTGGGATTATATCATATTTTTATTAATATTAGTTAAAATTCCCACAAAATGATTATTTTTTATGTTAGATTTTTGTTATGAAATACGTTCCTTTGCATCTTCATACAGAATACAGTCTTTTGGACGGGGCAATAAAAATTCCCGATTTATATAAATTTGCAGCCCAAAATGACATGCCGGCAGTTGCAATTACAGACCATGGTGTTATGTTTGGCTGTGCGGATATGTTCATTGCAAAAAATGAACTTTTATCTCACATGTTAAGTGAAGAAGAACAAGAGTTTAAGAAAAAAATTGAAGCAGTTAAACCCATTATCGGGTGCGAATTTTATATCTGTGAAGGGGATGTCATCGGGGATGAAACCAAAAAAACAAGATTTCACCTTATTTTGCTTGCTAAAAATCAAAACGGCTACCACAATTTATGTAAATTAAATTCAATTGCCTGTACACAAGCGTATTATTATAAACCCCGTATAAACCATGAGCTTTTAGAAAAGTATTCAAAAGACGTTATTTGTCTTTCTGCCTGCATTCAAGGGGAAGTTGCGAAAAATTTTCTTGACGGATATGAAGAAAAAGCGGAAGAAAAAGTTAAATATTACAAAAATTTGTTTGGGGAAGATTATTATATTGAGCTTCAAGACCATGGGCTTAAAGAACAAAAAGCGTCCAATCCGTTTTTGATGAAAATGGCAGAAAAATACAACATCAAAACCGTCATTACAAACGATTCTCACTATTTAAGGGCGCAAGATGCGCTCTGGCATGATACCCTGCTTTGTGAACAAACAAAATCTTCTAAAGTTGACCCAAATCGCTTTAAATTTTCAGTAAATGAGTTTTACGTTAAAACGGTAGAAGAATTAAGAAGCGCATTTAATTGGATGGATGAAGATTATTTCAACAAATGTATTGAAACCACGGTTGAAATTGCGGATAAAATAGATTTTCAAATGGACAAATTGGAATTTGGCAAAACAAAAGAATACTTGCCAAAATACCCTTGTCCTGACGGTTTAACAGAGGAAGAATATTTCGATAAACTTTGCAGACAAGGTTTAGAAAAAAGATATGGAAGCCCAATTCCAAATTCAATTGTTGAAAGATACGAGTATGAAAAAAGCGTTATTTTTAAAATGGGCTTTCCTGCTTACTTTTTGCTGACGTGGGATTTTATTAACTGGGCAAAAGAAAACAACATTCCGGTTGGCCCGGGGAGAGGTTCTGCCGCCGGAAGTATTGTTGCTTATTCTCTTGGTATAACGGAACTTGACCCGATTCAGCACAATCTCTTGTTTGAAAGATTTTTAAACCCTGAACGTATTTCAATGCCCGATATAGATATTGACTTTTGTAAGCGCAGAAGGGGCGAAGTTATTGATTATGTTTCAAAAAAATGGGGCGCAGATCATGTTTGCCAAATTATAACTTTCGGCACACTTGCGGCAAAAGCGGCACTCAAGGCGGTAAACCGTGTTTATGATATTGATTTTACAACAAGCAACACTTGGGCAAGTTATATTCCTTCTGTCCCCGGGACAAAATTAAAAGATGCGCTTGTTGAAGGAACGGAGTTTAGAAAATTATACGATTCAAACCCTGAAGCAAAAAAACTGATTGATGAATCTTTGAATTTGGAAGGGTTGAAAAACCAAGTGGGTACGCACGCAGCGGGTGTTATTATTGCGCCAAAACCAATGAGCGACATTATTCCGATTGCTCTTTCAAAAGAAAAATCAACTACAACCCAATATCCAATGGCAGGAATTGAAAAAATCGGGCTTTTGAAAATGGACTTCCTTGGTCTTGAAAACTTAACCATTATAAGGGATTGCCTTGATATGGTAAAGGCAAAAACGGGGGAAGAAGTTGATATTAACAATATTCCGCTTGATGATAAAAAAACTTTTGAACTTTTAAGCCGTGGGGAAACAGACACTGTCTTTCAGCTTGAATCTCCGGGGATGAAACGCTTGGTTAAAAAATTAAAACCCACAGTATTTGAAGATTTGGGCGCTCTTGTTGCGCTTTTCCGTCCGGGGCCTTTAGAAGCAGGCATGGTGGACGATTTTGTGGATAGAAAACACGGAAGACAAAAAATTGAATACGCTCACCCTTTATTAGAGCCTATTTTAAAAGATACCTACGGCACAATTTTGTACCAAGAGCAGATTATGCAAATTTTCCAAACCCTTGCAAATTATTCACTTGGCGGTGCGGATATGGTGCGCCGTATGATGGGTAAGAAAAAACTTCAACAAATGGCTGAGCAAAAAGGGATTTTTGTGGCAGCGGCTGTGAAAAACGGAATGACAGAAGACGCCGCCGTGCATTTATTTGAACAAATAGAGGCTTTTGCAAAATATTGCTTTAACAAAGCTCACTCCTCGGCATATGCTTTTGTAGCTTATCAAACGGCATATCTAAAAGCGCATTATCCTGTTGAGTGGATGGCGGCAAGTTTGACATCACAGGCTAATAATCAAGAAAAAACACAAGCTTATATTCTTCAATGTCAGGCAATGGGAATTGAAGTTTTGCCCCCCGATATCAATAAATCCAATGCAGACTTTACGCCCGATGGCAAAAATATAAGATTTGGGCTTGCTTCAATTAAAAATGTCGGCAGGCAGGTTGTTGAAGAAATTATGGAGTTGAGAAAAGAAAAAGAATTTGAATCTTTATACGATTATTGCGAGAGAATGGAAGGTAGGGGGGTCAACAAGTTAACTCTTGAAGCTCTTATTAAAGTGGGCGCATTTTCAGGGATTGAAAAATCCAGAAAACAGCTTATCGAAAACCTTGAGAGAATAAATAAAGACGTTGTTCAAAAGAAAGCAAGTAAAAAAACAGGGCAAGTTAACCTTTTTGCAAGTGTTGGGCTTGATGCGCAGGATATTGGCATTCCAACTTTTGAACTTTTGGGCAGCTCGGATGATGAGTATAAAGATACGGAAATTCAACAGTTTGAGCATGACCTTATGGGTATTTATGTTACAAGTCACCCTCTATCAAGCATTAAAAATAAAATTAAATATTTAACCACAGATACAATTTCAGAAATTATACAAGCCCCTGAAAAAGATAAAGTGGTGACTTTGTGCGGGCTTTTGTCCAAAGTGGTATCAAAACCCACAAGAAAAGATCCTTCTAAAATTTTAAAAATCGGTATGATTGAAGATTTATCAGGTGCAAGAGTTGAGTTTATTTCATTTCCAAAAGTAACTGAACAATACGGGCAAATTTTGGCAAATGATGAAAAGGTTATATTAACAGGTAAAGTCACAAAAAGGGATGATGAAGGAGAAGTTACAATTGCTGTAAATGAAGTTCGCCCAATTCAAGATGTTAGCTTAATGACAATTAAAATGTTAAAGAAGCTTGAATTTGAAGAAAATGAATATTTAAAAGAACTTTTAGCAAAACATTCAGGTCAAAGCCCAGTTGTGATTGATTTTGAGGACCCTGACACAATAGGGGATAACAAACGTGTTCAAATTTTAACAAGCAAAAGACTTTGGGTTAATCCCGATATTGAACTTCAAAATGCCATAAACAATGCATTTAAAGACAAAGTTGAACTTTCTGTCAAAATGATAGAAAAATAATTTTAATTTTGGATTTTATTTTTCAAAAAAAATGCTAGAATATAATATCACAAATTAAAAAAAGGAGTGTATTATGTGGGAAAACGGGATTAATATTAATCAAGTTAATGAAATTTTGTGCAAATCACATGTTTATTTTGGAAAAGGCGCAATTGAAAAAATTGATGATATTGTGCTAAATCTTAAAAATCAAGGGATAGACAAGGTTATTGTAATTTCAGGAAAAGGCGCATATAAAATCACGGGCGCTTGGGATTACGTTGAAAGTGCTCTTAAAAATCACGGGGTTGATTATGTTAATTATGCAAAATGCACCCCAAACCCAACCACAACGAGTATAGATGAAGCAAAAGCTTTGGCTGTTGAATTTGGCGCAAAAGCAGTTATAGGAATTGGGGGCGGAAGCGCAATTGATACAGCAAAATCTGTTGCTATTTTAATTGAAAACAAAGATAAAACGGCAGATGAGCTTTATGAATTAAAATTCACACCAAAAAAAGCAGTGCCAATTGTTGCAATTAACCTAACTCACGGTACAGGTACAGAAGCAAACCGTTTTGCCGTTGCAACCGTTGTTGAAAAAGACTATAAGCCAGCAATTGCATACGATTGCATTTATCCTACATATTCTATTGACGACCCGAATTTAACGGTAAAATTGTCGCCAAATCAAACAAGATACGTTTCAATTGACGCTGTAAACCATGTTATTGAAGCTGCAACCTCAAAAGTGGCTTCCCCCTATGCGGTTACTCTTGCAAGAGAAACAATTAAACTTGTTGCAAAATATTTGCCCGATGCAATTAAAGACCCTGAAGATACAAATGCAAGGTATTATCTTTTATACGCTTCCCTTTTGGGCGGAATTTGTTTTGATAATGGGCTTTTGCACTATACCCATGCGCTTGAACACCCTCTAAGTGCTGTAAAACATGACCTATCCCATGGGCTTGGGCTTGCAATTTTATTGCCTGCCGTGATTAAAAATATTTATCCTGCTAAAAAAGATGTTTTAGCAGACATTTTAGAGCCAATTGTTAAATTAAACGGCACGGAAGACGAAGCGCAAAAAGCCGCAGACGGTGTTTATGAGTGGCTAAAATCAAACGGTGTGCCTGAAAAATTATCTGATATGGGATTTTCTAAAGGCGATGTTGAAAAACTAACAAATTTAGCGTTCACAACTCCTTCTTTGGATGGACTTCTTTCAATTGCACCAACTGATGCCACTAAAGAGGCTGTTGCTGAAATTTATACAAATTCGCTTTAATATTTAAAGGCCGCCTTTAAAATTTAAGGGCGGTTTTATTTTTGAATTCTTTAAAAAACAAAGCCCCAATTTATTTTGAGGCTTTGTTTAATTATTTATTTTCTAAAGGGCGATATTATACTGAAGCGCCTGATTTAGAAATAATTTCGGTTTCAATGTTTGAAGGAACTTGTTCATAACAATTGAATTCCATTGAGAAAGTTCCTCTACCTTGAGTGTTTGATCTCAAATCAGTAGCATAACCGAACATGTTAGCCAAAGGAACGATTGCTCTTACAATTACGTTTCCTGTGTTTCCTTGAGGTTCTTGACCTTCAACACGGCCACGTCTTCTTGAAATGTCACCGATAATTGTACCTGTAAATTCATCAGGAATTTCAATTTCAACTTTCATCATAGGTTCTAAGATACAAGGTCTTGCTTTTTTGCAGCCTTCTTTAATTGCCATTGAACCTGCGATTTTAAATGCCATTTCAGATGAGTCGACTTCGTGGTAGCTTCCGTCATAAAGTTCAACTTTAACGTCAATCATTGGGAAGCCTGCTAAAATACCGCCTTCAAGAGCTTCTTCCATACCTTTTCTTGCAGGTTCGATATATTCTTTAGGAACGGCACCACCGACAATTTTGTTTTCAAATACAAAGCCTGCATTTTCTTCTGCCGGTGAAATTCTAACTTTAACGTGTCCGTATTGACCTTTACCACCTGATTGACGGATGAATTTAGAGTCTTGGTCAGCATTTCCGCGGATTGTTTCACGGTATGCAACTTGAGGTTTACCGATGTTAGCTTCTACTTTAAATTCTCTAAGCATTCTGTCAACGATAATATCAAGGTGAAGTTCGCCCATACCTGAAATAATTGTTTGACCTGTTTCTTGGTCTGTTTTAACTCTGAATGACGGATCTTCTTCAGCTAATTTTTGAAGAGCGATTGCCATTTTGTCTTGGTCTGCTTTTGTTTTAGGTTCAATAGCAACCGAGATAACAGGTTCAGGGAATGTCATTTTTTCTAAGATAATTGGAGCTTTTTCATCGCAAAGCGTGTCACCGGTTGTTGTATCTTTTAAACCAACAGCTGCGCAGATGTCGCCTGCGTAAACTTCGTTTTCTTCAAGTCTTTGATCTGCATACATTCTAACCAAACGTGCAATACGTTCTTTTTTGCCGTTTGTAGCATTTAAAACGTATGAACCTGATGTAATTTTTCCTGAATAAACTCTCAAGAAGGTTAAACGGCCAACATACGGGTCTGTCATAACTTTAAATGCAAGAGCGCTGAACGGTTCATCGTCTGAAGAATGACGTTCTGTTTTTGTTCCGTCTTCAAGTTCACCTTCAATAGCTTTAACATCAACAGGAGAAGGCATATAATCAACTACGTTGTTTAATAACAACTGAACCCCTTTGTTTTTAAATGCGGTACCGCATGTTACAGGGACGATTTTGTTTTCGCAAACAGCTTTTCTTAAAGCTGCTTTTAATTCTTCAACTGTGATTGATTCAGGGTCTTCAAAGAATTTTTCCATTAAAGCATCGTCTTCAGACGCAATTGCTTCAACCATTGCATCTCTGTATTCTTTAGCTTTATCAGCTAAATCTGCAGGAATGTCTTCTTCTTTAATATCTGTTCCAAGGTCGTTTGTATAAATTTCAGCTTTCATTGTCATTAAGTCAACAAGACCTGTAAATTTATCTTCAGCGCCGATAGGAAGCTGAATAGGAACAGCGTTTGCGCCCAATCTGTTTTTAATTTGGTCAACTACACGGAAGAAGTCTGCCCCTGTTCTGTCCATTTTGTTAACAAAAACCATACGGGGAACTTCGTATCTGTTAGCTTGGCGCCAAACGGTTTCAGATTGTGACTGAACGCCGCCAACTGCGCAGAAAACGGCAACAACACCGTCTAATACACGGAGTGAGCGTTCAACTTCGATTGTAAAGTCAACGTGCCCGGGGGTGTCTATAATGTTTACCTGATGACCTTTCCATTCCGCTGTAACTGCTGCGGATTGGATTGTAATTCCACGTTCTCTTTCTTGTTCCATAAAGTCCGTAACAGCTGCGCCGTCATGAACTTCGCCGATTTTGTGAGTTTTACCGGTATAGAACAAAATACGTTCTGTTGTTGTGGTTTTGCCTGCGTCAATGTGCGCTGCAATACCAATGTTTCTTATTTTTTCAAGTGGTGTTTTCCTTGGCATTTTAAAATTTCCTTATCATAAACTTTTACGTATAATATTTTTACACAAACAAAATTAAGTGTAAAGAAGCGGGACTTATATATAAGTTTATACAGAAATAACACCAATACCCCATGGCAAATTTGTCTTGATACTTTTAGGGTGATTAAAATCCTAATTTTGTCATCCTGAACTTGTTTTTAGGGTCTTATAAGCTAATAAGACTCCAAATATGTCATCCTGAACTTGTTTTTTTGTATTTTAAAAATTAATGGAGTACGACTATTTTATAAAATTAAAGCCAAAATCATCAAAATAAAGCTTGCTGCTTGAAGTCCCGTGGATGTGAACTTTTGGAATTTATTGTTATCATAATATTTTGCCGTTTTTTTGGCACTTGCCGCCGCTTGGAGCCTTTCTATTCTTGTAGATTCATCATCGTCTTCAAAGTTTCTTTGGAAAATTCTGTTTTCAAGGCGGTTTAATCGAAGCGTGGTGGGTTCTCCCGAAAAATCCATACCAAAAGCCGTATTTTCTATTGCAGACAACTGCAATCTTGTGTCAGATTCGTTATATGCAGAATATGAGGGAGTTTGGCGAATTGGGGCTTGACGTTTAGCATTTTGATATTCAAAAGGGGACTTTTGTGCAATGTTTGTGCTGTTTTTTAATGCTTCCGTTCTTTTGTCAAGGTCACCCTCTTGCTTTG
Organism: uncultured Gammaproteobacteria bacterium; assembly: GCA_964467625.1. Taxonomy (GTDB): domain Bacteria; phylum Cyanobacteriota; class Vampirovibrionia; order Gastranaerophilales; family Gastranaerophilaceae; genus Galligastranaerophilus_A. The sequence continues at coordinate 130,187 of CAYXRM010000001.1, read as the reverse complement.
CTCCAAACACTTTCATCTCAAGCCTTTCAAGCCTTGCATAAATATTTTCATTTTTATAAACACTTCCCAAAAGCGCCCCTTCAAGTTCATCAATTTGAGGGTATTCTACCCCTGCGCCTGCTTGTTCCGGCACATATAATTCTGATAAAGAACTTTTTGCTTCTTCGTATGTTTCAATTCCTAAAGTTTTTGAAATTTTGTCTATTCTTTTTTCTAAATTAATTTTTGGGTTTAAAGTTCCAAAAATTTGTTTTTCAATTCTTTCTGTCCTTTGAAGGTCACCTTCATTTTCATAGGAAAAACCCCAAATTTCATTTTCAATTTTTGTAAGTTGTTCTTGGTTTGGAGTTTGCGAAAAAGAAGGTTGAACAAACCCAAAGAAAACAAAAAGAACAAATATTAAAAATTTTCTAAATAATACTTTCATATAACAATCATTATACCAAACAAATTGATTAAAAATATAGGATTTTTGATAAAAGATTTATATATTAAAAAGTTTAACGATTTTTTTTATTCTTTTATTCGGGTTTATATGTTCAAATTTTATTTAAAAAAATATTAAAATTTTAAACATTTTAGTTTATAAATATTTTCTGTATTCTTCTTCAGTTGCAATCATATCTTGCATAAGAGCGTCAAATTTTTGTTTATCTACATTTGATGAATTTAAAACATTTGGTGCGGGTGCAGAAGAAGGCATATACGTTCTATTGGGTTCCATTGGTTGAACTTGACCATTGTTTGCCACAGGCTGCATGTTTTGGACTGAAGGGGTGGGAGATGTAAAATTTGCCCCTTGATTTATTGCACTGTTGAATGGTTGTCCGTTTGCCATTGCGCCCATTCCTTGTTGTGGGCTTGGTGTTGTCTGTTGTATAAAATTATTTGGCTGATTTACAAAATTTGGTTGCGCAACGCTTTCCCCGTTTTGGTTATATGAAGGGTTTGCGGCTTTTTGTTTGTGGGCTTGAAGAAGTTCGCTTGGCTTTGCATTTAAAAGCGCTTGGTCATATTCTTGTGCGCCCTGTTGGAGAAAATCATAGAGCTTTTTGGGGTCTGAAGTTAATTCTTGCATTAATTTTTCGTCCTGTTGAGCTTGCATCATTCTGTTTTGATTTTTGCTCAAAAGGGTATATAACTCTTGTTCCGTCATTTGTGTAAACGGATTATTTACATCTGTTTTATTTTTCTTTTGTTCTTTTTTGGCTTTCTTTTCTTCAGCTTTTTTGTCCCCTTCGGGGTCATATGGCTTACCGAAAATTTTGTTTACTACCATTTTTATCGGTTTGGATAAAATTGGTGAAAGCACGAACATAACAAGCGCAAACCTTAAAATTGCCGCAGGGTTAAAGCCTGAAACTTTAAATTTGTATAATAGCGATTGAACTTTGTTTGAAACGCCGATACCAAAGGTTTTTAATTTTCCTAAATTTTCAGGTGCGTCTTCAAGATAAGGCATAATAGTTTCTTGTTTATAGTTTCCGCCAAAAATCTTACCAAGGAATTTAAGCGGCTTTTGCCAAAATCTTAAAGTGGATTTGCCGTTTTCTTTGCAATTTAAAATATTTTTGATTTCTTTTGCTTTTTCTAAATATTCGCCTCTTGAAATTGCATTTTTTGAAACAAGGCTGTTTAATTCGCCGACTTTTTTCCTGTATTCTGCAACTTGTTTAGCTTGAGTTTCAACGTCTTTGCCCATTCCGATATATTTAAGAGCGCCGCCTGCTTTTGTCATAATAGAAGTTGCAGCAGGCAAAGTGAACATTGCTGCAACAGCGCAAGCTTCTTCGTCCATAAAGGTTGCAAGTTTTTGTCCTTCAGGCGCATCTTTTGCTTTCATTGCAGCTGAAGCTAAGAAAAATGCCTGCATTAAAGGTGCAACTTTTCCGCCTACAAAGTTACTTGTTAAACTTTCATAAACTTTTGAAAATACGCTTGGTAATGCCTTTCCAAGCATTGTTGTACCAACTGCTGCTGCGGCGCCTTTTCCCACATCGGGAGTAATTTTTGATGCGGTTCTTAATTTGTTAGATATTTCACTCATAGGAACTTCAAGGGTCATAAGTTTTCCAAGCCCCGGAATTTTGCCTATGGGTATTTTTATACCTTTTCCTAAAGGTAATCTCCAACGGTCTATAACAATTTTTTTGTCGGATTTTGCAAGATTTTCAATAATTTCTTTTGTATATTTTTGAACATCGGCAGATTTAAGGGGCTGGTTTGCAAGTTCGGTTAAAGTGCTTGATACCAGCTCTCTTGCGGCTGCGGGTGTATCTTTTAATTTGTCTATTCCTTTTTTTTGAAGAAGTTTCCAAAATTCTGTTTCTGTACCAAATACTTCTCCAAGTTCTTTAACGCCGCCCTTAAAGCCGTTTGTTAACATGGTGGCATTATCTGACATAACACGGGAGAATATACCGTTTGCTTCCATTTTTGCAAAGCTATTTTCAAGCCTTAGGGGGGTTGTTGCAGAGCGAGCAAGGGCGCTATGGTCTAAAATCCAATTTTTTGCACCTTTTAGTTTGCCTATAACTCCATTTTCAACCTTATCCGGAATAATTTTTTTAACTGCATTTGTAATGACATCTCCCACACGGGCAAGTCTGCCTAAAGTTGTTTTTTCATAATCGCCTGCAAATTTTAAAAATGGGGATTTTGCCCAATCATTCAAGCTTCTTAAACCAACAAAAGAAGCGTAAATTGGAAGGGCGACAAGCGCTGTATTTTTGTTTATGTTCTGCCCCGCAGAAAGAGCGCCGTTTGAATTTGTAATTTTTTCAGCATCTAAATTTTGAATGTTTTCAGGCAATTTTTCATTTACCCCTGTTGGCACAACATCTTTTACTGCGCCATAGGGAATATTATTCGTTTGTGGATTATTGTTTGTATAATTTGCTGAAATCATGTTCTGGTCATACTTTTACCTACAATAGAATAAAGTGTTTAATATAAAATAAATTGTCATAATTTTACATTTCTTTACTAAGTTATCATCATGGTATAAACTTGAATTATGAAAATTCTTGTATGCGTTAAACAAATTCCAGACACAAATGATGTAAGGTGGTCTGCCGATAATAACCTTATAAGGCAAGGGGTTATCTCAATTTTAAACCCTTGCGATATTTCTGCTTTAAATGAAGTAAAAAAAATCAAAAATGCCGATGTTACAATTTTATCTATGGGCCCAATTCAAAGTATCGAGGCTATAAGATATGCCCTTTGTTTTGCGGGAAACAGGGGAATTTTGCTTTCTGATAAAAAATTTGCTGCAGCAGATACGCTTGCAACGGCAAAAACTTTATATTTTGCTATAAAAAATTATATTAAAGAATTTGACCTTATTGTAACAGGTCAATGGGCGCAAGACGGGGACACGGCTCAAACCCCCTATTCTCTTGCAAATTTGTTAAACATACCAAATATAGGGTACGTTTCTGAAATTGAAGAAATTAACCAAAATGAAACCGTTGTAACCTCTAAAAAAGATAACGGAATTTATAAAATAAAAGGGAAATTCCCGCTTTTAATTTCAATTTGTAACGACAAAACTCCATATACTCCGCTTGTTGGCGATTATATCAGAGCGCAAGATACGGAAATTAAAATTTTAAACGCTGAAAATATTTGCGCCCCCCTTGATGAGATTGGAATAAAGGGTTCTCCCACTTATGTTTCAAAGGCATTTCGTCCTAAAAATAACAGGTGTTGCAACTTTATTCAAAAAGAAGAATTTATAGAGGATTTTGAAAAATGGAAATTTTAGTATATCTTGAAATTGAAAACAATAAAATTTCTGAAAATTCTCTCGATTTAATTTCTTATGCAAAAGAAATTTCAAACAATGCCAAAATTTCAGGGGCGGCTGTTTTAAGTGAAAATACCGTTTGCGATTTTTCAAATTTTGGTAAATGTGGCGGAGATAAGCTCTATATTTTAAAATCTGACTTGCCTTTTTATAATAAAACAAAGCACCCTTATTTAATTTTAGAATTAATTAAAGAAATTAACCCTGATATTTTTATTTTAAATTCCACAACCGAAGGCAGAGAGCTTGCGCCTATTGTTGCATCTTCTCTTGAAGTTGGGCTTGTTGCAGATTGTACAAAACTTGAAATTGAAAATGAAAAGTTAATCTCTACCCGCCCTACTTTTGGCGGAAGATTAATGGCCTCTATCCTCTCTAAAAAAAATCCCCAAATGGCAACAGTTAGAGTGAATACTTTTAAGAAAAAAGAATTTACGAAAGAAGATAAATTTGAAATTCAAGAGTGCAACTTTAATGTTTCACACCCCGTTTTAGAAATTTTAAATTTTTCAGATAACAAGCAGGCGTTTTTAAACCTTCAAAACTCCAAAGTTATTTTGGCAGGCGGAATGGGACTTAAAAACAAAGAAAATTTTGATAAATTAAAGCGCCTTGCAAAATTAACCGGCTTTATGTACGCAGGAAGCAGAAAAGCGGTTGATAAAGGGTTTATTGAAAGAGAATATCAAATTGGGCAAACGGGAAATTACGTTGCGCCTGAAGTGTATATTGCTTTTGGTATTTCGGGAGCTGTTCACCATATTGTTGGAATAGAAAATTCAAAAAAAATAATCGCGATTAATATTGATAAAAATGCACCTATATTTAATAGCTCGGATATTGGAATTGTTGAAGATGCTGAAAAAATTTTGGATATACTTCTTGAAAAAATGGAGTCTTAGATTTCTTTTTCGTCCACAAGTCCTTCCTTGATTGCTTTTACGGCTGCTTGAACTCTATCGTCAACGCATAATTTTTGTAAAATTGAACACACATGAGCTTTTGCCGTATGCACAGAAACAATTAATTCTTCTGCAATTTCTGTGTTTGATTTTCCTTTAACTAAAAGTTTTAAAACCTCTCTTTCTCTGTCTGTAAGGTGCCCCTTGTCGTCTTTTGTTTCTTGTTTATAAATAAGTTTTGTATTTTCAGGTTTTGGGAAAAATTTTAGTGCAGACCTGCAAACATTGGGGTCAAGCCAACAGGCGCCTTTATCTACTTGTTTTATAACTTCTGCAAGGGTATCGGGGTCAATATCTTTCATACAATATGCCGTTGCTCCCGCCCCTAAAGAAGCGATAATTTCTTCCTCTCTGTCGTGGGATGTCAGAATAATAACTTTAATATGACTTTCTTTATTATCTGAAATGCTGTTATAATTTTCCATAATTTTAAGTGTTGCTTCAAGACCGTTCATATTGGGTAAACCTAAGTCCATAATGACAACATCGGGTCTGTTTTTGTCTATCATAGAAAGTGCTTCTTCTGCATTTTGCGCTTCATCTGTTACTTCAATGTCCTCATAACTGTTTAGTGCGCACTTTAAGCCAACTCTTGTCAGCTTGTAGTCCTCTACAATTAAGACTTTTACGGGCGCTTGTGTTAATACCACCATTTTTAACCTCCTATCTCTTTATTGTCATAAACAATGAAAAGCGTTTTATTTTCTGTTAATTCTATAATTATTAAAAAGTCTTTAATATTACCCTATTGGCTAATTTAATATGCAAAAGGTACAGCCCTTATTATACCTGATTTTTAAGGATTTTTACACATGTAAAAATTGAAATTTTTGATGTTTTTTTGAACATTTTTTCTTGACATTGACCGCACTAAAATGTAGAGTAAAATTGTATCGCTGGTTAAAAAAAGGATAAAAAAAATTAATGTGCCGAATTGGGGCAATTAAATCTACGGAATATTTTCACCCGTCAAAAACTTTAGAATTAATGCGTTCGCAGCAAAAAGGTCATGATAATTCGGGCTTTGCTTTCGTTATGCAAGATTTGGGTGGAATTTTTGAACCGTATAAAGATTTACCTTTGTTGTCTATGGCATGCACCGATAAAGGGATAAGAATTGCAGAAGATATTCTTCATTCAATCGGTTTTACAAGGCTTTTGCAGTGGACACCCGATATTAATAAAAACGCACAGGGGCTTCAAATTTCCCCTATGCCAAACTATGTTTTTGAAGTTTTTAATTATCCAAAATTGTATAAATACGCTACAAAAGAAGAAAAAGAAGAACTTCTTGTGGACACAAGGCTCAAATTAAGAGCAGCTCTTGAAGATGAGGATGAAGGGTATATTTATTCTTTCTGGCATGATGTTTTAATGTTGAAAGAAATTGGAAACCCTAAAGACATTGGTACTTATTTTGGGCTTCATACCCCAAATAATGATTTTGTTTCAAAAATAATCACCGTGCAGTGTCGCCAAAATACAAACTATGACATTGTAAGATATGCTGCGCACCCGTTTTTCCTTCAAGGCTATACCGTTCTTGCAAATGGTGAAAATACGTTTTATGAAAAAAATAAAAATTTCCAAAAAAATCTTCACAAGGGGTATATCGGCTTTGAATCAGATTCACAGTGCTTTTTATATACTCTGCATTATGTAAACAAAATTTTAAAATGGCCATTGAAATATTATAAACACGTAATCACCCCGCTTGAATACGATGAAATTTTAAAAAGACCGGACAGAGAAGTCTTGCTTAGAATTAAAGCTTCTTTAGCACATTTAGAAATTAACGGCCCAAATACAATAATTGGTGTGACGCCCGATGGAACAATGTTTGTAACATGCGACTCTAAAAAGCTTCGCCCCGTTGTGGTCGGGTCTGATGATAAAACAGTTGTCATTACAAGTGAAGTGACGGGTATAAACGAAGTTTTGAAAAACAGAAAAGCCGATACCGACTTATACCCCAATGAACGTGAAATGGTAGTTATTGACAACAATTTAGGGATACAAAGATGGCAACAGTAAACACAACTTCTATAGATAAACAAGATTTAATGTGGCAAATTGAGCATGATTCAAATAAATGCACGCTTTGCGGAAGGTGTGTTGCGGTTTGTACATTTAGTGCAATTAAGGCAGATGTTCAAAAAAGAAGAAAAGTTTCATCAGAAGGGAACTTGCCCACACCTCAAGTAACAGAAACCACTGTTCCTGTGATAAAACAAGTGGTCACAACGTCTAAAAACTGTGTAGGTTGCGGAATGTGTGCAAAAGTTTGTCCGAATGAAGCAATTAAGCCTGTTTATAACGATAGAAACAGGGTGAATGTAAAATATAGGGCGCTGAACGCAGAATCTCCAAAAAGAGGGGGCAGAACAAACCTGCATACCGAAGGAAGAACCTTAGATAAAATTAAAGTGGGAAGAATTTCCCAAATGACAGACCCTTCGCTTGACGCTATGCGCCATACATTCGAGCTTTTAGCACCTTTTGGAAGGGTTATGCCCCCTGAAAATTTGCCCTTGAGTGTGGATTCTACGGGAAATTTAATATTAAATAAAAAAATTCCGACAACAAGGTGGATTTATCCTATCATTATTGGGGATATGTCAATTGGGGCGCTATCGCCAAGGTTATGGGAAGCAATTTGTATTGCAGTTGCATATTTAAACGAAGTCCATAATATTCCAATTAGAATGTGCTCCGGAGAAGGGGGCGTGCCTGAAAAATTTTTAAAATCTAAATATATTAAATATATGATTTTACAAATTGCGTCAGGACATTTCGGGTGGAATAGAATTATAAATTCAATGCCATATATGACAGAAGATCCTGCGGGGATTTTAATTAAAATTGGACAAGGTGCAAAACCTGGGGACGGGGGGCTTTTGCTCTCTAAAAAAGTTGCTCCCCACATCCAAGAAATCAGAGGTGTTCCAAAATCTGACCTTTTATCTCCCCCAAATCATCAGGGCTTGTATTCAATTGAAGAATCGGTTCAAAAAATGTTCCTATCAATGAATGCAGCGTTTAAATTCAGGGTACCCGTTGCAATTAAAGTGGCAGCTTCCGTCACATCTGTACCTGTTTATAACAATCTTTTAAGAGACCCTTATGATATTGTGGGTGGGTTCTTTGTAGACGGTATTGCAGGCGGTACGGGTGCAGCGCATGAAACTTCACTTGACCACACCGGGCACACGATTGTTTCAAAATTAAGAGATTGCTACCTTGCTGCGGTTCATCAGGGAAAACAAGGTCAAATTCCGCTTTGGGCGGCAGGCGGGCTTGGAATGAGAGGCACTTTAGCTGCAGATGCATTCAAGATGATATGCCTTGGCGCAAACGGCGTATTTACAGGACGTTTAATGCTTCAAATCGCAGGGTGCCTTGGGGATGATTTTGGCAGATGTAATGCTTGTAATACAGGGCTTTGCCCCGCAGGGCTTACAACACAAAATCCAATTTTAATGAAAAGACTTGACATAGACAAAGTTGCTCAAAATATTGTTAATTATTTTCTTGCAACCGATATTGAACTTAAAAAACTAATGGCACCTATTGGAAACTCAACATTGCCCGTTGGTCGTTCGGACGCTCTTGTTACGGTTGATAAAAGCGTATCTGAAAGGCTTGGAATTCAGCATGTTTGCTAAAGGAAAATTATGAATACAACTATAATTGACAGTTTACAAGATAATAAAAGGCTCTCCACAAAAGAACTTCTTGATTTAATTTATGAAAAAATTGAAATGGGGTTCAATGAGTTTAAAATTTTAGCGTCAGGGCAGCATGATATAGGTGGGCCTTTATGGTCAAAAAATGGTTCTCCTTTAGTTTTCCATATTACAAACCCGGGGCAAAGGGTTGGTTCTATGGGTATGAAGGGCACAAAAATTATAGTAAAAGGCTCAGCTCCCGCTGATATCGGCTGGTTAAATTCAGGTGCGGAAATTGTTGTTTTGGGAGACGCAGGGGACACAGCCGCACACTGTCAAGCTTCAGGAAAAATTTATGTCGCAGGGCGTGTTGGCACACGTTCGGGCGCTCTTATGAAACATGACCCAAAATTTGAAGAACCTGAATTTTGGGTTTTAAAAAACACAGGCTCTTTTTCTTTTGAATTTATGGGCGGCGGCAAAGCGGTTGTTTGCGGCTTTGAATGTGAAGAATTGGATTCTGTTTTATCAAACCGTTCTTGCTGTGGTATGGTGGGCGGAGTTGTTTATTTTAGGGGAAAAGTTTCAGGGCTTACAAATGATGTAGATATTTATGAGCTTGATGAACAGGATAAAAGCTTCTTAAAGTCAGGCATGATGCGGTTTTTATCTGAAATTGAAAGAGAAAATCTTTTTGATGAATTAACCGATTTTTCACAATGGAAAAAAATTCTTGCAAAACCCTACGATAAAAAAGTAAAAAAACCACCCTACACAATTAAAGAATTTAGAGAACAAAAATGGGTAAAAGACGGGATATTTTCTGAATTTTTCGGAAATTATACAGATGTTATTGATGTTATAAACACAAATGAAAACAGATTAAGGTATCCAACTTGGGAGAACAATTTAAAAACCCCACCTTGTGAGTTTGATTGCCCCGTTTCAATTCCAACCCAAAAAAGAATTGAACTTTTGAGAAATGGCAAATTAACAGAAGCGCTCAATCTTGTGTATGATTATTCGCCTTTCCCTGCAAGCGTTTGCGGACAAGTTTGCCCGAATTTATGTATGAGCCACTGTTCACGTGAAAATGTGGATGAACACATTAAAATTGCTCCGCTTGGAATAAAGAGCTTTGAAAATGTCGATATAAAAGTTTGTGAGCCAACCAAAAATAAAAAAGTGGCAGTGATAGGTGCCGGCGTTGCTGGACTTTCGGCAGCTTGGCAATTGTCAAGGCTTGGATATTATGTGGAAGTTTTTGAAAAAGACAAAGAAATTGGCGGAAAATTAAGACAAGTTATTCCGGATGATAGATTAAAGCAGGATATTTTGTTTGCAGAGCTTGAAATTATTAAAAATTCGGGCATTAAATTCCATACAAATTATCAAATTGATAAAGATGAATTTGATAGAATTAAAAAAGAATACGATGCAACAATTGTTGCAATAGGGGCGCATAATCCTGTTGTATTGCCTATTGAAGGCAAAGAAAGATTAATTAAAGGTTTAGACTTTTTGAAATTAATAAATGAGGGGCACAAATTTTCAATTGGCAAAAATGTTGTTGTGATAGGCGCAGGAAATGCCGCAATGGACGTTATTATAGGCGCTTATAAAATGGGGGCAAAAAATGTTACTGCGATTGATATTCAAAAGCCTCTTGCCTTTGATAAAGAAATTGAACATGCAAAAAGCTTAGGGGCAAAAATTTTGTACCCTTGCTTTACCGAAAAAGTCGATGAACAGGGGGTTCACCTTAAAGACGGTAAAATTTTAAAAGCGGACGCTGTCATAATTTCTATTGGTGATAGACCCGTTTTAGATTTTGTGGATGAAAAATATTTAAATGAAAGAAAATTTCCGCTTGTAAATGAATTTAACCAATCCACAAAAAATAAAAAAGTATTTTTTGTTGGAGATTGCACAGGACAGGGGCTGTTTTGCGATGCTATTGGCAAAGGCAGAGAAGCAGGCATTAATGTCAATAATCTTCTTTCAAAACGTGACCTACAACCGTTTAAAACAAAATCAAGAATTCCAAACGAAGAAGTTAAGTGTGCATATTACAAAACTCAAAAAGGCTCTGACCTTTATGCAATGGATGTTTTAGATGAAACCGAAAGATGTATGAGCTGCGGTGTTTGCAGAGATTGTAAAATGTGCATGACAAGTTGTCCAAAAGGCGCTATTGAAAGGGTTGAAGTAGGAAGCGATTTTGCTTATATTTCAGATCCGACAAAATGCATAGGCTGCGGAATATGTTCAGGCGTTTGCCCTTGCGGCATTTGGAAAATGACAAGTAACATAGAAGGCTAACTCATACTTTAAAATTTAATTTCCAATGTTATAATGAAAGTATCGAACATTGATAATTTGGGGATGTAAAGGATTTTGACAGGGCGATTTGTGTTTGCAAGATTGCATGTCGGTGGGAAGTTCACCGTTATCAACAATTCAAAAAAATAAACGCTAACAACGTTATTAAAGCTGACTTTGCTCAAAGAAGAGCAATCGCTGCATAATTTAGCACGATTCAGCCACTCCACAAGCCCAACTTGCCGGTTTATGGGGTCAATTATGCAAGTATAGCGCACATTTTTTAAGGCGGTGTGTGTGAAATTTTAGTCTTAAAAGTTGCTTTTCTTTAAAAAAAGCTTTGTGGGGGCATTTCGGGTTTTGACTTTTTCCTTGCCACTTCAAGAAAATAAAAGTATAAGCATGTAGACATCTTAAAAACGCCGTTTTGGACGCGGGTTCGACTCCCGCCATCTCCATTTTAATATGTTAATATTCAATGTTGAATTGCGGTGAGGAGAACCCTTTACAAGGCGAAGCCTTGTAAAAGTGAGTTCGAGCGCGACTGAGCTGAGGCTGTAGCGCCACGCGAAGGCGGGGTGCGAAATGCCGTTAAATGCGAAGGAGCAAGACACTCCCGCCATCTCCATTTTAATAATAAGTCCTATTTTTTCATAAATTACTCTTTTCTTTTTGTCATCTTGAACTTGTTTTAGGATCTTAAAAACTAGCAAGACCCGCAATCAATTGCAGCGCCCCTAAGGTTAATAATTCCCATAAATAATAACAGCCCCTTTAAGATTAACAAGACCCTGAAATAAATTCAGGGTGACAACCAAAATTGTAAACAAACCCCCTTTAAATCTGTCTCAAGGGGACAATTGTAAGGTAAAGAAAAGTGAAAAGGAACAAAAACCTTTATGCATTTTCCTGTTGATTTAATTCATAGTCAAAAATATCTGTTAATGGCGGCTTTTTCAAGTTTTTAATTGCTTTTCTTGCTTCATCTTGAATATTTTCATCAGGCGATAATTCTTCAATTAGCTTCAAAAGGTCAATTGTACCGTTTATCACCCTCAAAAAGTCTCCTTCATGAACAATCAAGTTTTTGGTTTTTAATTTTGTCATAATGTCACTCCAAGCGCAAAGCGCTTCGTCTTTTTCTTGGGGTGCATTTGCAAATTCTGCAATATATGGAACTAAATTTGTGCTGTATTTAATTTTCTCATCTTCTCCGACTTGGAAAAGTTCAAAGTTATCAATTTCACCTGCAAGGTCAAAGGCTTGATTTATTCTTTTATCAAAATAAGCAAAATCGCCCTTCAAATTTCTTTCGGGTTCTTCGTCTTTAACATCGGCAAAAGCCGCACAAAGTGCCGTAAGTTCAACGCTCGTGCAATCTTTCAAATATTCGGGATTATACAAAAGTTCGCTCATAAAAAGTTCATTTATGCCAAATACTTTTTTGGCAATTTCTCCCTTTTTACTTCTTGTATACGTGCCGTCATTTTCTTGTTTTATGTACCCTAAAATAGAAAGCAGCTCAAATTTATTTTTTGTTTTTTCATCCAACTCAACAAACTTGCTTCCGCCTTGATAAGCTGCAAGAGTTTTTAAAGTGTTTCCGTCCACATCGTTTAAAACTTTGTCTGACAAAAGCGTGGCATAAGAAATGTTATACTGGCTTTTAATTGAGGTGTCATTTGTTCTTGTAAGGTCAAGATAATCTTGGTATTCTTGGATGTTTCTTGGCATAACAATAACATTGCCGACATCGTCTTTCCCCCTTCTGCCTGCTCTGCCTGCGCCTTGTTTAAATGTGTTCGGGCTTATTCTTTGTATTTCACCCGAATCGTCCGTTTTTTCTAAGGAAGTGAAAACGGTTGTTCTAAAGGGCATATTAATGCCTGCAATTAGAGTTTCTGTTGCGAAACACACTTTAACAAGTCCCTGTTTTGCTAATTTTTCAATAAGGCTTTTATATGCGGGCAATCTTCCTGCATGGTGCACGGCATATCCTTTTTTTAATGCTGCATACTCAGTGTCTGTGAAGTCTGAGCCAAGAAATATGCCTTTATCAAGTGCGTTTTGAACTTCTGCCTCAACTTGCGCTGATTCTTTTTTGGTTAAAAGGTTATCCCCGTTTGCTGCTGCATTTTCAAGTTCTGCGTTGCACCCTCTTTTTGAAAAAATATAGAAAAGTGCAGGTGTCATGTGTTTTTTGTTGAGGGCATTTATGACATTTAGCGTTTTGCCTTTTTTTGAAAAATCATTTTGAAGGGTATCTTTATAGCTTGCAAGGTGCTTTTTAGATAAAACCAGAGAAATGCTGTCTGCCTTATCTTTGTCAATTCCATTCTTAACAAGTTTATCTGAAAGGGCGCTTGCCTTGATTTCTTGTGAATTGTTCTTTTGAAGGTCTAAAATAAATTCAATCGCCTCATCGTCAGAGTCAAGCTCAAGAAGATTTTTCATCTCCTCAATTGCTTTTTGTTGACGTTCAGTTAAGTTTTCTTTTAATTTATATGTTGAAATTTTTGCGGTTTTTGTTGGTTCAAAAACAATTTTGCCCCAACTGTCAACCGTAACGGCAGCCTCTCTTAAAGGAACATGGCGCTCTGATTCGGGTACATTTACAAGGTGGGTGTCAATTTCATTGTTAAGTTCGCCAAGCCATCCTAAAATGTTTTTTGAATTTGAAGCTGTTGCAGATAACATTAATTGTTTCATATGTTTTGGGGTGTTCATAACGGCTTCTTCCCAAACCGTGCCACGGCTTTTATCTGCAAGATAATGAAATTCATCGTAAATTACGCCTGAATAATTTTTATAGCGTTTTTCAATTTCTTTGTCAGAATTTGTCAAAAGAGAATTTCTGTAAATTTCGGTTGTCATAACAAGCACGGGAGCATCGGGATTAATTGTGGTGTCGCCCGTCATAAGCCCTATATTATCTGTATTTAAAAGGTTGCCCTCTTTGTCGTATGTGCCAAAAAGTTTGCAAAAATCGGTGTATTTTTCGTTACTCAAAGCTTTTAGAGGGGATAAATAAATAATTTTTTCATTATTATCAAGGGCGTCTTTTATGGCATATTCGGCAATAAGAGTTTTTCCCGTGCCTGTTGGAGCTGAAACAATTGTGGATTTTCCTGCTTTGTAGTTTTCAATTGCTTCTTTTTGATAATCGTCAAGAACAAAATTTGCATGGGTTTTCTCAAAAGGCATGGGCTTGTCCGGCTTAATTATACCGACATTTTGCACGGCAGGTTCCGCCTTTGTAATTGTGTTTATAGAGGTTGCCATAAAATCAAACCTGTTGGTTGCATGGCGCTTTGCGTGTGTTTCTTCAATTAAATATGAATAATCAGGTTCTTTTTGCAGTCTTTTAATTCTGTTTTGTTTATTTCCGGCTTTTCTGCCTGTAAAATATATATTATTTTGAATGCTTGTAATTCTCATCAATTAATCCTTATTAATGTTTTCTAATAAAAGGCAAAAGCGAAATTGCAGATAACAGTATTGCTCCAAATGCACACAGTGCGCTGACTTTGCCTGCCGTAAGTTTAGCCCCGCCCGCAGGTTTGTTTGCCTTGCGGTTTTCTTTTGATGTTTCATTTGTTGTGTCGTAAAAATCGGCTGTAGGTAGTTTATCAGGGGGTACAACAGGGCCCATGGTAAGTTGATTGTTGGTTTGCACAGGGGCGTTTGTGTTGCCACAAAATGCCTGACGATTGAACAAGTTGTAATTCGGGGCGGAAATCATTCTTTTTTCCTTTTATCTATGTAGAGGTTTAAAACATGAAAAAACTTTATTTTGCCCATGTGGAAGGTTGTTTATTAAAATATGTTACGCTTTTTATATGGCGTCTTCAGATAAAACTTTAATGATTGCCTTAATTCTTGTGGCGGCGTTGAGTTTTCTTAAAATTGAAGAAACGTGAACCTTAACTGTGTGGTATGAAATGAACATTTTTTCTGAAATTTCAGCGTTGTTGTAGCCCATAATCATCAATTTCAAAACCTCAAACTCTTTTTCTGTAAGATAATATTTTTCTTTTGCTCTTAAACACTTGTTGTTGATTGCTTCCATTTTAATTTCAATTCCAGACCTGTCACAATTATTTTTGCATTAAAATATTAATTTGTACCCTATATAGCATTATGTATATTACTGTTTAAAAAGGAAAAATAAAAGTTTACAAAAATCAAAAAATATCTTTTGTTAAGAAAAGTTAACCGAGCTTTGAAAAATAAAATTAATTTTAATAAAACTTAATAAAACAATTGAATTTGTAAAAATAAGATGATATATTTAGGATATATAAAGGATATATGAAACGCCAAAACAAAGACATTTTGGTGTTAATTATTTTCCAAAGAAAAAGGTTGTTTAGGTTATTCCCATTGAAAAGCGTGGCTTTAAAAAGCACGTTATTTTGAAGTGCACCAATTAAGGTTAGATTATTAAATTGGAGAAAACGGTTATGAAAAAATTTGATGTTGTTGAATTTTGTGATGTTGAAAGCGAAAATTTATCCCAAACCCCCATTTATGCTTATTATAAGAAAATTTCAAAATATCCTTCTTTGTCTGCCCAAGAAGAAAAAACCCTCGCACGCCTCGCTGCTTTGGGGGACGAGGGGGCAAAAAGAAAGTTAATTCAATCTAATTTGCGTCTTGTTGTAAATATCGCAAAAAAATCCATTCACACGTCCACCCTTTCTATGGCAGATTTAATTCAAGAGGGCAATTTGGGGCTTATGGTGGCGCTTGATAAGTTTAATTATAAATATGGTTATAAATTTTCAACTTATGCGGTTTGGTGGGTTAAACAAGCAATGTTTAAAGCAATTTCAGAGCAATCTCATTGCATGAAAATCCCCGTTTATATTCAGGAAACTTTGTCAAAATATAAAAAAATAAAAAATTCTTTGGAACAAAAATATAATTGCAGCATAAAACCTTCCGTTGTGGCAGGCAAAATGGGCATTGAAGAAAATAAACTCAACTTGTTTTTAAATGCCTTTACAAAATCTTTATCCATTGAAAATTCTCTTTCAAATGACGATAACAAAGATTTAACCCTTGTGGACATTATTGAAGATGTTAGGCAAAATGTTGAACAAAATGTGGAACAAATTGAGCTTAAAAAAGATATTCAAAAGGCACTAAAAATCTTGAAACAAAAGGAACAAGAGGTTATTGTTTTAAGGTTCGGTTTAGAAAATGAAGAAAAAAAGACACTGGAAGAAATTGGCAATATTTATGGTGTTACAAAAGAATGTATTCGCCAAATAGAAAAAAGGGCAATCAAAAAAATATATTCAAACAATGAAGCAAGATACCGACTTATTAATTATATTAAATAATCTATTTTTTCGCCTTTTCGCTCAATGGTTTCTTGCCGGTTAATTTCATAAATGTTTTATAATACGTTCCTTTGGGGCCGTCATTTTCAAGGCGTTCTTTTTCATATTGAATAAGTTCTTCTTTGTTCATTTTCTTTGTAGGGGTGCAAATTGAAGCACGAACCGCAGATTCATTTGTAAATTCAGTTGCCATTGCAACTGCCGTTGCTCCCACAACAGAACCTAAGTAGATATTTTCAAAGGTTGTGTTAAATAAATCCATAAACATTGAATTTAAGAAGAAATTGGAAATCTTATGTCCGATTCTTTCCTTCATTGTTGCGTTTGCTCTTTCAACATCTTTACCTTTTGATTCAATCAACACTTCATTTCTGTAATCGTTTACAAAGAAGTACCCTGAAATAAATGTAATTAAGAACCTTGAAATCATTGCAATAGAAGTATTTTTGTTTTTAGAGTTTGCTTCTGAAAAATGTCTTGAGAAAGAGTCTTGAAGTTCTTTTTGGAATTTATCCAAATTTCCGCTTGTAACTGCTTTTTGGTATTTTTCTGAATAATTTTTAATTAAAGCAACTCCCGCTTCTTGGCTCAAGCGCTCTGCTTTATCAACTTTCGGGTCTTTTACAAAAATTTTCTTAACAAGGTTATTTGTGCTCTTAAACAGCCTGCTTAACGTGTTTATAGGATATAAAAGAACATTTGTAATAACCTTTTTGCCTTTTGATTCAATTCTTCCCATATGGTAATATTCGCCATTAGGAATAAGTTCTTTTTTGGAGACCAATTTCTTAATCACGCTTGATTCACCCGTCAGTGACCCTGCCGTGCCGCTAATAGCCGTTGCGCTCTTTAAAGCTGCCTGTAATTCTTCATGCTGTTGCGTAAAGCCGGAGCGTTTCAAATATTGAAGAAATTCATCCACCTGTCCTTTTGGCAAAACAAGTTCTTTTGTGGTTAATGTCTTAACCATTTTGTTATATTTTTTAGAAATAGTTTTAATAATATCATCGCACTTGCCGATATTTTTACTTCTTAAAAAACCAATTGCAAGTACACTTGCGACAATTCCGCCGGCAATTTTTCCTGCCGTTGCAAGCACTCCTGATTTTTTCTTCTTTGGTTTTTCTTCGTTGTTGGCAAGAGTTTTATCCGCAGTGAAAGCAGGGGAAGAATTGTTAATTGAGTTGTTCATTTTTTCTGTAAAAATGTTGAACACATCATCTTTTTTGTTGTTTAATTTTGGCTCAACAAACCCTACAGGCATGCTCATGGTTGAGGGGAACAAACCTTTGGTTTTTTCTTCTGAAGCTTTGGGTTCTGTTTTTGGTTGAGTGTCTTCTTTTTTATTGCTTGAGTGTTTTTGTTCTTTTTTAAGTTGTTTTCTTGCTTTCTTTTCTGCTTCTTGTGCCGCTTCTTCAGGGCTTAGAGGGGTTAAGGAAATTCCGCCCATTTTTCTTGATAAAACTTCAGAAAGCAAAGTGACACCGCCCAAAGAAAGGGCAGCATATGCAATTGAGTTGTTTACTTTGTTTTGGAATGCGCCAAGTACAATGTATGTAATGGCGGCGGTTAGCCCTTGCCTTCTCATATCTTGTGCAAAACGCTTGCGGGCAGAAGCGTTAGCTTCATTTTTGTCATCTTTTTGAAGCATTGAAATGTTATAAAAGTCTGTTGCTGCAAATGTAGCGCTGACAAATCCCGTGCCCAGTCTGTTCCAAGCACGTTCGCTTTTGGTGTTGTATTTGCCTACTTTTTTTGTTGCCGCTTTAACAGATTTACCTGCAAGGCTTTCAACGCCTTTTCTAATAAGTGTTTTGTCATCAAGTGCTTCTTTGCCGCCCTTGTCTATAAGTTCTTTAATTTTTTGGGCTTCTGTTTTGGATTCTTCAAAAACTCCGGAAAGCTTATAGAAAGAATCCATGGCTTTTTTCTTCACCACTCTTTGGTCAAGTATTGCGCCAAAAGTGCCTGATTTGTTTTTTGAGCCGGTTGTGCTTATAGTAGGTGAAATTTTGCGCCAACCGTTTCTTATCCCTATACACGCATCTAAAACCGTACCCACCGTAAAGTCTTTAATCCCGCTCCAAATATTTTTGGCAAACGGGGTTTTGTGAAATGTGATTGTATTTGTCTTTTCGTCTATTTTATACATGTGACCGCCGGAAGCTTTAAGCGCGCTCCCGAGTTTTCCGGATTTGGTTTTTGCGGTTTCTTTTAATAAGTTTTCATATTCTGTAATTGATGATATACAGTCGTCAAAAGTAGAGCCGAAATTTTTTCGTAACGCTTGAAGGGTTTCATCCAAATACTCATATTTAATGTCACACCCTGATGTCACTTGCTCTTTTACAATTTTAACGGTTTTTCCTTTTGTTTTTTGGAAAATATCTGATACAAAATCTTTTATTTTTGGTAGAACTTTTTTACTAACAGTATCAACTGTTTCAACAACTTCATCTCCAATTGCCGCCCCTGCTTTTTGAACGGTTTCTTGCGCAATATCAGCCACCACCTTTTGGGCTGAGCCAAAAGAGGGCGAATTATTTTGGAGCGCAAACCTGCCTTGTCGCTGTGCTTTGACAAAGTCGGCTCCGATATTAAATTTGCCGGAATTTATTTTCATTAATTACACTTAATAATAAGTTCACATTTCACATGCATGTAAAACCCCCTGAATTCTAAATTTGCTATAAAAATGAAAAAATTTATATTTTTGTAAAATATTTGTTAATAAAAAAAAATAAATTATTATATAAATATGGATATTTTTGCCAAAATACTGGTTTTAGACGATGAGGTTATGGTAACAAAAACCTTAAAAACTCTTCTTACATTGGAAGGGTTTAAAAATGTGTTTACTTTTAATAACCCAAAGGAAGCCGTTTTATGGCTAAAAGACAATTTTTGCGAAGTTATTATTTCTGACTTTATTATGCCCGATATGAACGGGATTGAATTTTTAATTAAGGCAAAAGAATTAACCCCTGACGCAACTCAAATTCTTTTAACAGGGTATGCGGATAAAGAAAATGCCATAAGGGCAATTAATGAAGTCGGCATTTTTAAATACATAGAAAAGCCGTGGAATAACGATGACATTATTTTAAATATTAAAAATGCAATCGAGCGCACAAAATTAAAAATTCAATTAAGAAATAAAATTAATGAACTTGAAAACTTAAATAAAAATTTGGAAACTCTTGTTGAAAAAAGGACGGAAGAACTAAAAACTTCAAATAATAAGCTTGAAACCATAATTAAAAATTTATCGGAAGGGCTTGTGGTTTTAAATTCTGATAATAAAATTGAGCAAATAAATGAAGCCGCCCTTAAAATTTTAAAGACAGAAAAGCCGCTTGGGGCAAACTTTTTTGAACTTGTGATGTCTGAAAAAGATTTTAAAATCAGGCTTAATGTCGGGGAAACTCTTTATTTGAAAGATTTTTCCGTTATAGATTACAATGATAATTCAACCGTTCCCATTGAGTTGAGTTTGTCCAAAATAAATTTTGAAAATGAAGAAAAAACAATTGTTTTAATTAGGGATGTGAGCACAGAAAAAGAAAACGAGCGTCTTAAAGACGATTTTATAGCAACCCTAACCCATGACTTAAGAACTCCCGTGCTTGCTTCTATAAATGGGCTTGAATTTGCGCTGAACGGCACTTTGGGTGAGCTTACATCTGAATTAAAAGAACTTTTTTCAACAATGAAAAAAAGCACAGAAGACATGCTTGGGCTTGTAAATGTTTTGCTTGAAGTGTATAGGTATGAATCAGGCAAAATGCACCTTGTGAAAACAGATTTCAACATAAAAGAGTTGATAATAAATTCAATACGGCAGCTTGAGCCTCTTTATTCTAAAAATAATTTGATTTTTGAATGTGAAAATCTTGATGACATTACAATAAAAGCCGATAAAAGCGAAATCAAAAGGGTGCTTTTTAATATTTTAGGAAATGCAATTAAACACAGTTTTGACGGGGGCAAAATTATCGTTAAAACAGAAGTTGAAGATACAAACATCAAAATTTCTGTTCAAGATTTTGGCGAAGGGCTTTCTAAAGAAGATATGGCATCTTTGTTTAAAAAATTCCAGCGTGGAAATTCCAAAAAAAGACTTCCCTCAACGGGGCTTGGGCTTTATTTATCAAGACAAATTGTGGAAGCCCACGGGGGCGAAATTGGTGCTGTGGGCGAGGTTAACAAAGGCGCCACCTTTACATTCACCTTGACAGATGCTGTTCAACCAAGTGAGATAAAATAATGAATGATGTAAAAAATATAAAAGTTCTTCTTGTGGAAGATCATATAATGGCAAGAATGGGAACGGCGATTTTCATTCAAAATACTGAAGGTTTGGAACTTTTGGGACAAGCCGAAGACGGTATTCAGGCGGTTCAGTTGGCATGTGAGCTAAAGCCGGATGTAATTTTAATGGATATCGGATTGCCCAAAATTGACGGAATTGAAGCAACAAGGCGAATTAAAGAAAGAGGCATTGATTCTTCCATTTTAATGTTGACTTCAAGAGATAACGAAGGTGATATTTATGCCGCCCTTCAAGCAGGAGCGGACG
Organism: uncultured Gammaproteobacteria bacterium; assembly: GCA_964467625.1. Lineage (GTDB taxonomy): Bacteria > Cyanobacteriota > Vampirovibrionia > Gastranaerophilales > Gastranaerophilaceae > Galligastranaerophilus_A. Next base: position 109,497 of record CAYXRM010000001.1, on the reverse strand, counting down.
GATATATTATGAAAGGATGTAATTTAGAGGCTCTAAATTCTGCCATAAAATCCGTATCGCAAAAAGCGGCGTGGCTTGACCCGATGATTGCAAGGGTTGTGCTGTCAAACCTTCAAAAACAAGATTTTTCAACTAAAGATAAAACGGAAACCATAAATAAATATGGTCTTACCAAAAAAGAGCTTGAGGTTTTAAGCCTAATTTCAGAAGGGATGTCAAATAAAGAAATAGCGGATAAACTTGTTATAACAATGTCCACTACAAAAGCGCATGTACATAACATTTTGCAAAAACTCTATGTTTCAGACAGAACAAAAGCCACCGTTAAAGCAAGAGATGAGGGGCTTGTTTAATGAAGCGTTTTGGCGCAATATTGCTTATTTTAAGTTTTTCTTTGCCTGTTTTTGCATTTGAAAACCCTTTTAAAAAAAAGCCAAAAGAACCGCAAATTCCCATGGTGCAGACAAAAGAAGAATGGCTTGAAGATGCAACAAGCGTCAAGATGGACTTAAGGGACTTGCCTGTTAATATCAAAGAAGAAGAAAAAAAATATATAGCTCCAAAAAAGCTCCCTTCTTATTTTGTGAAATATAATACTTCGGCAGGCTCTAAGGAACTTGATTTAAGCGGAATATTTAAAACTCAAAATGTAAGAAGTCCTTTTGTTGCGGATTCTTTTTTTAAAAATGCCGTCTACACAGAAGCGTACTATTATCCTCAAACAAGGCAAATAGCTTCCACATTTTATTTAATTGAGCTTGATAATTTTTTGTCAAATAAAGAAAAGCTTGAACAGTTGAGCGTTTTTAACCATACAAGATACCCTCTTATTACAACAGCTCTGCCTAAATTTCAAGAAGGCTTTTTTTCAACTTTAACCCTTGTGGATTTTTCAAAAACGGGCAAAGAAATTTTGGTTAAAGAAAAGCGTGGCTCAAATAAATATGGGCTTTATGAAACATACGTTTGGCTTTATTTTTTAGGGGATGAAAGCAAAGAAGATAGCGAAATTTATTTAAATAATATTAATTTTGAAAACAGCGAATTTAATTTTGTATCGAGCGAACAACAAAACACATCAGGTTTTGAAGCAAATCAACAATTTGATGTTCAAGATTATAAAAATTTGCCTTCTCCCCCAAGTGAAATGCCTTCTTTAAATGCCACGGGCGGAGAACTTAAAGAAAAAGAAATTGAAACTGTTTTAACAAATGAACTTTTGCCAAAACTTAAATATGAGGACTTAAATGATTATATAAAAGAGGTTTGGACAAAAACAAATAATGGCAATCACCCCAAAGAAAGGTGGTATAATTTGCCTCAAAAAGAAGTTTCAAATCCTTCTTTTGAAACAAACGAAAAAACCATAGGGTATGGGGTGAGGCTCAATTTGCTGAATGAAACAATAAAAGCATTTTGGTTTGACAAGCAAAATTTAATTTTAAACCATATAAGGTGGGATATAAAACCCTTGGGGTTTGTATTTGGGACAGATGAAATTGCCGTCAGTGCCTTTGCTTATGGAAAAGACGGAAAGAAAATTTCTCTTGGCAATTGGGCAGTTGATATACATACGGGCATTCCAAGGCTTATTGGGCAGGATGAGAACATTCAAATTGAAGCAAACGGGGTTTATTTAAAAGAAGGTTTAAATTAACCTTTTGAATAAACGGGCGGCGTTTGGATGTATAAAGGTTTAATTGAAAAAGCATTTTGAATTTCATTTTTTTCAACTTTTTCTTTTGCAAGGGAAAGTTCTTCTTTTGCAAGGTTTTTGCACTCTTTTTCATATACAATAAATTTATCTTGAAATTCCAAAAATTTATCTGTTAAAGATTTATCCGCAATAAATTTATTATTCGAAGTTTGAAGAATTTCTTTTGCTTTTTCATAAGGTATCATCTCTAAAGTTTTTCCGTCAGTTGAATAAAAAACAGAATTTCTTCTTGCATCCAACATAATGTTTTTGTTGTTGTATGCCCTTGATAAAACTTCTGCCGTTTCAAGGGGGATTGTTTTTATATTTAATCTGTTTGCGATGATTTTTGCAATCGTAAGCCCCACTCTAATTCCCGTAAAGCTTCCAACTCCTCTGTTTACCCCGATATAGTTAAAATCTGCAAGGTTAATGTTATTTTCTTTTAAAATTTCATTTAAAACTTTGATTAAATATACGCTGTGATAGTTATTTTCATCACTTTCAATTGTTTTATAAATTTCATTTCCGTCAAAAAGAATTGAAATATAAGTTTTGTCTAAAACCGTATCAATTGTTAAAATGTTCACTTCTGTTCCCTTTTTAATTCAAATTCTTCAAGCGTTTTTTGGATAATGTCATTATAATATTGGTTTGTGCCGATTAATTCAAAAGTTCTTTCGTCTGAAAAATTTTCAATGTCATATGAAATTTTGATTTCCATTTTCTCAAAAGGCAGCTCTTGTTCACCAAAATTTGCCCATTCGACAAAAGTTAAAACATTTTCTTTTGAATATTCTCTTAATTCTTCTTTTATTGTGTCTAGTCCTGCATTTTCAAGCCTGTACAAATCAAAATGGTATACGGGCAAAAATTTTGTTTTGTATTCATTTAAAATTACAAAACTTGGACTTGTCACTTCTTCCGTTGCGCCGAGTGCCTTAATTGTAAACCTTGCAAATTCGGTTTTTCCCGCACCGATTTCTCCACATAAAGAAATAAAGCCGCCTTTTTGCTTAATAAATTTTGCAAAACATTCGCCTAAAAGCTTTGTTTCATATCTGTCTTTAACTTTGATTTTCATAAAATAATTTTAACATAAATACATATTTGCTAAAGAAAAATAAAAATAAAACCGATGAATTAAATGTTAGGATGACATCAAGGAGTGATTTAATGTACGAGCAAAAACATCTTGAGTATGAATTTAACCCTGAATTTTCGGAGTATAACCCTATTTTTGCTGAGCTAAAACAGTTGAAAAATGACCTTGAAGAAAAAAGGGAAGGTTTTATGCAGAAAATTTTGGATAAAATGTCTTCAACTCTGTTAGTACAATTAGACTAAAAAGCTAAATTTTTTGCCCGAAGGGGTGTTTATCTGTTAGAATTTTTTTATGATAGATACTCACTCTCATATAGATATGTTGAAAAACCCTTCTGAAGCTATTGAGCAATCGCTCAATGGCGGGGTCGAGTATATTATTTTGCCGTCTGCGTCAGAAGAAAATTTTTCTGATGTGATAAATCTTGTTGGCGCCAATCCTTCGGTATATGGCGCACTTGGGGTTCATCCCGAGGATGTTCTTAAATATGATGAAGAAACCACAAAAACAATTTATAAGCTTGCCCTTCAAAATAAAAAAGTTATTGCAATAGGCGAAATCGGGCTTGATTATTATTGGGATAAAACTTATATAGAAAAACAAAAAGAAGTTTTTAAAATTCAATTGGAACTGGCTAAAAGCCTTAATTTGCCTGTTTTAGTGCATGATAGAGAAGCACACAATGATACATTTGAAATTTTGGCGCAAACCCAAACCAAAAAAGCCGTTTTGCATTGTTTTTCGGGCGGAGTGGACTTTGCTAAAAAATGTTTAGATAAGGGCTGGTATTTTGGAATTGGCGGAGTTGTAACTTTTAAAAATTCCAAAAAAATGAAGGAAGTTGTTAAATATGTGCCTTTGGATAGAATTCTTCTTGAAACAGATGCGCCGTATTTAACCCCGCACCCTTTTAGGGGCGAAGAAAATTCGCCTAAATATTTACATTTAATTGCAAAAGAAATTGCAAACATAAAAGAAGTTACATTTGAACATGTGGATATTGTGACGACACAAAATGCAAAAGAATTTTTTAATTTGAGTTAAGGAGAAATTTATGACACAACAATTTACAAACCCTCAAACGCTTTCTAAAAGAACAGCTTTTATAATTTTTGTAAAAGGTTCAATTGCGCCTGTTGTTTTGTATTTGGACGACCCACACAAAGTTTATGAAAATATTCAAAATATAATAAATTCAAATAACCCACCCAAAATTTTTGAAATTGAAGCAAATGGCCCGATTAAAAAAGTTACTTTAATTACAAGCGAAGTTTCAGGCTGCGCCCTTCAAGAGGAAATTCAAATAGGGAAATAATGAAAAAACGGCTTGATTTGATTTTGTTTGAAAAAGGTTTTTTTGAAACCAAAAACGCCGCCGCTTCCGCAATTTTAGCGGGAAGCGTCAAAATTGGCGAATTTGTGCCCACAAAAGCGGGTGAGCTTTATGATGAAGAAAAACTCTTTGACCCTGAAAATAAAAATAAAATCGAAGTAAAAAGGCTTCCTTTCGTATCACGAGGGGGTTTAAAACTGGAAGCCGCACTTTGTGAATTTAAAATAAATTTAAAAGATCAAATTTGTATAGATATAGGCGCCTCAACGGGCGGTTTTACCGATTGTATGCTTCAAGCAGGAGCAAAAAAAGTTTATGCCGTGGATGTGGGGTATAATCAACTGGCATGGAAATTAAGGGAAGATGAAAGGGTTGTGGTCATTGAAAAAACAAATGCTAAAAATTGTTCGCTTGAAGATATTTTTGGAAAAGAACCCCTGAGCGAAGATTTAATGCCTGAATTTATGTCAATGGATTTATCTTTTATTTCAATTAAAAAAGTTCTGGAAAATGTTTTAAATTTTGTTAAAAAAGATGCCCTTATGGTTTTTTTGATAAAACCTCAATTTGAAGCAGGAAAAGATGAAATTGAAAAAGGGGGCGTTGTTCGGGATGATAAGGTGCACAAAAAAATTATTGAAGATATAAAAAATTATGCAAAAACGCTTAACCTTGAAGTGCTCGGCGTGATTAAATCTCCAATTCAAGGGGCAAAGCAGGGTAATGTTGAATATTTAATTTGCTTAAAAAAAGGAGCGTATGTATTGTGATTGGGGTTATTGAAACAACCGAAAAAATAAGCAAAACAGTAGATATGTTAATTGATTTTGCTGTTGAAGATGAAGACTTAGGGAAGAATTTTGAGAATTTTTTAATTCAAAATGAAATTGAAATTCAAAAGCAGTCTGATTTAAATGATGTTTTAATCGGCTATCTTCTTGAAGGAAAAATGGATAATGGCAAAACGGTATTAAATTATTTTGAAGAAAAAAATCCAAATGCAAATGGAGAAGTTTTGTACTCTTTAAAAAATTCTTTTGTATCTATTTTTCAAATAAAAAAAATTACAAAAAATGCTTATCTAACCCAAGATTTAGCTTCAACAAAAGATTTTACGCTTGTTCCTCTTGTGAAAACAACCTCTTTGAGGGGCATTGGGCTTTTTGATTATATAAAAGCAAGAGTAATTGAATTTCAAAATAATTTTTATCTTCTTGAAATTTTTGATTGTATAGGAAGTTTTAGAGAATTTGACGCTTCTGTTGAATGCGTTATGGAAATTATCAAAAATCCAAAAATTGCGCTTTCAAACAATAAAGAAAAAATGCTTGAAATTCAAAATTCAATTCAAAGTTTTCACGCCTCTTTTCTTGAATGTTTTAATTCAGATGAAATTATTATTTCAAATAAAGAGCTAGACCGTGTTTTGGACGATTTTTATAAATTTCATCAAGGGCAACTTCAAAAGGTGGAATATAAATTTTTATCTGATGATTACGATTATAAGTTTTTTGAAATTAAAGAATTTAATAACAATTTCTTGTTAAATGCTCTGTCAGGGTTTTCAAAAAGTGAAGAAGAATATGATGTTGGGCTTTATTCAAGCCCGAAGTATGGTTTATTTGTAATTCCTTTTTTGGGGACACTGAAACAAATTTTGTTAAATAAAGAGGTTGAAAATAAAGAAATTTGTATAAAAAAATTTTTGACAAATGATAAAATTCCCCCCTGCCTTTTAACTAAGCTAGAGGAAGAATACGGGTGTTTTGTGTCTTTTATAAATAACGCACTGGACAAACAATATTCATCAATGGAAGATGTGATAGAAGATTATAAACAAGTTTACAAAGATGGCTTAAGATATTCTGCGATAAATGTTTTATACAATCTTGAAATTTTTTCAAAAGTTTTGGGCACAAAAAAAGAAGAAGAAACAAAGGTGGTGGGCAGAAATGACCTGTGCCCTTGCGGAAGCGGGAAAAAATATAAAAAATGCTGTTTAAATAAAGGAGAATAAAATGAAGAAAAAACTGTTTCATATTTTGATTGCAACTTTTATTATAACCCTTGTAAATACAGGCTGTATCTTGTTTTTAACGTATGACAAAATGTCTTCTTATATTCAAAACAGACCCGTTGTAATTTCAAAAGATTATGATAAAGGGCAATCCATTCAAAAGGCAATTTCAACTGAAAAGCCCATGATTGTTTGGTTTTACACAGATTGGTGCAGATATTGCCAAAAATTTGCCCCTACATTTAAAAAAGTGACAAAAAATAATGAAATTAAAAAAGCTTTTGCTGTTGCATATGTAAACGCAGAAGACCCAAAAAACAGTGAATTTGTAAAAGAATACAAGGTGGAAGGGTACCCCACCGTTTGGCTTGTGGATAAAGAAAGAAAAGAATTTATATCTCCTGTAGAATTATTTGCGCCAAATAGTGCAAATAACTTAAAAGAGAAATTTTTAGAATTTTTAAAATAAATTTATAAAAAAGGGCTGGGGCTTTAAAAATTTTTAAATACAAAATCCAGCTCTTTTTTTTCTGTGTCAAAATTTTCAGGGTTTAAAATTTTTTCTTTTAAAATTGTATTTAAAATAACCCCAATAATCTCCCCTTGGGGAAATCCTTTTTCTATCAGGGTTTTGCCGGTTATAATCGGCTTTATATCTTTTATTTTAAGATATTTTAGGGCAGATGCGTCCTCTGTTTTAAAATAATAAAAGGCAAGTTGAATTAAATTGAATTTTTTAAAAAATTCGTAAATTTCAAAATCATTTTTGAGGGGCGCTTTGATATAGGGGGAGTTTTCAAGCGCCATAATATAGAGCTTGTTTTTTTCTTCAACCTGAAAAAGCTCTATTGTGTTTTTAAGTTTTTTAATTTGATTTTTTTCTATGCCAACAGATTTTGTCCAAATTTTATAAATTTTATAATCTAAAATTTCTTCTAAAATTTTATCAGCATTTTCGTTTTTAAAAATTTTATTTAAGGTTAAATAAATTCTATCTATGCTAAGAGCCTTGTTATCAAAGGTTTCAACCGTGTTTTGAATTAATTTTTTTGTGTTTTTGCAAAAATCAAAATTAAATCTGTATTTAAAATCCAACCCCCTTAAAATTCTTGTGGGGTCATCTTTAAAAGATTTTTCATGCAAAATTTTTAAAATTCCTTCTTGAATATCTTTTTGCCCAAAATAAGGGTCAATAATTTCGCCGCTTTTAATATCTATTGCAATTGAATTAATCGTAAAATCCCGCCTTTTTAAGTCTTGTTCAATTTTAATTCCCCAATTTTCTAAAATCGGCAAACACCCCATAGAAGGGTATGTTTCAGACCTTGTTGAGGCAAAATCTGTTTCACAGCCCAAAATTTCTGCTTTTATTGTTTTAAAATCATCATGAATGGATTTAATTTTAAACCCCGCATTTTGGACAAATTCAATTGCGTTTCCTTCAATTAAAAAATCAATGTCTTTTATGTCTTTATTTAAAATTAAATCACGTACAACTCCGCCCACGATGTATGCCTTATAGCCCGTTTGTTTTGCGGCATTTTTGATGATATCAACAATTTCTTTATTTTTTCCATTTAATTTGTTAATTAAATTCATAAATTATCACGCTTTTCTAAAATGAAAGTGACAGGCCCGTCATTTGTAAGTTGAACTTTCATATCTGCTCCAAAAATGCCATTTTCCACTTTTAAGTTGGATTTTTTCATTTCATAGATAAATTTTTCATAAAATTCTTTTGCAATATTTGGTTCCATTGCATTGTCAAAGCTTGGACGGGTGCCCTTTTTGGTGCTTGCGGCAAGCGTAAATTGTGAAACAATCATAATTTCACCCTGAATATCCAAAACAGAAAGGTTCATTTTTCCAAGTTCATCATTAAAAATTCTCAAATTCAAAATCTTGTTTGCAAGATAATCAACAAATTCAGCCCTGTCCCCTTTTTCCACTCCAAATAAAAGGAGAATTCCTTTATTTATTTTTGAATAAATTTTGGAATTTATTTCAACCGAAGCCGATTTTACCCTTTGAAGAACGATTTTCATTTCATTATTTTACTATAAATTTTTGTTTTTAAACTAAAAATTGCTTAAATTATATCATTAAGATACAATTTACTTATTAAAGGAAAAAATTTATGCCGTTGTCGTTTTTTTGGGGTGAAGAAGATTACCTCATTGAAAAAGAAGTTAATAAAATTAAGCAAGAAACCCTACAGGAAGGCTTTTTTGAATTAAATTATAAGGTGGTAGATAACCCCCCATTTGCAGATTTTGTTTTTCTTTTAAGGTCGCAATCCATGATGTTTGGAAATTGCGTCTATGTCATAAAGTGTGAAAAATATTTTCTTGGGGGAAAAATAAAATTAAACGACAAAGAGGTTGAAGAATTAATTGAGGCATTCGGCTTAATTTCAGATAAAATTCACATAATTTTAACCGCAAGGGTGGAAAGAGGTGAAAAGCAAAAGCCTGATTCCAGAACGAAACTGTTCAAAGCGATACAAAAAAATGCCACGGTGAAAGAGTTTCCCGCATTTAAGGCATATGAAGAATATAAAATTTTGCCCGTTTTAAAGGAAATGTTAAAAGAACACAATCTAAAGGCGGACAACTCTTGTCTTGAAGAAATAATCAGAATGACAGGGCCTTATTTAAGAGATTTATACTCCGTTCTTGATAAAATAAGTTTATATATATACCCAAACAATGTTATCACCCAAAAAATTCTTCATTATCTTTTTAATTCAAGCAGCAATATATTCAAGCTTGTGGATTATATTTTGGAAAAAAAGTATGATAAAACGCTTTTTGAAATTTCAAACATGCTTCAAAAATCTCATTATCTTGAAATTTTGTCTTTTTTAGAAACAAGCTTTTCAAGAATTTTGCTTACTAAAATTTATTCAAAAACAATGTCAAGCTTTGATATAGCAAGAAAAACGGGGCAAAATGAATATGCAGTTAAGATGAGTTTGAACAAAATCAAAAATATCCCCCTTCAAGATTTAATTCGTTTAAAGAAAAATTTGGTGAATGCGGAATTTGAAATTAAAACAGGTGAAAAAGAAGTTCAATCTGCACTTTTAGAGGCATTTATAAAATGATAAATAACTTTTTTAAAAATAAATATCAATTTTTATCTGAATATTTTGAAAATTATTTCAAAATAGATAAAAGATTTCCGCAATCTATTGTGTTTGAGGGGCGGGATATTTTGAGTCAATATTTTTTCGCACTTGAACTTGCAAGGAATGTAAATTGCCTGAATTCAAAAGAAGAAGATTGCGCATGTCTTAATTGCAAATGGATAAAAGAAGGTTCTCATCCTTCTGTAATAAGGATTACACCTGTTAATTTTAAAGATGATAATACAAAAACGGTAATTTCTGTAAAGCAGGCGGAAAAAATTACCTCTATGATTAGTGAAACGTCAGATTACCACAGGTTTTTCATTTTTTCAGACGCAAAAATTACGCCGTATAATAAATTTGTCGAAAATAAAATTCAAAAATATGCAAATATTGGCTATACAATAGCGGAAGAAAATTGGTGTCCTTATCCCCTAAATCGAAAAATTTTGCAGGAAGAAGCTTCAAATGCACTTTTAAAATCTATTGAAGAAGCGCCCGACAAAGTCACGTTTATCTTTTTGACAAACACAAAGGAAGACATTATCCAAACCATAACTTCAAGGTCTTTGATTTTTAAAATGCCCTCTATAAATGAAAAAGCGCAAATTCCACTTGAAGAATTTTTTATAGGTTATCCCTTTTTAGACATTGAAAATGCAATTAATTTGCCGAATAAATTAATTGAATATGCGCAAAATCTAAATATAGACTTAATTTCAATGCTTGATTGCATGCAAGATTTTCTTCTTGATTTATTAAAGAACAATTTAAACTTGAAAGAAATTATTTTGGAAGATATTAAAAAAATTCAAATTGCAAAAAAACATATAAATGCTCTTGTTGTGCCAAAGCACGCACTTGAAAATTTGTTTATAAGTATGTCGAAAGAGGGACGTTTATGAGGCACAAAAAAACAATAGCCCTGTCAATTCCAACCGGTGTGGGGGCTTCAATTGGCGGATATGCAGGAGATGCGGGAAAAATTGCAAAAATGTTTTCACGTCATTTTAATGTTTTGTGTCACCCAAATGTTGTAAATGGCGGCATTTTAAGCGGAATGAACCCAAATATTTTATACACGGAAGGGTACATTTTTGATGAATTTTTTAAAGGAAACTTGTGTCTAGAGCCCTTAGAGGAATTTGAAGAAAATACAATTGGGGTGATTTTTGATAAGGGCATACCTCAAAATATTTTAAACGTGCACATAAATACAATTAATGCGGCAAGAGAAGTTATGGGCATTAATATTTTGGATTATGAAATCACAAAAGAAGAAGTCGGGGTGGAATTTTTTGTAAAAAATGGAGTTTCAAGCGGAAGCGTAAAATGCGAAAAAACTCTTTTAGACGCTGCAAAAAAGCTTATTTCAAAAGGTTGCAGCGCCCTTGCGGTTGTTTGTTACTTTGGCAAAGATGCAGATAGTATAAGTTATGAAGAAGGGATTGGAGTAGACCCTATAGGCGGGGTTGAGGCCGTTATTTCTCATTATTTGTCAAAAGAACTTTTAATTCCGATAGCCCATGCGCCTGCGTTTTATGATATTGATATTTCAGAAAAAATTTCAAACCCAAAAGTGGCTTCTGAAAACATTTCTTCTACTTATCTGCCTTGCATTTTAATCGGGCTTTCAAAGGCTCCAAAAATTGTTAAAAATTCGCCTTCGTCTCTTAAAAATACGGATATTGAAGCTTTAATTATTCCGCATAAGGCTTTTGGCGGTGTGGCACCTTTGGCGGCATATGAAAAGGGAATTAAAATTTTGGCTGTTGAAAATAAAATAATTGGCGGAGTCAGTTGCACGGACCTCGGTGGGGGTGATATAATAAAATATAGAACGTATGAAGACTGTCTTTGTGCACTTGTTTAAGGGTGATTAAATTTTATGAAAAATAAAAAAAACGGAATGGTGTTTGTTGAAATTTTATTAGCTCTCATTATTTGTGGGATTATTTTTGTGGTGTCCACAATTGCAATAAAACAAAACGATGTAACCGTATCCCCGTATATAACCTATATGATGGAAGTTTTGCCTGAGGCAAACGAGTCTGTTATGGAAGACTGTTATAACGACAGCTCTTGTTTGTTAAAAGACACCTTGCCTCAAAATCTATCTCAATATTGTTCAAGCTTGGCAGATTATTTTAATACAACAGGGAATATAAATTGCGCCGAAATAACCAAAGATAAGTTAACCACGGTTGAAGAAACGGAAAAAACGAGAGGCAATAGCTTGTACAATTTCAGGCTTCCAAACGGCATTACGCTTTACGGATTGCTTAATCAGTTGGAAAACGGCTGTGGCACTCAAGCTGCTTGGTGTGAGCGTGATAAATCAAAATTTATAACCGTGTGGGCGGATATTAATTCAGCTCGTGGAAATAATAGATTGGGAGAAGATATCTTCCCGATTAGAATTATGGAAAATGGTGGAGTAGTTCCGGGGAGTATAGCTCTTGCTCAAAATAGTGAAATTTTTGGGTACAGGGTTTATGCAAACAGGGTAAATAATAACTCTACCACAACCCAGATGGCAGATGTGAGAAGCCGTGATGACAACAATGTTGCCCAAGGAAGCTATATAACGGATATTATTTCTTTTCATGAAGCAATTTGCAGGGCATATGGAAGCAACGTAACTGAAGGTTCCGATGAAAAAGGCATGGCAATTGAACTTTTTAAAAAATATTACGGTTCAGATAACGGTTTGAGCTGTAAAAGATTCGCACAGGCGGAAGAATGCAAAGACCCAACCAAAAGCGAAGATATCAGAGATAACAGAACTTATTGCACGGTAAAACCGACAAGAAAGGGTGCAACAGGTATTGCAGGGCTTTTGGGGCTATAAAAGGTTTTTTTAAAAAAAGCAAAAAAAAACGAACCTAAAAAAGTTCGTTTGGAATTCTGTTGTGTAATTCCTCGTGTGAAAATGTGAAGTGAAGGTTAGTGTGTATGGTTAGATAGTTTTTGTTTGTGCGAAAAACAGTTTTAAAATTTTGTTTTATCGTCTTACATATATATAAAGTATATATAGATTAAATAATTGCCTAAAAAAATAATTTTGTTACATTTCTTAATTTTTTAATTATGATAAAAATGCATAAAAAAAATGTTTGTACAAAGACAAACATTTAAAATAAACACGAGGATATTAAGAGAGAGTAAATAATTCTTTTTTTGCCTTGCAGCTAATCACTTATAACTGTTATTGGCTTTTTTCTTCCTTTTTTTGTGTATTCCCTACATTCTAATAAACAATTTTTTCACAACAAAATTGCCTTTTTGTTTTTTAAATGTAACAAAAATGTAACAATGTTTTTATTGACACTTCAAAAGCCTTGAAATTAAAGGGCTATGCCAATTAAACTCTTATGCTTTTTATTTGATTTACGGTATCCTCGCAAAGCGTGCAAAGCGCTTTTTGATACTGTTCGCACTTTTCTTTTGTCATAGCTTCAAACCTGAGCGTGAAAACAGGCTCCGTATTTGATTGTCTTATAAGCGCAAACCCGTCCTCAAACACAAACCTTAGCCCGTCAAGTGTTATAATATCTTTAATTTTAGAATTAAAAAGCTCATCCCCTGCGGTATCTTGAATTTTTTCCAAAACGCTTTTCTTGCATTCATTCGGGCAAGAAAGCCTTATTTCAGGAGAAATTGCAACTTTTTCAAATGGTTTCAATAAATCTTTTAGTTGGAAATTTGGGTTTTGTTTTTTGTTTTTTGCAAAAATTTCAATTAGCCTGCAACCTGCGTAAATAGCGTCATCAAAGCCATAGTATCTGTCTTTAAAGAAAGTGTGACCAGACATTTCGCCCGCTAAAAGTGCGCCTGTTTCTCTCATTTTAGATTTAATATATCCGTGCCCCGTTTTGCACATTATAGATTTTCCACCCGCTTTGTCTATTTCATTGTATAAAACTTGCGAGCATTTGACCTCTGAAATCACAACGGGAGTTTCGTTTCTTGGTTTTAAATCTTTAATTAAATCCATTGCATAAATTAAAAGCAATTTGTCCCCTGTAATCATTTTGCCTTCATTGTCTACAACGCCTATTCTGTCTGAATCTCCGTCAAAGGCAATCCCAAAATCTGCTTTTTGTTCCACAACTGTTTTCTTTAAATCTTCCAAAGTTGCTTCAACGCTTGGGTTTGGATGATGATTTGGGAAGGTTCCGTCAGGCTCTGTATAAAGTTCAATGACCTCACACCCTATTTTTTTGTACAATTCGGGTGCAATTACCCCTGCGGTTGCATTTGCGCAGTCAGTCACAATTTTTACATTGTCCACATGGAAGCTTCTTGTCATTTTTTCTATGTAATCGGAAATTAAGTCGGGAGTTTTCACCCAACCTTTTTTGTAAAAGCCGTATTTGCCCTCTTTGCTTAATTCATAAACTTCTTGGGTTTTGGTTTTGATTTCTTTTATGTCGTCTTCTTCCACTGAAGATTTATTGAAGGTCATCTTTAAGCCATTGTATTCCGAGGGGTTGTGCGAAGCGGTTATAATTAAAGAACCAAGCACTTTTGAGCCTTCAAGAAATTCACTGTCATAGTTTGTAAATTCACCAAAATATCCAATTGGGGTGGGCGCAAGTTTTAAGTCTAAAACATTTGCTCCTGCGGTTGTAAGCCCTTCAATAATGGCATTTTTTAATTCAGGAGAATGAAGCCTTGCATCCATTGCAACCACAAAACACATTTTATCGGGTTTTAATTGTTTTCCCATTTTGGAAAGCTTTGCGCTGACCCATTTAACATACCCTCTTGCTGTGTGAAAAAATAATTCAGAATAAACCTCTTTTGGGAAAATTCCTCTGATGTCGTTTTTTCCGAATGCTGTAAAATTTAAGCCTGTGCGCATAAACCCTTTCCCTTTTTGCAGTTTTGATTTTATTATATTACAAAATTGATAAGAAGTGCAGTTTTTTAAAAAATATTGTATAATTACAAATTATGAAGAACATAAACCTCACTAAAGAGCAGCTCGAAAATTTAATTAAGTTGGCAGGTCTTGATATTGATGTCGAAGAAGCCGACAATAGTGTGATTTCAAAGATTATTATTGAACTTGAAAGAAAATTGAATTATTTTAGCTACCCTGTCGACCCTGAGGGCATTGAAAATTTGCACGTTTTAATTGCGGATGATATGGAGCTTTCCATTTATCAGTTGACTTCAATGTTGAAAAAAATTGGGGCAAAGGTTTGCGTTGCAAGGACAAAAGAAGAAGCGGTTGATGAGCTAAAGAAAAAACATTTTGATTACGTTATTTTAGATTTATTTTTACCCGATGCAAAAGACGGGTTTGAGCTTTTGGATGCCGCTAATTATTTAAGAAAAGAAAAAAATAAAGATTATAAATTGGTGGTTGTGTCAGGCACGGACGATGCTGCTATGATTCAAGATTGTTACAATCATGGGATTGATGAATTTATTGCAAAACAACCCGAGTGGCACCAAAAAATAATGCAGTTTATTTCAGATACGGCAACAAAAATAAAAAGTGAAGAATATGCAAAATACTGTATTAATGATAGTATTTGCGTTTTGAATATACATAAAATTAATTCGGAAGAATATATATCAAACATTTTGAAAGAAGTAAACGCAAATGCGCTCACAGGAAAGCCCAACATTATTTTTGATATGGAACATATTAAAATTTTTTCAGACAAATATGCTTCAATTTTTGCGCAAGTGTTTAAAATTGCAGGCTCATCAGGCGGCACTTTTGTTATTGTAAACCCTTCCAAAGATATTATAAATGCCCTTCAGTTTGTGTTTTTGAATAATGTTATTAAAACATTTTTCTCTATTGAAGAGGCGGTTAAATATATTGAAGAAAACAAAAATTAAGGGGCTTATTTTTTGTCATGATAAAGCATGCCTTGTGTATTTTATAAATTAATAAAACTCTAGCTGTGTCATCCTGAACTCACAACAAGGTGGCAAAACACAACCCTTTCTTTGTCATCCTGAACTCGTTTTTTGGATCTTAAAAACTAACAAGACCCGCAACCAATTGCAGAGCCTTTTAAAGCCAATAAGACCCCAAAATAAATTCAGGGTGACAGTTTCATAAAACCCTAGTCAAGATAACTTCAAGATAACAGACCACCCAAAAAAAGGGAGCAGAAATTTTTATATGAGGGTGTCAAATGTACACTTATTGAAAAATATGTTGCTACTTTTGTAGACGATATTTTCTTAAATGTAGATATAGCTTGAATATAAAGAAATTATAAAGAGGGGTTGACAAAAATATTCTTTAGGTGCATAATACAAATATAAAGATAAAGTGTTAAGCATACACTCAACAAAGAAGAAAAATAGAATTAAAGAGAAAGAAAATGTTAACAATTAACCCAATAACAAATGTAAATAATACACCAAATAACAAAGTAAGTTTTGGAAACGGCGTTTATACAAACTATGGTTGCTGCGCTCCATCTCCAAAAAATAATATGGTTGAAGGAAGCTTGTTAACAGGGTTTGTTGGAACCGTAAAATCTAACTTAGACAAAATAAATTCAAGAGCTCAATCAATTGAAAAAGGCTTGAATGAAACAAAATTAAATTATTTCGCATAAAATCCAAAGCTATAAAACAACATTTTTCGCATAATCCAAAGCAATTAACAACAAAATTTTTATCGACACCTAACAACACAATCCCGAAGCTAACAACAATAGCTGACACCGTATAGAAACGGTGTCTTTTAATATGTGCCTGAAATTTTTACACAAATTACTTGTTTATTGTAAAATGGTTTTATGAAAACAAAAACAATTGCAATTGTGGGCCGTCCAAATGTCGGCAAATCCACACTGGTAAACAGAATAGTGGGCGAAAGACGCTCTATAGTTGATGATATTCCGGGGGTCACAAGGGATAGAATTTATTTTGATGCGGAATGGCAGTCAAAACCCTTTATCTTAATTGACACTGGCGGTATTGTCACAAACGATGAAGATGAATTTGTAAAAAATATCTTTGCACAAGCAAAACTTGCGGTGGATGAAGCGGATTTAATTTTGTTTGTTGTGGATGCAAAAACAGGCTTGAACCCTTATGACAAAGACATTGCAGACATTTTAAGACAATCTGAAAAACCCGTCATTGTGGTTGCAAACAAAGCAGATTCAAACGATGAAATTACATCGTACACAGAATTTTATTCCCTTGGCTTTGAAGAAGTTATCCCATTGTCTGCGCTCCACGGTTCAGGCGGGGTAGGCGACCTTTTGGATATGGTTACAAAAGATATTGAAAAGCCAAAAGAAACCGCCTTGTCAGGTGCCATTAAAATTGCAATAGCGGGCAAACCAAATGCTGGCAAAAGTTCAATTTTAAACAACCTTTTAAATGAACAAAGGGCGATTGTTTCTGATATTTCGGGCACAACAAGGGATTCTATAAATTCTGAAATTGTATATAAAGATAAAAATTACGTTTTAATTGACACAGCAGGAATCAGAAAAAAATCCAAAGTGGATTTTGGTGTGGAAGCTTTTGCTGTGGATAGAGCAATTCGTGCCATACGTGAAGCGGATATTGCCCTTCTTGTAATAGATTCTACTTTAGGGCTTTCCGATCAAGATAAAAAAATTGCCCAAACAATTGAAGAAGCGGGCTGCGGGCTCATTATTGTTTTTAATAAATGGGATTTAATTAAAAATGTCCAAACCCATAAAATTGAGCAGCAGCTTGAATTGGACGCTCCTTTTTTAAATTTTGCAAGGAAAATTTTTGTATCTGCAAAAACAGGTCAAAGGCTTCATCAAATTCTTGATATAGCTTATGAAATTCAACAAGAGCGCACCAAAAAAGTTCAAACAAGCACTTTAAACAGAATTATAAATGAAGCGGTGGATATTAACCCGCCAAGCTCAATTAAGGGGAAATTTCTTAAAATTTATTATTCTGCTCAATCTAAAATTGCGCCCCCGAGCTTTACTATATTCATAAATTCAAAAAAACTTTTACAAGATTCATACAAAAGATATTTAATGAAAAAATTAAGAGAAGCATTTGGCTTTGTAGGAACGCCGATTAGAATGCTTTACAAGGAAAAAGGAGATAAATAATTGGTTATTTCAATGTCCGTTTTGCTTTTATTATTTGCAATTTTTGCGTATTTGATAGGCTCAATTCCAACAGGATACATAATTGTTAAATTAAAAACCGGCGAAGATATAAGAACCGTAGGTTCAGGCTCCACGGGCGCAACAAATGTTAAAAGGGTGCTTGGCAAAAAGTGGTTTTTTATAGTTATGTTTTTAGACGCAATAAAAGGTATGGTTCCTGTTTTGTGCGCAAAATATATGGTTGAAGGAGATTATATCGGTTTAACCGCTGTGATATCTGCAATTATGGTTATTTTAGGGCATTCAAAACCCTTGTTTCTTGGGTTTAGAGGCGGGAAAAGCGTTGCCACGGGGATTGGTACTTTAATTGCCTTAAATCCACTTGTGGGCTTGTGTTTGGCTATTATTTGGTCTTTAGTTACTTGGTTTTCAAAATACGTATCTTTGGGCTCTATTGTTGCTCTAATTTTTGCGCCAATTTTAATGTATGTTTTTAAAAACCCCTTAGCATATACTCTTTACGCTTTTATTGCAATGGTTTATATAATTTATCTTCATAGACAAAATATTCAAAGGCTTATTCAGGGAAATGAAAATAAGGTAAGAAAATAATGAAAAGTATTGAAATTGTTCCAAAATTAAAAGTTAAAGATAAAAAAATTTTATCCCTTGTTTACACTCCGGGGGTTTCAAAAAGTTGCCTTAAAATAAAACAAAATCCTGAAAAAGTTTTCGAACTTACAAACCGTTCAAATTCCGTTGCGGTTTTGTCTTATGACTATGAAATGTCAGTCAAAAGGGCGGTTTTTTTAAAGGAAACAAGAACAACAGACGCTTATCCTCTTGTGATTAAGAAGTGCTCCAAAGAAGAACTTGAAATGGTTAAAAACGCAATTCTGCCAAACTTTATGGGGGTAGATACAACTCTTATGGAAGGGTATGATTATGACAATGATATTTTCATACCAACTTGCTCTAAGACTTGTGTTTTGCCGGAAGGTATGGATTTAGGAGAAATGGAAGCACTTGAACTCAGAAGTGCATTTAACGGGGTTTTGGAAACAAGAGTGGTTGAGACAAGCGAGCCAATCAAACCCGTTGCCATTATTTCAGACGGCTCTGCGATTTTGGGGCTTGGAAATATAGGCCCAACGGCGGGGCTTCCTGTTATGGAAGGGAAAGCCGTTTTATTTAAAGAACTGGGGCGGGTTGATGCAATGCCCTTGTGTTTAAACACTCAAGATGTAAATGAAATCAAAAATATCGTTATGTTGCTTGAAAATTCGTTTTCAGGGGTAAACCTTGAAGATATAAAAGCGCCTAACTGTTTTGAAATTGAAAAATTCTTAATTCAAAATTCACGCATTCCAATTTTCCATGACGACCAGCACGGAGCGGCAATTGTCACTTTGGGCGGGCTTTACGGGGCTTTAAAAATTGCGGAAAAACACATTAATAGGGTTAAAGTGGTAATTTCAGGCGCAGGAGCCGCAGGTCAAGCAATAGCAAGGCTTTTGATTAAAGCGGGTGTGGAAGATATAGTGATGACGGATATAAGAGGGATTGTATATTCAGGCAGATTTGGTAATGACTCCTCTCTTGAGACAATTTCTCAGATTACAAACAAAAAACAAATAAAAGGCGACCTAAAAGACGCTATTGTTGGTGCTGATGTTTTTATAGGGGTTTCAGCGGGTGGAATTTTAACACCTGAAATGGTGGCTTCTATGGCAGATAAGGCGATTGTTTTTGCGCTTGCAAACCCAATTCCTGAAATTATGCCCGATGTTGCGCTTGAGGCGGGCGCTTTTGTTGTGGCGTCAGGCAGACCCGATTTTAATAACCAAATTAATAACTCTCTTGTTTTCCCTGGGCTTTTTGACGGGGTAATCACGGCAAAAGTGAGGGTTATTACGGATGAAATTAAAATTTTAGCGGCAAAAACTTTGGCAGCAATGGTTTCAGAGGACGGCTTAAACCCTTCTTATATCATTCCTGACCCTTTGGATAAAAATGTTGCAAAAAATATTTCAGCATGTATCATAAGACATGTCAGAAATTTATAATTGAACATAATTGAAATTTTGAACTTAACTGAAAAAAGGTTTGGTACATTTTATTTCGTGTGTTCTTTTTGTTATTATAAGTTTAAAAATATTAAAATCGAAAGGTAATTTAACGTGAGCGAAGAAATTAAAGAAACTAACACAGTGGAAGAAGCTGTTAAGGAAGAAAAATCCCCTGAAACAGTTGAAGAAGCGGAAGTTACAACATTAAAACCGCAAAAAAGACAGTCAAGAAGAAGAAAAATTGAAACAACAGAACCTGTTGAATCTGAATGGAAAGAACAAGTTGTTCAAATTCGCCGTGTAACAAAAGTTGTAAAAGGCGGTAAAAAATTGAGCTTTAGAGCAATTGTTATTGTCGGAAACAAAAAAGGTCAAGTTGGAATGGGCGTTGCAAAAGCCGCTGAAGTTATTGTTGCTATTCAAAAAGCTATTGCAGACGGCAGAAAAAATCTTATCACCGTTCCTATTTTCAAAACAACTATTCCTCATATGATTGTTGGTACATCAGGCGCAGGCAGCGTTGTTTTAAAACCTGCTTCACAAGGTACCGGTGTTATTGCAGGTGGTGCGGTTCGTGCAGTGCTTGAACTTTGTGGTATTGAAAACATTTTATCAAAATCTTTGGGCTCAAAATCTCCTCTAAACGCTGCAAATGCAACATTAAACGCACTTAAAGAATTAAGAACTTTCAAAGAAGTTGCCAACCAAAGAGGCATTTCAATGAAACAGTTATTAGGATAATAATAAAAGGTGATAAAAATGGCTAAAAAAGAAACAGAAACAATTAAAATAAAATTAGTCAGAAGCACAATTGGCGCTCCTGATAAACATGAAAAAATCGTTAAAGCTTTAGGCTTAACAAAAACAAACCGTGTTGTTGAACATGCAAAATCTGCAACAATCATGGGTATGGTTAATAAAATTCCTCACTTGGTTGAGATAGTTGATTAATTGAAAAGGTAAAGGTAAAAAATAATGATAACATTAGAAGATTTAAAACCTAACAAAGGTTCGGTTAAAAAAGTTGTAAGAGTTGGCAGAGGCCGTTCATCAGGTTGTGGTAAAACATCTTCAAGAGGCCACAACGGTGAAGGTCAAAGATCGGGCAGAAGCTCTAAAAGAGGTTTTGAAGGCGGTCAAATGCCTGCTTTCAGACGTTTACCAAAATTAAAAGGGTTTAACAACATCTTTGCGCTTAATGCAGCAGCAGTTAATGTTTCCCTTCTTAACAAGGTAGATGCTGAAGAAATCACACTTGCAGTTTTAATTGAAAACAAATTAGTTCACCCTTCAAGCGAAGTTCTTAGAATTTTAGGAAACGGCGAACTTACAAAAAAAGTTTCGGTTAAGGCAAATTATGTAACCGAAAGTGCAAAAGAAAAAATTGAAAAAGCAGGCGGAAAGGTTGAAATAGTTTAATAATGCAACAGCCAAACAATGAACAAATGCTTCAAAGCTTGATGAATAACATTCAAACAAGCGGGCTAAAGCAAAAATTAATTTTTACATTTTTGATGATTGCGCTTTTTAGATTTGGTGCGCAATTGCCAATTTTTGGTATAAACAATGAAGCCTTTATGGCGCTGGCGCAAGGAAATAACATTATCGGTTTTCTTGATTTATTTTCAGGCGGAGCTTTGGGTAAGGTTTCAATTTTTGCTTTAGGGATTGGCCCATACATCACATCTTCAATTATAATGCAGCTTTTGGCGGTTATTATTACCCCCTTGGAAAGATTGCAAAAAGAAGACGGTGAAGCGGGCAGAAGAAAAATTCAGCAGCTAACAAGGCTTTTTACGGTTGTAATTGCTTTCTTCCAATCTTTGGTATTTGTTTTGTTGTTGTCAAAACTCCCTGGAACAATAATCCACGGGCTTAACCCTGCACTTTTCTATTTTGGTTCTATGGTAGCCTTAACGGCAGGTGCGGTTTTTGTTATGTGGATTGGTGAATTAATAACGGAAAAAGGTATTGGAAACGGGGCATCGCTGATTATCTTTGTCGGTATTCTTGCCGGAATTCCTTTATATACGCAAAGAACGGCAACCCTTGTTTCCCAAGACCCCGCCCTTCAATTGGGACTTGTTGTTTTACTTGCAATTTTCATTGCGGCGACAATTTTTATCATTGTTCTTCAAGACGCTATAAGAAAAGTGCCGATTGTATCTGCAAGACGTCAAGTTGGAAACAAAGTGTATGGCGGACAAAATTCAAACATTCCGTTTAAATTAAACCCTGGTGGTGTTATGCCGATTATCTTTGCTATTGCAATTTTATTGTTCCCGTCAACAATTTTGAGCATTTTAACTCAAATGAAAATAGATAACTATGCAATTAAGCATGCTCTTGAAGGAATGAATTTCTTTTTAAGTCCTTCTAATTTGAGTTATTACATAATTTATTTTCTTTTGATTGTTGCGCTTACATTTTTCTATGCGTCAATTATTCCTTCAATGCAGCCTAAAGAAATTGCGGATAATCTTAAAAAATATGGCTCTGCAATCCCTGGGGTAAAACCCGGAAAACCAACGGCAGACAAGTTGGATGAAATTTTAACAAGGGTTATGTTTATTGGTGCAATTGCACTTGGCATTATTGCAATGGTTCCGACAGTTGCATCTAAAGTGACGGGAATTACAACAATGCAAGGTATCGGGGCAACTTCTCTCATAATTATGGTTGGTGTTGCGCTTGATTTTGTAAACAGAATTAAAACACATCTTCTTGCTAAGAATTACGAAACTTTTCTTAAATAATTAAAGGAATAAAAATGACAAAAGCATTTATTTTTCTCGGCCCCCCAGGATGTGGGAAGGGCACTCAAACGGAGTTATTATCAAAAGAATTAAATTTGCCTCATATAGATACAGGCTCGCTTTTGAGGAAAAATATATCAGAAGGAACAAAAATCGGGCTTGTTGCGAAAGGTTATATCGACAAAGGACAACTTGTGCCGATTGAAGTTGTGTCTGAAGTTATTAAAAATCGTCTTTCTGAAGATGATTGCAAAAACGGCTATATTTTGGATGGTTTCCCAAGAAGTATAGAACAGGCAAATGCTTTAGACAATATTGTGAAGGAATTAAAACAAGATATTGAAATGAGCGTTGTATATTTTGATATACCGACAAGTGTCCTTGTGGAAAGGCTTGTAAACAGGCGCTCATGTCCTGTTTGCGGAAAAATTTATAACCTTAAAACGCAGGCTCCAAAAGTTGAAGGAAAGTGTGATATTTGCAATGTCGACCTTATTCAAAGAAAGGACGACACTGAAGAAACTGCGCTTTTAAGGTTTGAAACCTATGAAAAGCAAACTCACCCCCTGCTTGATTTTTATACCAAAAGGGGAATTTTAAAGAAAATAAATGCTAATTGCGCAATTGATGAAGTTTGGAGTGCGCTGTTAAAAATAGCAAAAGTTGAAACAAAAGTTTAAAAGGGTGAATATCACCCTTTTTTAATTGAGGTAAAAATTATGGTAGCAAAGAAATCAAGAGACGAAATTAAATTAATGAAAATTGCAGGCTCAATAGTTGCAAAGGTTCACAAAGAAATGAAACAAGCGATAAAACCAGGGGTGACAACGCTTGAGCTTGATAAAATCGCCTATGAAATTATTAAAGACAATAAAGCAATTCCGACATTTTTAGGGTACAATGGTTTCCCCGCTTCAATTTGCGCCTCTATTAATGAAGAAGTGGTTCATGGTATTCCTTCAGACAAAAGGGTTTTAAAAGAAGGGGATGTGATTTCAATTGATGTTGGCGCAACCTACCATGGTTTGGTTGGGGACGGTGCATGGACATATCCTGTGGGCGAAATTGACCCAAAAGTGCAAAAACTTCTTGAATACACAGAGCGTGCCTTATTTGCAGGAATTTCAAAAATGGTAAATGGCAACATATTAGACGATGTTTCAGGGGCTGTGGAAGATGTTGCAAAAGAAGGAAAATTTGGTATCGTAAGGCAATACGGCGGTCATGGGGTTGGGCACAACATGCATGAGGAACCGTTTTTGTTTAATTATAGAGTTGGAAATAAATTGAAGCTCAAAACAGGCAATGTTATTGCAATTGAACCAATGCTCAATTTGGGGTGTGACGATGTTATTGTTTTGGGTGATGAATGGACGGTTGTCACAAAAGATAAACTTCCTTCGGCACATTTTGAGCACACGGTTATGGTTGGGGATGTTGAACCCTTAATTTTGACTAAAGAATAGCTTTTATTTTGAAATATTAAGAAATTAAAATGTAGAAATGTAAATTTCTTGCATGTTTGATTTTATGTGGCAAAATGTAGTTATAAAAGTATTGAAAAAGATTTTTTAATGGGGAAATGGGGGTTTTTGTTAAACTCCCTTTTTTTTAAATTTTACAAATAAAAAGCGGGCAATTCGTGCCCGTTTTTTATTTTCTCCATTATTATCTATCGTCCTTAATATGTAAAATGCAGCCTGCACTCACTTTGTCCTAAAGTTCATAACAGCTTTGTTATTCATTGCGATAATCGACATAGAATTCCAGAAATCCTCGGGGGATAAAGTCGATTTAGCATCAAGATTGACTGTTGTTTTTTGGGCGTACATCTTGGCTAATTTTTTGTCAATGCTGTCTGTTGGTGCAACTGCCATTTTGAAATCCTTTTGTTATGTCTTACATATATATAAAGTATATAAAAATATTTGGATTTCAGATTTGTTTGGTTTCGTTACATTTGTTTACAAATATGTTAAAGGGGCTCAAATTGTATGAGGGTGCTGCTTTTATTGCTCAGCTTTTGAGGGTAGAATAATTCTAAAAATTGAACCTTCTTTCTTTTTTGATTCAACTTCAATTTGCCCTTTGTGCTTTTTTACAATTTTATTTGAAAGATAAAGCCCAAGCCCGCTTGATATTCTTGAATTTTTGTTTGTTATCGAATAATATTTTTTAAAAATATTTTGAATTTCATCTTCGTCAACTCCGTCCCCATAATCTATCACATCAATTGAAAAGTAATCTCCCGTTTTGTTTAGGTGAATATCAATTCCATCCGTGGTTTTGCTGTGGCTGATTGCATTCATAATTAAATTGTTAACAACCCTTTTAATAAGAAATGGGTCAAAATCGGCGGTGAAGCTTTTTGTGTCTATGATTAAATTTATTGTTTTGTTTCCATGGTCTATCAAAGATTTTAAACTTTCGATTATTGATTTTAAAAAGCTTTCAACTTCAATATTTTTTTCAATTTTTAATTCAATTCCGGTGTTTTCAATTTTATACGTTTCTAAAATCGAGTTGACCATTTCTTTTAGGTCGGAATTTGATTCTTTTAATTTTAGAATAACTTCCCCCTGCACCTCGCTCAGGGCGCCAAATTTTTTATTTAACAAAAGGTCATAAGTTTTATCTTGTGCAATAATCGGCACTTTAAGGTCATGAGTCAGGGCGGCAATAAATTCTTCTTTTAAATTATAATTTTCTTTTTCTTTTTCTCTGTATTCGTTAATAACAAGGTCTCTATCTGCCATGCTTTCAAAAAGGCTGTTTAAATTGCGATATAATCCCAGTTTGTCTTTTTTTGCGTCTAATTGAATTTGAAAGTTTCCGTATCTCGCACGGTTAATTTCATTTGAAGCACGTTTTATGTATTCTTTCATTTTTGTGTTTTCGCCGATAAGGGAAATCAATTTTATAAATAAAAAGCAAAAACCAAAAGACACAAAAAGAACAAAAATAACGGTTATATAAAGAAAAATTTCCATACAAAAATTTTATCATTTATTTTGAAAAATTAAAACAGCTTTTTAATTTTGAGGGTATTTCAGTTTATAATTCAATAAAATATCATTTTTGAGTTTTTTAATTTTTAAATCTTTTGCCATAATTGAATTTGCTAATCCACCCACCATAAGCCCAGAGGTGAAATCTATGCCGACCCCTAAAATTTTTGGCGCAACAAATTGGTAAATTTCATCCACAAGTTTATTTTCTAAAAACGCTCCGCCAATATTCCCCCCTGCTTCAATCATAATGGATGTTATCCCCATTTTATAAAGCGTTTTCATAACATCATACAAATTTGTGTAAGGAATTTTTTCAACATAAGAAGGATATTTTTTGTTTGAATTTGAAACGACAATAATCCTTGCGTTGTTTTCAAAAACACAGGCTGAATTGTCTATTTTGCCTTCCCTATCTATAATAATTCTAATTGGGTTTTTACCCCCTTTAATTCTTGAAGTTAAATGCGGGTTATCGTAAAGAACCGTATTTCCGCCGGATAAAATTGCCTGATAGCGATTTCTTAATTTCATAACTTCAAGTCTTGAATATTCATCTGTTATCCACCTAGAGGAATAATTTTTATCTGCAATTTTAGAATCAAGTGTGGTTGCGGTTTTAATTACAATATAAGGAAGGCTTGTTTGAATGTTTTTAAAAAAGACTTTATTTAGCTCATATCCTTCATCCTCTAAAATTCCCTGTTGAACTTCAATTCCTGCCTGTTGAAGTTTTGACACACTTGAAACTTTTGGGTTTAAATCCAAATTTGAAAAACAAACCCTTTTAATTTTTTTTTCAATAATTAAATCAACGCAAGGGGGAGTTTTTCCAAAATGTGAACACGGCTCAAGGTTTACATATAAGGTGGAACCTATAAGCTCTTTTTCTTTTGCCTTTAAAATTGCATTTCTTTCTGCATGGAAATCGCCGTATTTTTCGTGATACCCTTCCGATATTATTTTTTCATTTTTTACAATGACACATCCCACCATAGGGTTTGGCTCAACTTTGCCCAAACCTTTTTTGGCAAGCGTAAAACAGCGTTTAATATATTTTTCATCTTTACTTAAAGCCATGCATTTTACCAAGACTTTCTATAACCTGAATAATGGCAGGAGTTAAAACAACCGCAAAAGTTGCAGGTAAAAGGCACAATACAAGCGGAATGGTCATTTTGGTCGAAGCGGATGCAACTTGCGCTTCAAGGCGTTGTTTTCTTTTTGTTCTTAGAGAATCGGCCGAAATTGCAAGAGAATTTGAAATGGATGAACCCATTTTATCTGCCTGAATAACAATTGCAACAAAAGATTGAATATCTTTCATATTTACTCTTTCTGCCATTCCTTTTAATGCGTCTTGTTTGGAAACGCCCGAAAGCATATCTTTTGCAACTCTGTTGAATTCATATCCTACTTCGTAAGAAAAATTGCTAAATTCTCTGCCCACTCTTTCAATTGCGCTATCAATACTAAGCCCTGCTTCCACGCAAACGCAAAGTAGGTCAATTGCATCGGGGAAGTATCTTTCAAATGCTTTTTCTTTTATTTTAATTTTTTTTGCAAGTTTCCATGTGGCACTTTTGTAAGCTATGTATGAAGGCAAACATACAAAAACCGTGCCGAATAAAAGTTTAAATGCGGGCTCTTTTGTTAAAACAACAACAAAAAGCGCCATTATGGAGCCTATAATTGCGGCAATAAGTAATTTTAAAATTCTTTTATTTTCAAAATCCATAAGGTCAGCTTCGGTGGCGGACAAACCAAGCCTTATAAACATCTGTTTTAATTGCCCCTTGTTTTTGTTACTTTTTAAATTTGCTTTAGTAAAAGGTTTTAGCGCTTCAAGAAGGTCATCAAAAAATGAGGGTTTTTTTCTTGACGCATGTCCCTTTTTTAATCTTTCTAAAATATAATCGTTATCTTTGTTTGAAATTGTATAGATAATAATTCCCACAAGAAGTGAGGCAACAACGGCTATTAAAAGTTTTAGTAAAATTTCTGTATCCATTACACCTCTATATTTGTTATCTTATTAATTATTATATATCCTGTTACCATTAAAACAAAAGCGGCAGCAAGTGCTGTTTTCCCCCAAATATGATTAATAAGGTAATCCATATATTCAGGCGCCATAACAAAAAGAATGGCGGCTATAATAGGCGGAATAACAGACACAATAATGCCCGATAATCTTGCCTGCATTGTTTGAGCTTTCAGTTGCCCTATCATTTTAAATCTTTCTCTTATGGTTTTTGCAAGGATTTCAAGCAATTTAATAAGGTTGCCCCCGATTTCCCTTTGCAAGATGACAACTGTTGTAAAAAATCTAAGGTCAACAGAATCGGGCACCGATTTTTGAAGGGATTTCATGGCGTCTTTTATATCTACCCCAAGGGCAATTTCATCTGTAAGGGTTTTAAAAATTTTATTTGTAGGCTCAGGCATTTCTTTTACTATAATGTCAAATGCGCTAAAAAGGGAATGCCCCGCCCTAAGTGCGTTACATAATAAATCAAGCGCATCCGGTAACTGTTGGGTAAAGGTTGTAGTTCTTTTTTTAATTTTGAATTTAATGTACAAAGGCAAAGCAGCAATTCCAACAGGGCAGAAAATTGCGGCTGCGGGCGTAAAAATTAACCCCAAAAACAGTGGAATTATCCCCAAAATAATGCTTGCAATAACAAAGGTGTCCACCTGCCATGTTATATCAGCTTTTTCTAGAAAAAGTTTAATATTTTCTGCCGATTTTATATTTTTTAGTATTTTTGAAAATATTTTAAATTGAAACGGGCTTTTTGGCAGAGCAAAAGAGTTAAGTTTTTTATGTTCGCTTTTGTAGTCGTTGTTTTTAATGGCAAGAAGCCTTTGCAGGGTTTCTTTTTCATCCACATGCATATATTTGCACAAATTATATGCGCAAAGAAAAGAAGCAGTCGCTACCGTAAAGCATATGCAAAAACTACCTATCACGTCCATCTCTGTGCAACCTTCTTATTAAGTCGGAATTATTTTGATTGTTACTTTGCAGCGCTTCTCTGACAGAATCAACTTGTCTTGTATTATTTTGAGTGTTTTCTGTAAGTTTGTTTTTGATATTGACGGGTTCTTCTTTTGGCCTTGTAACATAAGTGTGATCATATGAAGAATCGAAAACTTTTGAATTAATTTCAAGTCCCATTCTTTCTATTTTCTTTATAAATTCAGGGCGTATCCCTGTAGATACGTGTTTGCCAATAACAGCATCATCACTTACGCCTGTTTGTTTCCAAACAAAAATATCTTGCATTGTAATAATGCTTTCTTCCATGCCTGTTATTTCTGAAATCTTTGTCAATTTTCTGGAGCCGTCTTGCAGCCTTGAAACTTGAATTATAATGTTAATTGCAGAGGCAATTTGCTGTCTTATATTTTTACTTGGAAGGTCAACGCCTGCGTATAAAACCATAGTTTCAAGTCTAGAAAGCGCATCTCTTGGTGAGTTAGCATGGAGTGTGGTTAAAGAGCCGTCATGCCCCGTGTTCATAGCTTGAAGCATATCAAGAGTTTCAGCGCCCCTACATTCGCCGATTATAATTCTGTCAGGGCGCATACGAAGGGCGTTTATAACCAAATCTCTTGTGGAAATCTCACCCTCTCCTTCAATGTTTTTCGGCCTTGTTTCAAGGCGCACAACATGGTCTTGTTTAAGGTTCAATTCGGCAGAATCTTCAATTGTGATAATTCTTTCATTGTGCGGAATGTGCGCCGATAAACTGTTTAAAAGGGTTGTTTTACCTGCACCTGTTCCGCCAGATATGATAATATTGCTTCTTGTGACAACAACTGCCCTTAAAACCTCTGCAATTTCTTTGCTCATTGCCCCCCATCTTAAAAGCGCTTCTATTGTACCTGCGTCTTTTTTAAATCTTCTTATGGATAAAGAAGGCCCGTCTATTGCAAGCGGGGGAATAATTGCGTTCACACGGGAGCCGTCAGGAAGCCTTGCGTCCACCATAGGTGATTTTTCGTCAATTCTTCTTCCGACCCTTGATACAATTCTTTCGATAATATTTTTTAAATGTTCGTTATCTTTAAAATTTACAGAAGTTTTATAAAGTTTTCCGTTCTTTTCTATATAAACCTGCTTTGCGCCATTTACAAGAATATCACTTATGTTTGGGTCTTCAAGCAAGGGGTCAAGCGGCCCAAACCCTTTTGTATCTTGGATTATTTCTTTAATAAGCCGTTCTTTTTCGCTTTTATTAATTGGAACTTGCTTGAAATTTGTGGCAATTTGAAATTCTATAAACTGTTTTATCAGGTTTTTTTGTTCATCATCGGAAAAGCTTGACCAATTAGGTGTGGTGTTTACTTTTTCAATCAAAAGTACGTGGAGCTGGTCTTTTAGAGCCCTTAAGTCTTCGTTTAAGGGAGCATAAGAATAGTTGGCAAAATTATTCGATTTTGCGTCTTTCCGTTCGTTATTTGTGTTAAATCTGTCTTTTAAAGACAATCTCTCGTGCTCCTTTATTTTTTGCTAAAAATGTTTAAAAAATTAAATCCGCCTTCTTCTCTTACGTTTTGTTCCCGTTTTTTGTCTTTGTAGGAATAAACGTCTGTTAAAAGAGAAGCTAGCCGCTTAAAACTTTTTGCGATGTTTGAATTGGGCGCTATATCGGAAACGGGTATTCCTTTGTTAACAGAATCAATAATAATATGATAGTTGTTTGGAATTTTAAAGAATACTTTGTGGTCAAGTGCGTCTTCCGTTTCTTCAATTGTAATATCGTCTGATTCCATATATCGGTTGACGATAAACTTGATTTTATCTTTTGCATATCCCAGTTTTTTAAATAATTCAAAACATCTTTGACAGTTTCTAATAGATGGAATATTTATTATGCTGACTAAAAGAATTAAATCTGAATTATCAAGTGCCGCAATGGTTTTTGAATCAAAACTTGAAGATGTATCAATTATTATGTAAGAAAAAACATTTCTTAAAATGTTAATAAGGGTGGTAATGTCCTCTGACGTTATGGTTTCCGCTTGTTCAATGTCGGGCGGGTCTGCAAGAACATATAAGCTTGTTTTATTGTACTGTTCAAGAGTGGACAATAAAAAAGTTTCATCAATTCTGTCTAAATTTTTTATAACGTAAGAGGTGTCAAAAGAAGGCTCAAGATTTAAAAAGGTCGTAACATCTCCCATTTGCATATTAAGGTCAATTAGCGCAACTTTTTCTTTTGTTGTGTTTGCAATTTCCATAGCAAGGTTGACGGCAATTGAGGT
Source organism: uncultured Gammaproteobacteria bacterium (assembly GCA_964467625.1). GTDB lineage: Bacteria > Cyanobacteriota > Vampirovibrionia > Gastranaerophilales > Gastranaerophilaceae > Galligastranaerophilus_A. The sequence continues at coordinate 79,016 of CAYXRM010000001.1, read as the reverse complement.
TTTGCCTATTCCCCCTTTGTTTGAAAATGTAGTAATAACTTTGCATTTTGTGGAATCGTTTATGTTCCCCAAAATAAGGTCTTTCATTTTTAAAATTGCCTCAATAAAGTCTTTTTCAATTAAAGGCTTTGTGAGAAATTCCCTTGCGCCTGCTCTCAGCGCTCTTATTACTATGTTTGAATTTAAATCGTATGAGAGCACAATTATTTTTATATTTTTTACTGCCGCTGTTAATTTTGTAATAATATCAAGAGAAACATTCGTTTTTTTGGTTATATCAACAATTACAAGTTGCGGTTTGTTTTCTGTTATGTAAGTTTGTGCTGTTATAATATCATCGAACTGCTGAACGATGTTGATATCTTCTATTTTATTGATATATGCCGTCATTAAGTCTTTGGAAACGGTTTCAAAATCTATTATAACTGTGTCAATTTTTATGCCCATTTTTTACCATTAAAGATTTTCTATATTAACTGAATTGTCTACGATTTTTGGAGTGATGAAAATTATAAATTCATCATTATTTTTTTCATCATTTGTCATTGAAAACAGTGTGCCCAAAACAGGTATATTTCCCAAAATAGGCACTTGGTTTCTGCTTCTTGTTGAAGTGTTTTTCATTAATCCTGCGATAACAAGAGTTTCCCCGCTCATAAGTTCAACCGTAGTTTCGACTTTTCTTGTTTTGAAGCCGTAAACTTCAGCCCCAAGAGCAGATGTAACCGAAACAGAATTGTCAACTTCAGACACTTCGGGTTTTAAATTAAGTCGAATTCTTCCCGTATCTTCCATAATTGTCGGGGTGAATTTTAAAATAACCCCTGTGTCTTTATAGTCATAAGAAACATTTCCGTAATTGCCAACACTTGATGGCACGGGCACTTGGTTGCCCACGGTAAAACTTCCTTCTTCCCCGTCTACTGCAAGTAATTTAGGCTCTGCTAAAATTTTTATATCTCCCTTGGCTTCGCTTGCTTCAAGGTCAATTCCGAAAGTACCGTTTTTAATAAACCCTAAAGAAAGTGCTCCGTTGCTTGTTTCAACCATGTGGGTCTTATAACCGTATGGAACCCCTGCGGAAGGCGCCCAGCCGCCGATATTAAATGTGGAACTGTCACCCGACATATTTAAGTGTTTACCGTTTAAAATGTTCACCCCAAGGCTTCTTGAGAAGTTTTTGTTTGCTTCTGTTATTTTAACTTCCAATAAAACTTGTTTTGAGGGGCTTTCTGTTAAGTCTGTAAGCCCTATGTTATAAGCATTGGCAAGATTGATAATTTTTTGTTTGACGCCCGTGGAGCTTACATGTCCTGTAAGCACAGCTCCTGTGTCGTTGAAAATTATGGAAACATTTTCATTTGGCGCAACATGCCGAACTGCTTGAATAAAAGAGTCTGTGTTCTGTTGAATTAAAAGGTTGTAAAAAATGGGAGAATTTGAGTCTTTGCTCCAAAAAATCATGCTTGTTGTTCCCGCTTTTTTGCCGTTTATCAAAAGCTGTCTTGGCGATAGAACTACAATATCTGCAATTGAATTATCTGTTAAAGATACTCTTTCAATGTCTTTATCAAAGCTCAATACCTGTGATTTGCCGACAATCCCATACATTTTTTGATTGTTGTCCTGAATGGCACCAACAGTTTCCATTGTCCCAACGGGGGCACTGTATGCAGCCGGTGCATCTTCATCGTACATATCCGTATATTCAATGGTGTCAACATCTCTGAATTTTGCAAACACCATAGGAGTTGTGCAGATAAAAATTAAAAATATTAAGATTTTTTTATACATATTTTTCATTTATTCGTTAAATTCCACTTGTGTTTTGGTGTTTCCAACAATTAACTCAACTTGTTTTTTTTCATTTTGAACTTCTTCTGTAAATTTATTTTCAGTATTGCCATTGTTGTTTAAAAGTTCCGAAATCGGCGGAATGTATTCATCCACGCTTGATTTTGTTGGAGTGCTTTTTTTCGGCTCTGGCTCGGGATTTCCGTTTGTAAGCCGTGTGAATTTATAATTGCCGTATTCTTCAATATTTTTTTGAAGTAATAAAACCCCTTTTGTTTTGACTATCTGTTCGATAAAGTAAGGCGCATCGGCATTATTTATCTCTAAAATTAACATCTTGTTACTGTCATTTGTTGTAGGGTCAAGAATGTTCAAAATTTTAACATTTTCAATTTTCATTGACTCTTCTTTTGTATAAAGGTCAAATTTTTGCCCGATTTCAAGATAAGGCGGCATGGAAGATTTTTTAATAAGCAAAGGAATTGCCCTAAAGCCTGCGCTTGGTTCTTGTGCGGTGTTTATTTGTTTCATCATTTCTTTGATAAAATGTTTTATAATCGGTTTTCCCACTGCAATGTCTTGTTGTGCGGTTTTGCCCACAAGGTCATTTTTGTTTTTGTAGGTGTCTGAAATTTCAAATTGTGATTTTTTTATCTCCAAGTCTTCTTCTTTTATTACATCGTTTTTCTTAATGTCTTTTGTGGTGACAATATATGAATAATCAGGCTTTGGCTCGGGTTGCTTAGGTGTAAAATTAAGCACAAAATACACCCCGATTATAAATACTGTAAATCCTGTTATGAATGAATATACTAATGATTTAATATTTCTCATTAATTGATTTTGCCTTAATTTTTACATGCTGTATAACAGAGAGCATACTCCCCCTTTGGTATTGTACTATATTTTTAAAATCAAGAAAAATCGTTAAGTTATCTTTACAACAAAAATATTTTAGTTTGTGGGATAATTTATTTTATGGAAAATAAGATTTTAGAAAAAATAAACCAAGCGTCAAAAATTTTGATTATAACTCATGTTAATCCTGACGGAGATTGCTTGGGCTCTGCTGTTAGCTTAAAGGAGTTTATTGGCGATAAGGCAGATATTTTAGTTCAAACGGAAAAAGCAAAGGGCGTTCCATATAATTATCAATTTATGGAAACTCTATCGGATGTTAAATTTTTAGATACAGTCAAAGACGAATATGACCTTTTGATTGCGCTTGATGTTGCTTCAATAGATAGAATTGTGGAACTTCCAAGGTGCATTTTTGATAAATCGGATAATACAATAAATATTGACCACCATAAAACAAATAAAGGGTATGGTAAATTAAATTTGGTTAAAGGCGGATATTCAAGCACGGGCGAAGTTTTATATGATTTTTATAAAGCAGTTGGCGCCACAATCACAAAAAAAATGGCAGAGGCTTTGTATGTTGCAATTTTAACCGATACAGGGTGTTTTAAATATGAAACTGTAACCCCCGACACTTTTCTTGCGGCTTGTAATTTGGCAAAAATCGGAATTGATACATCTGACATTGCAAAAAAATGCTATGACAATAAGCCAAAGTCTATGGTAACTTTTCAGGCGGAAGTTGTTTCAAATGCGAAGTTTACAATGAACAACAAAGTGGTTTATGCCATTATAACTTCTGATTTAATGAAAAAATATAAAGTAGGTGCAGAGCACACGGAAGGAATAGCGGAAACCCTTCGCTCCATAAGCACAACGGATATTTCCATTGTTTTAAAAGAAAATGAAGATAAAACATCAACAAAAGTGAGCATAAGAAGCAAAACCATAGACCTAACAACGGTTGTAGAAAGGTTTTCAGGCGGGGGGCACAAAATGGCGGCAGGTTGCACAATTAAAAGACCTGCAAAAATTGCAGTTGAGCTTCTTTTAGATGAGATTTCAAAATGTTTAAAATAATAAAAGAATATTTAACAAATTTAATAGATAGTATAATTACCGAGGATTTTGCAAACGCTGCGGGTGAAATGGCATATATGCTTGCTATAGGTATCTTTCCTTTTATGCTTTTTTTGACCGCTGTATTTGGTTGGCTTGGTAAAAAAGTTTTTGTATCAAAAATAATAGTTGCGCTCTCCACAGTTGCGCCAAATGGGGTAATTGAGCTTATACAGGGTGTTTTAAAGGAAGTTACCCTTTTTCAAAACGGTGGGATTATGGCAATTTTTGGTTTTGTCGTAACTTGGTTTTTAGCGTCAAATGCGGTTGCGGTTATTATTAAAGGATTAAACCGTGCAAATAAGGTAAAAGAAAACAGAACTTTCCTTGAAACAAGGCTTTTGGCTTTTGCAATGGTTATATTTAATGCATTTTTGCTTTTTATAAGCGTAAACCTTGTTATTTTTGGTAAAGTTATTGTGAATTTTCTTCAATTTTATTTTCAAATTTCAGACGCTTGTGCCAATATGTTGCTTGTCACAAGGTGGCCTTTAGCTTTTGTTTTGTTGTTTATTTTATCTACAATTAATTATTATGTTCTGCCCGCCAAACAGTATTCCATTAAAAGAAGCGTCATTCCGGGGTCTTTATTTTTCTGCATTTTTTGGATTTTGGGTTCTTGGCTTTTTTCTTTGTATGTAAATGAACTTGGCACATACAACAAGGTATACGGCACAATCGGTGCGTTTGCAATTTTAATGGTTTGGCTTTATTATACATCCGTTATTATGCTTATCGGGGGCGAAATTAACGGTCAGACAATAGATAAGCTTATTGAAAAGAAAAGAAATCAAGGATAATTTTATGCTAAAAAAACTGTCAGAATTTTTTGTAGGATTTTTTATCTTGATGTTGTTTTATTTCTTTGGTGCCTTGGTTTTGCATCTTTTTAACATAAAAATGCCGCCTGCTGTTTTGGGGCTTATTTTGTTTGTAATTTGTTTAAAATCGGGATTTATTAAAGAAGAAATTGTTAGTTTAGCCTGTGGTATTTTGATTAAAAATATGGGCTTGTTTATTGTCCCTGTTTTAGTTGGGACGCTTGTTTATAAAGGTTTTATTTTGAAAAATTTAGCGCTTATTTTGTTTGTTATTTTTGTAACTACCGCCTTTTTAATTGTGTTTGTGGGGTGGTTTGCAGATTTTGGACTTAAAATTTTGCGACTGTACAAAATAAGGAGCCACAAAAAATGAACTTATTTGGTGCGCTTGCGACATTTTTGTTGTATAAGGTGATTGAAAAATATAAAAACTTTTTCTTGTGGAGAAAAATTCCCACAATTGTTACAGCTGGGGTTATTTTAATTTTTATACTTCAAATTTTTAAAATTGATTTTCAAATTTATAATAAGTCCGCTCGATTTTTAACTTTTCTTTTGGGGCCTTCAACTGTGGCGCTTGGGTTTTTGATTTATAAACATTTTGACCTTTTGAAAAAAAATAAAAGAATTATCCATACGGCATTTTTTATAGCTTCGATTTTAGCGCTTTTTTTAACGTATATTTTTGCAAAACTGTGTGGTGCAGATTTAATTTTAATTGAATCACTTTTGCCAAAATCTACAACGGCGCCCATAGCGCTTGAAATTTCAAAAAATATAGGGGGAATACCCGAAATAACAGCTTGTGCAGTGGCGCTTTCAGGCATGTTTGGCGGGGTGTTCGGGCATGGAATTTTAAAGCTTTTAAAAGTTAAAAATGATGTTGCAATTGGGCTTTCAATTGGGGCGGCAAGCCATGTTATAGGAACGGCAAAATGCATTGAAAAACATAAAGAAACTCAAGTGGTCATGGCGTCTGTTGCCCTTGTGGCAGTCGGGGTTTTAACCGCTTTATTTGCACCTTTATTTTTGTTTTTAATTAAAATAAAAATTTAACTTGTGCATTTTATGAAAAAATATTGTACAATAGACCAAAAAGGATTTTTATTTTATGAAAATTTTAGTTATAAATGGACCGAATATTAATATGTTAGGGGTCAGAGAACCTGAAATTTATGGCGGCTTGAGCCTTTCTAATATTGAAAGGGAGCTGCTTGAGTATGCTAAAAATTTTAAAGGGGTGGAGCTTGAATTTTACCAATCTAATATTGAAGGTGAAATTGTAAGTAAAATTCAAAAAGCACTGGATAATGCAGACGGGATTATAATTAACCCTGCTGCATATACCCACACTTCAATTGCAATTTTGGATGCAATTAAGGCGGTTAGAATTCCAACCGTTGAAGTTCACCTTTCAAATGTTGATTCAAGGGAAGAATTTAGAAAAACATCTTTTATATCAAGCGCAGTACTTGGCGTTGTTAAAGGGTTTAAAAAAGACAGTTACAAAATGGCATTGTTTGGGCTTTATAATTATTTAAATGAATAAGGAAAGTTTATTTTTAAAAATTATATCAAAAGAATTGGAGAATAATTCTTATATTGGCGATGACTGTGCATATTTAAAGGAATTGAACCTTCTTATTTCTCATGATACTTTGATTGAGGGGGTGCACTTTTTAACTTCTTATTTTACTCCTTATGAAATTGGCAAAAAAGCTCTTTTGGTCAATGTTTCAGACATTTTGGCGGGTGGTGGAGTTCCAAAATATATAACGATTTCGCTCTCGGGCAAATTGGATGAAAATTTTGTTGAAAATTTTTATAAAGGGATAAATGAAGTTTGTAAAAAATATGGGATTGAAGTTCTTGGGGGCGATTTAACAGGTGGAGAGAAAATTACCGTTTCAATTTGCATTTTAGGGTTTGGATTAAATCAAATATCTTCAAGAGCAAATGCAAGGGCGGGGGACTGTGTTTGCATGTGTGGACAATCAGGCTCAAGTGCCCTCGGGTTAAAGCTTTTGAGGAATGGCAATTTGGACAAAAAAAATGAATTTATCAAAGCACACATCGAACCTGTTTTGTATCCTGAAATATCTACGGCGCTTGCGCAAAAAACAAAATCTCCTTACGTTATGATGGACACATCAGACGGGCTTTATGACGCTTTAAATAAAGTTTCCCTTGCAAGCGGGGTGGGGTTTGAGATTGAATTTGATAAAATTTTAAAAAAAGTAGATGACAAAAACCTTGTTTTATTTGGTGGGGAAGATTTTGGACTTTTAATTTGTTTGAAAAAAGAAGATTTTTGGCTTATAGAAGAATTGAAATTACAAAAAATCGGTACAGTAACAGAAAAAAAGGCAATTTTATTAGACGGCAAGCAGATAGATAAAGATAAAAGTTTTGAACACTTTGGGTAGTGTTCTAAATGAACATGCCAGTTGTTTTTGCTTTGTATTTTTAGCTGCTGTATAAGCTGCTTTCAAAAAATAGCTTGAAAATATTTTGTTTTTGAAATAAGCTAGAGAAGAAATTGTTTTATGGCGGGCATCGCCAAGCGGTTAAGGCATCGGATTGTGGTTCCGATATGCGTGGGTTCGAATCCCACTGTCCGCCCCATATAAAAGAGCCTTTGGGCTCTTTTTTTCATGCGTATAATTGGGATGAGAACCCACACAAAACGAAGTTTTGTTTCAAGGTTCGAGCGCGAAGGCGGCAGAGGGCGAAAGTTTGACGACAAAATTGTGAAGCAACTGAAGTCGTCAACTGTAGACCCGTTTAACGCCGCCGAGCAAGACAATCCCACTGTCCGCCCCATATAAAAGAGCCTTTGGGCTCTTTTTTTCATGCGTATAATTGGGATGAGAACTACACATTGTCTTGCAGTTTGATAAACACTGACTTTGAAACGAGAATTTTTCTTTTGAATTTGAAATGTCCGACAGATGAAATTAAAATGTCGGACAATGAAACTTGAAAACTATTTCCATATTTCATGGTATGCTTTTTTTGCTATTGCCTCTGTTCTTTTTTTGATAAATTCTTTCTCGTCGATTTTATTTTCTAAAAATAATTGAAAAACATCATCAATAGGAACTTTAATATTTGAAGCATTAAGAATTTTAATTTTTTCTTTTAATTCTTTGTTTTTTAACTTATCTTGCATTTCTTTTGTTACCAAAAGAAGATTCCCAATTTGACCAACTAAATCTTTTGAAAAATCATCGTTAATTTTGCATTGAGATATTAAATGTTCAATGGTCATAGTGTTATAATCAATTGGCGTAGAAGCATAAATAGATGTCTCATATAGTTTTCTTAAAATATATTTTAACATTTTTCTGTTCTTGGTAAAATCGTCAACAAAATACAATTTACTCAATTTTTCCACAAAAGCTTCCTCTTCTGGAATTAAAGTTTCTGAAAAACGAAAGTTTTTTGTTATTTTGTTTTTTGTATTTGTATCGGCTGCATTCAGCAATGTTGTGATTAAATTTTTATACGAAGTAGTGCTTCCTGAAGTTCTGCTTGAAGTAATAGCATTATATTTAAAATGAAAATTTTCGATTGTCTTACAAAGAATTTTTAAATTTTTTAAAGATATTGTTCTTTTTTTATATTCTCTTAATGCCAACATCAAAGCAGGAATATGTTGCTTTACATTAAATGCTGATATATCTTTTAGTATTTGTAAAAGCTCATTATCTTCGACATTATTTTCTTTTGCGGAATTCTGTGTTTTTATGATTCTATAAAATATTTTATCAGTATTTAAATCTTCAAGATACTTTTTCGCTAAAGTTTTTGTTGGATAAGTTCTTCTAACATTTTTAAACAAGTCTTTTTGCTGACATATACCATTTGTTGATTCCCATTGATAATATAAAAATTCCGATAGTGAACCTTTTGATTCAATAATATATGAACTCAATTTATTCCAATTATCTTTGGGGGTATCTAGGTTAGTGTTTGTTGTGGTTAAACGTTGCATTATGTGGTTTTTAATCAAATCTTCAGTACTTAAATCCCTGCCTCTTGTATTTAAAGTTTCAAATATCGTATATGCATCTTCCTCGTTATCTAATTCAATATAGATAGTTGTTAAATTTAAAACCTTGTCTCTTAATTCAATAAGAAACTCTTTTTTAAAATTTAAAATTTTATCCAAATTGGACAGTTTTTGAACTTTATTCTTTAATTGTTGTTGTATAAATGATTTTATAAAATTATAAACATCATAGATGTTTTTTTCTTCATTATTTATTGGTTTGATGTTTTCATCTTTATTTTCTGTATTTGAAATAATTTTCTGAAATGTCGGATAAGAAGTTTCGGTATTTATTACAGATGTAGTTTTGTTGAAGTCATTGATTCTTTCAATATATTGATTTGTTCCAATAGCTATATCTGTTTCGTTTATTGATTTTGCAAGTTCCCTTATCGCAACTAAAATTAACGTAATAGTTGTTAATCTTTGTTGACCATCTACAATACCTTTTTTATCTCCATCGAAAGAAAAAGTTACCATTGAGCCAATGAAATATTCTTTGCCGTTTGTTAAAATATCATTTAAAAAGTCTTCCACTTCTTCTTGTTGCCAAGAATATGGACGCTGAAAACGAGGAATAATGTAAAAATTTTTTAAAACCTCTTTAATAATTTTATCGTTAGCTTCGTTAATATGCATTTTCAACCTCTAGTTCTGAACTGCATTGCAATTGTAAATCTTCCATAATTTTACTTGCTAAAGCATAGGCCATATTTACTGGAACTGCGTTTCCGACCATTTTGTAGCCGTTTATTAGATTTGAATATTTAAATTCAAAATCATCAGGGAATGTCTGAATTCTTGCACATTCTCTCAATGATAATCTTCTGTATAAATGTTCTTGCCCTTTAACAAATTCTCTTTTGTTTTGTTCTATAAAGGTCATTTTAGGTGCTTGTGGATGAAGCGGTGCATGTCGTCCCCCAGCTTGTATCGTAAACGAAGGCTCATCCCAAGCCCTAACACGATTTCTTGACATAAATATTGTAGAAAAACCACCTATCATATATTCATGATTTGGAACGGTGCATTTTGAACCATTTGTATAATTTTTTTCTTTAGCAGGTAAAGCTGATTCTCTTAAATCCCAAATGGCATCTCTTAAAACTGGTTTATATTTTTGCATTTCAGGGAATTCAAAAGTTATATTTAAATCGTTTCTGTACCCAACAAAAATTACACGTTTTCTATCTTGAGGTACATTATAATTGTTTGCATTTATCAATCTAAAACTCAAATTATAGCCAGATTCTTTAAATAGTTTTTTAATATTGGATAAAGCTTCTGAATGTCTTTGTGCTAACATCCCTTCTACATTTTCTGCCAAGAAAAACAACGGTTTTTTATCTCTTAAAATTCTAATAAATTCGTAAAATAATTGACCTCTTGAATCATTTATTCCACGTAACGCACCAGCCTCGCTCCAACTTTGACAAGGCGGACCTCCAATAATTCCGATACAGTCTGGAATATCTTCAGATGGAACATTTCTAATGCTCCTTCTATCAAGAACAGTATTAGGGAAATTATGTTCAAATGTTTCCCAAATAGTTGAATCATATTCATTTGCCCATACAATATCAAACCCAGCTTTTTCAAAGCCTTTATCTAACCCCCCTGCACCTGAAAATAAACTTACAATTTTTTTAGTCATAATAAAACTCCAAAAATTTGATATTTTCTAAATTAGCAGGATTATTTGGATTTTTAATTTGCAAATCAGTTATAAAAAACTTCTGATTATCAATTAAACTTTCTAAATTGATTTTGTCTTCATAAGCAAAAGAATTAAATTTATCTTCTTTAATTATGCAATAAAAAGCAAATCTAGCATTTTCTTTTTTCTTTGGAAGATAATTAAAAACTTTTTTAGGATGGAATATTGACCACATTCCCCTGATTCTTAAATCAGTTATTCCAAGCGGGTCAACTTTTTTAATTTTTCCTAGTTCATTTGTTTCAGCCAATTCTATGTTAGGAATAGAATGAAGACCGTATATAATTGTATTTTTTATGCGTTCATATATTTCTTTATCAGCTGCATAACAGTCACCATAAACAAACCACAATTCTTTTAGATTGCTGTCATCAGTATTCCCAACAATGTAAATTATATCTTTTTCTGTCCAATCCTCACAATTTCTACAATTAGATGTAATCATTGTGCTATCAGAATAAAGTTTTGATTTTGGATATGAACTATTCAAAGCAAGAGCATTTGCATTTCCTTGAACTTTTTTTACTTCAATAGCATCCCCATTTTTTAATATTATATCTGGGGGGTTGTTTTGATTACCCGTATATGAAAAAATTTCGTTATAAGTCTGCATTCTGCAATAATCATCATTACAAGATAATGTATTTGCAAATAAATCTTTGATATATTTTTCCAAAGCATCGCCAACACCATTAGCACGATTTCGTCCTGAATAATGAGAAGTTAATTCGATTACAGGGCTTTCTACTAGGTTTTTAATTGCGATTAAAATATTTGAACTCACACTTCCCCCTTGTATAAGTTAATTATACATAAAAATAACCATTTTTACATGTTTGTAAAGTTTAACTAAATTATCAACTTGGCTTCTAAACACTTCCAAGTGATGAATGTCACAACCTAAAAGGAGGTTGTGTATGGAAGAAAAGTTTGTTATTGAAAGAAAAGATTTTAAGAAGTTCGAAAAATATGCTGAAAATATCTACAATACAGCAGTTGTGATTGATTATTTTTGCTCATCACAAAAGGAATATGCCTTTTCTATGGAAACTGACCGACACATTTTAGTTAGACTTTCGGGTTAGTTCCCCGACTAGAAAGGGGGTCGATATGGATAATTTCAATATAGCATTATTTTTAATCTTTTTGATTTTATACGTATTAAAAAACGGCTCTCATCATAAAAGATAAGAACCGTTAGACCTCTACAGAGTTCCTGATAGCTTGAGAAACTATCACTCTGTGCTTTTATTGTAAATTATCTATTTCTAATTTTCAACCCTATTAATATAATGTTTAATTTCACGATATAATGGCGCTGATAAAAGCGGTTATTGGCAAGTAGTGCCAATGATTTAATTGACTTTTATGAATGAAAATTAATGAAATTGTTTTTAAATATAATTCAATATTTGAAATATAAAAAACACTCCATAAAATTTGCTTGAATGGCAACAAGCTAAATTTTGTCATAGTTTTTTAAAAAGACTGTTGTGATGTGGATTTTGTTATTATATTATTGAATAAAGCTTTTTGTTTTATTGTTATTCATATAAGAGGTGATAATATGAAAAAATTTCTATTAATTTTATTTTCTTTGTTCCTATGTACTGGCATTTGTCTTGCAACGACAAATTCTTATGACCAATACGGTTTAAAAACGGGGTCTTATAAAAGTAATTCATCAGGCGATGTGACAAGGTATGACAAATACGGAAGCAAAACAGATTTTTATAAAAAGACTTCAAGCGGCTACAATTCTTATGACCAATATGATTCTAAAACAGGAAGTTATAGAACCCAAGGAGACACAACAACACAATACGACAAATACGGGTCAAAAGTTGGTTCTTATAAAACAAATTCTAGTGGCGTCACAACACAATATGATAAATACGGAAGCAAAGTTGGCACTTTTAAAACAAATTCCAATGGCACAACTACCCATTATGACCAATACGGCAGAAAAGTCGGAAGTTATAAATGATTGCATAAAACCGTATTTGTAAATTTATATTGACATATATATGTCAATATATCTTGACACATGTGCCAATATGGTTTACAATATTAATGGAGGTATTGTTATGCCCAAAAGTATTTTAAAAGAACTTCGTGAAGAAATAAAATTATCACAAGATGAACTGGCTAAAAAGATAGGAATTTCAAGACAATCATATATTAAATATGAAAATCTTGAATCAAAACCAACGCTTGAAGTTGTCGAGAAATTAGCAAAATTTTTCGATATCGATTATGCTTGCATAATTGATAATAAAATGCCGACAAAATATTCTTATAATATTGTTGGAGAAAAACAAATTGAAGAAAAAACTGATGATATAAGAATTAATATTCCAATAGAAAATATAGAAAAATTCAAACAAGTATTTTTATATATATTGAAAAAAGTTGGTGCAAAACCCAATGTTGGGCAAACAGTTTTGTATAAATTGCTTTATTTTATAGATTTTGATTATTATGAATTGTTTGAAACTCAACTTATGGGCTTAAAATATATTAAAAACACATTTGGTCCAACACCTATAGACTTTGCTAAGTTAATTAAAGAAATGGAAAAAGTAGGAGAAATTGAAGAAATAAAAACAAAAAGGTTTTCTCATGATATGACAAAATATCTACCATTGATTGAGCCGGATTTGAGTTTATTGTCTGCACGAGAACTTGCTCATGTTGATAAAGTCCTTGAAAAGCATTCAGATAAAAGTGCTAAAGAATTATCAGATTTCTCTCATAAGGATATTCCTTGGATAAGTGCAAGCGATAAAGATCAAATTGATTACGAGGCTGTATTCTACAGGAATGAGGATACATCAGTAAGGGAGTATAATGACGAAGACGATTAAATATTCTTCCATTTTGGAATTTGAAAAAGATTTCAAAAAATTGGAAAAACGGTATAGAACTTTAAGTGATGATTTTCAAAATATGAAAAAGAATTTGCTTGACGTTCATTATGTAAAAGGTAGCCCATTACCACCTAATACTATTGTAGATATCGAAGGTTTATGTGGAGAAACTTACAAATCTAAAAAGGTGAAAAAATTCGCATGTAAATCCTTGAAAAATCTTGGTAACCGTTCAGGCATAAGAGTAATTTTTGTTCTGGAACCCGATGATTTAAAAATAACTTTTATAGAAATTTACCATAAAAGCGATAAAACAATTGAAAATAAAGAAAGACTAAAGGAATTTATAAAAAGCTTATAAATAATAATTTATATTTATATTAGATCTATTAGAACAACAAAAAAGTGATTATTTAGATTTTAAAAGAAAATGGCACAATAAAAGTAAGCTTTTTATGCGCATAATTTGGATAATCTTCTCCCATTTCATTTTGAAGCCCTTGTATAGAAAGGCCTTGCGCCCTTTTGGTAGCCATTTATGGCTAATAAAACATTCAAAATTTTTAAATAAATATCTTGAAATAAACAAGAAATAAGTTACAACAAAAACATTGAGGGGGAGCTCCCAGATGCCATAAATATCAGACCCTACAACAATGATGAAATAATTAACAAACCCCATTATAATTTTATTGCGATTTTTATTATTTCGTATATTTTTTTAATTTTTGCCTTTGGGCATTCGGAAATAAGGGCAACAATGTTTGTTATGTTCTCTTCGCTGTTATCCATATTGTTACATAATAATTCAGACGGGGTTATTTTGAATTTTTTGCATATTTTGTCTATAGTTTGGGCTGTCGGCTGATAACGCATTCTTTCTATATTTGATAACCCCTGTACGCTGATTTCAATTTTTTCTGCAAATTCTTCCTGCGTTAAATTGTGTTTTAACCTTAATTTTTTTATATTGGAACTAATTAATTCTAAATAATCCATTATAATAAATTATAATAAATTGCTAATTAGTTTAACAAATTAATTGTTTATAAATTAGCTAACTAATTGTAAAAAAATGTTAATATATCTGTGAAATCTGACAATTTTTTTAAATTTTATTTTTTATTACTCATGTAATTATGACAAGAGAAAAAGGAAAATTTTATGTCAGTTAATAGTATTGGTGGTATTCAGACAGCACCAAAAATAACCAATTCATCTAAAAACAAAGGCGTACAATCTGAAAAAAAAGAAGCATCTGCAATTGATAAAAAGAAGGTTGTTTTAGCCCTTGCGGGGCTTGCCGCTGTAGCTACTATTGTTGCGGGAGTTAAAATTGTGAAAGGCAAAGCCTCAGCAGACGATGCTAAAAAAGTTGTAACAAGCGGAATTGAAAAAGGTAAAAAGGTAGTTGCAAGCGGGGTTGAAGAAGGAATTGAAGAAGGCAAAGAAGTGATAGCAAAAACAAAAGGCTTAACTGTTGATGAATTTAAAAAAGTAGGGAAATTTGAAAAAGGGAAGGCTTTTATTGACGGCAAACCATACACCGGAAATTTAACTACAGTGAATAAAAAAGGTGAAACTATTGATATGTACTATCGAGATGGCAAGATTCGCCATGCATGGGGTAGGGAACTTCCTAACGGAGATCGGGCTTCTAAAACGTATACCTACAACAAAAACGGTCATTTAGAAGAAATACAAATACATGACAGAATAAACATAAATGGCAAATACTTTATTTTAGATAAAACAGTGTTTGGCCAACAATAACAAAAAATACAGAAACCGGCGAAATAATTGAAGATACAACCAAAGTCATAGACAGGACAAAACCTATAGAAGACCCTAATAATCCATTTGTTTTCTTTTAAAAAAAAGCTAAATTTAAAAAGAATGCGCCATAAATGTTGATTTTGTGGCGCATTGTTTTTTCTTTTAATATAATATTTACCAAAAGGAAAAAAGATGAATTTGCTTGAAATTGAAGAAGAACTTCAAAAAATTAAAAGAACAACTTTTGGAATTTCAATACCCGAACTTAGAAGATTTGCAAAAAAATTGGCAAAAAAAGACTGTGGTTTATTTTTAAAAAAACTACCCTTTAACACTTTTGAGCAAAGGCTTTTAGGCGCCTATGCAATAGGTTACATTAAAGCGGATATTAATTTGTTACTTGATTATTTTGAAAAATTTATGCCTTATGTAGACAGGTGGGAAATTAATGACGCTCTGTGTCAAAATTTTAAAATTGCAAGAGAACATAAAAAAATTGTTTGGGATTTTCTTATGAAATATAAAAATTCAAAAGAAGAATTTCATTCAAGAATTGTTTCTGTCATGCTCTTGTCGCATTTTTTGGATGATGAATACATTGAAAAAGTGCTTTTTGTTTTGGGTGAATTAAACACGGAAGCGTACTATTCCAAAATGGGGGTAGCGTGGGCAGTTGCAACAGTTATGGGAAAATATCCAAATTTGTGTTTTGAATATTTAAAAATTGAAAATTGTCCCTTAGCTGATTATACCCGCAAAAAAGCCCTTCAAAAAATAAAAGAATCATACAGGGTTTCAGAAAAAATCAAAAAAAACTTGGCAAACATATAGTTTGAGTGGCTAGGTTTTTTTGGTTTAAAATGTACCCATTTGGGTGATTGAAGAAAGCACAAAATTGCTGTTATATATAATTAAATCTTTTTCATACTTCCAGCTATTCTTAATTCCAGACAGTGAACCCAATTTTTGGGTTCTTTTTTTTTACCGATTGTAAATAATTGCTTGAAATAAAAAATTTTTTATTTATAATTAATCTAGAACAGATGAAATACAAAGGAACTGACAATGTCGAGCAACGAATTACCCTCAAACATGGGCAAAAAAATTGCGGACGCCTTGAAAAAACAAAACAAAGTTAAAGAAGACGCCCAAGAGATTGTTAGCGATGTACAAATTTCTTCTGATTCTGAAATTGAAGATGTTCTTCAAAATTTGCACAATGACACGGACGAATATCAATCTGATTTTGAGTCTTTAACAGAATCAAAAGAAGATACCGAAAGCCCATATGATGATTTGGATATGTATGACACACCTTCTGTGAATGTTGAACCTGAAAGTGAAGATTACGCTCCAATTTTTAAAATGGAAACCGGTGAAATTAGCGATAACCCTGATTTCAAGCTCAATATTGATACGGAAGATGATACAGAAGAGTTTGAAATGCCCAACAATATTAATGTGTTGAAAAGGCTTATTGCACAGCTTCCGACTGGTGTTTCAAAACAAACTGGCGCACAAATCATAAGACAAACAATTGAGGCTTTGGGAATTCCGATGAAAAGTGTTCTTCAAGATGCCCAAAGGGTTAAAGAATGCTTGAACAGCTCTATTAAAGATTGCAATTACACAATCCAAGAGTATAAAAGCAATATCAGAAATCTTGAAAAACAAAGTTTAAGTTATCAAAGACAATTATCAAAACTTAATGACATAATCGGACTTTTCGTGTATACTGATAAAAGATAAGCATGGAAAACGTGCTTATTAATTAGGCCCCCATCGTCTAGAGGCCTAGGACAACACCCTTTCACGGTGTAGACAGCGATTCGAATTCGCTTGGGGGTACCATTTAAAATAGAGGCAACAAGCCTCTTTTTTTGTGCGTATATTTACCTTCAAAAACCATTTTGGCAATATATTCTGCAATGAAATTTTAGTTTGACAGACACCTGTGCCGTTGAATTTGTTTTAAATGAATTTTTAAATTCAGATAAAAAGAACAAATATTCTTGTCTAAATTACGGATATAAAAATCAAATTTTTGTTTTTGATTTTTTTTAACATAATTTTTATTCATGCTACAATACATTTATTGTTAAATATAATAAGGGAAGTTTTATGGAAAATATTGACTTACATACGCTTAGACACTCTTGTTCCCACATAATGGCGCAAGCTGTTCAAAATCTTTATCCAAATGCAAAGCTTGCAATCGGGCCTGCTATTGAAAACGGGTTTTATTACGATTTTGATATTGAAGGGGTCACCTTAACGGAAGAAGACCTTAAAAAAATTGAAGATGAGATGAAGCGTCTTGTAAAAATGGATTTAAGGTTTGAAAAACATTTTATCGAAGATGTTCAAAAACAAATTGATGAATTTAGAGCGCAAGGCGAAATTTATAAAGCTGAGCTTCTTGAAGAACACAAAAACGATAACCCCACATTATATTTAACAAAAGACAAAGACGGAAATGTCCTTTTTAATGACCTTTGCGCAGGGCCTCACCTTGAAAATACAAGACCAATTAAGGCTTTTAAACTTTTATCCGTGGCGGGCGCTTATTGGAGAGGAAATGAAAAGAACAAAATGCTTCAGCGTGTTTATGCCACCGCATTTTTAACAAAAGAAGACCTAAACAACTATCTAACCATGGTTGAAGAAGCCAAAAAACGTGACCACAGAAAATTAGGCAAGGAATTGGATTTATTTTCAACCCACGATGAAATTGGGCAAGGGCTTGTGTTGTGGCACCCAAATTTGGCAATTGTAAGGGAACAAATTGAAAATTACTGGAGAGAAGAACACAGAAAAAGAGGGTATGTTATCGTAAATACTCCGCACATCGCAAAGTCAAAACTTTGGGAAATTTCAGGGCATATTGACCATTACAGAGAAAATATGTTCTTTGTTCAAAAAGAAAATGAGGAAGACGAACAATTTATAATTAAACCTATGAATTGCCCCTTCCATATTATGATATACGCTTCTTCCCGCCGTTCGTATCGTGACCTTCCCGTTAGAATGGCAGAGCTTGGCACTGTATATAGAAGGGAAAAATCAGGTGCATTGGGCGGTTTGACCCGTGTACAAGGGTTTACTCAAGACGATGCCCACATTTTCTGCACACCCGAACAGTTGATTGGTGAAATAAATGAAATTATTGATTTTATTTCAGATGCAATGAAAATTTTCAAAATGGAATTTGAAGTTGAATTATCCACCCGCCCTGAAAGTTATGTTGGCGACCTTCAAAATTGGGAAAAAGCGGAAGCCGGCTTGAAAAAAGCTATGGACAGCCGCAATATGAAATATGACATAAATGAAGGGGACGGTGCTTTTTACGGGCCTAAAATAGACTTTAAATTTAAAGACGCAATAGGAAGATGTTGGCAATGTGCCACAATTCAATTGGATTTCAACCTTCCTGAAAGGTTTGATCTCAAATATCAAGACAAAGACGGTCAATTAAAAACCCCAATTATGCTCCACAGAGTTGTATTTGGTTCAATGGAAAGGTTCCATGGCATTTTGACCGAACACTATGCGGGCGCTTTTCCTGTGTGGCTTAGCCCAAAACAGGTTGCAATTGTGCCGATTGCGCAAAGACACAGTGAATTTTGTGAAAAAGTGTATTCCCAAATGAGACAAAAAGGAATTCGTGTTTTATTTGACGATAGGGCAGAATCTATGAATTATAAAATCAGAGATTGTCTGCAAAATAAAAAAATTCCATACGTTCTTGTTGTGGGGGATAGAGAAATTGAAACTAATTCCGTTGCAATAAGAAAAAGAGGAATAGGGCAAATTGGCACAATGAACATAGAAGAATTTGTTGAAAAACTCTTGCTTGAAAATTCAACAAGGGGCGGGGTTGAAATAAACAAAGAGGATTAGTTTTTTTAAAAAAAGCACATTAAAAAGCGGGTCTTTATTTTAAGACCCGCTTTTTTATTTTGATTTTTTATGATTCAACTAACAAGCTTGCCCCGATTACACCTGCTGTGTTTCCAAGTTTAGCAGGAACAATCTCAACTCCTTGTGCTTGAATTGGCATTGCACGTTTTAAAATGGTTTGCTTAATTGGGTCGAACAAAATATCTCCCGCATCTGCAACTCCGCCCCCAATAATAACTTTTTCGGGGTTTAAAAGGTTAATGACAGAAGTTAGGCCAAGCCCTATAATTTCTCCCATTTTGGCAAAAATTCTTTTTGCAACAACATCCCCTTGAAGAGCGGCTTGCGCTACAATATAGGGGCTCAATTCTTCCGTTGCAAGCTCTTTGAATTTGGAAGATTTTCCACCTTTAATATATTCTTTTGCCTCAGCTACAATTGCGGGGCCTGAAGCGTATGCTTCTAAACATCCCCAATCTCCGCAGCCACAAATTGGGCCGTCACCCATAGTAAGTTTAATGTGCCCGATTTCACCTGCGGCATTATTTGCGCCCCTGATTAATTTTCCGTTAAATACTAACCCTGAGCCTATCCCTGTGCCGACTGTAATGCAGACTAAATTTTGGCAACCTTTGCCTGCGCCGTATTTTAATTCGCCCAATGTCGCAACACGAACATCGTTATCTAATTTTGTTTGAATGCCGAATTTGTCTTCCATAATTTTTGCAACAGGAATGTTTGACCACCCCGGCATGTTGGGTAAAAGCCTTACAACCCCTTCTTTATAATCAATTTGCCCAGGGAACCCAAAGCCAATTGCTTCAATTGAGTCTTTATTTGTATTTGTTTCTTTCATTAATTCTTCAATTGCTGATTGAATGTTTGCAACTGAATGTTCATATCCTAAATCTGCACGGGTGGGAGTTGTGTTTGAATAAACGATTTTGCCTGCTAAATCTACAAGAGCAAGTTTAACATTTGTTCCCCCAACATCTACCCCAATTCTATACTTTTTCATTTTTCTCTCCCAACTAATTGTTTAAACTGTGTATCGGTGCCGGAATTCTTCCTAATCTGTTTATAAAAACAGAAGAATCCGTATTATGAACTTCCATAATGGGGGCTTCCCCTAAAAGTCCGCCAAATTTTACCCAATCACCCGCCTTTTTGCCAAATACGGGGATGACCCTAACCGCTGTGGTTTTTTTGTTTATCATTCCGATTGCCATTTCATCTGCAATCATGCCTGCAATTGTCGTTGTGGGTGTGTCCCCCGGAATTGCAATCATATCAAGCCCAACAGAACAAACGCTTGTCATTGCTTCGAGTTTATCTATTGTTAAAACCCCTTTTCTTGCAGCTTCAATCATTCCTGCATCTTCAGACACAGGAATAAATGCCCCTGATAATCCGCCGACATAGCTGGATGCCATAATTCCACCTTTTTTAACGGCATCATTTAACATTGCAAGTGCTGCGGTTGTGCCGTGTGCGCCTGCATCAGATAAGCCCATTGCTTGGAAAATTCCTGCAACGCTGTCCCCTTCAGCAGGAGTTGGCGCTAGGGATAAATCAATAACCCCAAATGGAATATTTAATCTTTTTGCAAGTTCTCTGCCGATTAATTCGCCCGTTGTTGTGATTTTAAAGGCAGTTTTTTTGATTGTGTTTGCAACTTCTCCTAAATCTGCATTTTTAGGAAGATTTTCAATTGCATGTCTTACAACTCCGGGGCCTGAAACACCCACATTTAAGGCACATTCAGGTTCATTTACTCCGCAGTATGCGCCTGCCATAAACGGGTTATCCGTGACCGAATTGCAGAAGCACACAAATTTTGCAGCTCCAAGCCCGTCTTTGTCTTTGGTGAGTTCTGCCGTTTTTTTGATGATTTCTGCAGTTTTATAAACGCCCACCATATTAATTCCTGATTTTGAGCCTGCAAGGTTAATGGAAGAACAAATTCTCTCCGTTGCGCTTAAGGCATAAGGAATGGACTCCATAAACCTTCTGTCCCCTTCGGTACACCCTTTATCTACAAGGGCTGAGTACCCGCCAAGAAAATCAACCCCAACTTCATGCGCTGCCTTATCAAGCATTTGCGCAATATAAACAAAATCGGGCTTTTCTATTGATTCTGTGATAATTGAAATTGGCGTTATTGCAATTCTTTTATTGATAATGGGAATTGAATATTCTTCTTCAAGCTGACCTGCAAACTTGCCAAGGTTTTGAGCGTATTTTGTAATTTTATCGTAAATTTTGTTTGCCGTTGTTTTTGTGTCCCCTGAGGCGCAATCCCTTAAACTTAGGGCAAGAGTCACTGTTCTTATATCAAGGTGATGAAGTTTTATCATCTCGATTGTTTCAATTATATTGTTAATATCAAAATTCATAGCCATTATATCTTGTGCATCCTGTCAAAAATTTCTTTTCTTTGAACCCAAATAGTCATATTTAAACTGTTTGCGGTTTCTGTTAATTTGTCTTTAATTGTGCTAAAAGATTCTTTTGAGCCTGAAATATTGCACAACATCATCATTGCAAAATAATCTTGCATTATGGTTTGTTTAATGTCTTCAATGTTTACGTTCAATTCTGCCATTGTGGCAGCAATTTTTGCTACAATTCCGGTTTTGTCTTTTCCTGTAATTGTTACGATAATTTTATCATCAGCCATTATTTTACATCTTCCTTAATAACAATTAAATTATTCATAATTTTCATTGCAACTGTCGGCAACACAACATCGTTAAGTCCGTTTGCAATACTTATAACGCTTCCTGCCTTTAGGGTTTGTTCTTCCCCTTTGTAAATAAAGTTATAGTCTGTTTTTCTGTCTGAACGAATGGTGATTTTGTCCATTTTTTTATTCCTTTCCTAATTGAACAATTTCAACGCCCGAGCTTGTGCCCAAACGGCTTGCACCGGCGCTTATTAAATCGTATGCGGCAAGTTTAGATTTTATTCCACCTGATGCTTTAACTTTAATACCTTTTTTGGCAACTGTGTTGTGCATTAATTTAACATGCTCTGTGGTGGCGCCTATTCCGTTTTTAACAAAGCCTGTTGATGTTTTTACAAAATCCACATTTGCGGTCATACAATTTAGGCATGCAACTTTGATTTCAGCGTCAGTTAATAAATCCGTTTCTAAAATAACTTTTAATTTTTTATCTCCAACCGCCTTTTTTTGCGCCGTTAATTCATCTGCCACAAGTTTATAATTTCCTTGTTTGATTGCACCGATGTTTACTACAGTGTCAATTTCATCTGCCCCGTTTGATATTGCTTCTTGAATTTGAAAAAGCGTTGTGGGCAAAGTGTTTGCACCCAAGGGAAAATTTACCACACAAACAAGTTTAATATCTTTTTTAGATTTTTGAATTAAATCATGAGCAAATTTTACATAAACAGGATTAACGCACACCCCAAAAAAATTGTACTCAATTGCTTCGTCAACAAGTTTTTTTATGTCGCCCTCGGTGGCATTTGGTTTTAAATTTGTATGTTCTATGTAATCTGCTAAACTCATAGGTAAAATTATATCAAAATAACCCTTTTAAGGCTAGCTTGTAAATTTTGTTGAAGCAATTAAATTTTGAACCGTGATTTCTAAAATTTTTTGTTTGGCTTCATACGTGTCATATGCAATATGAGGGGTCAAAAGCACGTTTTTGAGGTTTATCAGCTTTCTTGTTATGTAATAATTTTTAAAACAAGCTTCCTTAATTGAATTAAGTGGTACGGGAAATGAGGGATTTTCATATAAAACATTTTCGCACTCTACAACGTCAAGTGCGGCAAATTTTACTTTTTTTGATAATAAATTTTGATAAAGGGCTTCGGTCTTGATAATTTCTCCCCTTCCTGTATTTATAATGATTACATCATCTTTCATAATTGAAAATTTGTTTTCATCTAAAAGATGAAGTGTGTTTTGGTTTAAGGGGCAATTAATACTTATAATGTCTGATACCTTGCAAAGTTCATCCAAGGGAAGAAACTTGTATTCTTCATTTTTATTTATATCAAAATAAACAGGGTTCATCGAAAAACCGCGCGCAATATCGGCAACAATTTTGCCGATAGCGCCAAGTCCTATAATTCCTATTGTTTTTCCGCACAACTCTAAGCCTTGATATTTAATATCTCCTTCTTGAATTGTGCCGTTTTTAATATCATTTTGCGCTTCTATTATGTTTCTTGAAACAGAAAGCAAAAGCGCAAAAACATATTCTGCAATGGAGTGGTCTCCATAGTGCGGGGCTGTGTAAATTTTTATATTTTTTTCATTTGCATACGCTAAATCTACATGGGAAAACCCCACGCTTCTCAAGATAATAAATTTTAAATTTTTAAATTGGGATAAAACTTTTTTTGAAAGGTCTGAAGTTATAAAAACAGACAATACGTCAATATCCGTTATACTTTTATCTATCGGGGTATTGCCGTTTATGGAGCATGAGAAATAATATTTTTCAAAATCGCCCGTTAAATTTTTTTCTAAGTATTCTTTTTCAAAAGATTTTGTATCAAAAAATGCAACTTTCATAATATAAAGTTAGCGCACGGGAATTTAAAATATATTACCCTTTCGGGCTAATCTATAAAATCTCATCCAAAAATTTTGCAAATTCGCATAAAATGTAATCTGCCATATCGTTTTTGATTTCTTCTCTTTTGGTTTTATCTGAAACGTATTTAAAGGTTTTAGCCTTGTTTTTATACCCAAAACCAAAATAAACCGTACCTTTTTTGTTTTTTACATCCCCGTTTGTGGAGCTTGCATATCCTGTGGTGGAAATCGAGATATCAGAATATTTTAAAAGCCCCAAAGCCATTTTTTCTGCCGTCATATAAGAAACAACCCCGAATTTTTCAATTGTTTCTTTTGGAACAGATAAAAATTTTATTTTTGCATCATTTGCATAAGTTACAAAATTTATTTCAATAAAGTTTGAAGCGCCGTCTATATCTGTTAATTTAGAACTGATAAGCCCCCCTGTACAGGATTCCCCCAAGGAGAGCTTTAGTTTTTTTTCAGTTAAAATATTTTTTATTTTTTCTACACTATTCACTGATTGGAACATCCAAAGGTTCTAATAATAAAATATCAAATACGGTGTCTTTTTT
The DNA here is from genome assembly GCA_964467625.1 of uncultured Gammaproteobacteria bacterium. Classification (GTDB taxonomy): domain Bacteria; phylum Cyanobacteriota; class Vampirovibrionia; order Gastranaerophilales; family Gastranaerophilaceae; genus Galligastranaerophilus_A. Next base: position 54,968 of record CAYXRM010000001.1, on the reverse strand, counting down.
GATTAAGACTTGGTTTCCTTTTTTAAATAAATCTGCAACATCAGTGCCCACAAAATATCCGGCACCCGCAAAAGCGCCCCCTACGGCAGCAAACGGTGTTACAAGATATTTTCCGCCTTTAAATAATTCTTCGCCCGATGTTATACCCCATTTTGTGGTTTTTGTAATAATTTTACCTGCTTCATCCAAATTTTCTTGAACTGCCTTGCCGTATCCTTCGCCCCCTTTAATGCCGCCATTAATATCAAGGTTAAAGGTACCGTCTGTAATACCCGCTTTAATGGGTATTTGTGTGCCGTTTGGCGCAACAACGTGGTCAAAATTCAAATATAAAATTCCCGCTCTTGATAAGCGTTTTGCATCTGTAATTTTTGAAATATTTCCTCTTACAACTGTGCCTTTAGGCAAAATCATTGTGGTTTCGGTTCTGACATCACGTGTTAAATATGCATTAAACATATCTCCCACCGTGGCATTTTCAGTTGAGATGTTGTTTGCCGTTTTTATTTCAAGTTTTGTTCCTGCCGGAATTCTTTTTGTTTTAATATTTGTTGTAATTTGATATGCAAAAGCTTGTGTTGCCATTGCTAAAATGCATAAAGCAAGTGTTGTTGAAAATAAAAATTTTTTCATATTTCCCCCTATAAGTCGTTTACGTTTGTCCTGCCGAATTTTGCAGATAGGTCATCTATGTGATGAACAACGTAATAATAATTTTCTAAATCTTTTTCCCCAAGGTCAATCATTGCCCCCCAATCTGCTCTGCCGTGGTGCGCTGCAATCATTTTAGCTATTTGGGGCTGATTGTTTGCCATACAAAGCGAAAAGCCGTATTGAGAATGAGAAAGCCAGTCTTTTCTAAAATCGTTTGAATATTCAATAAATCCACTTTCAGGGTTGATTTCATATTCAAAAATTTTGCCTATATCATGTAAAATGCATGCGGCAAAAAGTATGTCTTTGTTAATCTTTTTATAAAAAAGAGGATAAATGCTTTGTGCAAATTTAACGCATTCTGCCGTATGTACGACAAGCCCGCCCAAATAATTGTGGTGCATAACTTTCGCTGCGGGAGAAATTATAAACTTTTCTTTGTTGTCTTCAATTGTTTTTTTAACAAAAGTTTTAAGCTCATCATCTTTAAATTCATCAATTGTGCTGATTATAAAATTATATAATTCAAGCGCTTCTTCTTTTTCAATGCCTGATTTTGCCTCTTGTATTAATTGAAGATTGGTTATAAGGCAATTGTTGTATTTTTCATTGTATGAGGCGGTTAAAATTTTAACTAAATTTCCCGTTTTGAAAATCTTGGAATCAAGCCTGTTTAGTGCTTCTTCCCACAAAATACAGTTTAATATGCCTTCTGTCTCTTTATTTTTTAATTGAAGTTTCCCCATTTTGGTTCCGGCTTTTGTGTCGCCCACGCTATAAGAGAGGACTTCATATTGTGCGTTTAAATCTAACATGTTGTGTTTACTACCTTAAAAATTTTGTTTAATAAGTCAAATAATTCTTCAGCTTCATATAAAGGAAGCATATTATCCCCGTCACATTTTGCATTTTTTGGATTTGGGTGAATTTCAAAAAATAAAGCTTTTGCTCCCGATGCCACGGCGGCACGTGCAAGAAGCGGAACAAACTGTCTTTCCCCGCCGGATGAATTGCCTTTCCCCCCGGGGATTTGTACTGAATGGGTTGCATCAAATACAACAGGGAAGCCCATATCTTGAATTATTTTAATTCCCCTCATATCGGATACAAGGTTGTTATAGCCAAAGCTTGAGCCTCTTTCGGTAATTAAAATTTTGTCATTACCAGATTCAATAACTTTTTGTGCGATAGATTTCATTTGATAAGGGGACAAAAACTGTCCTTTTTTGATGTTGACAATTTTTCCTGTTTTGGCGGCAGCCACAAGTAAATCTGTCTGCCTGCACAAAAATGCGGGAATTTGAATAATATCTGCCACAGCAGCTGTAATATCTGCCTGATTGGGCTCATGGATATCTGTCACAATCGGGACGTTAAATTTTTCTTTAACTTCTTTTAAAATGTTAAGCCCTTCTTCAATTCCAAGCCCTCTATATGAGTTTATGGATGAACGGTTTGCCTTGTCAAAAGAGGTTTTAAAGACATAATTAATTCCGAGTTTTTTGGTTACTTTTTGTAAGTGTTCGCAAACTTCAAAGCAAATTTCTTTGGATTCCATAGCGCATGGGCCCGCCAAAATTGTGAGTTTGTCTTTTCCTATTTCAAAATTGTTAAGCATTAGAGTTTTCATAGGTTTTATTATATAATGTTTTTAAATTTGTGTATAGGGGAAAAATTAATGGCAACAGCTGAATTAAAAAAAGAACAGGATGAAATTAAGGCAGGTAAAGACAAAGCCCTTAAAATGGCATTGGATAAAATAGAAAAAGATTTTGGAAAAGGTTCAATCATGAAGCTCGGGGATAAACCCTCTATTCAAGTAGATTGTATTCCAACAGGTGCCTTGGCGCTTGATATTGCGCTTGGGGTAGGTGGTGTTCCAAGAGGAAGAATTATTGAAATATACGGGCCTGAATCTTCAGGTAAAACAACTTTAGCACAGCATATTGCGGCGGAAGCTCAAAAAAAAGGCGGCATTGCAGCATTTATTGACGCCGAACATGCGCTTGACCCTGAGTATGCGAAAAATTTAGGTGTAAATGTTGAAGAATTGTTAATTTCTCAACCCGATACAGGAGAACAGGCACTTGAAATTGCAGAAGAACTTGTTCGCTCAGGCGCAATTGATGTTATTGTGATAGACTCCGTTGCGGCACTTGTGCCAAAAGCTGAAATTGAAAAAGCTATGGACGAACAGCAAATGGGGCTTCAGGCAAGACTTATGAGTAAAGCCTTAAGAAAATTAACAGCAATTGTTGGCAAAACAAACACAACCGTTATTTTTATCAACCAATTGAGGCAAAAAATTGGGGTTATGTATGGAAACCCTGAAACAACAACAGGTGGTAATGCCCTTAAATATTATGCTTCCGTGCGTTTGGACATTCGCCGTGTTGAAGGATTAAAAAATAAAGACAACGAAGATATTGGAAACAGAGTTCGTGTAAAAGTTGCTAAAAATAAGGTTGCTCCTCCGTTTAGAACGGCTGAATTTGACATTGTATACGGCAAGGGTATTTCCGCTTTGGGCAACATTTTGGATGTTGCGGTTAATATGGATATTGTTAAAAAAGCGGGCGCTTGGTTTAGTTATAACGATGAAAAATTGGGTCAAGGCAGAGATAAAGCAAAAGAATTTTTGGCTGATAACCCTGAAATGTTAAAAGAAATTGAAGCAAAAGTAAGAGAAAAACTGGCAAATTCAAACAAGGAAACTGAAGAATGAAGGGAATAATTCTTGCTGCGGGAAACGGCACAAGGTTGTATCCTGCAAGCCTTCCAATATCGAAAATTTTGCTTCCGGTTTATGACAAGCCAATGATATATTACCCTATTACCACCCTTATGCTTGCAAACATTAAGGATATTTTGATTATTTCAAACCCTTATGATATTGCAAATTTCCAAAAAGTTTTAGGGGACGGCTCAAAACTCGGGGTAAGATTTTCATATGCCATTCAGCACACCCCAAGAGGAATTGCCGAAAGCTTTTTAATTGCAGAAAAATATATTAATAATGAGCCAGTGGCGCTTATTTTAGGAGATAACATCTTCCATGGGTTCGGATTTTCTTCCATGTTAAAAAGAATTGCACAAAAAAAAGAAGGTGCAACGATTTTTGGTTATAAAGTTAAAGACCCTGAAAGGTTTGGGGTGGTTGAAGTGGATAAAGAAGGGCATGCTCTTTCTTTAGAAGAAAAACCAAAAAATCCTAAATCAGATTACGCAATAACAGGGCTTTATTTTTATGATAACAAAGTGGTTGAATATGCAAAAAGTCTAAAACCGTCAGAGAGAGGGGAACTTGAGATAACAGACTTAAATAAAATTTATCTTGAAGATAAATCCTTGGATGTTGAAATTTTAGGGCGTGGCTTTGCTTGGCTTGATACAGGAACCACTGAGAGTCTTTTGCAGGCAAGTAATTTTGTATCCTCAATGGAAGTTACAACAGGGCTTAAAATTTCTTGCGTGGAAGAAGTTGCGTACAGAATGGGTTTTATTTCAAAAGAAACGCTTTGTGATTTGGCACAAAATTACAAAAACGGATACGGCGATTACTTGAAAAGAATTGTTGAAAAAAACTAATTTATGAAAAAAATTTCAATTAAACAAACTTTTGAGATTGAGGCGGATTATTCTTTAAATACAAAAGAAGAAGTTGTTTTAAATTGGCTTTTAGAGATGAGAAATTTTCTTCTTGTAAATAAAATTGCAACTTTTGGGGATATAATTCCAACAAAACAAGAAATTTCAAGTCTTTTAAACATAAGCACAGGCACTGTTCAAAATGCAATTAAATACGCAGAAGACTTGGGGTTTTTTATCTCAAGGCAATGTGTGGGCACAATTATTGCAGACCCTAACGCAAAAACTTCTGAACTCAAAATGTATTCAAAAAAAGATAAGGCAATTCTTGAAATAAAAAGGCTTCTTGCATCTGAAAAATATGAACAAGGGGAAATTATACCGAATATAGTTCAAATAGCTTCATACATTAAAACCTCTCAAAACACAACAAGGCTTGCCTTAAGGAAGCTTTTGGAAGACGGGATTTTAAGAAAAGAGGAAGTGAACAATAAAGAGGTTTTAATTTTAAATTCGGAAGTGAAGTTGAGTGAAAAAGAAAAAGCTCAATCTCCGGAAATTAAAAATCGCAACCTTGTGAAAATATTAAAGGAAAATATAAAAAAGTTTCTTTTTCAAAATTATAAAAAAGGGGAGAAAATTCCAACCAATTCTGAATTTGCAAAGATGTTTAACGTAAGCATAAAAACAGTAAATTCTGCCACAAAAGAGCTGAACAAAGAAAAGGTTATTCTATCAAGAAGGGGAAAATATGGCTCTTTGTTTTTGGCAGAAAACGTAAAAAACAGAACAACAGAAAAATCAATGTTTATGTCAAAACCAAAAGGCAAGGCGGACATAGAAAAAAATTATAATTACAGGTGGGAACTTGTTTTTGAAAATATAAAAAAATATATTTTAAAAAATTGTGAAGCGGGAGATAAAATTCCTTCCATAAAAGATTTTGCACAAAAATTAAATACAAGCACAACAACCATAAGGCGTGCCATTTATGAATTTTCCAGGCAGGGAATTTTATATGCCCAAAAGGGTAAATATGGCGGGCTTTTTATAGTTGAAATGCCGGAAAAAGAAGACTCGTACAGGTGGCTTGCAATTAATTCTGATATTATTTAATTTTTATTAAAAATTAAAATTTCGTTGTATAATTGAAAGACAAAAAACAAAAAGGCAAAAACATGAAATTTCAACCCTCTTATGAAGAAGCACTCAAGCTTATAAAAGATTACAATTCAATTCCCGTTTGTACAGAAATTTTTTCTGACATTAAAACCCCCGTTCAGGCTCTAAAAGTTTTGAAAGAAACAGGACACCACTGTTTTTTGCTTGAAAGCGCCGAAAAAAGCCACAGGTGGGGAAGATATTCTTTCCTTGGTTTTAATCCCATACTTGAAATTAGTGCGCTGAATGGCAAAGTAAAAATTGTGGATGAAGAAGGCACAAGAGAAATTGATTCTCTAAATCCCGAAAATGTTATAAAAGAAGTTTTAAGTGAATATAAATCTCCTGATTTGCCTTATTTGCCCCCGTTTTCAGGCGGTTTTGCGGGGTATTTTTCATACGATTTTTTAAAGTATACAGAGCCAAATCTTAAGCTTGATGCAAAAGATGAAGAAAACTTTAAAGACCTTGATTTAATGCTTTTTGACAAGGTTGTGGCATTTGATAATGTTAGACAAAAAATTATTTTAATTGTGAACATTAAAACTGATAATTTTGAAGAAAATTATGAAAATGCAATTTTAACATTAAGCGAAATGGCGGATTTAATTAAAAATTCTAACCCCAAAGGTGACTATAAAGGTAAATTAATGTCTGAATTTAAGCCGCTTTTTTCAGAAAATGAATTTTGTGAAATGGTAGATAAAGCAAAACATTACATTAAAGAGGGGGATATTTTTCAGGTTGTTTTATCTAACAGGCAAGAGGCAAAATTTGAAGGCAGCCTGTTAAATTGTTATCGTTATTTAAGAACAACAAATCCTTCTCCTTACATGTTTTATTTTTCATCAGACGATATGGAGCTTGCGGGCGCTTCGCCTGAAACGCTTGTAAAGCTTGAAAATAACACGGTTTTCACTTTCCCTCTTGCAGGCACAAGACCAAGAGGAAAAACCGAAGAAGAAGATTTGAAAAATGAAATTGAACTAATTCAAGATGAAAAAGAATTGGCAGAACACAACATGCTTGTGGATTTAGGCAGAAACGATTTAGGGAAAATTTCAAAATTTGGCACGGTTGAAGTTGAAAAATATATGAGCGTGGAAAAATTTTCTCATGTTATGCATATAGGTTCAACCGTAAAAGGAGAAATCCAAGAGGATAAAAGCCCTCTGGATGCTCTTTATGCGGTTTTGCCCGCAGGAACCTTGTCCGGGGCTCCTAAAATTCGTGCAATGGAGATAATAAATTCTCTAGAAAATAACAAAAGGGGAATTTATGGCGGCGCTATCGGGTATATTGACTTAAAAGGCAATCTTGATACCTGTATTGGAATTAGAATTTGTTATAAAAAAAATGGCAAAGTCTTTGTCCGCTCCGGCGCAGGAATTGTGTATGACAGCATTCCAAAGAATGAATATCAGGAAACCTTAAATAAGGCATGTGCCGTTATAAATGCGCTTTGCGCTTCAAGTGAGGAAGATTTATGATTTTATTAATAGATAATTATGACAGCTTTGTTTATAACTTATATCAAATGATGGGCGCAATTAACCCTGATATTAAGGTTGTAAGAAACGATAAGGTGACAATTGAAGATATTGAAAAAATGAACCCTGAAAAAATAGTAATCTCCCCAGGGCCAAAAAGACCGAAGGATGCGGGTATTTCAATTGATGTTATAAAACACTTTGCCCCAAAAACCCCGATTTTGGGCGTGTGCCTTGGTCATCAAGCAATAGGGGAAGCTTTTGGCGGGGTTGTAGATTATGCAAAACAAATAATGCATGGCAAGATTTCTGAAATTAAAATTTATAATCAATGTAAAATTTTTAAAAATCTTCCAAACGAAATTGAAGTGGCAAGGTATCATTCTCTTATAGTTAATTCAAAAACTCTTCCAAAGTGTTTAAATGTAATTGGCTGGAGCTATGATGATGAAATTATGGCGATAAAACATAAAAATTATGAAACATACGGGCTTCAATTTCACCCCGAGTCAATTTTGACACCTTTTGGGGGTCAAATTTTAGAAAATTTTTTAAAGTAAAATCCTCTTTTTAAAAGATGAAAAACCGCCGTTGTGGGTTTATTATGGGTTTTATGATTATGCAATTAATAAGCGATTATATTACCAATCTTGAGCTTGAAAGGGGCTTGTCTAAAAACACCCTTCTTGCTTATGAAAATGATATTGTGGGCTTTTTTAATTATTTTTACCAAATTAAAGATATGGGGGAAATTAAAAGAAGTGATTTTGGAAAATATACAATATACCTTGCACAACAGGGTTTAAAACCAAGCTCAATTACAAGAAAAATTGCTTCTGTTAAGGGCTTTTTCAAATTCGCTTGTGCAAAAAGGGAAATCTTGTCTAACCCTGCCCTTGCAATTTCTTCTCCAAAAATTCCAAAAAAATTGCCCAAAGTCATAAGCATACAAGAGATAGAACAACTTTTAAAAAATAAAATGACAAAAAAGCAAAGGGCAGTTTTTGAGCTTTTATACGCAACGGGCTTAAGGGTGTCGGAACTTGTTGGTTTAACCGTTAACAATATAGATTTAAAAACAAATTTAATTAAAACAACGGGGAAAGGCTCAAAACAAAGGCTTGTCCCTTTGGGTGGCCCTGCAAAGTCTGCAATATTGGACTATATGAAAGAAAGAGAACTTTTAATTAAGACAGTTTTAGGCTCATCTGGGAAGGTTGATTTTCTTTTTATAAATGAAAAGTGTCAAAAAATTTCAAGACAATGGGTTTATAACTTTATAAAACAGCAGGGAAATCTTATTAATAAGGCAATTTCCCCGCACACAATAAGGCATTCTTTTGCAACCCACCTGCTTGAAAACGGTGCGGATTTAAGGTGCGTGCAAGAGCTTTTGGGGCACACAAGCGTTGTGACAACTCAGCTTTACACCCATGTCAGCAAAAAGCACTTAAAAGAGGTTTATTTTAAAATAAACGGTTAGTCTTCCATCTCTTTTTCTTTTGTGAACATTTCTTTTGCAGTTTTTGTGACATCTTCCGGTTTATAGCCGTCTGGGACAATTATTTTAAACTGTTCGCCGTAATGGAATACGGAAGGAATTTGCGTGCAGACATGTTCATAATTTCCAATAAGAGAATGCACACAGTGGTGTATCCCCGGTTCTAAAACAACAAGATCCCCCGGTTTTAAAATCATAATGCCGGAATCGTTGTCGCTGTTTCCGTTTTTAATTTCTTCTTCCGCTTCCTTTTCATCACCTATAACTCTAAGTGCGCATTTGCCTTCCGTGATAAGGTAAACCTCATACTGTTTGATGTCTTCTTTGTTTGGATGTTTATGAAGGGCTTCCCCGACCCTTACTTCAGTCATATGCTTAAATCCAGGTTTGTTATATTGAACAAGTGAAACCCCGACATGGGGCGCATTTCCTTTTGTGGATGAAGCGCAGATTGAATCTGTAACGTGGTTTGTTTTTTGTTGTGTCCAGTTATTTATTTTTTCATCAAGATAATATACTGAAATATCGTCATCTATGTATTCTAGCCCTGTTAAGTCGTAAGGGGTGAAGTTTTCTTTTTCGTAGGACTCTTTAACTTTTGCTATTTCTTCTTCATTTAGCCCCGACTCTTTTAGTGCACAAGAAAGTTCCCAGTCGTTCCCGTATGTTTTTTTCCAATAAATATGTTCTGTATCTTTTTTGTTGTTATAAAGAAGTCCGTTTTCCTTCATTTTTTGGACAAGCTCAGCATCGTATGCCTCAGCTTTATGCTTAAGGGCAATTTTTGTGTGATTTTTTGCGCTTCTTGCTTGGGTGTAAACAGGCATGATGGCTGCCATTTCATCATCGTTTAAAAATGCTGCCCTTAACATGTGTTCTTGAGTTCGTGGATTGTAGCCTTTTTTAAACCTTATGTGTTCCCCTGGAGTTTTTTCAAGAAGGTCTGCTTTCCAAAGTTTATCCATCATTTTTTTGACAAATTTTACGTTTGCCTGTTCATTTTCTGTCAAAAGGTCAATTTTGTCATAAAGAGAATATAAAAGATTGTTCCAAGCTTCGACATTTGGAATTTCTATTCCAAGCTGTTTTAAATATGCGTTATTTTTTAAGCTGCTATCCAAAAATGTGTTCGGTGAAAAATCGGCATTATATGCATGAGAGCCATAATAGGTAGCTTCATCGTATTTGAGAGAGTTTTTGCCGTATCTTTCATACCATTCATAGTCTTGTTCTGTGGTTAATACGTATGGCGAATTTGTTTTTTTGTCAGGGTCAATTTTAACTTTTGTGCCTTTGTTAATTAAAATTGCACGGTTTCCGCCAATTTCAATTTCCTTGCCGTCTTTAATTAATGTGCCGCTTGAGCCTTCGGGGAAAATTACTTGCGTTTCTTGTTCAAATTCTTCTGTTGAATTAAGAAAATCAAGTGCCGGCCTGCCATAGTATGCTTTTGTTTGGGTAGCATTGTTTATGGTAAAAGACCCGTCTTGGTTGGGCTCAATTGGAACATTTCCTTTTCTTGTGAGAAAAAGCGCTCTTTTAATTCCTTTTGCATGTCCGCTAAGGTTAAAAAGTGGCTGAATGGAAGGAACTTCCGTAGCAACTTGTCCTTCGCCAAGTCTTGTGGTTTCTTTTTGTTGGGGTTCGTTTTCTCCCTTTGGGGGCACCCCTTTAAAAACAGGTTTTTGAAGTGAGTAAAAACTGCAAGAATTAATTTTCATTTTTTTCTACCTAACAAGCTGCATATTTAAAAATTAAAAATTCTAAAAATTGCCCGATAAAAATGGCAATGTAAAGTTTTATTAAACAAATAGCGGGCAAAATAATGTCTTTGCCCGCTATTTATATTTTAATTTATGCCTTATCTTTAAGACTTAAACCAATTCTGTGTTCTTGAGGGGTGAATTTTTTAATTAAAACTTCAATTTCTTCACCGATTGTGAACATATTGTTTAAGTTAACGTGTTCTTCTGAAACTTCGTTAGAAGGAAGAAGCGCTTCAACTCCGGGGTAAATATTGATAAATACACCGAAGGAAGTGATTTTGTTAACTGTTCCTTTAACAACATCCCCTTCTTTTAATTTATCTGCAATTTCATCCCAAGGGTTTGCGCCCATTCTTTTTAAAGATAATGAAATTCTTTTTAATTCTTCATCAATTTTAATGATTTTAACTTCGATTTTTTGACCCAATGAAACAACATCAGATGGGTGTTTAATTCTTTCCCAAGAAATTTCTGATATGGGAAGAAGCCCGTCTATACCTTCAATGTCAACAAATGCGCCGAAGTCTGCAATTCTAACAATTTCACCTTCAACCACTTGATCAACAGCAAGACGTGAAATAATTTCGTCTGCAACCATTTCTCTTTGTTGAGTGTAAACTTGTCTTTGAGATAAGATAAGTTTGTTTCTTTTTGGGTCAACTTCTAAAATTTTAACTTCAATTTCTTGACCGATTTGATTTTCAACAGGTGCACCCGTTCTTAATTGAGAAGAAGGAACAAACCCTCTTAAGCCTTCAATTTCAGCAATTAAGCCGCCTTTAACGGAAGATACAACACGTGCCATAGCGTTTGCATTTTCGTTTTTGATTTCTGCAAGTTTTGCCCATGCTTGTGCGCAAGATAATTTTCTTAAAGATAAAGTTGCAACTTCATCGTCTTCTTCATCTTTCATAACGTAAAATTCTTTTTCTTCCCAAAGTTTTACAATATCATCCGGATTTTGTTCAGAGAAGTTTGTAACTTCACGGTTAGGAAGAAAAGCTTCTTGTTTTGCGCCAATATCAACAAGGTAGCCGTCTTTTTCTTTTTTAACAATAACGCCTTTTACAACGTCTGCCACATTTAATTTATAAGTGTAGCTTTCAGAAAGCATTTTTTCAAATTCTTCCTTTGACATCATTTCTTTTGTTTCCATTTAATTTATCCTTTCTATATGTTGTTTTATTTTTTCAATTATATAATCAGGTGTGGAAGCACCTGCTGTAATGCCTATGTTTTTGGCATTTTTTATTAAATCTCTGTAGTTTTCAAGTTCTTCTTCAGATTCAATGTGAATTGTTTTTGTAATTTTATTCAAAATTTCAGCCAAATGGGTTGTGTTTGCACTTTTTTTAGAGCCTGCCACCACCATTAAATCTTTAATTTCGCCCATTTTTCTTGCCTCTGTCTGCCTCAGAGCGGTTGAGCGGCAAATTGTGTTTGCAATTTTTAAATCTTGAGTTTTATCTAAAAGATAATTTATAATACTTGCTAAAAGCTCTATTTTTTGTGTGGTTTGAATAACAACCCCAATTTTTTTCTTATCTTTAATTAAGTCTTCTTTAAGTTTTAATTCTTCTAAGCTTTTAACTACAAGAACCCCTTCTTTATTATATTTTTTGGCATTGGACTCAATTGCAATAACTTCAGGGTGTTCTTTGTGCCCTAAAACTAAAAGAAAATACCCCTCTTGCACAATTGAAACCGCCTTATCTTGCACTTTTTTAACGTCAGGACAAGTCAGGTCAACAACTTCATATCCCATAGATTTAATTTCGTTAATGAGGTCAATTGAGGCGCCATGGCTTCTGATTATGCACACAGAATTTTGAGGAGCAGGGTTTATAAGCCTGTCCACTGTTTTTATGCCTAATTCTTCAAGCTCTTTAATTACAAATGAATTATGAATTAATTCACCTAAAATAAAAATGTTTTTATCAGGAAAATCCTGTTTTAATTTTTTTGTTGTGGTAACGGCTCTTTTAACGCCGTAGCAAAAGCCTGACAATTTGGCAATTTCAATATTTTTGGTTAATTGTTCGCTGATAAAAATCAGCCCCCTTTACATAAAAGTCAAAGAAAAATCTTTGCTTCTTATATTTAACCATGAACATTTTTTTAGTAAAATGTTTTTTATGGAAAAGTTTTTTATCGAAATTGCAAAGAAAATTTATCAAGCAGGCTTAAGCCCCGCTACAAGCGGCAATATGTCTTGCATTGATGATAATGGAGATATTTTAATTACAACATCCGGAAGCGCTTTTGCGGATTTATCTGAAGATGAAATTGTAAAAATGGATTTTGAAGGAAATCCCAAAGAAATAAATAAAAAACCCTCATGCGAAAAATTTATGCACATTAAAATTTATCAAAACCGCCCTGACATAAAAGCTGTAATCCATTCGCATTCTCCTGAAATCACAGCTTTTGCGGTAAGCGGGTTTAACATTAATGAAGATGTTATCATGCCTGAATTTACCCTTTCATTTGGCAAAATCCCCACTTCAAAATATTATATGCCCTCTACCATTGAACTTGCAGATAATGTATCCTCTTTGTTTAGGTCAAATAATGCCGTTTTAATGAGAAATCATGGGGTGATTGTGGGCGCAAAAAGCTTGAAAGAGGCTTTTTGGGCGCTTGAATCCATACAGGCTTATTGCAAGACATATCTTTATTCTAAAATTTTGGGTAAAATCAAAACTTTAAATAAAAATCAAATAAAAGAATTGAGCACCCTTAAACTGTAGTCTTGCCATATTTTTTAATAAGTTTAGATAAATTTTTATTAATTTCTAAAAGTCCTGTATATGTAACTAAAACAACAAGATTTTCATTTTCATTCAGCTCGTTTATGGCGCATTCGATAGAGGATGTTATTTTATCTGTGTTGTCGAATACCTCAAGAAGGTGTGGGTTAAATCTGGCATGTTTTAGTCTTAATGCCATATCATATGATCTTGTGCCTGTTGTATAAATTACATTTTGAAATTCTGACAATGCTTCAAAATCAGCGTCCCAAAGCCAAGAAACATCCCTTCCGTCAGCGTAATTGTCGTTTATTGAAACTACCATTCTTGAATTTTTTAAATTTTTCAGCCCCCTCAAGACCTCACTTGCCCCTACGGGATTTTTAATTAAATGTATGGTCAAACTCCCGCCATTGTTGAGTTTTACCTTTTGGTGTCTGCCAAATACGGGTGTATATTCACAAAGTGCACTATCTATTGTTTTAAAATCAATTCCGACAACAAGAGCGGATGTTATTGCGCCCAAGACGTTGTATGCGTTATAGAGCCCCGTTAATCTTGTTTGGAAAGTGAAAGTTTCTCCTTTATATTTAACATTGAGCAAATTTTTATCTGAATACACAATAATTTTTGCTTGAACATCAAGTTTTGGTCTTGAAGCGCCACATGAGCAGAACCAGTCCCCAAGCTGGGCATAATATTTTTTCAGATAGTGAATTTTTTCTTTGCATTTTGGACAGTGAATGGCTTCCTGCGGGCTTTTGGAAGTTTTTTCATAATCTACATATTCTATTGAATTTACCCCGTAATAAATAAATTTATCTTCATTGTAGTTAAGGTTTTCTCTAATTTCTGAAAGGGCGGGGTCATCTGCATTTAGGATAATTTTAATATCGGGGTTTAATTCAATTCCTTTTATAATTTTTTTTCTTGCAATATCCATTTCACCGTATCTGTCTAATTGGTCACGGAATAGGTTTGTAATTAAAAGGTAATCAAACGTAAATTTGTTTGAAATGGTTGAAAAATAAGCCTCATCGCACTCCAGAACAACACCGTCTGCGCTTATTGTGCCTGTTTTTTTATATCTTTCATATAAGCCCGTGGAAAGTGCCGTCACAATGCCGTTTGGCATATTAGCGCCAAGTTTGTTGTTTATAATTTTAATACCTGCTTTTTGTAAAATTTCAGACAAAACCGTTGCGCTTGTTGTTTTTCCGTTTGTGCCGGTGACACCAAAACGGGGGTGATTAATGCACCTGTCACAGCTAATTAAAAAATCGGGATAAATTTTTTGAACAATTTTTCCGGGGAAGCTTGTTGCCTGTGTGTTTAAAAGTTTTAATGTTTTAGAGGCTAAATTTGAAATTTTAAGTGCCTGTTTAAACTTCATCATAAAAATACTTCCGCCCTACGATTATTTTTGTATAAAATATATTATAATACATTATATGGAAGTTGTTTATTTTTTAATATCCGCCATAATAATTTTTATCACAATACCTCTTGTAATGCTTTTATATAGGGTAAATTCGGCATTTGAAAAATATAACGGGAATTTTACAGATAAGTCAAAATCGCTAAAGGAAAATTTAGTTAATACAAAAAATTTTCTGCAAGCCTTTAATAAAACAGTTAAGGTCTATGAAAGGCTGGCTTTATTGAGCAAGGGAATTAAAAAAATTTCTGTTATAAAAAACATTTTTCTTCTTAAAAATCTTTTCTCAAAAAAGGTTAAAATTAGCCCCCTTAAAATTTTAAGAAAACTTTTATTTTTTATTTAACTCCTTATAAACTTTTGTATAAGTTAAATAATTGCCTGTTTGTGTGTTTTTAGTTTAAAGAAAATTATTTAAACTGTTTTTAACAGTGTTTTTAAGGAGTAGTATATGTTAGTTGAAAATAAATACAGGGATGAAAATTATGTATGCTGCGAATTTAAAGGTGTTTTAAAGGAAACTATTCCGTGGCTTGAATTTTTGGCGGATGAATATCATTGCAGAGTAGATAAAAAAGAATGGAGAAGCAAATATAATAATTATGTAGTTTACGACTATGAGCCTTTTTGTTCTGAAGGATTTGAAATTTCCATGACCTTATCTTCAAGGTTTCCTGAATTTTTAAATTTCGTTAAATATTTATATGATAAAAAAATGTCGGTTATCAATTATCTAAATGACTGTATTGAAATATAAAAAACCCTTTTATTTTGGGTTTCCCGCCATATGTTTTTTAATTAGGCGGGTTTTTTATTGCCTATTTAAGGTTGATTCCGTATTTTTCATCAAGTTTGTTTTTCTTGATTAATCTTGCAGATTTTAAATCTGGTTTTGCGCCTTTTTCAATTAAAAGTTTTGCAATGGCATATTCTTTTTTCTTAAGTGCAGTATACAAAATTGTTTCATCAAATAATTCATCGTAATAATTTACATCAGAGCCGCTTTCTATTAAAAGAGTGGCACAAGCCGTATGGTTTTTGATAATTGCAATTCTAAGGGGGGAAGATAAGGTGCTGTTTGGCTTTGCCCCATTTTCCAATAAAAGTTTTAAAACTTCATAGCTGTTATATTTTGCAGCATAATAAACGGGAGAATTGGCATTTAAAGTGGAATTTGCTCTCCAACCCGCTTTTATTAAAAGGTCAATTGTTTCCGTATCGTTTTGTTTTATGTATTTTACAATGTTATCCGGTTTTGTTGAAATTTTTTTCTGTTCTAAAAGTTCAGTTGCCCTTTGTTTTTCTTCATTTTGTTTTGTGGTGTTTGGTTTTTGAACATTAAGATAAATGTCGCTTGAATGCCCAAATTCAAAAGGAAAAGGAAAGCTTGTTTCATAAGAATGTGCGCTCTGGCATAAAAATACCATAGCGCATAAACTTATGAAAATTTTATTAAATAACAAGTCCGCCATCAACTGATAATACCTGCCCTGTAATATAATTTGAATCTACAGACAAAAATTTAACCGCAGCGGCAATGTCTTCAGGCTGCCCTAGTTTTTTCAAAGGAATTTTTTCCACAATTGCATCTGTCGGAAGGTCTTTTGTCATATCCGTTTGAATGAACCCCGGAGCAACTGCGTTAACACGGATGTTTCTTGAAGCCAATTCCTTTGCAAGCGCTTTGGTGAACCCTATAAGCCCTGCTTTTGCGGTGGCATAGTTTGCTTGCCCCACATTTCCGTAAATTCCTGTTATGCTTGCCATGTTAACAATAGAGCCAGAGCGTTGTTTAATCATAATTTTTGAAACAGGGTTTGTTACAAAATAAGCTGAATTTAAGTTTGTGTTAATAACATCAAGCCATTGGGTGTCGTTCATTCTGATAAATAAACCGTCCCTTGTTATCCCTGCGTTGTTTACAAGAACATCAATTCTTTTAAATTCATCCACAATTTCTTTAATGTTTTGTTCAACTGCCTCTTTGTCTGCAACATTGAATTTTTTTGCGACACCCTTAACCCCAAAAGCTTTAATATCTTCAACTGTTTTATTGGCAGCTTCGTCATTTCCTGCATAATTAATTACAACATCCAAGCCTGCTTGTGCAAGTGCAAGGGCGCATGCTCTGCCTATTCCTCTTGAGCCGCCGGTTACGAGTGCAACTTTATTTTCTGACATAAGTATTCTCCTTTTTAATTAAACATTTACAAGATTAAGTCCGTCAAGCGCAGCTTGAAGGGATGTCATATCACAAACATTATACGTTTTAATTTCAGGCGGGCAAATTTTTCTGTTTAAGCCTGATAATACCCTTCCTGAGCCAAATTCAATAAAAGTGTCAACTCCCAAAGATAAAAGTTTTTGAATTGATTGAGTCCAATAAACGCTGTTTGAAATTTGGAGAGGCATTTTTTCCATAAAATCAGTTGCGCTTGTGGTTTCTTTTGCATCAATATTTGTAATGACAGGAATTGTTGCGTCTTTAATTTCAATGGTTTTTACAAAATCAACAAACTTATCTGTTGCCCCTTGCATTAATTTTGAGTGGAAACCGCCGGAAACAGCAAGTGGAACAACTTTTCTTGCGCCTTTTTCTTTAATTAATTCGCAAGCAAATTCGACCGCTTCTCCTTCCCCTGTAATTACAATTTGGTTTGGTTCGTTATAGTTTGCAATACTGACAAGCCCTTTTGCTGAGGCTTCTTTAATGGAAGAATTTATAACGTCTTCGCTTGCGCCAAGTATTGCAGCCATTTTTCCCCCGTTAGAATTAACGCAAGCTTCTTGCATAACTTCAGACCTTTTTTGAATTGCAAGTAAAACATTTTTTAAATCTAAAACTCCCGCAACATACATTGCAGAGTATTCTCCAAGGGAATGTCCCAACGTGTAATTTGGTGTGAGGTTCATTTTTTCTAAAAATGCTGTGTATGCTGCAATTGAAACTGTCAAAAGGCAGCTTTGAGTGTTTATTGTTTGTTTTAAATCTTCTTCAGGGCCTTCAAAACAGAGTTTTTTGATATCTTTATTTAAAACTTCATTTGCACAATCAAAAATTTTTCTTGCGCCTTCGCTGTTTTCATATAAATCAAGACCCATGCCTACTGCTTGTGCGCCTTGCCCCGGAAACATAAAAGCAACTTTATTCATTTTTAGCTCCTTAAAATTATTTTAAACCTTCTCTAAGCCTTACTATGGCGGAACCCCACGTCATGCCTGCACCAAACGCACAAAGAATAGCCTTTGAAGGGGTTTTGACTTTTCCTGAAATAAGTGCTTCTGATAGCGCAATTGGAACAGAGGCAGCCGATGTGTTCCCGTATTTATCAATATTTACAACAACCTGCTCATTTGTAAATTCAAGACGGTGCTGAAGCCCTTCTATAATTCTGTAGTTTGCCTGATGAGGAATAAGATAATCAATATCTTTAGGTTCAAGCCCCGCATCTGTAAGGCATTTTGCTATAGAATCAGGCATGGTTTGAACAACAAATTTATAAACTTCTTTTCCGTTCATCTCAATTTTGTTTTTAATTGTGGAACTTTTTTCAACAAGCGGGCAATTATCCCCGTCTAAATTAAGAGTGATGAATTTCCCTAAACTGCCGTCCGCATTAAGATTAATGGTTATAATATCATCAATACCGTCTTTTGCTTCCGTCAAGAGTATGCTTCCTGCGCCATCTCCAAATAAAACGCAGGTAGAACGGTCGGCCCAGTCAACAAATTTTGAATTTGCATCCGTTGCAACAAGAAGGACATTTTTATATTTTCCACTTGAAATTAAATGTCTGCCAATTTCAAGTGCGTAAATCATACCCGTGCAAGCAGCCGTGATATCAAAAGCAACCGCCCCTTTTGCGCCAATTGCTTCTTGAATGGCGCATGCGGTCGAAGGATAAACATTATAAGGGCTTGAAGCCGCAGCGATTATTACATCAACATCTTCACCTTTTAAGTTCCCCTTTGAAAGAGCGTCCATTGCCGCTTCAATACCGAGTGTGGTTGAATTTTCATCCCCGCTTACAAGGTGTCTTTGCTTAATGCCCGTTCTGGTTGAAATCCATTCATCGGATGTATCTAAAATTTTTGTAAGGTCATCGTTTGTAATAACTGTTTTGGGAACTGCCTTTCCCACTGAAAGTATCTGTACGGGTTTGAAATTCATTTTTTTGTCCTTAAATAATATTTTTTATTGGAAAAATGCAGCGATTTTTTTATTTACTTCTGTTTCAACTGCCTCTTTTGCAACACGCACGGCGTTTTTAATGGCATAAGATGTGCTTCTTCCATGCGCAATGACAGTTATGCCTTTAACACCCAAAAGTAAAGCCCCGCCAAATTCTTCATAGTTAATTCGTTTGTAAATTCTTTTCATGAAGGGTTTTGCAATCAAGCCGATGATTTTGGAAATAAAGCTTACACTGAATTCTTGTTTAATCATCTCAAATAACATAGAGGAAGACCCTTCAACGGTTTTGAGGGCAACATTTCCCGTAAAGCCGTCACACACAACCACATCACAGCTTCCTTTAAAAAGCTCTTTGCCTTCAATATTGCCGATGAAATTTAGGTTGTCTGTATTTTCATCAAGCATTTTGTAAATTGTTTGAACAAGTTCGTTGCCCTTGCCTGCTTCTTCGCCGATGTTTAAAACACCAATTCTTGGGTTTTCGTATCCATACACGCTTTTAACAAAAGTTGAGCCCATAAGTGCAAATTGGTATAACATTTCAGGGGTGCAAGAGCTGTTTGCGCCAGCGTCTATAAGTATAATCGGGTTTTTAATTGTAGGTAGGGTAAGCGCAATTGCAGGTCTTTCGATACCTGTCAATCTTCCAAGTCCAAAAAGGCTTGCCGCCATAGCTGCACCCGTTGAGCCTGCTGCAACAACTGCGTCAGATGAGCCTTTTGCAACAGCATCAACAGCAAGGACAATTGATGATTTTCTTTTTTTTCTTATCGCCTGTCCTACAGCTTCTCCCATTTCTATAACTTCTTCAGCATGGGTAACTTTAATATCCAGTTTAGATAAATCAACTTTAATTTTGTGGGTGAAATAGCCGCCACGGTTAGAGCTTATACCTCTTTTGGCAATTCTGTTTAATTCTCTTTGGATTTCATCTTCCTTGCCTACAAGCTCAATTGGTATATTGTAATCTATTGCCGCCCATACAGCACCGTCTACGATAGCTGAAGGTGCGTAATCTCCGCCCATAGCGTCTATTGCTATTCTCGTCATACTAAATCCCCAATAACTATAAGTTGACTATTCTTCTGTTTTTTCTTCTTTTACTTCAGCTTCTGCTGTTTCTTCTTTTACTTCAGTTGTTTCAACTTCAACTTTAGCTTCAGCTTTTGGTTTTCTTGTTCTTTTTGCTTTTGGTTTTTCTTCTTCTTTTACTTCAGCTACTTTTTCAAAGTTTTCGTTTTTAATAGAAACAACTTTACCTTTATATGAACCACATTCGGGGCAAACAGTGTGTGTTAAAACAACTGCGCCGCATTTGGTACATTTTGTTGTAGCGGGAACCGTTGCTTTCCAATTAGCTCTTCTTTTGCCTTGTGCTGATTTTCCGGTTCTTTTCTTTGGTACTGCCATTTTTCATTTCCTTTATAATGTTTATTTTTTTACGTTAAAATGTGAGCAAAATTATTCACATTAAACATTCTCTAAAAAAAAGGCATTAATGTCAACATAGTGGCTGAAGTTTATTTAATGAAAGTTAAGATAATTGTCCAATGTCAATTGCTGCATATGTTGTGTGTAGAAGCTCATGTGCTTTTTTAGACCCCGCCTTTTCAAGGTGTTCTTTATAGAGTTTTATGATATCGGGGTTTTCGTGGCAATTTCTGATTGGAAGGTTTTCATCTTCAAAATAAAGCCCCTGAGCTCTTTTTTCCTTAATTGTTGTGTCGTGGCACCCTGTCGGTTGTCCGCCACCATTTATGCAGCCACCAGGGCATGCCATAACTTCAAGCATTTGAAAATCTGCCTTGTTGTTTTTAACCTCTTGAATTGCAATTTCTGCTTCTTTTAAGGTGGAAACAACCCTTATTTTAACTTGTTTTCCTTTAATATCAAGAATTGCCTCTTTAGAACGGGAATTAGCGTCCACCCCTCTAAGCGGCGTAACATTTAAGTTGCTTAAATTTTCGCCAACTATCATATGATAAGCGGTTCTGACAGCAGCTTCCGCAACTCCGCCTGAGGCGCCAAAAATTGTCCCGCCGCCTGTATATTGTCCGAAGGGAGAGTCTGCTTCTTCTTCGTTTAAATTGTTGAAATCAATTCCAAAAGATTTAATCATTTTTGCAAATTCCACCGTAGTTAAAACCCAGTCGGTTTGACCTTTAAGCTGTTCTCTTTTGGCTTCGTATTTTTTTGCCGTGCAAGGCATAACGGAAATTACTCTTATATTTTCTTTTGTGAATCCTTCAAAATATTTTGGTGTGAGTTCTTTTAAAACCGATGAGAGCATTCCTTGCGGTGATTTTGCACTTGATAAGTGGTTTAACATATCGGGATGATTTAATTCCATATATTTTACCCAAGCAGGGCAGCAAGATGTAAAAATTGGAAGATTTTCATTTTTGTTCAATCTTTCAACAAATTCGTTTGCTTCTTCCATTATGGTAAGGTCTGCTGAAAAATTAGTATCAAAAACAAGGTCAAAACCCATTTTTCTTGCAGCAGAGTATATTTTTTTAATTGAATTGTCGCCCGCATTAAGGTTGAACATTTCTCCAAGTGCAACTCTGACTGACGGGGCAATTTGAAGAACTGTTTTAATGTTCGGGTCTGATATAACGTCAAAAACTTCTTCCACGGTTTCTTTTATTGTAAGTGCGCCTGTGGGACAAACAGAAACGCACTGTCCGCAATTAACGCAATTTACTTTGTTCAAAGGTCTCCCCGCCATAGGTTGAACATGGGTGTTGTGTCCTCTGTCAGAAAAGCCTAAAACGCCAATTCCTTGAAATTCACTGCATGCTCTAACACATGCGCCGCATAAAATACATTTATTAGGATCTCTTACAATAGAGACGCTTGAGGAGTCAATCGGAAGAAGGTCTTCTTTTTGTTTCATTTCAAAAGGAATTTTTACAATTCTGTATTCCATTGCATATTTTTGAAGTTCGCACATGCCTGATTTTGCACATGTGGTGCAATCCCTGTTGTGCTGCGCTAAAAGTAATTCAAGAATTGTTTTTCTTATTTCTCTTATTTTGGTTGTGTTTGTGTGAATTCTCATGTCTTTTTTGGGTGCCATTGTGCAAGAAGCTTGAATTCCTCTCCCTTCAACCTCTACAACGCACATTCTGCAAGCTCCAAATTGAGTTAAATCCGGACGATAACAAAAAGTCGGAATTTCAATTCCTATTTTTTTTGCCAACTCTAAAACGGTTTTTTCCCCGTTTATTTCAACTTCAATATCATTTATAAACATTGTTTTTTTATCAGACATTTTATTTTAAATCCTTATTCTATTCGCTTACTATCGCCTTAAATGGACATGTTGAAACACAATTCCCGCATTTAATACATTTAGATTGATTAATTTTATGCGGATTTTTAACGGTTCCCTCAATTGCTCCGACAGGGCAATTTCTTGCACATTTTGTACATCCTCTGCACACATCCTCTTTGATTTTTATTTGTTTTAATGCCTTGCATACACCTGCGGGGCATTTTTTGTCTTTAATGTGTGCAATGTATTCATCTCTAAAATATTTTAAAGTGGACAAAACAGGGTTCGGTGCAGATTTTCCAAGCCCGCAAAGAGAACCTGCCTTAACAACTTCTGCTAATTTTTCAAGCTTTTCTAAATCTTCCATTGTGCCTTCGCCCTTGGTAATTTTTGTCAAAATACTAAGCATATTTTTTGTGCCTTCTCTGCAAGGGGTGCACTTTCCGCAGGATTCATTGCAGGTGAAGTTCATAAAAAATCTTGCAACTTCAACAATACATGTGTCTTCATTCATAACGACAAGACCGCCTGAGCCCACCATAGCGCCCACTTTTGTCAATTCATCGTAATCCATTGGCATATCAAGATGTTCTTCAGTTAAGCACCCGCCTGACGGGCCACCGATTTGAACCGCTTTGAATTTTTTGCCCCCTCTTATTCCGCCCCCAAGGTCGAAAATAATTTTTCTCAAAGGTGTATCCATAGGCACTTCAATTAATCCTGTATTGTTGACTTCGCCCGTGAGTGCAAAAGTTTTTGTACCTTTAGAATTTTCTGTTCCCATTGAATTGAACCAATTTGCGCCGTTTAAAATAATAAGGGGAATGTTTGCAAAAGTTTCCACATTGTTTAAAAGTGTGGGGCGCTTGAAAAGTCCGCATTCTGCCATATGGATATTTTTAGGACGAGGCATTCCTCTTTCACCCTCAATTGAGGCGATAAGTGCCGAGGATTCTCCGCAAACAAATGCGCCCGCCCCTTCTCTTATGTGAATTGTTAAATTAAAACCTGTTCCTAAAATATTTTTACCTAATAAATTTTTTTCTTCCGCATCTTTTATTGCTTTTTTTAAGCGTTTAATTGCAAGAGGATATTCTGCTCTAACATAAATATATGCTTCATCTGCGCCAACTGCAAAAGAGGCAATTGCCATTCCTTCTAAGAGTTTGTGCGGGTCGCCTTCCATAACGGATCTGTCCATAAATGCCCCAGGGTCGCCTTCATCCCCGTTGCAGATGACATAAGTTTTTCCGCCTCTGTGGTTCCAAACGGAGCGCCATTTTTTCCCTGTGGGGAAACCGCCCCCGCCTCTTCCTCTGAGCCCTGAAGCTTCAACTTCTTTTATGACATTTTCTTGATTATTTTCTTCAAGTACACGTGCAAGCGCTTGGTATGCGCCGCTTCCAATTGCTTCGTCTATTGATTCTGCGTTTATGTTTCCGCAATTTTTAAGAGCCGTCCTTGTTTGTTTGGCATAAAAATTAATATGTTCATCGTCCAAAACGGGAGCTTTTGTATTGGGGTCAACATATAAAAGTCTTTCCACAGGCTTATTTTCGATGATATGTGAATTAAAAATTTCTTCAACATCTTCCACTTTAACTTTGACATAAGTGACTTTTAAGTCGGGAATGGTAACAAGTACACCTTGTTCGCAAAAACCGTGACATCCTGTTGGAACGGTTGTAAGTTTATCAAATTTTGATAAGATAGAAACCTTTGCGCCTAATTCTTTGAATTTTTCAATTACTTTCATTGCGCCGTTTGCCATACATCCTGTTCCTGCACAGACAAGCACCCTTAACCCTTGCGCTTTTAATTCTTCTTTTGCTTTTTCCCTAGCATTTTCAACAATCGCATTCAAACAAGTTTTTTCCATATTATTCGTTCTCTTTCAATAGCGTATCAATGATTAAAATTATTGCATCCGGTGTCATTTTAGGATAAACCTTTTCATTTATTACAACAGCAGGCGCAAGTCCGCATGCTCCAAGGCAACTTACGGTCTCAAGAGAAAAAAGCCCGTTTTCGGTTGTGATTTTCCCTTTTTTGAGGTTGAGTTTTTCTTTTACTGCTTGTAATACAGGCATGGAGCCTCTTACATGACATGCTGTTCCATCGCAAATTTTGATTTCGTATTTTCCTTTGGGCTCTAAGCTAAATTGCGCATAAAAAGTTGCAACTCCCCAAACTGTTGCAGGGGAAAGCCCTTCAATTTTATTTCCGATGTATTCAATCGCATCTTCTGATAAATATTTATAAATCCCTTGAACTTTTTGAAGAATGGAAATTAAATTTGTTTTTTCATAATTGAATTCTTTTAATATTTCATCAATTTGTGTAAAACTTTCAGATGTCTTTAATTCTGCCATTTGGCTTTTATCCTCTTAACAATAACTTTTTTTATCATAATATATTTTTTTGTTCTTATCAAACATTTTACATATATTGAATGGTAACTTTTTTTAAATATTTTTCCTTTAGCAGATTTGCAATTTTTTTAACGACATCTTTTCTAAGTTCAATCTCAACGGGCAAATTGGGGTCATAGTGTGCCGTATTTACTTTTGCCCCGACAATAAAATTGATATTATCTGCAAAAAGCAGAAACTCAACAAGTTTGCTTGCTGAATTTTTTTTGTTTTTATAAGTTTCATCTTCTAAATATTGAAGGGTTTTTGTAAGGGTTAAAATGCCCTCTGTGACAAGGTCTGCCCCTTCCATAAAAGAAATATCGGGAAGTGCACCGTAAGATGTGTTTTGGCTTGTGACAAGCTCCCTGTTTAATTCCCTTGAAAGAATTTTTGCTGTTGTGCCGCCTGAAATTGCCTTTTTACCCTCAAAATTTTTAAACATTTGAGCCCAAGTATTGTCTTGTTCGCTGTTATAAGGCGGGCCTGTAAAAATTATTGCATTAATTGGCTCAACCGCCTTTATAATAAGGGCAGAAGTGTCGTCTTTTGTTTTATTGTTTTCGCATACGGATTTTGCAAAATTTGTTATATAAAAAGCTAAATCACAAGGGGTAAAATTGGGATTATTTTTTATATATTCTAAAATAATTTTAATAACCCCTTCTCTTGTAAGCCCCAAGGGCAGATTTTTTGAACCCAAAGCGGCTTGTGTTATCCCATCTGACATAAAAACAACCGTATCGTTTATCTTTAGAGAAAAATTATAAACTTTAAGGTGCCTTTCTTTGTGAGTTTTGGAGTCAATAATTTTTGGGGTAACTTCAACAATTTCATTGTTTCTGATAAGTAAAAAATCGGGGTTTCCTTCTTCTATAATTTTTATGTTTCCAAGTTCATCCGCCACAACAATAGAAAAGGTTGAATAGCTTATCCCTCTTACTTTGCATATGGGAAGGGAATTCATGACAATTTCCCCAGCTTTAATTAAATCTGAATTGTTTTCGGCAAATTTAAGCAGCATGACAGATGTCATTCTTGATAATATGTTCGCTTTTATGCCGGAGCCAAGCCCGTCCGATAAAACGGCAATAACCCTGCCCCCTTCTTTATATCTTTTGGTTAAAATGCAATCCCCAAAAGCATTTTCAGATTCTTTTTTTATGCTAAACCAACCCGTTTTAATAAACATATCCTGTTTATTCTTCCTTATCCTCTTGAGCGATTGAATTTAAAAGGGTTTCAACTTCAACCATATGCTCTCCCAAAAGCCCTGCAATGTTTTGAATGGTTTCAATGTTTTTGTTAATAACCTCTTTTGCTTTTTTTTGCAATTTTTCTCTGTTGATTTCAGAAGTTGTAACATCGGTTATAATGGCGCCTATAATTGAATTTGGCTCTATTATAAAAATGTTAATATCATAAGTTTTATCTTTTACCTGATAGTGTTCTTTGTGGATTTCCGTATTTTTTGAAAACGCTTCAATAAAAAGTTCAAAGAATGGAACAATTCTGTCTAAACTTGCGCCTTTAAGGGCGTTTTCCCCGTTTGTAAAAATTTCATACATATCCCCTGCAAACATTTTAAGGAAAGAATCGTTTGCTTCCATAATTTCAAGTTTACGATTTACCATAACCATGCCTGAAGGCATTGATTTTAAAAGCATTGCGGTCTTTTTTGCGGCAAGCTTTCTCATATATGACACACACATTGACCCTTCCGCTTTTTTGTTTAAAATGGCATAGGCAAGCTCTTTGCATGTTGCATATCCACACCCGCCACAGTTCAATTCATCTTCTTCCGTTATTTTGCCAATTGATTTCATGGCTTCTGTTATATCGGCAAAAGTGAAATTTTCATTTTGTTTTTTTTCTGTCGTATAATCCACCTCAACAGTGCAGCTTGGTGTTTTTGGGATGTTTTCTCTTTTTTGCACGTAGGATAAAATATCTGCATTTATCAAAAGCCCCGATTTATTTTGAGCGCCCGCCGGACCTTTTGTGCACCCGCCTTCACATGATAGAGCTTCTAAAAATATTTTATCTTTAATTTCATTTGGGTCTAAATTATCAAGAGCGGACTTTAAGGCGGGAAGTGAACTTAGGCTAATTAAGTGAGTATTGGCGTCAACCCCGCATATTTTAATTGTTTCGTTCATTCCGCCTTCAATTGGGTAATATGCGCCCTCATGGCTTGAATATGGGATAAAATCTTCTTTTTGGTCATTAAATTTATTTATTGAAATTGAATTTTGTTTAATCCAAAAATTTAATTCTTCAAAAGTTATTGCGGCATCTAAAAGTTCGGGGTTTTTATCGGCTTCGTTTTTTTTCGCCACGCAAGGACCTATAAAAACAACTTTGGCGTCTTTGTATTTTTCTTTTAAAAATTTTGCATGCACCAAAAGCGGTGAGCCTGATTGAACAATATATGGTGAAAATTCGCTTTTATACAATCTTATATAATCAACCACAACAGGACAGGCAGATGAGATGAAAAGTCCTCTTTGTGCGTTATTTAAAATGTTTGCCGTTCTGATTGAAACATCTTGCGCCCCAAGTGCGGTTTCGCTTACCCCAAAAAATCCAAGTTCTTTTAATATTCCAATTAACTGTTCTTTTTTATAGTCTAAAATCCCCGCCCAACTTGGTGCAATAGAGGCAATAACTTTTGTGTTTTCTGAAATAAGAGCCTGAACCTTAGGGATGTCGTAGCGGATTTTCTTTGCCCCCTGTGGACATACCCTTATACAGTGCCCGCAGGCAATACACTTGTCTTTCATAACTTTTGCTTGAGAGTTTGTAACTTCAATTGATTTTACAAAACATTCTCTCACACACTTAAAACAGTCGTGGCACTTATTTTCAAGCGTATATACGGGATATAATTTATCAGACATTTTTACCCTGCAAGACAAAATCCAACTTTTATTTATTTTACATTATTATTCTATATTTTACAATTTAGATATATACATTTAAAGCATTTTGGTGTAAAATTTTAAAATGTTTGAAAAGTTCACCCAAAAAGCTTTAGATATTGTTGTAAATGCTCAAATTCAAGCGGGCAATATGGGCGCCGATAAGGTTTATTCGGAACACCTTTTAATTGGTCTTGTTGCTTCCCTTAAAGGGGTTCAGGCAAAATTAATTGATATTTACAACATTAAAATTGAAGATTTAATTGAAAAAATAAAAACAAAAATTGACCTTAAAAAAGAAAAAAGGCAAGGCGAATTTATCCCCTTTTCAAGTGGTGCAAAAGAGGTTTTAGAGCACACAATGGAGATTGCAAAATCTTATAACAATTCTTTTGTCATTCCTTATCACATTGCGCTTGCTATTTTTAAATCAAGTAAATCGGGCGCTTTAGAGATTTTGAAAGAGTTTGGGTTTGATGAAGAAAAAGCAATTTCAAATATAAGGGGTATTTTGAAGAAAAAAATAAAAGTCTCTAAATTTAAACACCCCGAAGAAGACGATTTTACAGCTAATCAAGCCAATTATTTTAAAAAAATGGATAACATTTTTACAGAAAGTTCCATTTCAAAATTTTTAACTTTTGCAAAAGCAAAATTAAAAACAAAAGGGTATGAAATTTTGGGCACGGAGCAAATTGTGGAAACGATTTTTGAAGAAGATACGGAAATTACCAAAATTTTAGCCAAACATGGGATTACAAAAGAAGCCTATGAAGAAAAACTTCAAAACTTTTCAGACAGGCATGAAGAATATGGCGAAAGGCAAATTATTTTTACTCCAAATGCTTTTAGGGTAATGCTTAATGCTATTGAACAGGCAAAAGAAGCGGGTTCTGTTGAAATTAAACCGGAGCATGTGATTTTGGGCGTGCTTCAAGCAAAAACGGGAATTGCATATAAAATTTTAGAAGAACTTTCAATCCATAAATTAGATTTCCAAAATCAGCTTTCAAAAGAACTTATGGCAGGAACAAAAACCATGCCTGAAACCCTTGCTATTCTTCGTCTTGCTAAGGCAGAATGTAAAAATTTAAACAAAAGTACAATTGGTACAGAAATGATTTTGCTTGGTATTTTGGCATATAAAAACGGTGTAGCATCAAATGTTTTAGAAAAACTTGGCATAATTTTAAAAGACGCAAGGCAAGAAACATTAAAGCTTATCGGATATGAAGCGGAAGAATCGGAAGATAACCAAATAAAATACACCCAAAGGGCAAAAAAATTGTTGGAAATTGCATATGACACGGCAAAAAGGCATGGACAATCAAAAATTATGTCAGAGCATCTTTTGTATGCTTTTACAAAAATTGAAGACTGTATCGGAATGCAGATTTTGGAAAATTTGGGCACGGACACTTTAGAAATTAAACAGGGCATTTTGGTTGAGCTTCAGGCAATTCAAATTTAAGGTATGATAAAAAATTTTTTAAATAATATTAAAAAAATATTTTTTGGCGCAGGGCAAAATTGTGCAAACGACAATGACAGCGCAAATTATGGCAATTTGTATAAAAACAAAATGACGGAAGGCGCAAAGTTAACTATTTCTGCAAAGTTAGATAAAAAAATACAAAAAGTGCAGGAAGAAATTTGGGCACTTGCAAGGGAGCATAAAGACAATCTGTCCAATCTTTTGGAAATTGCCAAAAATGAAGGGGCACGGGTTTATGTTTTAAAAAATGCAGAATTTTTGTTCAAACTAATTGGGGAAGAAGAAGGCTTCATCACACCAAAAGGTGGAATTTGCGCACTTTTTTTAAATTTGTTTTTGGATAAAAATTTTTGTTTTAAAACTTCTCCTCTTTTTATTTTCAAAGATGAAGAAATTAGTGTATATAAAATTTTATACGCTTTTTACAATTGGTATATTTACAAAAATTCTCTTATGGAATTTGATGAAAACACGATAAGACGGGTTAAAAATATTGATAAATTAGAGCAAACGGGCGAAATTGACAATCTTTCTTATTCAGAAATTATGAATTTAAAACATTTAATTGCAAGAAATAAAGAAGGAATGAAATTTGTTCTTGATTTTACAAAAGAGGTGCAAGGCTCAAAAAACGCATATAACAACTTAAAAGACGGCAGCACGAATATTTAATTTTCTTCTGTTAAAATTTTTATTGAATTTGAAACCTCATCTTGATTAAAGCTTTTTTCGCCGTTTAAAAACAAGGTTTCAAGAGCTTTGTTTACAACATCGTTAATTTCTTTTTTGTTTTTTGTGCCAAAATTTGATTTTTGAATTGAATTTAATTGTTTCACTGCCGTGCACCTTGAAGCGTCAGTTAAATTTTGCTTGCATATTTTAAAATAAGGATCTTTTAAAGTTTTGTTGTTAACGGGCAGAACATTTGTCTTTTTTGCAAGCAGCATTTGATTTTCTTCGTTTAAAAGAAGGGACGCAAAACTTTTTGCAAGTTCTTTATTTTTTGCACCTTTTGGAATAACAAAATTCATAATTGAAACGTCATATTGGTTAGTTTTGCCTGTTAATTGCGGCAGGACAATTGAATTTTCATAAACGCTTGGGGAATTTTCTTTAATCATGTTAATAAAGTTACTCCCTGCACTTATAAATGCGGCAGAGCCTGCCATATATTTTTCAATGCCTTCTCTGTGGTTGATTGTGAGGGTATCTTTTAAAAGAAGATTTTTATTTTTCATTTCATAAAAAAGTTCATACACTTTTTTGATTTGTTCTGGGTCTAAATTGTCAGGTGCAATGTTGTATTTTGTTAAAATTTTTGTAAAACTGTCCCCTTCGTTTAGCGCAATTCCAAACACGGGCGGATTTTCACAGGTTGATAATTTTAAAATGTCATCGTATGTTTTTGGGTATTTTCCACAGTTTTTAAATTTTTCTTTGTTTAAAATTGTAACAGGGCTTGTTGCATAAAAAGGAAGGGCAAAAATTTTGCCTTGATATTTTAATTCTTCCGTCAAATTTTTGTTATAAGGTTCAATATCTTCTTCTGTAAAATATTCAAGAGAATTTTTTTGTGCAAGCAAGCTTGAAAACTCAGGGTTTAAATTAATTAAATCTGGTGGGTTACCCCCCAAAATGGAAGCTATTGCACGCTTTTGAGCTTCTGTTATTGGAATATCCACCCAAACTATTTCAATATCCGGATTTTGTTTTTTAAAGATGTCAATATTTTTTTGAATAACATCACCAAAGGGCGCTTTTAGTTGAATTGTCCAAAAGGTAAATGTTTTTTTGGAAGGCTTTTTCTTGCCAAATGCAATGAAACATAAAGCAATGCATAAAATTATGAATAATATCGTTAAATTTTTTTTATAACCCATGATAAAATTATACTATGAATTTATTTGATGATTTAGAAAATAAAAATAAACAAATTCCTCTTGCGGATATTTTAAGACCAAAAACACTTGATGAATATTTGGGACAAACCTCTGTTATTGCTCAAAATTCGCCCATTTATAATTTAATTTGTGCAAAAAGAATTTTTTCTTTTATTTTGTGGGGGCCCCCAGGGTGCGGGAAAACAACCTTAGCAAGGCTTATTGCGAATTACCATAATTGTAATTTTATTGAACTTTCCGCCGTTACAAGCGGCGTGAAAGACCTGAAAGATGCGGTTGTATCGGCAAAAGAAGCTTTGAGAAACAATGTTAAAACAATTTTATTTATAGATGAAATCCACAGATACTCTAAAACCCAACAGGACGCTTTATTGCCGCATATTGAAAACGGTACTTTTCATTTTATGGGCTCTACCACGGAAAATCCCTCTTTTCAGGTTGTGCCTGCGCTTTTAAGCAGGGTGCAGGTTATTATGTTAAAACCGATTGATGGCCTTTCGATGAAAAAAATTATTTTAAAAGGGTTTAATTATCTTGAAGAACAGTATAAAAACAAGGTTGAAGTTGAAAAAGAAGCGATTGATACAATTTTAAATTTATCTAACGGAGACGCTAGATTTGCTTTAAATACGGTGGAAAATGCTTATTTTGCGGCAAAAGACAAGTTAACAAAAGAACTTATAGAAAAACTTTTGCAGCAATCTTTGGTTAAATATGATGAACAAGAGCATTATGATTGCCTTTCGGCCTTTCAAAAATCTCTAAGAGGGTCTGACCCTGATGCTGCGATTTATTATCTTGCAAAAATGCTTACAAAAGGGGAAGACCCAAGAGTTATTGCAAGAAGGCTTGTGGTTTGCGCCTCAGAGGATGTTGGAAATGGAGATTACAGGGCGCTTTTAATTGCTAATGCGGCTTTAAATGTTGTAAATAATATAGGCATGCCTGAATGTCGAATTGCCCTGTGTCAGGCGGCAGAATATGTGGCAAGAGCGAAAAAAAGAAATTTGAATATTCTTGCAATAGATAATGCAATGGCTGATATTAAGGCAGGGAAAGATTTCCCACCCCCTATGCACCTTAGAGATACCCATTATAAGGGGGCAAAACAATATGGCTTTGGAGAAGGATACGTTTATTCCCATGACAATCCCGATTATGTTCAACAGTTCATGCCAGATGAAATGGTGGGTAAAAAATACTTTTAAAAAAATAAAAATTGTTTTATAATGGAGTTCCTGAAATAAAATACAGCTTAACATTTTGTAATAAACACCATATCCATGGCAATTTTGTTTATTCTTGGGACTTATTCATTATGTGAAGGTATTGAAAGGCAAAAAATGTCGATAAGCGCAGTAAAATCAAGTGACGTTGCATTTGAAGGCAAAAAATCCAAAAATGTTGAAAATGAAAACAAGTCTTCAAAAGAAAAACACAAAATTATAAACACCATAACTAAACCTGTTAAAGACAGCTTTCATAAATCTTACGGGGAAGATGCAAAACCTTCGGCATCCTTGGTGGCAGATTTTGCGGCGGATAAAATTCTTAAATTCGGCATGTTAACCTTAGGTTCGGTTGTTCTGTTTGCGAAGATGAAAAATTCCACAAACGGTATGACGCAGGCAGTTAAAAAAGCGATGAAAGACAAATCGGGCGGAGTTGCCAAAAAAATCAGCTCGGTGATGAGAGAAATTAAAAATAACAATGCAACCTTTATAACATCAGCTAATGAATCTTTGGAAGCTGCAAAAGAGGCGGGCGGAGTTACTTCCTTCGTGAAGAAAACCGCAAAAAATATTTTCAAACCAAAAGAAACTTTTAACACAAATGGCAAATTAGGCAAAGCAATTTCAAGAGTCTTTGGTGATAAAAGTGAAAAAGTTGCGGGTGCTCTGAGAAAAGTAGGCATCTCAGGCGGAAGCGACCTTTTAGATACGGCAATTGCAACCGGAGCTACGGTTGTTGTGGGCACCGGTTTAAATAATGTGACAGATGAAGTTACAAAGTCAGATAATAAAGATTTGGCAGTAAAAAACAAACTTGCAAACATTGCAGAGTCTGTTGAAACTGTTGGAAAACTTGCAAATGCAGTAGATTTTGTTTCGGGATTTTAATTTATGATACAGCCGATTAGTTTAAAACAAAAGGTAAATAGTTTGGAACCGGTTAGGGTTCCGCATTTTGCAGGTAAATCTAAGATTTCGCCAAAACACAGTGTGCCAGATAAAGCCGCAACAACTTTTACAAGTAATGTCAAAGACTACACAAATGCTGCACTTAAAGGTGCTAAAAAATGTTTTTCTTTTTTGAAAAAAGGAATTCAAAAAGCGGGCGAATTTTTAGGTGCGTTTTTTAAATCAATTTTTTCTGATACAAAAGATATAGTAAAAAAGAAAAGCGCAAACACTGTAACTTCTGTGGATAATGTCAGCAACATTGTTGATTTACTTAACTAATCTATATTTACAGGTTCTCTGTTGATGAGTTTTATTGCTTCTTTTGCGCAATGACTTAAACCTTCATCAATACCGTCTATGGTGGTAAATTGCCTTAAAAGGTCAATTGTGCGCTTAAATGCACGAACAACATCCCCTTCTGAAAATTCTGTATCTTCAAAAATTTCATTCCAATTTTTGATTGTATCGGCGTTTTCTTCGTTGTTTTCAAGCACCCATTTTTCAATAATCCCTGAAAAATGAGAATGGAGATTCATTGTGTTTTCAAGTTTGTAATCTCTTTCAAGAAGGAAAATTTTTCTTTTTATATCTTTTATTTTGGATAAAACTTTTCTTATGTTTCCTGAAGGCGGATGAACAACAATTCCTTCTTTGTTGCGCATTTCTTCTGATGTAATGGCGCAAACAACCCCTGCAAGTTCCGAGGGGGTCAAATTGTTCAAAAGTCCGCATCTTAAAATTTCGGATATGTAAAGTTCATTTTCGCACCTTAAGCCCATTGTGACCCTGCCCCATTGTGTAGGATAGTTGTTTTCAAGGTTTCCCGTTAGCTCTAAAACTTTTTTGTGGGCAAGAAATTTTTGCCAGTATATATCTTTTTGGAAATTTATTTCTTTTTTTAATTCTCTTGCTTTTTTTTCAAATCTTTGAACAAGCTCAAGGTCTTTTTTGTGCTTTTTATAAAGCCTGCAATTGTTGCAGCCGAAGCTTTCAAATTTTCTTAAAATTTCTTTTGTTTTGCGCCCGAATTTTTGTATTTCATCGTTATTTTTGCCGTTTTTATTTTGTTTTTTTAAGGTTTTAAAAACGGTTCTGTATTCGACATAAAGATTTTTATATTTTATAAATTCCCTTATATCGTCTGCGGTTAAATTAAAATCGCATTTAAAATTTTTTATTATTTGAATGTTTTCTTGATACCTCTCAAGCTCGTTAATAAAGGGAGAGAGCCTGTCTGTAGATGAAAAGTACCCGAAGGTTTTTAAAATTAACTCTTGTGCCTCATCCAAGCTGAAACGCTCCAGCAAATTCAAAACCATGGAATAACAAGGCTCAAACTTGCTTTCTAAGGGGTTAGAGGGGCTTGTTGCAAGCGTGAAAACTTCTTCAGGAGTTTGAAACGGGGTGCCGATGATAACAACATAGCCAATTTCATCCATTCCCCTTCTTCCTGCACGACCCGACATTTGCAAAAATTCATTTGCACTCAAAAGTCTGTGCCCTTCGTCTGTTCTTTTTGAAATGGAGCTTATAATGGTTGTTCTTGCAGGCATGTTAATTCCTGCAGCAAGGGTTTCTGTTGCAAAAACAACTTTAATTAACCCTTTTTGAAACAGTCGTTCAACCAAATTTTTAACGGCAGGAAGCATGCCTGCATGGTGCGGCGCCACCCCCTTTTTAATTAAGTCAAGAAGCGGGTTTCCGTACAAATAGAGATTTTCTTTAAGGTAATCTTCAATTTCTGCTTCAATTTTTTTGGTTTCTTCTTCGTTTAAGAGCTCTGCCTTGGCGCAGGCAAGTGCGTTTTCATCACATTTTCGTCTTGAAAATGTAAAATAAATTGCAGGCAACATGTTTCTTTCATTCAAAACTTCTACAATGTCCTGCATTGGGTTTTTGACTTTTGTTTTAGAATTAAAATATTTATATTTTGATTCGGGTTTAATTTTTGTATTTAAACCGCCTGCGGGGGTGATTAAGGGCAAAATTGTGTGCGGTTTAGAGGAATCGTAATAATAAAATCTTAAAGGCACGGGGCGAAAATCCGTAAAAACATGTTTTGTATCGGAATGAACCGTGTTTATCCAGTCCGTTAACTGTTTTGAATTTTGAACGGTGGCAGAAAGCGCAATAATTTGAATGTTAACAGGACAATAAATTATGCTCTCTTCCCAAACTGTCCCCCTGCTTTCATCGTTCATATAATGAACTTCATCCAAGACAACACAGCCTACATCTTTGAGGTTATCTTGCAGCGTGCCAAAAGTTGTGCCATAGAGCATGTTTCTGAACACTTCGGTTGTCATAACAACAATTGGAGCACCCCTGTTTATTGAGGTGTCACCTGTTAAAAGCCCTGTTTTATCTGCGCCATATTTTTTTGAAAAGTCGTAATATTTTTGGTTGGATAAGGCTTTTAGAGGGGTTGTGTAAAAAATTTTTTTATTATTTTTAAGCGCAAGAAAAATGGCGGCTTCCGCAATGCAAGTTTTGCCCGCACCTGTTGGAGCGCACACCACGACTGATTTTCCGTCTTTTATATAATTAATTGCTTCTTGTTGGAAATCATCCAGCTTAAAATCAAATTCACACATATAAAAGATTTTATCATAAAATGAATAAAGAAAACTGAAAAATAAAATAAAAAGAGGGGTTCCCTTTATCAAAAATTGTGATAAAATAAATTTGTTGTTGATAGCAAAAAATTTCCATTACATGTTTTATATATATCGGGAAGGTGTTATATGATAAATCCAATTCAGCAAAATGTTGTTTTTAAAGGTGTCCAAAATAGCGGCTATTCGGTTGCGCAAGATAATTTTAAGGGAAATGTGCAGCAGCAGGCTGTTTCCGTTCGTGATAATTATTTGAACGCTGTTAAAGATGTTGCAGATGTTCAAAATCAAGTGCAGGAAAAAATTGGCAACCATACAGGCAAATTAAACATTATTGCATAACAAAAAATATTAAATATTCAAT
This sequence comes from uncultured Gammaproteobacteria bacterium, assembly GCA_964467625.1. Taxonomy (GTDB): domain Bacteria; phylum Cyanobacteriota; class Vampirovibrionia; order Gastranaerophilales; family Gastranaerophilaceae; genus Galligastranaerophilus_A. The sequence continues at coordinate 19,255 of CAYXRM010000001.1, read as the reverse complement.
GCCTCTTTACTTAAAAGGGGCATTTTAATTTGAAAAAAATGTTTTTATGATTTTTTTAAATGTGTTTTTGTCGAAAGAAAAAATTATTCTGAAAATCATTTTTTTAACCGCAAGGTGGTTAAAATTTTGGCAGAAATATTTATAATTTTCAAAAATAAATTTTAAGGTTTCCCCTCTTATAATTCTGTTCATCCCGATATAAAATTTGATTGTGTCAGGCTTTAAATATCTGAAATTTCCAAGAACAGGGTTTGTGGAAGAAACATTTGTATTGTGCCTTCTGTATGCAACAAGCGGAGCTGATATTGTGGCAGAGCCGCCGATAAGGTGCAAGAAGGAAAAAATAAATTTGTCTGCTCCACGCTTCCATTTTTCATAATGTTTATATTTAAATAAATATTCTAAGGCGCTTTTGCGCATAACAACAGAACTTGAAGGGTTCCATGCCCAAGTTGCAAACGGGCAGGTTTTTATATTTAATGTGTTAGTGGTGAAATTTTCTTTCAATCTGTCTAAATTGAAAATATCTTCCACTTTTTTAATTTCAAGCTCTTTTCCTTCGTTTTTAAAATTTGGGGAAGCAAGAGAATTCAGGCAAACAATTGTGGAATTATCATCAATTTCAATTTGTGCGCAGGATGTAAAGGCGACAGAATTTTCCATATGCACTTGAATGTGCACAGCAAGAAAATCAGGCAAAAGAACATCGTCTGCATCAAGCATACAAACAAATTCGCCCTTTGCTTGTTTTAATCCTTCCATAAATGCCCCAAATTGTCCCAAATTTTTTTCAAGGGTGATTAATTTGATGTTTGAAATTTCAGAGGCAATTTGCTTTGTGTTATCAGATGAATAATCGTCCACAACAATAATTTCAAAGTTTTTATACGTTTGATTGAACACGCTGTTTGCGCATTCTTTCAAATATTTTCCAAGATTGTGACATGTGATAATCACACTTACTTTTGGCATATTAAACGGTTGAATATTTTCCATAAAATTGATTTTACCATAATTTTAATTTAGAAGCTCTTTTATGGCGCAAGGAATAAATTTAACTAAATCAGAAGCAAGGGTTGAATATTGTGTAAGGTGGTGCCCCGCAATTTCGCCAGTTAACCCATGAAGGTAACATCCAAGTGCGCAGGCGTCTTCTAAATGTATTCCTTGAGCTGCCAGCCCCACTATCATGCCTGTTAAAACATCTCCTGTGCCCCCTTTTGAAAGTGCGGAATTTCCCGTTTGATTTACAAAAGTTTTTCCGTTTGGCACCGCAATAACAGTGTTTTTACCTTTTAAAACCACAATGCAATCCAGTTCGCTACTTGCATATTTTGCCCATTTAATTCTATCCGATTGAATTGTTTGAACATCTGTTTGTATAATTCTTGCAAGTTCGGCAGGGTGCGGAGTTATGGCGGAATTTAAGGGCAGAGGTTTGTTTTTTTCGCCTGCCAAAATGTTTATTGCGTCAGCGTCTATTACAATTGGAATGGGGGAGTCTTGGTATTCTTTTAAAAATTTTAATGTGAATTCTTTTGCGGGTTTATAGACTGTAAGTCCGCACCCGATTGATATTGCGGAAGGCTCTTTTATATTAAAAATAACATCAAGCCCTTCTTTTGAAATTGTGCCATATTGGTTTGAACCAAGGTCGAGATAGACAATATCGGGGGACAATGAACCAATTCTTGTAATGGTTTCGCTTTCACTTGCAAGGCGGCATAACCCAGCACCTACTTTTAGTGCGGAAATTGAGCTAAAATAAGCGGCACCTGAATAATCAACGGAGCCTGCGATGTTTAAAACTGAGCCGAACGTGCCTTTGTTTGAATTTTCAGGTCTTGGTTTTAAAAGACTTTTTGCAAGAGCTTTGTCAATTTTTACAATTTCTTCCGTCAATTTTTTCTCCTTTTTATTCTGTTATTCCGCCAAATTGGCGAATAGCTTCATATGCCCCAATCGCAACGCTGTTGGACAAATTGAGGCTTCTTAAGGTTTGTTTCATTGGGATTGTAACGCAACTTTGTATATATTTTTCTCTTATGTTGTCCGGAAGCCCTCTTGTTTCAGGGCCGTAAATTAAAAATGAGCCTTCCTTGTAGGTGACGTCCGTATATTTTTTGTTGCTTTTGGTTGTAAAAAGATAATAGGGGTTGTCTTCATATGGAAAATTTTTTTCAAATTCTTCAAAATCAACCACTTTTTCAATTTCAACTTTATCCCAATAGTCAAGCCCAGAGCGCTTTAGGTGCTTATCTGTTATGTTAAAACCCAACCTTCCCACAAGAAAAAGTTTTGCCCCTAAACACGCACAAAGCCGTGCGATGTTGCCCGTGTTTTGCGGGATTTCAGGTTCATATAAAACGATATTTAAATATCTTTTTTCCATTATTGTAAAAATCTCTTACTTTCAAATACAACGGGAAGTCCCCTTAAAACGCAGAATATAACAGAAATTACGGTGCATATAATACCAACTTGAAGAACAACTTCCTTATGAGGGAAAGTGTAATTGATGTGCCCCAAAATCAAGAAGAAAAAGGCAACTGCCTTGCATACGGCATATGTAAATCTTGAAAAGTTTGATGCAACAATGAATTTGGCAATTTTTCCTTGCATCATTGTTTTTTCGCCAAATGCGGTGAATCCTTGAGCAAGGGCAAGGCTTCTTAGGGAATCTGTTATAATTCCTCTTGAAACAACAACTAAAGGAACGATAACATTTATCCAGCCAAGGGCGCAAAAGGTTATCCAGTATATGTTTTCAACAATTCTATCTCCCATAATATCTAAAACTGCACCAAGTTTAGAGGATTCGTTAAATTTTCTTGCAATATATCCGTCCAAGCCGTCAAACCACATTACAAAAACGGTTAAAATAACTGAAATGTGGGCAAAGGCGGGTGAAGCTTTATCACCGAAAAACAAAAGCCCCATTGCGATAAATGCAAGAAAAATTCTTGATAATGTAATAATATTAGCCATTTTCTAACTCCTTTATGATTTCTTTTGCAACAACTTCGACCCCGCATTTTGCGCCAAGTGCGGCTTGAACCTCTTCAAACCCTTGAAGCTGCTTATTATATTCTTTGTTATCTTCTAAAATTTGTATAATTTTGTTTGAAATTTTTTCACTGGTTGCGTCATACATCAAAAATTCAGGCACAATATCTTTTTTTGTAATTATGTTTACAAGACATGCCTGATTAATTGTTCTTAAAATTAAATATCCTAAATAAAACAAAAAAGGTCCTCTGTATGCAATAATCATCGGGGTTTTATAAAGGGCAGCCTCAAGTGCAACCGTTCCTGACGCCAAAATAAGGGCATCTGAGGCGCTCAAAAGTGCGTGGTTTTCCCCTTTTAGCACCTTGTAATTTGTTTTATATATGTCATCGGGCAAATTTTCAGATAAAGAAAAAACAAACTGAACATTGCTTAATTTTTTTTCAATTAATTTTACTGCCCCTTCAAAAATTTTAAATAAGAATTTAATTTCAAACTTTCTGGAGCCTGGGAAAACGCCAATTAATTTTTTATTTTTATCAAGCCCGTGTTTTTCAAAAAAGGCATTTTTATCAACCGCTTCGGGAAGTTCTTTTGTCAAAGGGTGCCCCACATATACCGCATGAATTCCTTCTTTTTCATAAAATTCCGCTTCAAACGGAAAAATGGTGAAAACTTTATCTATATTTTTTTTGATAGTCTTCAAGCGCCATTTTCTTGACGCCCAAATTTGCGGGGGAATAAAATAAAATGTTTTAATTCCCGCTTTTTTTAAGTGTTTTGAAATTTGAAGGTTAAATGCGCCGTAATCCACAAGAAGCACTAAATCGGGCTTAAATTCTTTCAGATAATTCATGATTTTTTTGCCCATTAAAATGTGGTTATAAACGGATACGGGGGTTATTCCCATTGTGTTCATTTTGTCTTGATTGAACAAAAGTTTCACTCCTGCTCTTTCAAGATTTATGCCGCCGACCCCTTCAATAACAATATTGGGAGATAGTTTTTTTAGTTCCTTTGCAACACCTGAAGCGTGCTTGTCGCCTGAATAGTCACCGGTTATTATGAAAATCTTTTTAATTTCCATAAAATTTCCCCTTAAAAAGCCATTATTGAAATTTTGTGCTTGTTTGCATATTCAATCATTTTGCTAGCTTCCACCATTAAGGTTTCTCCGGCCTCAAGCGCAAGAACACAAAGCCCGTATTTTTTCATTGTTTTTAAAGTACGAAGCCCGACTGTGGGAATATCAAACCTTTTGTCTTGTTTTGGCTTTGCAACTTTAACAATCACGGCGCCTTTTTTTCTTGTAAGCTCTCCGCCTCTTTTAATGCATTTGTCTGTGCCTTCAATAGCTTCAACCGCTATAATCATTCTGTCTTTTGTTACAACGGATTGTCCTATATCAAGCTCGCCCATTTGTTTTGCGGTTTTATACCCGTATTCAATGTCGATTAATTGACTTTCTGTCGGTTTAAGGTTTGTCATAACCCCTTTTTGAACCATAAGGCTTTTTATAAAAATTGTTTGGTCTAAAATTGTTATGCCCACACTTTCCATTTCTTCGATAATTTTGAGCATAATAGCGTCATCGTTTAATTTTGGCACCTGTTTTAAAAGCTCAATAGCCCTTGGCTCAAGTTTTAACCTTTTTAAAAGCATGGTTTTTGAAACTTTGCCCAAAAATGTGAGTTGTTTAATGTTTTCTTCAATTAAAGTTTTTTTAATTGAGTCTACTTGCCCAGGGCCAAAGGAATAAACTTTTGTGCAATATTTTTGAAGTTCCCTGCAGTTGTCCGAGGATAATGAAATTGCAACAACTTCAAAACCGTTTTCTTTGGCATTTTTTGCCATTTGTACGGGAAGAATGCCGTCCCCCGCCATTAAACACTGTTTATTTTCTAACGTAATATTCATAATTAAGGCATTATCTCCATTGAATTATCTCCCTCTATACTTGTTTTTACGTTGCCGTCAGCAAAAAATTCTTTAGGCTCCATATTCATTTTTATTCTGTCTGCTTCAACCGTACTTCCGTTTTGAGTTATTTTAGAGCGACCCGTGAACACAACCTGTTTTGGTTTTTGAGTTTTAGGGTCAATAAAAAGCTGAGCTTTTGGACCTTGGGCAAAGTAATCTTTAAAATTAACTCTGACATTTCCCCCAGCGATAATGTTGTTATTTAATCTGTTATATTGTTGGTATTTTGATTTAACAAGCAGTTTTGTTCCATCTTCAAAAGTCAAGTCAGAAACAGCATTTCCTGTAAGGTAATATTCTTCTTTGGGCGCCACGTATTCAAATTTATCCCCTTTTAAAACATTTACCCCTTCTTTTATTACAACATTTTTTTCAAGTTTAAGATTTTTAACCGTGCCTTCTTTTTCTATAATTGCGCTTGCATAATCTGAAAAGGTTTCAACATCGTTATAATGAACAATTACAGCCCCTTTTGCACGCATTAATTTTGTGGTTGTGTCATATTGTTGAACATCTGCGTTGATTGTAATGACGGGTTGTCTGTCTTTTAACATAATGGATTGGGCATTCCCTTCCGCCAAAACACTTTTTTTAATTAGAGAAACTTTTATTATTCTTGCTTTAATTTCATGCTTTTTGTTGTCTTTGTTTTGGAAGGCATATGGGTTGTCGTAAAAAATTGCAAGAGATGGTTTTTTGGTTTTAGGGTCAAGATTAAGCTCTGCTCTTGGGCTTTGCACTGTAATATCCCCTACTTTAACTTTTACATCCCCGTTAAAATACCCTTTGTTTTGGTCTGCCTTTATTTCTTGTCTTTTGGCTTCTATTATGATATTGTCCGCAAATACCGCCGTTTGATAAGTTAAAATTATTGCCGCTATAAATAAAATTATCTTTTTCATAGTTCCTCTTATTTTATTAAACCTTGCGTTTTAGCTGTGCTTTTTGAATAAAGTTTGGTCTGCGTATCTCCCGATATTTCAAAAAAGGTAAGGTCGCTGTTGAACCTTGCTTTTTTTGAATTTGTTACAAGATCATCATTTTTTTTATAAACAACATTACCGCTTGCAACAATGTCCTCGTCTTTTCCTTTAATTGTAAGTTCATCTGCGCTGATTGATGAACCCTCATGCGCCACAATGAGCGTGTTTCCTTTTAAAACAATGATTTTTGTATCTCCGAAATAATAACCGTAATCGGATTGAAAACTCATTACAACTTGGTTTTCCGTGTTATAAAAATTGCCTGTGGGTTCTGTTAAAATAACTTTACTTGTGTCGGATTCGTATTCTCCCTTTTGTGCGTAAAGCTCCCAGTATATTTTATCGTCTTTAGTTTCTGTTAAAACAAGATTTTTAACTGAAACATTTTGACCTGCAGCAGTTTCTTTGGAAACATTTCTGACGCTTGAGGTTGCAACAAATGCCCAAATAAATACAAAAAGCACAACAAGAAATGTTGCTGAAAAAAGAATTAAATATAATCTGCTTTTTTTTGACATAACAGAAAAATTTTACCATGAAAAGAAAAAACAAAGGAAGTTCTTAATGTTTTTTTAAAAAAATATAAAAAATCGGGCTAATGCCCGATTTAACTTTTTCTTTTAGAGAAGTAATAAGGCTTAAGCAAGCCCTAAAACTTTCTTGTACCAGCTGAATGTTTCAAGTTCAACACCGTTAAAAGTAGTTTTAACGCATTGTTGTTTCAAATATTTTTGAAACTCATCATTGAACTTTGATTTGATGGGTGACTTAACCTTGAGCTTTTCTGCTAATGCTGCCATTTTGCCCCCTTCCTTTTTACAACGATACATAAACAACACCACCATAAAAGTATAGCATACTTTGTTCTTTTTTTAAAGTGCCGTAAATCGTTTTTTTGTTATTTTTCAGCTGAATTGGGGTAAAAAATTGTAAATTTTTGTAAACACCTAGAGTGACTTTAAAAATTTGCTTTTTTAATTGTATAATATTTTTTAAAAGGAGTTTATTTTGATTTTATACAAAACCGAATATTTGGATTTGAGGGCGGTAAAAAGGGAAAATAAACCCGATTGGGTATATGCACATAGAGCAAATGCCAAAAAGGTTGTGGTTATTTTGCCTTTAATTAAAACTTTAGGCGAAGATGAAGTTTTGTTTTTAATTACAAAAAGACCCCCCCTTGAACAAGAAAATATTGCACAATTTTGTGTGGAAATTCCCGCAGGGCTTGTCGGGGATGAAATCAAAGATGAAACGGAATTTATGGCGATTAAAAAAGAGCTTTTTGAAGAAACAGGCATGAATGCTTCTGAAATTAAAATTTTATCAAAAAAAGTTTCAACATCAGGCGGCATGACCTCTGAAATCGCCACTCTTGCTCTTGCTATAATTAAAAATGATAATGTTATTTCCACGCCAGAAAGTGACGGTGGCGTTATTGTAGATAGAATAAGAGTTAAAAGATCTGAAATTAAGAAATTTTTAATTCAAAAAGAACAAGAAGGCTTTGCAATAAGTGCGCTTGCCTTGGCTTCATTTTATTATTTGGAAAGGGAGTATAATGAAACTTGCACTCACATCTGCTGAAAATGCATTTCAGTATAAATATATTTTTTTAAGGCTTTTTCCTTATTTAAGGCCTTTGCTATTTAGAATTTTGCTTGCTTTTTCGCTTGCAATTCCCTTGGGGCTTTTGGATGGTGCCACCGCATTTGCGCTCAAACCTTATATTGACGTTGTGGTAAATGGAAACACAATGATAATAAGAGGGTTTGAACTAACTCGTGATTTTCTTGCGGGTTTAATTCCCTATTTAATTGTTGCATTCGCTGTGGTACAGGGGCTTTTAAGGTATTTAAACTCTTATCTTTCGGATTGGATAAGTAATAAAATTTCAAACGCAGTCAAATTTGACCTTTTTAAAAAATTAATCAAAATGGATTCTAAATTTTTTGATGAAAACTCATCAGGGCTTGTTTTAACAAGGTTTTTATCTGACCCTGATATTGCTTCAAGAACAATTGTAGAGTCCATAAAGCAACTTATAACCTGTTCAACGGAAGCAATTGGGCTTGCGGCGGTTTTGTTGTGGACTTCTTGGAAATTGGCATGCGTTGGGGTTATTGTTTTATCTATTGCCTTTTTACCCTTGGTTTTCTTGAGAAAAATTATCAAAAGAGTTTCAAATGAGGCTATGGTTTTAGGGGGCGGGATTGCCACCAATTTCAATGAAACTTACCATGGAAACAAAATCATGACGGGATATTCCCTTCAAGAAAAATTGTTAAATAAATTCGCTTGGCAGATAAGAAAGTCATTTAACTTGTCTATGTCCTTAACAAAGCGTGCAGGCTGGATGAGCCCGATTATGTACCTTATTGCAAGTATTGGTATTGCAATTGTTATGTTTTATGGCAACAACCTTATTATGAAGGGCGAATTAACAACCGGAAGTTTTGCAAGTTTTGTAACCTCTCTTTTACTCTTATATAAGCCTGTTAAATCTTTAGGCAACACTTTGACCGGACTTCAATCAGTTTTTGTTGCAGCGGCAAGGGTGTTTGAGCTTTTTGACCTTGTTCCTGAAATTACATCAAAAGAAAATGCAATTGAATTGAAAGATGTTAAAGGAAAAGTCGAATTTAAAAATGTTGATTTTGAATATAATGAAGGTATCCCCGTTTTGAAAAATATTAATTTTGAAGTTAATAAGGGCGAAATGGTGGCACTTGTTGGAAATTCAGGCGGTGGAAAATCCACAATAGTAAACCTTATTCCAAGATTTTATGATGTTAAAAGCGGGCAGGTTACAATTGACGGGGTTGATATAAGAGATTATACGCTTGACTCTTTAAGGTTGAACATAGCAGAAGTATTCCAAAGTAATTTCTTGTTTTCAGGTACAATAAAAGACAATATTTTAATGGGCAAGTTTGACGCAACGGAAGAAGAAATTCAAAATGCAGTTAAGCTTGCGCATTTGGATGAATTTGTGGGGCACTTGCAAAATGGACTTGATACTGAAATTGGCGAAATGGGAGTTTCTCTATCAGGCGGGCAAAGGCAAAGAGTTGCAATTGCAAGAGCAATTTTAAAAGACGCTCCGATTGTTATTTTGGATGAAGCAACATCTGCACTTGACAATAAATCAGAAGCCGTTGTTCAATCGGCGCTTGATAATCTTATGCACACAAAAACCGTTTTTGTAATTGCGCACAGATTATCTACCATAAAAAATGCAGACAGAATTATGGTGATAAATGACGGCATGCTTGTGGAAGAAGGCAGGCATGAAGATTTAATGCAAATTCCAAACGGGCAATATAAAACCTTGTATGAAATGCAATTCAAGGTTGAAGAAGAAGACACACAGGCTGTTTAAATTCAATTAAAAATGCGCACATCTGACAGATATGCGCATTTTAGATAATTTTGAACAAATTAAACTTCTATAAAAAGCCTTCTGCCCACAATATTGGGTACACCGTTATAGTATCCTGCAAAATACCCGCCTGCGACAGGTTGATTTTTTGCATAAGTTTGATTTGAAGATGTAAAATTTAAATTTACGTACGGATTGTTTCCGTCTTGCGATGCAAAAGGATTGTTGCTTTTTTGTTCAACCTTTGGGGTGTAAAGTGTTGAATTTATGGATTGATTTATAAGCGATACAAGACCTGAAAACATTTATGACCCTTTCTTTTTTAAATTTATTAATGATGTTTGGCAATAAGTCTATTATATTATTGCACTAAACTTTATAAAACTACACATTTTTTTGAAAAATCCTTCTTTTATTCTATAAAATTATTTTTCTGTTCAAAATAAAAAAATTATGTTATTATTTATTTAACTAAATATAAATGAAATAAAGTTTAATATATAAATAAACTAAAAACCTAATATTTAGCGGCTTTTTATACTACATTGTTACGAGGTATGGGAAAATCGCTCAAGAATCTTTAATAACTATGGTAGGACCTTATTTCTCCTCTTTTGTTTTAACGATTGCAACCATTGTAACCGTTATTTGGTGTACAAGGCTAAAGACTGCCTTGGAGCTTTCCAATAAAAAATTTATTGAAGAACAGGAAGAATTTAAGGAAAAAATTGAATTATATAAAAAAGAAGCTCTTGCAAATGCAAAAGAACAGCTTTATGAAGACAGGCAAAAATTAAACGATGAAATTAAAGACAGAAGACAAGAAGTCAGCCGTCTTGAAGAAGTTCTTGAAAAAAGGCAGGATGAAATTGAGCTTAAAAATCAACAGAATGTTGATAGAGAATATGCCTTAAATAAAAAAGAAGATGAACTGAACGAAAAAGAAGATTACTTGGCAGAAGTTATTGTAAAACAAGTGCAGGAGCTTGAAAGAGTTTCGCAAATGTCAAGGGAAGAAGCAAGAAATACTTTGCTTGAGCAGATTAAACATGACCTTCAACAAGAGCAAATTCGTTTAATTCGTGAAAATGAAATTAAAATAAAAGAAAATGCGGAAGAAAAATCTAAAGAAATTTTATCTCAAGTTATGCAAAAATGTGCAATTGAGCAGGTTATAGAAACAACCGTTTCTGTCGTGGCACTTCCAAACGATGATATGAAAGGAAGAATTATTGGCAGAGAAGGAAGAAACATAAGAACCCTAGAAACCTTGACAGGGGTTGATTTAATTATTGATGATACTCCGGAAGCTGTTGTATTGTCATCTTTTGACCCTGTAAGGCGTGAAGTTGCAAGATTAACAATTGAAAAATTAATAGCAGATGGTCGTATTCATCCTGTCAGAATTGAAGAAGTGTATGAAAAGTCACTTAAAGAAATTGAAAACAAAATGAAACAGGAAGGCGAAAAAGCCGCATACGACCTTGGAGTTATGAACCTTAACAAAGAGCTTGTAAAGACTCTTGGACGTTTATATTATAGGACAAGTTATGGGCAGAATGTTTTAAAACATTCAATTGAAGTTGCTCAAATTGCAGGCATGTTGGCGGCTGAATTGGGCGCCAATGTGAATGAGGCAAAACGTGCGGGATTGTTACATGACATCGGAAAAGCGGTGGACCATGAACAGGAAGGAACGCACATACAGTTGGGTGTTGAACTTGCAAGAAAATATGGCGAAAAAGAAGAAATTGTCCATGCCATAGAAGCCCACCACGATGACGTTCAAGCAAGTACGCTTGTTGCAGCGCTTGTAAAAATAGCGGATGCCGTATCCGCAGGGCGCCCCGGAGCAAGACGTGACACGCTTGAAATCTATATTAAGCGTTTAAAGAAGCTTGAAGAAATTGCAAACAGCTATGAGGGCATAAAGCAATCCTTCGCCGTGCAAGCGGGTAGAGAAGTTAGGGTAGTGGTTCAGCCGGATGTGTTTGACGATGCTGCTGCTGCTAAATTGGCTCGTGACATTGTAAAACGCATTGAGGATGAACTTGAATATCCCGGACAAATCCGTGTGACGGTGGTTAGGGAAGCAAGAGTTACCGAAATAGCGAAATAAAAATGTCTGAAAACTTATCTGTTTTATTTTTTGGCGATATTGTGGGCAGGCCCGGAAGGGAAGCACTTCAATTTGTTTTGCAAAATTCCTTGGAATACTTTAATCAAAAATTTGATTTTGTGATTGCAAATGTTGAAAACGCCTCTCATGGTTTTGGTTTAACCTTAAAAAATCATGATGCAATTTTATCATACGGTGTTAACTGTATGACAAGCGGCAACCATATTTGGGACAAAAAAGACATTTATCAATTTATAGATGACTCCCCCGCTTTAATCCGTCCTTATAATTACCACAAAAAAGCCCGTGGGGTTGGGTATAGAATTTTTAATGATAAAATTCTTGTAATTAACCTTTTGGGCAAAACATTTATGCAGCCTGTGAATTGTCCGTTTCAGGCGCTTGAAGAATTGGCTGAAAAATTAAATTTTGAAGATAAAGTTGTAATTGTAGATTATCACGCCGAAGCAACTGCTGAAAAAATTGCTTTTGCAAAATACGCTTCTTCATATGGTGTTAATGCGGTTATTGGGACGCACACCCATGTTCAGACGGCAGATGAAAAAATAATTGATGAAAAATGCGGCTATATAACAGATGTCGGTTTTGTCGGCTCTTATGACAGTGTTATCGGTATGGATTATCAATCTTCCATAAATCGTCTTATAACTTCCATTCCGGAGCGTTTTGATGTGGCAGAGTCCCCCTTAATTCAAGTAAATGCCGTAAAATTTGTGTTCAACCTTGAAAATAATTCTTGCGTTGATATTAAAAGAATTAATTTTGTATATGAGAAAAACGCAAAGGAAGGTGAAACTTGAAGGTTGATTTGCACATTCACACAACCTATTCAGACGGCGCTTTTTCCCCCGAGGCGATTGTCGACACGGCAATTGATTGCGGCTTAAATGTCATTGCGCTAACAGACCATGATAATATTTTGTCTTATGATATTGCAACAAAATATGCTCATGCAAATGATAAAAAACTTGAAATAATTCAAGGGGTTGAAATAAACACAATTTATAAAGGATACGAAGTCCACATTTTGGGATATTTTATGGACGTTAACAATTCTGAGTTTCAAAATATGTTGAAATTTCAGCAAAATGCCCGTGTTCATCAGGCACGTGAAATGGCTTCCCTTTTGAAAAAGAAGGCAGGTATCAGAATTAAATTTGAAGATATTAAAAAACTTGTCGCCCCTCAAGGAAGTATAGGAAGACCCCATATTGCACGGGCAATTACAAATGCAGGCGGGACAGGAAGCGTTATGGAAGCTTATTCTAAATATATTAATGATGAATCGCCCGTTTATGTTAAAAGAAAAACGGTTTCCCCGCATGACGCATGCGAAATAATTTATGATGCGGGTGGAATTCCGGTTTTCGCTCATCCTATAGATGTTGAAATATCTGAAAGTTTGACAAAAGACTTAATAAATTATGGGCTTCGTGGAATAGAGGCGTATCATAGAAAGCATTCCCCTGCTGTTGTTGAATATTATTCAACTTTGGCAGAACAATACGGGCTTGTTATAACGGGTGGTTCTGATTTCCATGCTCCTTCCGTTAACCATGGAACAATCACAATGGGTAAAAATTTTGTGCCACCGTGGGTTTATGATGAACTTTTAAAAGAAAAAAAGAGAATAGAAATTTCATAAAATTTTAAGTGGTAGAATATAATTTGTGAAATATATTTAAGAAAAGAGAAAAAAATGATTCAATTAACACAAGCACATATCTTAGGGGCAATAATAGCTTATCTTTTGGGGGTTTTTATTATTCCTATTGTTATATATTTTTCAGATAAAATGGGGCTGGTTGATGTTCCAAATGAAAGAAAAATCCACAAAGGTAAAATTTCAAGGCTTGGCGGGATTGCAATATGGTCTGCCGTTATGCTTACTTTTTTGTTTTTGGTGCTTTTAAGCTATTATCCAAAGGGTGTGGGGCTTTCAGGAATTATCGTGGGCGGCTCTTTAATGTTTTTGTTGGGGCTGATTGACGATATTTTTTGTCTAAATGCAAAATTTAAACTCTTTTTGCAAATTGCAATTGCAACCACGGTTATTTTGCTTGGTGTTAGAATTGATGAAATTTATAACCCCTTTGGGGAAAATATCGCTCTTGGTTTTTGGTCTTATCCAATAAGTTTGTTGTGGATTGTGGGCATTACAAATGCAACCAATTTTATAGACGGAATAGACGGGCTTGCAGGTTCTGTTGTTACAATCGGTGCGGTTTCAATTGCTGTTATTTCAATGGTAACAACTCCTTCATCTCCAATAACGGCACTTTTTGCATTAATTTTATCGGGCGCAATGTTTGCGTTTTTAACCTTTAATTATAACCCTGCTAAAATTTTTATGGGCGACTCGGGCGCTTTATTTGCGGGCTTTATGCTCTCAACTTTGTCGATTACGGGTATTATGCATATAACATCTCCCCTTATGTATCTTCCATTTTTAATTTTGGTGATACCAATTGTGGATGTTGCGTATTCTTCCATAAGAAGAATTTCTAAAGGGAAAAGCCCCTTTGTGGCAGATGCGGAGCATATTCATCATAAGCTGCTGCACCACGGGTTTTCTCAAGATTTGGCGGTGTTAACCCTTTCTTCCATTTCTGTTGTGTGCGCAATTGCAGCAATTATTTTAACAGGCTTTTTGAACAGGTATGTAATCATCATTGCAACAGCATTAATGCTCTTTTTATTGCATGTGATTTCAAAATCAATCAAAAAGGTTAACTAAATTGACATTTTAGAAAATGGGTATATACTAAAAATATGGATAATAAGCGTTGGTACGATAAAGACCCCGTTGTAAAACTCGCTGTCAATTTGCTTGAAAAGGCAAATAATGCAGTCAGAGACCATGCCTGCGATTTTATCATCGAGAGGTCTAAAAATTCAGGATATATTTTAACTGTCAATAATTATGAATATTATTGGCAAAGGTGGCAAGATAACAACATTAAGCATTTTCTTGCTATGGAATATCTTAAGCTTGTTGACGATGAAACAAAAAATGAAATCTGCACAGAAATTGTAAGCTATATTAAATCTCTTGAAAATCAGGCTTAATAATTCCTTCAATTATTTGATAACAAATGCTTTTGTTTGAATTAAAATGTTTTTATGAAAAAGGTTTTATTTCAAATTTGTTTGGTTGCCATACTTTGGCTGATGAACTTTCAGCCTGCTTGTGCTATTAGAATTGGCTTGAATGTTGATGTTAAACAGTCATATTTTGGCACATCTTCTCAAGGGCAAATTATTAATATGAAAACAAACAAGCCCATTTTGACTGTGGAAAAAATGAAATCTTATGACATAAAAGCATACGGAAACACAATTGCTGTTAAAGTTGGAAGAAAGTTTTATGACCTTGAAACCAACTACATTAAAATTAAGCCAGATGGTAAAGACGGCTTTGTGGCAACAAAAGGCAAGTGGTATAGGGGTGAGCTTGTTGTTTATAATTTCAATAAAAAATTAACCGTTATAAATGTTGTGCCCTTGGAATTGTATTTGCTTGGAGTTGTTCCTTCTGAAATGCCTTCTTCTTGGAACATTGAGGCGCACAAGGCGCAGGCTATTGCTGCAAGAAGTTATGCAATTGCAAACTTAAATAAACACGGCTCAAGAAGTTATGACCTGCTTGATACACCGCAAGACCAAGCCTATGGCGGGGCGAGCGCTGAAAATAAAAAAACTACAAAAGCGGTTGTCGATACAAAGGGGATTGTAATTACATATAAGGGCAAAATTATTCCTGCCTACTACCATGCAAGCTCGGGCGGAAGAACGGTAAATTCAGGCGCCGCTTGGGCAAGCGATGCTCCTTATTTGCACTCTGTCAAAGGGTATGATGACGGTATTAAAAAGAACGGGCATGGGGTTGGCATGAGCCAGCATGGTGCTAATAACCTTGCAAATAAAGGGTATGGGGCATTTGATATATTGAAATATTTTTATAAAGACATAAGTTTTTCAAGGGTTTCTTCTCAAAATTAATATATGTTATTGCTCCACTGTAGGGTGGAACCCCTTGTTTTTATTGTATCTTAATGTAAAAAAGCTCAAAAAAAGCTTGTTATTTATACAAAAATATATATAATAAGCTTTATAGGTGTTATAGGAAAGGCGAATTTTATGAACAAAGAAGAATTAGTAAAGGCTATTGCAGAAAAAACAAAACTTTCTCAAAAAAGTACAGGTGAAGTGATTTCTACATTTTTGGAAACAATTCAAAAAACAGTTTCCAAAGGCAAAAAAATCACCCTTGTAGGATTTGGTACTTTTGAAGCACGCAAACGTGCAGCAAGAGTTGGGCGCAATCCTCAAACGGGTAAAGAAATTAAAATTCCTGCTAAAAAAGTTCCGGCATTTTCAGCTGGTAAAAAGTTCAAAGAACTTGTAAAATAAATTTTTATTCAGAAAAATAAAAGTCGGGCACTTTGTTCGGCTTTTATTTTTTTTGTAAATTCAACTGTTTGACTGAGAGTAAAACTTTGTCTGTAAGGGTATAATTATTTTTATGTTAAATACAATTCCAAAAGCCGTAAATAAAGTTTTGGGCGGAAACTTCATTAAAAGAGTTTCCCAATATTTGCATGATTGTGTGAGAGAAGAAGTCCAAAGCTCAACTTTTAGAAATTTAAAAGGGGACAAGGAAAATAAATGGGTTTTTCTTGAAGGGGAAGAAGTCCTTTTTACTAAATTTGACACACCCTATGTTGTAAACGGCGAAAATCCTTATTTAACAGAACTTATGATACAGGCTGAAGTCAGCAAAAAAGACAAGCAACTTTTATATGGTTTTTTGTTTTTGGTTGGCAGAAACGGCAGGTCAAAAAGAAATAATGAATTTTTGACCCCGCTTTTGTATGCTCCCTGCAAAATTGAAAGACAAGGGCAGGATTTATCAATTTCAATTCAGGAAGATACCCTTTCTTTGAACACGGGTGCGCTTTCTCAGCTTATGAAAAAAGATGATGAAGAAGAAATAGACGCTATGTTGCAAGGGCTTATAGATGTTGTGCCCGAACTTCCTATTGATGAAGAAAAATTGCAAATTTTCTTATCCACACTAAAATCTTTAATTCCGGATGTTGAAATTGAAAGTAATTCGGCTCAAGTTGAGCAATTGCACCAAAATGATGAAGATTTTTATTCTAAAACCGTTGAAAACCTCGATGAATTTAATTTTGAAGAATTGGATTCAATTGATGTTATTAAGCAAAAAGCAAAAGTTAATTTAGATAAACTTATTTTAAAAAGAATTCAGTCCGTAATTTTGACAAAACGCCCTTCTGTAACGGCGGGGGTTTTGCATGAGTTAACTCAAATTTCAGAAAAGCCGCAAGGCATTATTAAAGAAACCGCCCTTGGGGTTATTTTGGATGAGTACAATAATCAAAAACCAAAAGAAATAAAAGATTGCAAACCAAAAGAATTTTTCCCGACCACCCCGCTTTCTTTAAGTGACTGTCAGGAAGAAGTTATTAAAAAAATTGAAAATAACGATTTTCTTGCGGTATATGGCCCCCCCGGAACAGGCAAAAGCCAAACAATTGTAAACCTTGTGGCACATCTCATTGCAAACGGCAAAACCGTACTTGTAGCGTCTAGAATGGACAAAGCGGTGGATGTTGTTTCCGACAGGTTAAATGAACTTGGTGCGCCTTACCTTGCGCTTCGTGCGGGAAGGGCAAATTATCAAAAACAACTTTGTTTTAAATTGGAAGATTTATTATCAGGCAAGGTGGAATTAAATACAGATTCTTATATGGATTCTGTTTTGGTGGATACGCCCGATATGAAGGTGCTTTTGGATGAAATCTCTCGCCTTGAAAATATGTGTGAGAAAATTATTAAGCTTGAAGAAAAATATACAGAAACCGAAGAAGAACAAAAAGAATCAGTGGGCGCAATCGGTGAATTAAGGTATGCGGATGATAATTTGACCAGTGCCCAGATTGAACAATTGAAAAAATATATTGAAAAATTAAAAAATTATTTTCAACAAAATGAAAATTTCATAACAAAATTTTTGGTCTATCTTAATTTAAGAAAAATTAGAAAAATTTTAAAACTTAAAAAAGTTGCCCGTGTGCATGAGATGATACAGCGCCTTGAGGTTGAATTAGACGTTGAAAAATTAAATGCCAAAAAGCGTGAAATTGAAGAAGAAATTTTAAGGGTGGGTAATCTTCACCTGCTTTTAAATAAGGTTAAACTTTTAAAGGGAAAACAAAAAAAACTTGCAGTTGAAATTTTGAAAAATAAAAGAAGGGGCGCTCTAAAAGATTTATTATCAGAGCAAAAAAAGCGCCAAAGACTTATAATTCATTCAAAATCTCTTGTGTCCAAAAAATCTATGCTTCAAAACAGACTTCTTGAAAATGAAGATTTTAAGCCGCTTTTGAATGCTTTTCCATGTTGGTGCACAACAACGTATGCAATTTCAAATTCGCTTCCCTTAAAGCCTGCTTTGTTTGATGTTGTTATTATTGATGAAGCAAGCCAATGCGATATTGCAAGCTGTTTTCCTATTTTGTATAGGGCTAAAAAAGCAGTTATTGTTGGGGATGACAAGCAGCTTCCACACTTATCATTTTTAGAAAAAGCAAAAGAACAATCTTTCTTAAATCAATACGGTATTGATGACAAATACCAATTGATGTGGCGTTTTAGATGTAACTCCATGTTTGATCTTGCAAATTATTATTCGGCAAGTCCGGTGTTGTTGGATGAGCACTTTAGAAGCCCAAGACCTATTATTGAATTTTCTTCCAAAGAATTTTACGGCGGAAGAATAAAAGTTATGAAACAAACCCCCGAACATGATTGTCCTGTGGAACTTATTGTTGTGCCTGAAGGCAGGGTGGATGTTGATGTTACAAGAAATACAATTGAGGCTGAGGCAGTAATTAAAAAAATGCAAGATATAATGGCTGAATCTGACCCTGACAACCCCCCTTCTATTGGCGTTTTGTCCCCGTTTAGAGGACAGGTTGATTTAATTAAAAAAGATGTTATGCAAATGTTCAGCCTTGAAACAATTCAAAAATATTCTATTGAAATTGGCACAGCACACACGTTTCAGGGAGATGAAAAGGACATAATGCTTATGTCATGGGCAATTGCTGATAATTCACGCAGTCAGTCTTTAACATTTTTGCAAAAACCAAACTTGTTCAATGTTGCAATAACACGTGCAAGAAAAAAATCTATTAACTTCTTATCAAAAGCACCAAATACAGTTCCCGAAGGGCTTTTGAGGGATTATATTGAATATATTCAAAATTCAAAAAAAGCTTTTGAAACCGGGGTGAAACTTCAATTTAAAAATGATTTTGAAAAAGAAGTGTTTAGCGAATTAACTTCTGTTTATCCAAACGATAAAATTCAAGCCGGACTTGAAATTGGCGGGGTTAGTGCAGATATTGTTATAAAAAATGTTGTAATTGAAATAGACGGCATTCAAAACAAAACTCCTGAGCATTATTTGAACATGAAAAAACAAGCAATTCTTGAAAGATGTGGGTTTAATGTTGTTCGTGTTACAAAAAGAGAGTGGGAAATGTCCAAAAAAGCCTCAATGGATAGGATAATAACTTTTATTGAAAATTCTTCAAATAAATTGTAACTCCATAAAAATCACGCAGCATTTAATTTGTATTTATATTTTTTTGTTCAATATAATACAATTACATGATTACATACCTTTCTCAATATGTTATTTTCAGATGGGTTTATAATACAAAAAAG